>NZ_JAHCKK010000056.1 GCF_026125825.1 Hydrogenophaga sp. | reverse complement strand
GCTCCAAAATCAAAATTGCCGAAACACCAGAACAATGCAGGAATATCACTGGTGCCCATGGCGGGAATCGGACCCGCGACCTCTCCCTTACCAAGGGAGTGCTCTACCACTGAGCCACATGGGCAAAGGCACCCGGCGGACCGGACACCCCTGAAATCTCAAACGCCTGTCAAAAACACAACCAGCCATCAACAGGACATGGAGCGGGAGACGGGAATCGAACCCGCGTCATCAGCTTGGAAGGCTGGGGTTCTACCATTGAACTACTCCCGCCCGACCTAACCGGCACCACACGGCACCGACTCTCTGGGCGAAACATCCCATTTGCTAACACGTCACATCGATCGCTGGTGGAGGAGGCTGGATTCGAACCAGCGTACGCGTAAGCGGGCAGATTTACAGTCTGCTGCCTTTAACCACTCGGCCACCCCTCCATAGCGCAGCCCGCGATTATGCCATGGATTTGTGGCACTTGGCGCTCACCCCTTGCTGTGCATCCGGTCACCAGGCGATCGGCGCCCGGCCCTGCCCGGCCAGCCAGGCGTTGGCCAGCCCGAAATGTCCGCAGCCGACGAACGGCACCGGGCCGCGCCGGGCCGACAGTGGCGACGGGTGGTTGGCGCTGAGCACAAGGTGGCGCCGCGCGTCGATCAGCGGCGTCTTTTTCTGGGCGTGCGCGCCCCAGAGCAGGAACACCTTGGGGTCGCCGGTATGCCCGCAGTGCTGGATGACGGCGTCGGTCAGGGCCTCCCAGCCCTGGCCCGCATGGCTGGCGGGCTGGCCGTCTTCCACCGTCAGGCCGGTGTTGAGCAGCAGCACGCCCTGCCGCGCCCAGCGGACCAGCGAGCCGTCGGCGGGCGCAGCAATACCCAGGTCACGCTGCAGCTCCTGAAACATATTGCGCAAGCTGGGCGGAATCTTGACGCCTGGGGCCACAGAAAAGGCCAGCCCTTCCGCCTGTCCAGGTCCGTGGTACGGGTCCTGGCCGAGGATGACCACGCGGACCGCCTCAGGCGCACTGAGCTCGAGGGCCCGCAGCGGCCTGGGCGGGTAGACCACGGCGCCCTGCGCCAGCCGCCCGGCCAGGAAGTCCTGCAACCCACGTCCCGGGGGCGACGCCCAGAATCGGTCCACCAGGCCGGCCCAACCCGGCTGGACCGGCCAGTCGGCCGGCTGAGCCGACACCAGATGAGCTGCCTCTGGGGGCTCGTCCCAGTCGAAACCGGCTTGCATCGCCACCTCAGGCAAACAGCTCGGCCAGCGCCAGCCCAGGCTCGGGCGCACGCATGAAGGCCTCGCCCACCAGGAAGGCGTTGACGCCGGCCTCGCGCATGGTCTGCACGTCGGCGCGGCCGAGGATGCCCGATTCGGTGATCAGCAGGCGATCGGCCGGCACGTCCGGCAGCATCTCCAGCGTGGTCTGCAGCGACACCTCAAAGGTGCGCAGGTTGCGGTTGTTGATGCCGACCAGGGGGGTCCTGAGGCGCAGCGCGCGCTCCAGCTCGGCGCGGTCGTGCACCTCCACCAGCACCGCCATGTTCAAACCCAGGGCCACGGCCTCGAGCTCGGCCATGCGCGCGTCGTCCAGGCAGGCGGCGATCAGCAGGATGGCGTCGGCGCCCATGGCCCGCGCCTCGTAGACCTGATAGGGGTCGACCATGAAGTCCTTGCGCAGCACCGGCAGGTCGCAGCTGGCGCGGGCCTGCTTGAGGTAATCGGGGCTGCCCTGGAAGAACTGGCGATCGGTCAGCACCGACAGGCAGGCCGCGCTCACCTGGCCATTGCCCTCGGCGTAGCTTTGCGCGATGTCGGCGGGGATGAAGTCCTCGCGCAGCACGCCCTTGCTCGGGCTGGCTTTCTTCACCTCGGCGATCACGGCAGCCTGGCCGGCGGCGATCTTGGCGCGCAGCGCGCCCTCGAAGTCGCGCGTGAGCACCCGGCTCTCGGCGTCGAACCGGACCGCATCCAGCGGCGTCTTGCGCCGCGCAGCGGCGATTTCCTCGTGCTTGACGGCCACGATCTTCTGCAGGATGTCGCTCATGACGAGGCTCCGGTTCAGGCCGCGAAGGCCTTGAGTTGTTCGAGTTTGGCCAGCGCCGCACCGCTTGCGAGCGTGCGCCGCGCCAGCGCAATGCCTTCGCCCATGTCGGCGACCACGTTGGCTGCGTACAGCGCCACGCCCGCGTTGAGCGCCACGATCTCGCCGGCGGCCTTGAAGGTGGGGTCGTCGCGGGCTTCGAGCACGCCCATCAGCATCTGGCGCGAGGCCTGCGGCGTTTCCACCCGCAGCGCGCGGCTGCTGGCCATGGTCATTCCGAAGTCCTCGGGGTGGATTTCATATTCGGTGATTTCGCCGTTGCGGAGTTCGCCCACCAGCGTGGCGGCGCCGAGCGAGACCTCGTCCATGCCGTCGCGCCCGTACACCACCACGGCGTGTTCGGCGCCCAGGCGCTGCAGCGCGCGCACCTGGATGCCCACCAGATCGGGGTGGAACACGCCCATGAGGATGTTGGGCGCCGAAGCCGGATTGGTCAGCGGGCCGAGGATGTTGAAGATGGTCTTGATGCCCAGCTCGCGCCGCACCGGGGCGACGTTCTTCATGGCGGGGTGGTGGTTGGGTGCGAACATGAAGCCCACGCCCACCTGCTCGATGCAGCGCGCGATGGCCTCTGGCGGCAAGTTGATGTTGACGCCCAGGCTCTCCAGCACGTCGGCGCTGCCGCTCTTGCTCGATACGCTGCGCCCACCGTGCTTGCTCACGCGCGCGCCTGCCGCGGCGGCCACGAACATGGCGCAGGTGGAGATGTTGAAGGTGTGCGAGCCATCGCCGCCCGTGCCCACGATGTCGACCAGATGGGTCTTGTCGGCCACATGCACCTTGGTGGAGAACTCGCGCATCACCTGCGCGGCGGCGGTGATCTCGCCGATGGTCTCCTTCTTCACGCGCAGGCCGGTGATGAACGCGGCCATCATGACCGGTGACATTTCGCCACTCATGATCAGCCGCATAAGGTGCAGCATTTCGTCGTGGAAGATCTCGCGGTGCTCGATGGTGCGCTGCAGGGCTTCCTGCGGGGTGATCTTGTGTGCGGAGGTGGGTGACATGAAGGTCTCCAAGGGTCTCTTTACGGGGCGGTAGGGTCGGTCATGGCCAGCCTCAGGCCAAAGCCGATGAAGAGCACGCCGGTGGCGCGGTCGAGCCAGTGCATGGCGCGGCGCAACTGCTGCACGCGGTTGGCAGCCCAGGCCGCGAGCCAGGCATACCCCAGCGTCACCGGCAGGGCATTGAAGCTGAACAACACGCCCAGGGCCAGGAACGCCAGGGTCTTGTGGCTGGCGTCAGGTGCGATGAACTGCGGCAGGAAGGCCAGGAAGAACAGCGCCACCTTGGGGTTGAGCACGTTGGTGAGGAAGCCGCGGCGAAACACACGCCCCAGATCGGCCTCGCCCGGCGCGGCGCTGGGTGCCCAGCCTGGCCGTGTGGCGCGCAGCAGGCGCACGCCCATCCACAGCAGGTAGGCCGCGCCGATGAACTTGACGACGGCAAAGGCCATGGCCGAGGCCGCCAGCAAGGCGCCCAGGCCGACGGCAGCGATCGCCACGTGCACGAAGCACCCCGCAAAGATGCCCAGCGCGGCCACCAGGCCAGCGCGCACGCCGCTTCGCAGCGATTGGCTCACGATGTAGAGCACGTCCGGGCCGGGCGTGAGGTTGAGCAGCCAGCCGGCCGCGATGAAAAGCAGGAGTTGCGGCCAATCGGGCATGGGGCGCTCCGCTTCAGTAGACGGCGGTGCCGTCGGCCCGCGCGGCAGGCGCCGCGCAGCCCTGCGCGAAGAAGGCCCGGGTGCTGGCGATCGCACGGTCGATGCCGGCCGCGTCCACGCCGAGGTGCGTCACGAAACGCAGGCCGATCAAGCCGGTGGCGAGCACCCCATCCCTCGCGAGATGGCCCAGCAGACCAGGCCCATGCCCTCCAGCCACGTCGACGAACACGATGTTGGTCTGTGCGGAGCGCACGCTCAAGCCGTCGATGCCGGCCAGTCCCTGGGCCAGGCGCTGCGCGAGCGCGTGGTCGTCGGCCAGGCGGCGCACGTGGTGGTCCAGCGCGTGGTGCGCGGCCGCCGCGAGCAGGCCCGACTGCCGCAGACCGCCGCCCAGCATCTTGCGCCAGCGCAGCGCCCGGCGGATCAGGTCTTGCGAACCGCACAGAGCCGAGCCCACGGGCGCGCCCAACCCCTTGCTGAAGCACACCGACACGCTGTCGAACCGGTCGACGATGCCGCGCACGGCCGCATAAGGGTCGCCGCCTGCGGCCACTGCCGCGTTGAACACGCGCGCGCCGTCCAGGTGCACGGACAGCCCGTGCTCGCGCGCCAGCGCCGTGGCGCCGTCGAGGTAATCGGCCGGCATGGGGTGGCCGTTCCAGGTGTTCTCCAGGCACAGCAGGCGCGTGCGGGCGAAGTGCGGGTCGTCGGGCTTGATGGCGGCCGCGATGTCGGCGAGCTGCATCTGCCCACTGGCGTTCTGGGCCAGCGGCTGCGGCTGGATGCTGCCCAGCACCGCCGCACCGCCGCCTTCATAGCGGTAGGTGTGGGCGTTCTGGCCCACGATGTACTCTTCACCGCGCTCGCAATGCGACAACATCGCGCACAGATTGCTCTGCGTGCCGCTGGGCATGAAGAGCGCGGCCTCTTTGCCGGTGATCGCGGCGATTCGTTCCTGCAGCGCCTGCACCGAGGGGTCGTCGCCGAACACGTCATCCCCCAGAGGCGCGCCCATCATCGCCTCGCGCATCGCGGCGGTGGGTTGGGTGACGGTGTCGCTTCGCAAGTCGACGGTGGTGTTCATGCCTGCTCCAGGAAGTTCTTGAGCATGGCGTGGCCATGTTCGGTGAGGATGCTCTCGGGGTGGAACTGCACGCCTTCGATGGCCAGCGTCTTGTGCTTCACACCCATGATCTCGCCGTCCGGGGTCCAGGCCGTGACCTCAAGGCAATCGGGGCAGCTCGCTCGCTCGATGGCCAGCGAGTGATAGCGGTTCACGGTGAACTGCTCGGGCAGGTTGGCAAACACGCCCTGGCGCGTGGTGGTGATCTGCGAGGTCTTGCCATGCATCAGCTCCTGCGCGCGGATGATCTTGCCACCGAAGGCCGCGCCGATGCTCTGGTGCCCCAGGCACACACCCAGGATGGGCAGCTTGCCCGCGAAGTGCCGGATCGCCGCGACCGAGATGCCGGCCTCGGCGGGCGAGCATGGGCCCGGGGAGATCACCAGGCGATCCAGTTGGCCAGCGGCCAGGCGCGCATCCATCGCCTCCAGCGTGATCTCGTCGTTGCGCACCACACTGACCTCGGCGCCGAGTTCGCCGAAGTACTGCACGATGTTGTAGGTGAACGAGTCGTAGTTGTCGACCATCAGGACACGAAGGCCGGCACGCTCTGCCGCGGCGCGCGGCTCGCTGCCCTCCAGGGGGGCTTTCACGCCTTCGGACGGCTGGGCGACGCTCAGGATCGGTTTCATTCCAGGCCCTCCTCGACCAGTTCGGCCGCACGCAGCAACGCGCGCGCCTTGTGTTCGGTTTCCCTCCATTCCATCTCGGGCACCGAGTCGGCCACCACGCCGGCAGCGGCCTGCACGTAGAGCGTCTGGTCCTTGATGATGCCGGTGCGGATGGCGATGGCCACGTCCATGTCGCCCGCGTAGCTCAGGTAGCCGCAGGCGCCGCCGTAGATGCCGCGCTTGGTGGGTTCGAGCTGGTCGATCAATTCCATGGCATGCACCTTGGGCGCGCCGGTGAGCGTGCCCGCCGGGAAAGTGGCCTTGAGCACGTCCATGCTGCCCACGGGCTGGCCGTCCGCGCCTTCGACCAGGATGCCCTCGACGTTGCTCACGATGTGCATCACGTGGCTGTAGCGCTCCACCGAGAAGGCCTCGGTCACCTTCACGCTACCGGTCTTGGCGATGCGGCCGATGTCGTTGCGCGCCAGATCGATCAGCATCACGTGCTCGGCGCGCTCCTTGGGGTCGTTGACCAGCTCGGTCTCGGTGGCCTTGTCCTGCTCGGGCGTGGCGCCGCGCGGGCGCGTGCCGGCCAGCGGCCTGATGGTGATCTTCTGGCCCTGCGGCGTGTGCTCCTGGCGGACCAGAATTTCCGGCGACGCCCCCACCACGTGGAAATCCCCGAAGTGGTAGTAGTACATGTAGGGGGACGGGTTGAGCGAACGCAGCGCGCGGTACAGACTGAGCGGAGACTCGGTGAAACGCTTCTTGATGCGCTGGCCGACCTGCACCTGCATGAAATCACCGGCCGCGATGAGCTCCTTGGCCCGCTCGACCGCCGCGAGGTAATCGGCCTTGGCGAAATCGCGCTCGGCCGGGTAACTCTGGCTGGGCTTGACCACCGGCGCGCTCACCGAGTATTTCAGCGCCTCGCGCAGCTCGCGCAGCCGCTTCTTGGCATTGGCATAGGCCTCGGGCTGGGCCGGGTCCGCGTAGACGATCAGGTAGAGCTTGCCTGAGAGGTTGTCGATCACCGCCAGCTCTTCGCACTGCAGCAGCAGGATGTCGGGACAGCCCAGGGTGTCGGGCGGGCAGCTGTTCTCCAGCTTCTTCTCAATGTGGCGCACCGCGTCGTAGCCGAAGTAGCCGGCCAGGCCGCCGCAGAAGCGCGGCAGGCCCGGGCGCAGCGCGACCTTGAAGCGCTTCTGGTAAGCCGCGATGAAGTCCAGCGGGTTGCCATGCGCGGTCTCGATGACAGTTCCGTCGCGCACCACCTCCGTCTTCGCCTCGGCGCCGAAACCGGTGGCGCGCAGCAGCGTGCGCGCTGGCAGGCCGATGAAGCTGTAGCGCCCGAAGCGCTCACCACCCACCACCGATTCGAGCAGGAAGCTGTGCTTGCCGTCGCCTCGGCCGTGCGCGAGCTTGAGGTAGAGCGAGAGCGGGGTTTCGAGGTCGGCGAAGGCCTCGGCCATCAGCGGGATGCGGTTGTAGCCCTGCTGGGCCAGGCTCTTGAATTCGAGTTCCGTGATCATGTTCGTTCTTTCCATCGGCCACACGCCAGGTCATCGTCGACGCATCGGGTGGGGCTGGGGTCCATGCCATCCGGCGAAGCATCCGCCGGGTTCGGGGTGGGGTGACAGCGGCGGCGTGGAACGCGCGCGGACTGTGCAAACCCCGGGGGAAGGTGCACGTTTACGCTGGCTTGCGCCAGGGCCAGGCTCCCCGGCCATTGCGGCTCGGCAGACCACCTGAAAAGGATGTGCGTGGATTGAACATGGAAGGCGCAGTGTAACAAAGCGCCATGGCCGTGTCCCACATCACGCGCCCAAGCTTTGGTTCTACGGCCAAACCCTGATGTCCGGCGCAGACTCGGCAAGGACAATCCTGGCGAAACGAACGGGTGTTCGTTTTTTGCGCGCCATCGACCGCACCCAGCCGGACACACCCTATGAAAACACCGTTGATGCCCACCCTCGCCCTGGTCTTCGCCCTCATCGGCACGGGTGTGGCCCAGGCCGCCACCGTCGAGCTCGCTGGCGTGAAGCTGGAAGACCGCGCCACCGTGGCCGGCAGCCCGCTGCTGCTCAACGGCGCAGGCATCCGCTACAAGGCGGTTTTCAAGGTCTACACCGCCGGTCTGTACCTCGGCGAGAAGGCGAGCACACCCGAGGCGGTGCTGGCGACCAAGGGCCCCAAACGCATCAGCATCACCATGCTGCGCGACATCGACTCGGCGGAGCTCGGCAAGCTGTTCTCGCGCGGCATGGAGGACAACATGGACCGCAGCGCCTTCTCCAAGCTCATCCCGGGCGTGCTGCGCATGAGCCAGGTGTTCAGCGACCACAAGAACCTCAAGGCTGGCGACAACTTTCTGGTGGACTGGGTGCCCGGCACGGGCGCCGTGCTCACCATCAAGGGCAAAGTGGAAGGCGAGCCGTTCAAGGAACCCGAGTTCTACGACGCCCTGCTGCGCATCTGGCTGGGCCCCAAGCCGGCCGACCACCTGCTCAAGGACGCTCTGCTGGGCAAGCCCGCGCGCTGACCCGCCCGCGCGACACGCGGCCCCGTTGCGCTGCCGAACGGACGCCCGGGCCCGCCAGAATGCGGGTCATTCCCCACCATGCCGCATTCACCATGATCCGTCGCCGTCTGATGGCCGCCCTGGCCGCCGCCCTCCTGCCCGTCTCGGGCCTGCCCCAGGACACCGGCGACATCGTGGTGGCGCAAATCGGCCCCTTCACCGTGTTGCCCGCGCCCGATCCGAAAGAACTCAACGAGGGCCTCACCGCCGCGCTGGACGAGATCAACGGCCGCGGCGGCATCCAGGGCCGGCGGGTCTCGCTCGTCAAGCTGGACGACACCTACACCTTCGACGGCTTTCGGCAGCAACTGGGCGCGGTGATGGCGCAAAAGCCGGTGGCGCTGCTGACACCACTGGGCTCGGCCACCCTCAAGGGCCTTCTCGACAGCCAGCTGCTTGACACCACCGACATCGTGATCCTCAATGCCGTGCCGGGGGCCAGCGTGCTGCGCTCGCCCGGGCATCCCAAGCTGTTCCACATCCGCGCGGGTGACGAGCAGCAGATCCACAAGATCGTGGCGCACGCGCGCGCGCTCAGCATCCGCTCCATGGGGGTGCTGCACCAGAACATCCCGATCGGCTCCTCGGGGCTGGCCTCGGCGCGCAGCGCCGCGGCCGAGCTGGGTGGCATCGAGATCGTGGAGGCGCAATCCGCCACCGACGCCGCAGCGCTCGCGCAGGCGGCCAAGGCCCTGGCCGCGGCCAACCCGCAGTCGGCCCTGGTGGTGGGCGCGCCCAAGTTCTCGGGCGAGGCCATCGCCGCTTTGCGGGCGGCGGGCGTCTCGCAACAGATCTTCAGCCTGTCCTACCTGCCCGCACCGGCGCTGGTGAAGTTCGCTGGCAACGGCGCGCGCGGCGTGGGCCTGTCGCAGACCTTTCCCAACCCCATGGGCGCGACGCTCCCGCTGCAACGCGACTTCCGCGCCGCGATGCGCAAGACCCACCCCGCCCTGACGGACTACACCACCTTCCACATGGAGGGCTACATCACCGCACGGGTGTTTGCCGAGGCTGCCAGGCGCAGCCGCAGCCTCAACCCCTCGGGCATCGCGCAGGCCTTGCGCGCCATGGGCGAGGTCGACCTCGGCGGGTTCCGCGTCAACTTCGCCAAGGGCAACCTGGGCAGCAACTGGGTGGACATCGGCGTGGTGTCCGGCGACGGCAAGCTGCTGTACTGATCGCCCTCAGGCCCTGGCCGGCAGCAGCCCGGGCAGGCCGTCGAGGCGGTCCACGAAGGCGTCGGCGTCGACCCCGCGCACCGGTTCGCCGTGGTTGTAGCCGTAGGTCACCAGCACCACCGGGCAGCCAGCCGCGCGCGCGGCCAGCGCATCGTTCTGCGAATCGCCCACCATCAGCGTCTGCGCTGGCACCGTGCCCAGGGCTTCACAGGTCTTGAGCAGCGGCAGGGGGTCGGGCTTGGTGCGCTCGAAACTGTCGCCGCCGAACACATGGGCAAAAAAGTCCGCCAGACCCTTGGCCTTCAGCAGCGGGCGCGCGAAGTTCAGCGGCTTGTTGGTCAGGCAGGCCAGCGGCAGGCCCCGCTCGCGCATCGCGGTGAGTCCTTCGACGACACCAGGATAAACCGCGCTGTGCTGGCCGTTGATGGCCAGGTAGTGCGCCTGGTACCGCGTCCAGGCCTCGGGCTGCACGCGGGCGGCCTCGTCGGCACCGAGCCCGCCGTGCAGCAGCGCCGAGCGGATCAGGTGCGCCGAGCCCTTGCCCACCATGCGTTCGATGTCGGCGCGGGCCACGACCGGGCGGCCCAGGTCCTTGAGGGTTTCATTCAGGGCGACGTCGAAGTCACCCAAGGTGTCGACCATGGTGCCGTCGAGGTCGACGATCAGGGCGCCCAGCCGGGCGTCGGCAATGCCGCTCATTGGAGCGCCGCCCGCATCTGGTCGATCACGGCCTTGTAGTCCGGCTTGCCAAAGATCGCACTGCCGGCCACGAAGGTGTCGGCTCCGGCATCGGCCACTCGGCGGATGTTGTCCGCCTTGATGCCGCCGTCCACCTCCAGCCGGATGTCCTTGCCGCTGGCCTCGATGCGCCGGCGCGCGTCCTCGATCTTGCGCAGCGCCGAGTCGATGAAGCTCTGGCCGCCAAAGCCCGGGTTCACGCTCATGATCAGGATCAGGTCGATGTCATCGATCAGCCAGTCCAGCACGTCCAGCGGTGCGCCGGGGTTGAAGGTCAGGCCGGCCTTCGCGCCCTTGGCCTTGATGGCCTGCACGCTGCGGTGCACGTGGGCGCTCGCATCGGGATGGAAACTCACCAGGTCGGCGCCGGCGTCGATGAAAGCCCCGGCCAGCGCGTCCACCGGCTGGATCATCAGGTGCACATCGATCGGCACCGGCGTGCCGTCAGGCTTCCTGGCGTGCGGCTTGAGCGCCTGGCAGACCATGGGCCCGAACGTCAGGTTGGGCACGTAGTGGTTGTCCATCACGTCGAAATGGATCCAGTCGGCGCCAGCGGCGATGACGTTCTTCACCTCGTCGCCCAGGCGGGCGAAATCGGCGGACAGGATGGAGGGAGCGATGCGGTGCTGGACGGGAAGCTGGGACATGGACAACCTGGCTGGTGGGGAATGGGCGGGCGCGGTGATCGGGCCAAAGACCCCATTCTCGCAGGGCTGGCCGCGCCGGTGCAGGCGCGCGGTAACATGCCGCCCATGCCCAAATACCTGTTCACCTGCGAGGTCGAACCCCAGTTCCTGAGCGAACAGTCGTCGCCCGATGAAGACGTGTACGCCTTCGCCTACACCATCACCATCACCAACGCGGGCGAGGTGCCGGCACAGCTGATTGCGCGGCACTGGATCATCGATAACGCACGCGGGCAGACCGAGCAGGTCAAGGGCCTGGGCGTGGTCGGGCACCAGCCCCTGCTGCGCCCCGGCGAGTCCTTCCAGTACACCAGCGGCACGCGCCTGGCCACGCCCACAGGCACCATGCGCGGCAGCTTCTTCTGCGTGGCCGAGGACGGCGAGCGCTTCGAGGCCGAGGTGGCCGAGTTCGCGCTGCGTGCGCCGGGCACGGGCGACGCACCCGCGCGGGTGCTGCACTGAAGCCCGACGCGCCCACCCGCGGCATCCCACCCGGCGACCGCATGCCCACCTCCACCCCGCTCGACACCCTGGACCCGGACGCCCCGCTGGCCTTGCGCCACCTGTGGCTGATCGCGGCGCTGCGCTGGGTGCGCGGCGAAGAGGCCGATGTGCAGGCCAGCGTGGGTCGCGTGCGGCTCTTTCTCGACACCGTTCAGGCCGACCCCGCCATGCAGGCGCGCTGGCGCCTCTGGTGGGGCCGCTTCATCGCCACGGTGGACCTCACGCCGCTGCTGGCCGACCATGGCTTCGCGCCGCGCACCGCCTTTCTGAGCGAGTTCGGCAACCGCCTGCGCAAGAAGGTGCTGCCAGGCACGCCCGAGACCACCGACATGGCCGAGCTGTTCGACCTGCTGCTGTCCGCGCGCTTCGACGTGCGCTGGCTCAAGGCGCTCGACAGCGACACGCTCAAGCGGCTGCGCAGCCTGTTGATCGCGGCGCCTGCCGACGAGGCCCCCGCCGCCGACTCGCCCGCCGGTTTCTGGCAGACCGCCCTGATGGACGCGCTGATCTTCTGCGTGAGCCAGATCAGCGCCACCGGCTTCGCCTCGGAGATCCGCATCCGCATGTCGCCCGAGGCCCAGGCCCAGCGGCCCTTCCATGAGTTGCCAGCCGATTTCGAAGCGCTGCGCCGGGCGGTGAACGGCCACGGCGCACGCAGCCCCGAAGCCCTGGCCGCCGCCGACGTGCTGCGCCACCAGCTCGACGCCTGCCGCCACGCGGCCTACACCGTGTACTCCCACCTGGAAGAGCACGGCGTCTCGGTGGGCATCGTGTTCCGCCTGCGCCAGCTGCGCGAGCGCATCGTGCGCGTCAAGGAGCTGCTGGACTGCCTGCAGTCCGAACAGCCCGAGCGCGCCACCGCCGCCCTGCTGGCCGACCTGGCCCAGGTCGGGCTGGACAACCGCAGCGTGCGCTCGCTCATCGCCAGCAGTTCGCAACTCACCGCCGCCAAAGTCGCCGAACGCAGTGCCGAAAGCGGCGAGCACTACATCACCCGCAACGCCACCGAATACCGCGAGATGCTGCGCAAGGCGGCCGGCGGCGGCGCCATTGTCGGTGTCACGGTCTGGGTCAAGTTCCTCATGGCCGGCCTGGGCCTCACCGCGTTCTGGGGCGGTTTTGCCAACGGCGTGAACTACGCGACCTCGTTCGTCGTGATCATGCTGCTGCACCTCACGCTCGCCACCAAGCAGCCTGCCGTGACCGCGCCGGCCATGGTGGCCAAGCTGCGCGACATCAAGGCGCCCGGCGCCGTGCGCCGTTTCGTCGACGAGGTCGCCAACCTGTTCCGCTCGCAGATCGCGTCCATCGTGGGCAACATCGGGCTGGTGATTCCGGTGGTGGTGCTGTTCAGTCTGGTCATGCAGCTGACCACCGGCGGGGCCATGATCGACGAGCACAAGGCCCACCAGGTGCTCAAGGACATCAGCCTGCTCGGCCCGCTGGTGCTGTTCGCGGCCTTCACCGGCGTGCTGCTGTTCGCCTCCAGCATCATCGCCGGCTGGGTCGAGAACTGGTACGTGTTCCACAACCTGGACTCGGCCATGCAGCACAACCCGCGCTTCACCGCCGTGCTCGGGCGCGAGCGCGCCGCGCGCTGGGCCGCTTTCATGCGCCGCAACATCTCGGGCCTGGCGGCCAACATCTCGCTGGGCTTCATGCTGGGCCTGGTGCCCGCCTTCATGACCTTCTTCGGCATCGGGCTGGACGTGCGCCACGTCACCCTCTCGGCCGGCCAGGTGGCCGCTGCGGCCATGGCGCTGGGCTGGGACGTGTTCCGGGAATCCGGGTTCTGGTGGGCGGTGGCCGGCGTGCTCGCCATCGGGCCGATCAACCTGGGCGTGAGCTTCTACCTCGCGTTCCGCCTCGCGCTGCAGGCGCAGAACATCAGCGAAGTCAACCGCCTGCTGATCCGCGCCGCGATCAAGCGCCGCATCCGCGCCGCGCCCCTGAGTTTCCTGATCCCGCCCCGCACCGCGCGACGCGGTGAAGACGATGAGCCCCCGGCCGCAGCGCCCGCGGCCGGTTCCACCCAAGCGCATGGGTGAGTTCGAGCTGATCCGCCGCCATTTCCAGCGCGCGCCGGCACCCGCCGGGGACCACGCGGTGGTGTTGGGCATGGGCGACGACTGCGCGCTGCTGCAGCCCAGCCCGGGCCAGCAGCTCGCCATCTCCAGCGACATGCTGGTCGAAGGCCGGCATTTCTTCCCCGACGTGGACCCGCAGGCCCTGGGCCACAAAGCGCTCGCCGTGAACCTGAGCGACCTCGCCGCCATGGGCGCGCGCCCGCTGGGGTTCACGCTCGCGCTCGCCCTGCCCCACCCCGACAGCGACTGGCTCGCGCGCTTCGCCCATGGGCTGTTCGCGCTGGCCGATGCGCACGCCTGCCCGCTGGTCGGAGGTGACACCACGCGCGGCCCGCTCAACCTGTGCATCACGATCTTCGGCGAGGTCCCACCCGGCCGGGCGCTGCGGCGCGACGCCGCGCGCGCAGGCGACGACCTGTACGTGAGCGGCCGCACCGGCGAGGCCCGGCTGGCGCTGGAGCAATTGCGCGGCACCGAGTGGGCCGGCCCGGCCGTCGATCCCGAAGCGCGCGCCCGGCTGGAGCGGCCCACCCCGCGCAACGCCTTGGGTCTCGCATTGGCCGCCGTGGCCGGCGCGCACGCCGCGATCGACCTGAGCGACGGCCTGGTTGGCGACCTTGGCCACATCCTGTCGGCCAGCGGCGTGGGCGCAGACATTCACCTGTCCGCGCTGCCCGTCGCACCCGCACTCCAGGGCCTGCCCGACCCGCACCGGCTGGAATGCCTGCTGGCGGGCGGCGACGACTACGAGCTCCTGTTGACCGCCACGCCCGAGGCACGCGCCGCCATCGCCCAGGCCGCGGCCGACACCGGCACGCCGGTCACGCGCATCGGGCGCATGACCGCTGCCCCGGGCCTGCGCCTGCTCGATGCGAGCGGCCAGGTGCTGCCGTTCCACCCGCGCGGCTTCGACCACTTCGCCACCCGCCCCTGAGCCCGCCCGGCCATGAGCGCGTTCTCCCCCCTCGTGCGCTACTTCGAGGAAGTGGCCGAACAGAAGTCCATCCGCCGCGCGGCCGAGCGCCTGCACATCGCGCCCAGTGCCGTCACCCGCCAGATCGCCAAGTTCGAGGACATGCTGGGCATGCCCTTGTTCGAACGGCTGCCGCGCGGGGTGCGGCTCACCTCGGCGGGCGAGATCATGCTGGCCAACGTGCGGCGCATGCGCCGTGATTTCGGGGGTGCGCTGGGTCAGATCGATGCGCTCAAGGGCATGCGCCGTGGCAAGGTGCGGCTGGGCATCCTCCAATACATGGGCTCGCAACTCATTCCCGACCTGATCGCCGATGTGAACCGCGACCACCCCGGCGTGTCCTTCACCGTGATCTCGGCCAACACCCCGGAAATCGTGGACAAGGTGAGCAGCGGCGAACTCGACATCGGCATGTGCTGGGCCGCGCCGGCGGCCGCGCCCGTGCGCCGTGTGCAATCGTTCCCGGTCGCGCTCGGCCTGGTGGTTCCGCCACGGCACGAGTGGGCGCGGCGCAAGAGCCTGCCGCTCTCGGAATGCCTGGAGCAGCCGCTCATCCTGCCCACGCCGGACAACGAGCCGCGCCGCATGATCGACAGCGCGCTGCGCGGCGGCGCCGAGTCGCTGCACCTGCTGGCGGAGACCAATTCGATGGCCACCATGGCCCGCCTGGTGCTGGCCGGCGCCGGCGTGGCGGTGATGACCCACGTGACCGTGGCCGAAGAGATCCGCAACGGCACGCTCGTCCACGTGCCACTGTCCGACCGCGGCCTGCAAGGGCTCAAGCTCGAACTGCTGGTGCGGGCGGACCGCACGCTGGCGCCCATGGTCGCGCTGGTGCTCGACCTGATCGAGTTGCGCTTCGACAGCTACACCGGCCGCGGCTAGCCGCTTTTTTCCGTTGCCTTTCGGAGAACATTGGCATCGAAAAACGGTTCTTGTGGATCAACAGGAAGCGCCCTAGATTGGCGTCCAGGCAGGCGTTTTCCTGCGACCACCAAACGATCCACATGGGCAGCCCCTCTTCTTTTTCACCGCGCCGCCGCTCCCTGGCGCTCAGCGGCCTGGCCGCGCTCGTCGGCGCCCCCGTCTGGGCACAGCCCAAACCCGTCAAAGTGCGGTTTCAGTGCGACTGGCGCTTCGAGGCCGGCACGATTCCCTACGTGGTGGCCTTGCGCAAAGGCTACTTCGCCGACGAAGGTCTGGACGTGACGCTCAACGTGGGCGCCGGCGCGGCGGCCACGGTCACCCGCCTGGCCTCGGGCAACTTCGACATGGGCACGGGCGACATGAACTCGCTGGCCGAGTTTGCCGGCAACAACGGCAGCGCACCCGCCAAGGCCGTGATGCTGATGTATGAGCGCACCCCGGCGGCTGTGTTTTCGCTGAAGAAGACCGGCATCGGCTCCCCGTCCGATCTCAAGGGCCGCACCCTGGCGGCACCGGCCAACGACGGCGCCCGGCGCATCTTTCCCATGTTCGCCATCGCCAACGGCCTGGACCCGGTCAACGACGTGAGCTGGAATTCGGTCGACCCCGCGATGCGCGAGACCTTGCTCGCGCGCGGCCAGGTCGAGGCGATCTCGGGCTACATGGCGTCGGGCTGGGTGTCGCTGCAGCGCCTGGGCGTGGCCCCCACCGACATCCACGTCATGAAGTACGCCGACCACGGCGTGAGCCTGCCGGGCAACGCCATCATGGCCAGCCAGGCGTTTCTGAGCGAGCAGCCACAGGCCGTGGCCGCCTTCCTGCGGGCGGTGACCCGCGCGATGAAGGACGCGAACACCGACCGCGCTGGCGCGGTGGCCGTGCTCAAGGGGCACGAGCCCCTGGTGGACACGCGCATCGAAACCATGCGCCTGGGCGTGGTGCTCGACCAGGAGATCAACACCCCGGCGGTGCGCCGCAACGGCCTGGGCGGCATCGACGTGGCGCGCTACCAGCAGGACGTCGATGCGCTGGCCAAGTTCCTGGCCTTCAGGGCCACCCCCGACGCGAAAACCCTGATCGACACCCGGTTCCTCCCCTCGCTCGACCAGCGCAAGGTGTTCGCCGCATGAACACCACCACCCTGATGGACGACCAGCTCGCCCGCAAGCCATCCCGAGGCATGTCCGCCCAGCGACTGCCCGTGGTGGACGTGCATCCCTTCCTGTATGGCGACGAGGCCGGGCGCCAGCAAGTGGCCTGCGAGATCGCGCAAGCCAGCCAGCGGTATGGCTTCTTCTACCTGACAAACCATGGCATCCCCCAGGAAGTGGTGGCCGCCGGCTTCGATGCGGCCAGGCGCTTCTTCGACCTGCCGCTGGAACAGCGCATGGCTTGCCGACCCACCCAGGCGCGCCAGAACCGCGGCTACCAGCCGATGTACGACACCGCCGCGGCCGGCAAGGAGCCCGACATCAAGGAGTCGTTCGACATGGGCTTTCCGCTCCCGGCCGACGACGAGGACCTGCGCACCGGACTGCCCTTTCATTCGAGCAACCAATGGCCGCAGCACCTGCCGGGCTTTCGCGCGCAGGTCGAGGCCCTGTACTTCGCCCAGCTGGCCTGCGGACACCAGGTGCTGCGCGCGATGGCCATGGCCCTGGGCGTCGACGCCAACTTCTTCGTCGCCCGCTGTGTCAAGCCCACCACCAACATGCGCCTGGTGCATTACCCGCCCCAGCTGGTGGAGACCGACAAGGGCATCGGCGCGCGGGCGCACGCCGACAAGGGCGTCATCACGCTGCTGCTCAACGACGAGAACGGCGGCCTGCACGTGCTCTCCGCCGACGACGAATGGATCGACGCCCCCCCGCGCCAGGACGCGATCATCGTCAACGTCGGCGACCTGATGACGCGCTGGACGAACGGCCGATTCCGCTCGGCGATGCACCGCGTGATCAACGTCAGTGGGCACCGCCGCTACGCCATTCCCCAATTCCACCACCCCGCGTACCGCACGCGGGTCGATCCGGATCAGCTGCCCCATGGCGGTCCGGCCAGGTTCGAGCCGGTGGTGGCTGGCGAGTACGTGGCTCAAGGCTTTCAGCGCGACCGGAAATCCTGGGCCCCCTGAGGCTGCGGGGCGGGCCGGCGTGCGCCGCCGCCCGATAATCCCCGCATGCCCGACACCGCCAACGACGCGCCGCTCACCCGCCCGACCTGGCGTTTTCTGTTCGCCCATCCCGCCCACTTCCTTGCGCTCGGCGCGGGCGCGGGCCTGAGCCGCCTGGCGCCGGGCACGGCCGGCACGCTCTGGGCCTGGGTGGCCTTTCTGCTGCTGGACCCCCTGCTCACCCCGCTCACCTGGGCGGTGGTGATCGCCGCGGCCACGCTCGCGGGCTGGTGGGCCTGCACCGTCACCGCACGGCACATGCGCATGGCCGACTCCGGCCACATCGTGTGGGACGAGGTGGTCGCGTTCTGGCTGGTGCTCTGGATGATCTCGCCCAGCGGCTTCTGGGCGCAGCTCGCGGCGTTTCTGATCTTCCGGCTGTTCGACATGGTCAAGATCGGCCCCATGGCCTGGGCCGACCGCACCTTCAAGGGCTTTGGCCCGCGCGGCGGCTTCGGCATCCTGCTCGACGACTTCGCCGCCGCGTTCTGCACGCTCCTCGTCATCGCCCTCTGGAGGCTCTGAACATGACCGACGCCACCACCACCCTGGTCGAGCAACTGGCGAACGCACTCAAGTCGCGCGGCCTGATGTTGGCCACCGCCGAGAGCTGCACCGGCGGCCTGATCGCGGGCGCCTGCACCGAGGTGTCGGGCTCCAGCGACTGGTTCGAGCGCGGCTTCGTCACCTACTCCAACGCCGCCAAGCACGGCCTGCTGGGGGTGCCCGCCCTGTTGATCGAACAGCACGGTGCCGTGAGCGAGCCCGTGGCGCGCGCCATGGCCTCGGGCGCGCTCGCTCATTCGCCCGCCCAGCTCGCCGTGGCCGTGACCGGCGTTGCCGGCCCCACCGGCGGCAGCCCGGACAAGCCGGTGGGCACGGTGTGGTTCGGCTGGGCCACGCCCGAAGGTGTGTTCACCGAACACCAGCGCTTCGATGGCGACCGCGCCGCCGTGCGCCAGGCCACCGTGCGCCATGCGCTGGCCGGCCTCCTGCAACGACTGCCCCGCCCCTGATCCCCATGGAGCCATTCAAGAACCTCATCGGCCCGACCACCGTGGCCAACGCAGGCCACCACCTGCACCGCGCCTGGCCGAAATTCGACCGCAAGCGCTTCGAGACCCACGCCGGCACCGGCCTGGAACAGCTGGAGTTCAAGGCCCGCGCCATGCAGCTCGCCGACGCGCTGGAGGCAACGCTGCCCGCCGACTTCAACGCCGCCTGCGAGCTGATCGAGGCCTGCCTGGCGCCGCCCCTGGCCCTCGACGCCCAGGGCGAACCGCTGCAGCTCGGCCAGGCACGCGACGAACACGGCATTGGCGGCTGGGCCCTGTGGGCGGTCGGCGAATTCGTGGCGCGCCGGGGCGTGGCCGACGACACGTCGGCCCGGCGCGGCCTGGCCTGCCTGCACGCGGTCACGCAACGCTTCACCGCCGAGTTCGCCATCCGCCCGCTCATCCAGCGCCACCCCGCGCTCTCGTTCCAGACCTTGGGCCGGTGGGTCAACGACAAGAGCGCGCATGTGCGCCGGCTGGTCAGCGAGGGCAGCCGCCCGCGCCTGCCCTGGGGCCTTCGGCTGCAGGCGCTGGTGGTGGACCCGGCCCCCACCCTGCCCCTGCTGCGGGCGCTGCAGGACGACGCCAGCAGCTACGTGCGCCGCAGCGTGGCCAACCACCTCAACGACATCGCCAAGGACCACCCCGACCTGGTCGCCGGCTGGGTGCGCGACCACCTGATCGACGCGCCCGATTCGCGCCACGCGCTGCTGCGCCACGCCAGCCGAGGCCTGATCAAGGCCGGCCACGCGCCCACGCTGGCGGCCTGGGGCCTGGGTAGCGGCCTGCAGGGCGAGGCCACGCTCGCGCTGTCGGCGAAGCGCGCGGCAGTGGGGGGCGAGATCGGCCTGCGCGTGCAACTGCGCTCCAGCGCGGCCCAGCCTCAATCGCTGGTGGTGGACTACGCGGTGCACCACGTGCGCGCCAATGGCAGCGCCTCGCCCAAGGTGTTCAAAGGCTGGAAGCTCACGCTCGCCCCAGGTGAAGAGCGCACACTGGACAAGCGCCACAGCCTCAAGCCCGTCACCACGCGCACGCTCTACCCGGGCACCCACCTCATTGACCTGCGGGTCAACGGCGTGGCGCTCGCCGAAGCCGCGTTCGAGCTGAAGGCCTGACCCGAAGACCCATTCACACAAGGAGCGCACCCATGCTGACCGTCCACCACCTGAACAACTCGCGCTCGCAGCGCGTGCTCTGGCTGCTCGAAGAACTGGGCGTGCCCTACCAGATCGAGCGCTACGAGCGCGACCCCAAAACCATGCTGGCGCCGGCCTCGCTGCAAAAGGTGCATCCGCTGGGCAAGTCGCCGGTGGTCACCGACGGCAAGGCCACGCTGGCCGAGTCGGGCGCGATCCTCGACTACCTCGTCGAGACCTACGGCGAAGGCAAGTTCGCGCCCGAGCGCGGCACGCCGTCCTACCTGCGCTACCGCTACTGGATGCACTACGCCGAAGGCTCGCTGGCCACGCCCCTGCTGCTGCAACTGGTGTTCGACCAGATCGAGCGCAAGAGCCCGTTCATCGTGCGCCCAGTGGCCAAGGCGATCTCCTCACAAGTCAAAGGCTTGCTCGTCACGCCCAACCTCAAGCGGCACTTCGACTACCTCGAGGGCGAGCTGACAGAACATGGGCCCTGGTTCGCCGGGCGCTCGTTCAGCGCGGCCGACGTGCAGATGAGTTTCGGCATCGAGGCCGCCGCCGCGCGCGGCCTGCTCAAGAACCGGCCCAAGCTTGCGGATTGGCTGCGCCGCATCCACGAGCGGCCCGCCTACCAGCGCGCGCTGGAACAAGGCGGGCCGTTCGACCTGTCGTCGTTCTAGGTTTCGTTCTGCAGCAAGAGATGCCGCCCCCTCGAAGCGCCATCACCCCAGCTTGAACGGCAACTCCCGCAGCGGCTTGCCGCTCAGGCTCGCGATGGCATTGGCAAACGCCGGGGCCAGCGGCGGCAGACCGGGCTCGCCCACGCCGGTGGGCGCATCGGCGCTGGGCACAAGGTGCACCGCGATGGCCGGCATGTCGGTGATGCGCGGCACGGCGAAGTCGCCGAAGTTGCTCTGCTCGACCACGCCGTCCTTCAAGGTGATGGCCGCGCCCGGCAGGCACATCGACAGGCCCATCAACGCCCCGCCCTGGATCTGCGCTTCCACGCTCTTCGGGTTCACCGCGAGGTTGCAATGCACGCCGGCCGTGACCTGGTGCAGCTTGGGCGTGCCGTCGACCACCGAGGCCTCGACCACGTAGGCCACCACCGAGTCGAAGGACTCGTGCACCGCCACGCCCCAGGCGCGGCCGGCGGGCAAGGCCTTCTTGCCGTAGCCGCTCTTGTCCACCGCGAGCTGCAGCGCAGCGCGGTGGCGCACCGCCTTCTCATCCATCAGCTTCAGGCGGTAGGCCACCGGGTCCTGCCGGGTGGCGCGCGCGATGTCGTCGATCAGCGTTTCCATCACGTAGGCGGTGTGCGTGGAGCCCACGCTGCGCCACCACAACACCGGCACGTTGAGCTTGGGGTGGTGGGCCGAGAGGCGCATCGGCAAGCGGTAAGGCTTGCCCATGCCCTCGACCATGGTCTCGTCCACCCCGCCCTTGACCATCATGGGCTCGAAGAAGGTGCCGGCCATGATGGACTGGCCCACAATCACGTGGTCCCATGCCAGCACCTGGCCTTGGGCATCGAAGGCGATCTCGGCGCGGTGCAGGTGCATGGGGCGGTAGTAGCCGCCGCGCACATCGTCCTCGCGGCTCCACACCGTGCGCACCGGCGCGCTCAGGCCGGCGGACTGCGCGGCCTTGGCGATGGTGCACGCCTCGACCACGAAGTCGCTGGTCAGCAGGCCGCGCCGGCCGAAGCCCCCGCCAGCCATCTGCACATGCATCGTCACCTGCTCGGGCTTGATGCCCAGTGTGCGCGCGGCAGCGGCGGTGTCCAGCCCCGGCATCTGGGTACCGGTCCACACCGTGGCCTTGGCAGCGGCGCCGCTGCCGGTCAGTTGCACCGTGCAGTTCAGCGGCTCCATGGGCGCGTGCGCCAGGTAGGGAAACACGAACTCGGCGCTGATCTTGTGCGGCGCATTGGCCAGCGGCGCCATGTCGGCGTCGTGTTTCACGTTGCCCGTCCTGGCGGCCAGGGCCCGGTAGCTCACGAGCTGCTGCGCGCTGTCCACCTTTTCACGGCCGGCGTCGTTCCACTGCACCTTCAGCGCATCGCGACCCTGCTTCGCGGCCCAGTAGCCCTCGGCCACCACGGCCACGCCCTCGCCACCGTCGTGCAGCGGCACGCGCAACACGGCCTTCACCCCTTTCACCGCGCGCGCGGCGGCGTCGTCCACCGAGGCCACCTTGCTGCCGAACACCGGCGGGTGCTGGAGCACGGCGGTGAGCATGCCGGGCAGGCGCACGTCCATGCCGAAACCCTGCCGGCCGCTGGACTTGGCCTTCGCGTCCAGCCGCGTCGTGGGCTGGCCGATGAGCTTGAAGCGCGACGGGTCCTTGAGCGTGACCTGCACCGGCACCGGCTGCTGCATCGCGGCGTCGGCCAGGGCGCCGTAGCCGATCTTCCTGCCACCCGGGCCGATCACCACGCCGCGCTCGGTGGCCAGCGAGGCCACGGGCACGTTCCACTGCTTCGCGGCGGCGGCCATCAGCATGGCGCGCGTGCGTGCGCCGAGTTCGCGGTACTGCGTGTACGAATGCTTCACCGCCGTCGAGCCGCCGGTGATCTGCATGCCGAAGGCCGGGTCGTTGTAGGCCGGGTCGGCGTTGCCGTGCACCGCCTGCACGCGGCTCCAGTCGGCGTCGAGCTCTTCGGCCAGCACCATGGCCAGGCCGGTGTGCGTGCCCTGGCCGAACTCCAGCCGGTTGATGGTGACCGTGACCGTGCCATCGCGCGCGATCTTCACGAAAGCCGCGGGTTGCTGGTCGGCCTTGAGCCCCGTGGTGGCCGGGGCCGCGCCCTGCTGGGCGTTCCCCACGAGGGGGAAAGCGCCGAGCGCGAAACCCGAAGCGGTGGCGATCTTCAGAAAGCTGCGGCGCGCGATGCCTTCAGGCACCTCGGCGCCCTCCAGGCGGTGGGCCAGCGCGGGCGGCAGGTGGGCCCGGATCTGATCGGCGGTGTGGGTGTGCAAGTGCATGGGGTGTCCTTTCAGGCCAGCGTGCGGGCCGCGTCCTTGATGGCGATGCGCACGCGCGCATAGGTGCCGCAGCGGCAGATGTTGCCGGCCATGGCGCCGTCGATCTCGGCATCGCTGGGTTTCGGGTTGGCCTTGAGCAGCGCGGTGGCGCTCATGATCTGGCCGCTCTGGCAATAGCCGCATTGCGCCACGTCGGCCTTCACCCAGGCCTGCTGCACAGCCTGGCCGACGCGGTCCGTCGCCACCGCTTCGATCGTGGTGATCTTCTGGCCCACCGCCGAAGCAATGGGCGTGACGCAGGAACGGATCGCCGCGCCGTTGAGGTGCACGGTGCAGGCGCCGCAGAGCGCCGCGCCGCAACCGAACTTGGTGCCGGTCATGCCCAGCGTGTCGCGAAGGGCCCAGAGGATGGGGGTGGATTCGTCGGCATCGACGCTGACGTCCTTGCCATTGATGTTGAGCGTGGTGGGCATGCGGGGGTTCTCCTGTCGTGGGTTGAAGTGCCGGTACACCAGCGAATGAATGTTCATTCGTTATCGGGGTGATTTTTTACTGCTGAATGGCAGGCGTGTCTAGTGCGGCAACACCGCGGCACCGGCGTGGCCGGGGCGCTGGTGTGGCCTTCGGGGGCGGGTGGCGCGAAGCGACGCGGCGCTGTTCTTCATGCTAGGCCTTGATGCCGTCCCAGCAAAGGCCGAACGCCTGCGCCAGCGCCGCCTCGGTGTCTGGCAGGTCGCCGCTGCGCAACAGGTTGGCGGTGTCGCGCACCGAGCCGAAAAAGCTCGCGGCCAACAGCATGGTGGGCACGTCCTTGACGATCTGCTGCGCGCGCGCCTCGTCGAAAAAGCCCAGGCAGCCGCTGGCAAAACGCGCCGAGAACTGGCGCGAGGCCTCGCTGAACCAGGGCGAGTTGTAGTACTGGTCCATGAACACCGCCTCGGGGTAGTGCGCCAGCCGGTGCCGCAGCAGCCGGGTCCAGTTCTGCTGGATGCGGCGGCGGAACGGCACGGACGGATCGATGCCGGTGTCGATCAGCGCGCCCAGCGCGCCTTTGACCTGCTCATACAGTGCGTTGAGCAGCTCCTCCTTGGAGCGGTGGTAGACGTACAGCGTGCCGGTGGCCAGGCCGGCCTCGCGGGCGATGCCGGCCATGGTCAGCCCGCTCAGGCCGACGCGCTCGACCAGCGCCAGGGTGGCGCTGGCGATGGCCTGCTGCTTGTCGTCGTCCTTGGGTTTCATGAAGGCGCGATCTTAAGCGAATGAATGTTCATCCGTCAATCGATGAGACGGCGCGCGGCGACGCGGGGGTGGGTCAAGCCCCGCCGTGGCACTTCTTGTACTTTTTCCCGCTGCCGCAGGGGCAAGGGTCGTTGCGGCCCGGCGTGGCTTCCTTGCGCACCGGTTCCACGCGCGGGCCCAGGCTCTTGCCGATCTGGTGCAGGTCGTAGACCGCCCAGATGGCGGCACCAAAGGCGTTGAGCCGCTCGTCGCTCACGCTGGGCGGGCCGTCCTCGGCGTGCATGTTCACCGTGGGGGTGTCGGTGTCGTCCTCGGTCAGCTCGACCACTTTCTCCAGGGCCTCGTCGATCCAGGCGGCGGTGTCCTTGTCGCGCGGCGGCTCCCAGTCCTCGCCCCAGTTCTCCACCACGAACATGAAGCCCAGCGCCCATACCTGGGCGTAGGCCGGCAGCTCCTGGTCCTGGAACTCGGCGCGCTCCTCGTCCGGCAGCGCGGCCACGGCGCCACGCACGTCCATCAGCTCGGGGTGGTAGCTGCGCTCGTCTTCCAGCGTGTCCACCGGCGCGGCCAGCGAAGCCGCCACCTCGGCCTGGCGGCGCGACCACAGGTCCATGAAGCGCTCGTACTGCGCGGTGTTGCTGAAATGGGTGCCTTCGTCCTGCGGCGCGGTGGGCAGCGGGCCGGTGCCCAGCAGCACGGGCAGCCACTCGGCGGGCTCGATGGGGCGGCGCGTGCACAGCAGCGCGGCCATGGCACCTTCGCAGAACTCCCATTGCGGCACCTCGTCGCCGCGCGTGCGCAGGTCGTCCAGGATGGCGTCGAGCGCGTCGTAGTCGTCGTGGTCCAGCGCGCCGGCCGGGTCGGAGGGGGTGTTCGTCGTTGTCATGGGGCACAGAGACCGGGGTTTTATGATGCCCCGCAGTGTATTCCCCGATGCACCCACGAAAGCCCGCATGCTCGATCGCCTCAACGCCCTCTACCCTGTGCGCTACACCGCCTTCGCGCTGTGCGTGCTGTTTGCGCTGCTGAGCCTGTTCACGCTGGTGGCCTTTGGCGTGGGTGGCCTCACGTTCCTGGTGTCCGGCGCCCTGTCGGCGGTGGGCCTGTGGGACCTGCGGCAGACCAAGAGCTCGGTGCTGCGCAACTACCCGGTCATCGGGCACCTGCGCTTCATGCTGGAGAAGATCCGGCCCGAGATCCGCCAGTACTTCCTGGAGAACGACACCGAGGCCACGCCGTTCTCGCGCAGCCAGCGCAGCCTGGCCTACGCGCGCGCCAAGGGCGAGACCGACAAGCGCCCCTTCGGCTCGCAACTGGACATGAACGCCGACGGCCACGAGTGGCTCAACCACTCGCTGCAGCCCAGCACCCTGGCCACGCACGACTTTCGCGTGCTGATCGGCGGTGACGCCTGCACCCAACCCTACGACGCCAGCATCTTCAACATCTCGGCCATGAGCTTCGGCGCGCTCTCGGCCAACGCAATCCAGGCGCTCAACGCGGGCGCCAAGCGCGGCCACTTCGCCCACGACACCGGGGAGGGCTCCATCTCGGCGTGGCACCGCCTCAACGGCGGTGACCTGATCTGGGAGATCGGCTCGGGCTACTTCGGCTGCCGCGACGAGACGGGCCACTTCAGCCCCGAACGGTTCCAGGCCAATGCGATCGATCCGCAGGTGAAGATGATCGAGATCAAGCTCAGCCAGGGCGCCAAGCCGGGCCACGGCGGCGTGCTGCCCGGCCCCAAGGTCACGCCCGAGATCGCCGCGGCCCGCGGCGTGCCGGTCGGCATCGACTGCGTCTCGCCCTCGTCGCACAGCGCGTTTTCCACGCCAATCGAAATGATGCACTTCATCACCCGGCTGCGCGAACTCTCGGGCGGCAAGCCGGTGGGTTTCAAGTTGTGCATCGGCCACCCGTGGGAATGGTTCGCCATCGTCAAGGCCATGCTCGAGACCGGCGTGCGGCCCGATTTCATCGTGGTCGACGGCGCGGAGGGCGGCACCGGCGCGGCGCCGCTGGAGTTCACCGACCACGTGGGCGCGCCGCTGCAGGAGGGCCTGCGCCTCGTGCACAACACCCTGGTGGGCGTGAACCTGCGCGAACACATCAAGGTGGGCTGTGCCGGCAAGGTGGTGAGCGCCTTCGACATCGTGCGCGCCATGGCCATCGGCGCGGACTGGTGCAACAGCGCGCGCGGCTTCATGTTCGCGCTGGGCTGCATCCAGGCGCAGAGTTGCCACACCGGCCACTGCCCCACCGGCGTGACCACGCAGGACCCGGTGCGCCAGCAGGCGCTGGTGGTGCCCGACAAGGCCCAGCGCGTGTTCCATTTCCACCAGAGCACGCTGATGGCGCTGCAGGAACTGGTGCAGGCCGCCGGGCTGCAGCACCCGCGCCAGATCACCTCGCACCACCTGGTGCGCCGCGTGAGCGAAAACGAAGTGCGCCTGCTGGCCAACCTGCTGCCCTCCACGCCGCCCGGTGCGCTGCTGACCGACCTGGCGGCGCAGCACGCGGTGTTCACCACCTATTGGGAGCGGGCCAGCGCGCAGCGGTTCAGCCTGGCCTGAGGCCCGTCACATGTCCCGGCCGTTGTGCGCATGCACCGGCACCGTGCCCAGGTCCAGCCCCTCGACGCAGCGCAGGTTCACCGCCGCCATGGCAACGGCCGCCAGAGCGTGTGCTGGCCATGGAAACCGCTGTGATGGATGGAGATTCAGCTGCGCCCAGCCAGGGCCGCACAGGCCGCCGCCGCCAGCGCGGCGCCGGTGCGCACATGGTTCCAGCGCGTCCATTCGCGCACATAGGCGGGCCAGTAAGCGGCCGCATCGGGCGACGTGGCCTCCAGGCGCGCGAGCCGGTTGTTGCGCGGCACGTTGAAGGCCATGGTCACGCCGAAAGTGCCGACCGCGTACAACAACCCCGCCGCCAGCAGGCTGAGCGATGCGGTCATCAGCGCCACCACCACACAGGCCAGGGACAGCAGCAGCGTGCCCATGAACACGCCCATGAACCCGGGGTTGATCACCACCACGTTGATGCGCTGCATGGCCGCCACGCCCTGCGCGGCGGGCAACTGCGCCAAGGCCTTCATCACGAAAGTGGAGAAGGCGAAGAACACACCGCCCACCGTGGCCGAGCCCAGCGCGGTGACCAGGGACAGCAAGTCCATGCCGGTCATGGCACGACCTTCGCGCCTTTTTCCACCAGCAGCTCGCGCAGCACCGAGCGGTGGCAGTGCGATTCGTCCTCGCAGTAGCAGCCGACGGAAAAATCCGAGCGCTGCGACAGCGCGGCAAGCAGCTCCAGGTTGCGCGCGTTCTCCGGCGTGGCCATCTCGGCGCGGTACTTCCGCGTGAAGGTGCTCCACTGCGCGGGCGTCTGGGCGCTCTGGCCGAGCTTCATGGTTTCCACACTGGGCGCGAGGTGGGGGTACCACACGTCGTACCAGTTGCCCGCGGCGAACTCGGCCTTGGGCACGCCGCGCGGCGGCCGCCGCACCGTGCCGATGCGGGTGCCCTCGCCCGCCGCCCTCTCGCTGCCCAATCGAACCACCCGTATGGCCATGGCCGTCTCCTTCCAGTCGAACCTCAGATGCGCGAGCCGTCTTCCAGGAAACGCTCTTCGCGCTCCAGCACACCCTGTTCGTTGTACCGCTTGCGGCGCTGCAGCAGCCCGCGCTCACCGTGCTCGTCCTCGCGCAGGAGGACGCCCTCTTCGTTGAAGTATTTCTGCCAGCCCCAGAGGCGACCGTTGCGCTCGGCGTTGATCGCCGCGGGCTTGCCGTTGTCCCAGAAGCTCTCGGTGGTGCGTTCGTGCTCGCGGCCTTCGCGGCGAATCTGCTGGCGCATCTTCAGCTTGCCGTTCAGGTACCACTGCTGGATGCGCTGCTCGTACCCCTGGGCCCAGGCCGTTTCCTGCGTGAGCTGCCCGCTCTCGGCCCATTCGCGCGCCGTGCCCTCGCGCCCACCCGGGCCGCCGGGGTCGCGTTCGATGAAGTCGGTTTCGGAGCGCGGCCGGCCCGATGCATAGAACACGCGCTTGATGCGCCGGCCGTCCTTGAGTTCTTCGTTGCGCACCAACCGCCCCTCGCGGTCGAGCACACTCTGGCGCTGCATCTGCCCGTTGAGGTAGCTCACCGTGCCCGAGGGCTTGCCGGGCTCGCGGTACAGCGTAACCTCACTCGCCCGCCCCGCGTGACCGCAGACCTCGCGGTCCTGCGGCACCAGGCTCGCAGGCGCGCAGCGCAGCTCCCTGAGCGTGCCATCGGCCAGGTAGGCGATGGTGAGCAGCGTGCGGCGCCCGTCGGCGAAATTCAGCTCCTGCAGGTCACCCGACTCGCCAAAGCGCTTCTGCACGCCTACGTTGCTGCCGTTGTCCAGGTTCTCCTCCATGCGCAGCGTGCCCCTGCCATCGAAAGTGCGCGCCAGGCCGTGGCGGTTGCCGCGCTCGTTGACGCTGTACTCGCGCCGCTCGCCGTCGGCCAGCACCATCACCACGGGGCCCACGAAGCGGCCTTCGAGCAACGTCTGCTCGCGGCGGCGCACCGGGGCGTCTTCGTCGGTGCAGCGCATCACGCCACTCTTGCCGGCCGTGGTGTGGCCGTTGTTCGGGTTCACGCTCTCGCCGTTGAGTTCGCAGCGCGGCACGGCCCAGGCCGGCACAGCGATCATCAGCGCGGCCATCCCTCCCAGGAGGTGGCGTTCAAACCTCATGGGCGAGGCTCCTCCACTCGCGGCAAACGGTCACGCCGATGCGTTCCATGCGCCGCGCCATGCAGAGCACGGCGTCGTCCTTGCTGACCAGGGTGGCGCGGTGCGCGGCGGCGAGGTCGATGAACTTCTGGTCGTCCGCGTCCTTGCAGGTGAAGGCCGCCTTGGGCGCCTCGGGCACCACGCGCGCGTGTCGGTCGAAGGCATCGAGCACGTCCTGGGCGGGCCGGGCCTGGGCCGTGAGGCGGCGCGCGATCTGCGGGTAGGCCAGCACGCGCACCAGCTCCTCGCGCATCGCGGCGGTGGCCAGCCAAGCGCCGGTCGAGCGCTCCAGCGCCTCGCGCAAGGGCGATGTGGCCGGGTCCCGGAAGACGAACAGGTCGAGCGCGATGTTGGTGTCGAGCACCAGCGCGTCGGTGGTGTTCAGCACCGCTTCCACGTTCAGGCCCCGTTGTCGGGTCGCGGTTTGCGCGCGGTGAGGTCGAAGCGGAACAAGCGACACTCGATCGGGCCATTCCACAGGGGCACGCGGCGCGATTCCTTGAAGCGCATCTTGCCGGGCAGCTTGAGGTCGGGCGTGAGCAGCCAGGCGCTCCAGCCGGCGTAGTGGGTCTTCCAGTGTGCGGCGAGCTGGTTGAAGAAGTCGCTGCCGTCCCCCCCGTCGGCCATCTGCGCGCTCTCGCGGCCCTGGCCGGGCGCAGGCGGGGGTGGCGCCCCCACGGTGAAGGTGCGTGGCGCGCGCGGGGCCATGCGCTGGGCGCGGGCACTCGCGTTTTCCCCCGCCACACCGGCAGCCGCGATGCGCTCGCCGTAGGGCGGGTTGAGCAGCAACACGCCGGGGCGGCTGGTGGGCGGTGTGCGCTGCAGCGCGTCACCGCCGCGCAGCTCGACCGCATGGGCCACGCCGGCGCGCTCGGCATTGCGCTGTGCGAAATCGACCATGCGGAACGACACGTCGCTGCCGAAGACGATGGGCGCATGGCCCGCAGGCCACTCGCGCTGTTGCCTGACCGCATCGGCCTTGATGGCCTGCCACACGTGCGGCTGGAACGGGAGCAATTTCTCGAAAGCGAAGCGGCGCAACTGGCCGGGCGCGATGTTCAGCGCGATCTGCGCGGCCTCGATCACCACCGTGCCGCTGCCGCAGCAGGGGTCGTACAGCGGCGCGATGTCGTCCAGCGGTGTCTCGATGCCGGCCTGCCAGCCGGTGGCCGCGATCATCGCGGCGGCCAGCGTCTCCTTCAGCGGCGCGTCGCCCTTGTCCTCGCGCCAGCCGCGCTTGAACAGCGGCTCGCCCGAGGTGTCGATGTACAAGCTCACCGTGTCGGTGGTCAGGTGCACATAGATGCGCACATCGGGCCAGGTGGTGTTCACACTCGGCCGTTCGCCGCGCTTGGCGCGAAAACGGTCGCAGATCGCGTCCTTCACCTTGAGCGCGGCGAAATTCAGCGAGGTCAGCGGGCTGTGCTGGGCGGTGATCTCGACCTTGATGGTCTCGGCCGGCGTGAACCAGATCTCCCAGGCCACCTCGGCCGCCGCGTTGTACAGGTCCTGCTCGTTGCGGTAGCCGCCATGCCAGAGCTGCACCAGCACGCGCTGCGTGAGGCGGCTGTGCAGGTTCAGGCGCATCGCGTCGCGCCACGACGCGTTCAGCGCAACCCCGCCGCGCGCCTTGTAGGGCGAGCCCTCACCCGTGATGCGCTCCACCTCGGCGGCGAGCATGTCCTCCACGCCGGCGGCGCAGGGCAGAAAAATTTGAAGCTGGTTCATGGGAGAGGGTTTCGTCGCCGGGCCGCCCCAAGGCGAAACAGCCCCCCTGGGGGGCAGCGACCCGGGCAGCGACCCGCACAGCGGTGGAGCGTGGGGGTCATAGCGCTTTTCTGAGATTCGCGGGTGCGATGCGCAGCGCCTCGCGGTATTTGGCCACGGTGCGGCGCGCGCATTCGATGCCCTGCTCGCGCAGCAGGTCGGAGAGCTGGTTGTCCGACAGCGGCTTGGCGGGCTCCTCGGCGGCGATGAACTGCTTGAGCAGCGCGCGCACCGCGGTGCTGGAGGCGTTGCCGCCGGTTTCGGTGCCCAGCGAAGAGCCGAAGAAGTACTTGAGCTCGTAGGTGCCAAAGGGCGTGGCCATGTACTTGGCGGTGGTCACGCGGCTGATGGTGGATTCGTGCAGACCCAGCTCATCGGCAATTTCGCGCAGCACCAGCGGGCGCATGGCCAGCTCGCCGTGCATGAAGAAGTTGCGCTGGCGCTCCACGATGGCGCTGGAGACGCGCAGGATGGTGTCGAAGCGCTGCTGGATGTTCTTGATGAACCAGCGCGCTTCCTGCAGGCGCTGCTGCATGGCCGCGTGCCCGGCCTCGCCACCGCCGTCGCGCCCGCCGCGGTTCTGCCGCATGGCGTTGGCGTAGACATCGTGCACGCGCAGGCGCGGCATCACGTCCGGATTGAGGATGACCTTGAAGCCCCGGCCGGCGCGCGTGACGATCACGTCAGGCACCACCACGTTGCGCTCCACGTCGACGAAGCGTCGGCCCGGCGTGGGCTCCAGGCGCGCGATCAGGCCGAGCGCGGCACGCGCCGTCTCGTCGTCGATGCCACAGAGGTTGCACAGGCGCTTGACGTCGCGCTTGGCCATGAGCTCCAGCGGCTGCTTGCAGATGGCGAGCGCGGCGCGCGCCTCGGCGGTGTTGCGCAGCTCCAGGATCTGCAGGCGCAGGCATTCGCCCAGGTCGCGCGCGCCCACGCCGGCGGGCTCCATGTGCTGCAGCAGCTGCAGCGCCACCGCGAGGCGCTGCTCCAGCGCCTCGCGCGCTTCGAGCGCGTCGTTCGGATCGCCCGCGAGCCGGGGCGTGCCCGAGAGGTGCAGCCAGGCGTCGGCCAGTTCGGCCAGGCTCTCTTCCAGGTAACCGTCGTCGTTGAGGGATTCGATCAGGAAGTACAGGGCGGCGCGGTCTTCGTCCGACAGGCGCAGGC
>NZ_JAHCKK010000055.1 GCF_026125825.1 Hydrogenophaga sp. | reverse complement strand
GCGGCAGCAAGGAGGGCTTCCTGCAGGCCAACGTCGAACTGGCGCTGGCGCATCCTCAGGTCGGCGCGGGGTTCCGCGACTACCTGAAGTCGCTCAAGTTCTGATCAGCGCCGCCGGAGGTAGTGCACGAACTCGTCGTTGGCCGAGCTCTGCTCGACCAGTTCGTTGCCGGTCTGGCGCGCGAAGGCCTGGAAGTCGCGCACCGATCCCGGGTCGGTGGCGACCACCTTGAGCACCTCGCCGCTTTTCATGTCGGCCAGCGCCTTCTTGGCCTTCAGGATGGGCAGCGGGCAGTTCAGCCCGCGCGCATCGACTTCCTTCGTGATGTCCATCGGCCGATCGTAAGTCAATCGAGGCCGCGGCGCCGCTCGGCGTTCTCCTCGGGCGTGAAGAACACCGGCTCGTGCCCGCGCGTGCGCAGCCAGTCGGCCAGCGCGTAGCCGGTGCCGGCGGGCCAGCACTTCAGATCCGGCAGGTCGTACAGGCGCCAGTCCACCAGCTCGGGCGACAGCCGCACCTGGCCGTGCGCTCGGGCGTGGTAGGTGATGATGACCTGGTTCATGCGCTGGAAATCGTGCACGGCCACCAGCGCCAGCGCGTCCACCTCCAGCGAGGTTTCCTCGTCGATCTCGCGCCGGATACCCTCCTCCGGCGTTTCGCCCGCTTCCATGAAACCGGTGATCAGGCCGAACATCTTGCCGGGCCAGGCCGCGTTGCGCGCCAGCAGGATGAGCCCGTCGAGCTCCACGATGGCCGCCAGCACGGGTGTGGGGTTGTTCCAGTGCGTGAAGCCGCAGGCCGGGCAGCGCAACCGCTGGGTGAAGCCGCCGTCTTCTTCCATGCCGATCAGCGCCAACGGCGTGGCGCACGCAGGGCAGAACCGGAATTCGGTGCTCATGGTCGACCGCGGCCGCTCAGGCCGGGAAAACGCCGGTGGAAAGGTAGCGGTCCCCCCGGTCGCAGACCACGAAGACGATGGTGGCGTTCTCGACCTGGCTGGCAATCTGCTGCGCCACCCAGCAGGCTCCCGCGGCCGAGATGCCGCCGAAGATGCCCTCTTCGCGCGCGAGCTGGCGGCACATGGCCTCGGCGTCGCCCTGGTCGACGTAGACCAGCTCGTCCACCGTGCTCGGATCGTAGATCTTGGGCAGGTACTCGGTGGGCCACTTGCGGATGCCCGGGATGCGCGAGCCCTCGCTGGGTTGGGCGCCGATGACGCGCACAGCCGGGTTCTTCTCTTTCAGGAAGCGCGACACGCCGGTGATGGTGCCGGTGGTGCCCATGGCGCTCACGAAATGGGTGACGCGTCCACCCGTCTGCGCCCAGATCTCGGGGCCGGTCGTTTCGTAGTGGATGCGTGGGTTGTCGGCGTTGGCAAACTGGTCCAGCACGCGGCCCTTGCCATCGGCCTGCATCTTCTCGGCCAGGTCGCGCGCGGACTCCATGCCGCCGCTCTTGGAGGTGAGGATCAGCTCGGCGCCGAAGGCCTTCATGGTCTGGGCGCGCTCGATGGAGAGGTCCTCCGGCATGATCAGCACCATGCGGTAGCCCTTGATGGCCGCCGCCATGGCCAGGGCGATGCCGGTGTTGCCCGACGTGGCTTCGATCAGGGTGTCGCCGGGCTTGATGTCGCCTCGTTCCTCGGCACGCCTGATCATCGAGACGGCGGGCCTGTCTTTCACGGAGCCTGCGGGGTTGTTGCCCTCCAGCTTGCCCAGGATCACATTGCCTCGCACCTGGTTGGCCGCCGCGCCAATGCGCTGCAGCGCCACCAGCGGCGTGTTGCCAATGGCGTCTTCAATCGTCGAGTAGTTCATCCCGCCACTGTGCCATAATTTCAAGTCTCCCTTCTCGCAGCCCGGGTGGTGAAATTGGTAGACGCGCCGGACTCAAAATCCGGTTCCGAAAGGAGTGTCGGTTCGATTCCGACCCCGGGCACCAAGACTCAAGCCGTGCAGGCAAGCCGCACGGCTTTTTTGTTGCCTGGCGCTCAGGCCAGGCCCTGCGCCACCGTGGGGTAGCGCAGGCGCAGGCCCAGTTCGGACTTGAGGCGCTGGTTGCGCAGCCGGCGCGACTCGCTCATGAAGCTCAGCAGCACCAGCGGCAGCTGGTCGCCAGCGCCCTCGCGCGCCACCCGCGGCGGCCGAGGCAGGCCATACAGATCGGCCGCCAAGTCGAAGTAGTCGCCCATCTTGAGCTCGGTGTCGTCCACCACGTTCAGGTTGCGCTGCGGCCGGCCGCGCCAGAGCGCGAGCACGCAGGCGCGGGCCAGGTCGTCGGCATGGATGTGGTTGGTGAACACGTCGTCCTCGGCGCGCAGCACCGGCGTGCCACGCATCAGGCGCTCGCGCGGCGTGCCGCCAGCGCGGTCGGGGGCGTAGATGCCGGGAATGCGCAGCACCGTGGTGCGCACGCCCGTGGCGCGGCCCAGCCAGTGCACGGCGGCCTCGGCATCCACCCGGCGCCAGGCGCGCGGCGTCTTGGGGTTAGCGGGCGAAGACTCGTCCATCCAGCGGCCCTGGCCGTCGCCGTAGACGCCGGTGGTCGAGCCGTAGACCAGCGAGGCAGGCAGCGAACGCTGCGCCAGCGCCCGGGTGAGCGCGCGCGTGCGCGGGTCCAGCCGCCAGTCGGCCAGTTCCTCGGAGGGCGGCGGCGCCAGGTGCAGCACGCGCGTGGCCAGGCCGGCGAGGCGGCGCAGGCTGCGCGGGTCGTCCAGGTTGCCCTGCAGCGGGGTGATGCCCTGGGCGCGCAAACCCGGGCCGCGCTCGGCGCTGGAAGTCAGGGCCAGCAGGCGCGCGCGCGCGCCGCCGCCCAGCACACGCGCGGCGCGCTGGCCCACGTCGCCACAACCCACGATGAGGACCCGTTCACGCCGGAAGCGTGCGGGCAAAGCGCCGAGAAGGCTCATGCGAAATCCGGATTTGAGACAATGGCGGGTTGCCACGCGGGGGTTGCCCCCGCCGGCCTTTCCCGTTCCAACACGTGCCAGTATGACATTCACCATCACCGTCGAGCCCAGTGGGCGCACCTTCACCGCCGAGCCCGACGAATCCATGCTCGCCGCCGGCATCCGCCAGGGCATCGGCCTGCCCTATGGCTGCAAGGACGGCGCCTGCGGCTCCTGCAAGTGCAAGCTGGTCTCGGGCAGCGTGACGCACGGCCACCACCAGCCCAAGGCGCTGAGCGCGGACGAGGAAGCCGCCGGCTATGTGCTGACCTGCTGCGGCGTGGCCCACAGCGACGTGGTGCTCGAATCGCGCCAGGTCACCGAGGCAGGCGCCTTCCCGATCAAGAAGATGCCCGTGCGCGTGAGCACCCTGGAGCGCGCCTCCCACGATGTGATCGTGCTGCGCCTGCAGCTGCCGGCGAGCGACGCCTTCCAGTACCACGCGGGCCAGTACGTCGAGTTCCTGCTGCGCGACGGCGACCGCCGCAGCTACTCCATGGCCAACGCACCGCACACGCAGGCGAGCGCACCCGCGCTGGAGCTGCACCTGCGCCACATGCCAGGCGGCAAGTTCACCGACCACGTCTTCGGCGCCATGAAGGAAAAGGACATCCTGCGCATCGAGGGCCCCTACGGCAGCTTCTTCCTGCGCGAGGACAGCGACAAGCCCATCGTGTTCCTCGCCTCGGGCACGGGCTTCGCGCCGATCAAGGCGGTGATCGAGCACATGCAGTTCAAGGGCATCACCCGGCCCGCCACGCTGTACTGGGGCGGCCGCCGCCCGGCCGACCTGTACCAGAGCGCCTGGATCGAGGCCCGCCTGGCCGAGATGCCCAACCTGCGCTATGTGCCGGTGGTCTCCGATGCCCTGCCCGAAGACGCCTGGACCGGCCGCACCGGCTTCGTGCACCAGGCCGTGCTGCAGGACTTTCCCGATCTCTCGGGCCACGAGGTGTACGCCTGTGGCGCGCCCATCGTGGTCGAGTCGGCCCACCGCGACTACGTCGCCCAGGCCGGCCTGCCCGACGAGGCTTTCTTCGCCGACTCGTTCACCAGCGCCGCCGACAAACTGTGACCCACCCCCGTCGCTTGCTCACTGCGTGTAGCCGCATCCCCCCTCAAGGGGGCAGCGCCAGCGGCCCGGCAGAGCCGGTTCCGCGGCGCTTCTGACTGTGCACCCTTTCACTCACAGGAGACAACCATGCTGAACCGCCGCCAACTGATCACCCGCTCTGCCCTGGCCTCGGCCAGCCTCGCCCTGCCCGGGTTCGCCTCGGCACAGGCCAGCACCATGCGCATCGTGGTGCCCTTCGCCGCGGGCGGCCCGATCGACGTGACGGCGCGCATCCTGGCCGAAGCGGTGAAGGGCTCGCTGGGCACCGTGATCGTGGAGAACCGGCCCGGCGCGGGCGGCAACATCGGCGTGAGCGCGGTGGCCAAGGCGCCAGCCGACGGCCTCACGCTGGGCATCGCCACCACGGCCTCCCACGGCATCAACCCCTGGCTGTTCAAGCAGCTGCCCTACGACCCGGCCAAGGACTTCGCCGCCATCACGCAAATGCTGCGCGTGCCCAACGTGCTGGTGATGAACGCCGACACGGCCGCGCGCCTGAACATCCGCACCGTGGCCGACCTCATCGCCTACGGCAAGGCCAACCCCGGCAAGCTCAACTACGGCTCGGGCGGCAATGGCAGCGCCGGCCACCTGGCGGGCGAGTTGTTGAAGAACCAGGCGGGCATCTTCGCCGTGCACATTCCCTACAACGGCGGCAACCCGGCCCAACTGGGCCTGCTGTCGGGCCAGGTCGACTTCAACATCGACAACCTCGCCACCGCCGCGGCCAACATCCGCTCGGGCAAGCTCAAGGCCCTGGCCGTGACCACCGCGCAGCGCAGCAGCGTGATGCCGGACGTGCCCACCGTGGCCGCCACCCTGCCCGGCTTCGAGATCGACACCTGGTGGGGGCTGATCGCCCCGGCAGGCACGCCCGCCGAGACGGTGCGCAGGCTCAACGCCGCCTTCAACGCCGCCCTGAATTCGGCCGAGGTGAAGACGCGCTTCGCCCAGCTGCTGGCCGAGCCCGCGCCCAGCACGCCCGAGCAGTTCGACGAGTTCATGAAGAAAGAGCGCGCGAAGTACGAGCGCATGGTGAAGATCAGCGGCGCGACCGTGGACTGACCTCCGATCACGTTCACAACGAAAAAGCCCCGCCGAAGCGGGGCTTTTTCGTTGGACGCACGGCGCCCTTACTTGCGAGCGGCGACAGCCCTCTCGGCCTTGGTCACCAGATCGGCACCGATCTGGTTCTTCCACTTGTCGTAGACCGGGCGCGTCACCTTGACGAACTCGGCGCGCTGCTCGGGCGTGAGCTCGGTCACCGTCACGCCCATGTCGCTGAGCTGCTTGATCAGCGGCTTGCCCGGCTCGACCAGGCCCTTGCGCGCCAGGGCCTTGCCTTCCTTGCCGGCGTCGATCGCGGCCTGCTTGACGATGGCGCGGTCGGCCTCGGTCCAGCTGGCCCAGATGTCCTTGTTCACCACGAAGATCAGCGGATCGGCCACGTAGCCCCACAGCGTGAGGTGCTTCTGCTCCACGGTGGGCAACTTGGCGGCAAGGAACACCGACAGCGGGTTCTCCTGGCCGTCCACGGCGCGGCTGGCCATGGCGGGCTGGGCATCGGCCCAGCTCATCTGCGTGGGGTTGGCGCCCAGCGCGGTGAAGGTGTCGAGGAACAGCGGCGAGCCCACCACGCGGATCTTCAGGCCCTTGAGGTCGGCCGGGGTCTTGATGGCGTGCTTGGAATTGGAGATCTCGCGGTAGCCGTTCTCGCCCCAGGCCAGCGGCACGGCGCCGGCGCGCTCGATGTCCTTGAACAGCTGCGCGCCCACTTCACCAGTGGTGAGTGCGTCGATGGCCGCGAAGTCGGGCATCAGGAAGGGCATGGAGAACAGGTTGAGCTGGCGCACCTGGGGCGACCAGTTGATGGTCGAGCCCACGGCGAGGTCGATCACGCCTTGGCGCAGGCCGCTGAACTCGCGCGTCTGGTCGCCTTGCAGCAGCGACACGCCGGGGTACAGCTTGATGTTGATGCGGCCCTGGGTGCGCTCGCGCACGAGGTTGGACCAGATCTCACCGCTCTTGCCCCAGGGGAAGGCGGTGCCCAGCACCAGCGACATGCGGTACTCGGGCTTGTAGGCGCTGGCGCTCTGGGCAAAGCCCTGGGTCGTCACGGCCAGCGCGGCGGCGGCCAGCGTGGTGGTCAGGAAGGTGCGCAGTTTCATGAGGTTTGTCTCCTTGGTTGAAATCGAAAATCAATAACCCAGTCGGGCCGGCAGCCACAGCGCGAGCTGCGGGAAGGCGATCACCAGCACCATGACGAGGAACATGGCCAGCAACATGGGCCCCACCCAGCGGATGGTGGACTCCATGCGCACCCCGGCGATGCGGCACGAGACCATGAGGTTCACCGCCAGCGGCGGCGTGAACTGGCCCATGGCCACCATCAGCGTCAGCAGCACGCCGAACCAGACCACGTCCCAGTGGTAGTGCTGGATCAGCGGCCACATCAGCGGCACGAAGATCAGGAAGATCGAGATGCCGTCGAGGAACATGCCCACGGTGATGAGCAGCAGGATCAGCAGCGAGAGCACGCCGTACTCGCCCAGGCCCGAGTTCACGATGGCGTTGGCCACCGGGTCGATCACGCCCAGCGTGGACAGCGAGAACGCGAAGATGCCCGCCAGCGAGACCACCAGCAGGATGATGCCGGAGAGCTCGCCCGCTTCGCGCAGGATGGGGAACAGGTCGCGCACGGAGATCGTGCGGTGGATCACCATGCCCACGAACAGACCGTAGAACACCGCGACCACGGCCGCTTCGGTCGGCGTGAACCAGCCCGCGCGCATGCCGCCCAGGATCAGCACCGGCGCGGCCAGGCCCCACAAAGCCTCGCGCAGGCTCTTCCAGAACGGGGGCCGCGGCATGGCGGCTTCGAGCGCGCCCATGCGGTGCTTGCGCGCCAGCCACACGGCGGGCACGATGAGCGCGATGCCGGCCAGCACGCCGGGCACCATGCCGGCGGCGAACAGCGCGGGCACCGAGGCGCCGGGCACCAGCACCGAATAAATGATGAAGGCCACCGAGGGTGGGATCAGGATGTCGGTGGCCGCAGCCGCGCCGACCACACTGGCCGAGAACGAGCCCGGGTAGCCCGCGCGCGCCATGGCCGCGATCATCACGCCGCCCACCGCCGCCGCGTTGGCCGGGCCCGAGCCGGAGATGCCCCCGAGGAACATGGCCACCACGATGGCCACCAGCGGCAGCATGCCCGGGCCGCGGCCCACGATGGCGACCGCGAAGTTCACCAGCCGCAGCGCCACGCCCGAGCGGTCGAAGATGGAGCCGACCAGCACAAACATGGGAATGGCCAGCAGCGGGTACTTGCCCAGGCCGGCATAGAAGTTCTGCGGCACGGCCAGCAGGCCGAACCACTGGGTGTTGAAGTCGGCCATCGCGATGGCGGCCGCACCGGCCAGGCCCAGCGCGGCGGCGATGGGCACGCCCGCGAACATGGCACCCAGGAACAGCAGGAAGAGCAGCGTGGCGATCATGGCTGCTCTCCGGCGCGGCGCAGGCGGTTGAAACGGCCCAGCGCGCGCAGCGCGATGGCCAGCGACAGAATGGGCAGCCACATCGAGTACCACCACTGCGGCAGGCCCAGGCCGGGCGAGACCTCCTCGTAGATGTAGTGGTCCCAGACCATGCGCACGCTCAGGCCCGCCATCAGCAGGAACAGCAGCACCATGGCCATCGCGCCCCACAGGGCCAGCAAATGACGGCGCCGCGACGAGCCGGCATCGGCGAAGAACTCGATGCGGATGTGGCGGTGCCGTGCGACGGCCGCCGAGCTGGCCACGAGCGTGAGCACGATCATCAGAAAGATCGAGAACTCTTCGGTCCAGGCAAACGACTGATCGGTGAAGTAGCGCGCGATCACGTTGCCGAACGTGATCAGGGCCAGCAACGCCATGGCGACAACGGTCAGCCAGTCCTCGATGCGCAGCGGCACCCGGGTGTTTTCAAGGTCCGGGTGGTCGGGCGTGGCGGCATCGGCATCGGCGCGCGCGTCGCGTGGGGGGTCATTGGGTGCGGACATGGGATTTGGAAACAGCGGGCCGGCGGCCCGGTGGCCACGGCAAAAGAGCCAGGGATCATAGACCTTTTCCCCTTTTGGCCCCAGTCCTGCGGGTGCCACCCCCGGCTTTGGCCTCCCAGGAAAAACGGCACCCGTAGGTGCCGTTTTCATCGCGAATGGCGCGTTCAGCCCAGTGGCACGGGCACGAAGATCTGGCTGCCGTCGCGCTGGATCAGCAGCGCCAGCGACTTGGTCGACTTGCCGAGCATCGCGCGCACCTGCTCCACGCTCTGGACCTTGGCGCCGTTGACCGCGAGCAACACGTCGCCGGGCTGCACGCCGGCCAGCGCCGCCGGGCCCTGGGCGTCCTCGACCACCAGGCCACCTTCCACCCCCACTTCGCGCCGCTCCTGCGGCGCCAGCGGGCGCAGCGCCAGGCCCAGGCGGCCCTGGTCGGCGGCCTTTTCATCGCCGGCCGTCTTCACGGCCTTGGCCGCGGCGTCACCGAGTTGCGCCGTCAAGCTCACTGGCTTGCCCTGGCGCCACACGTCCAGCTTCACCTTCTCGCCGGGCAAGGCCTGGCCGATCAGCGCGGGCAGGTCGCCCGAGCTCACGATGGGCTGGCCGTCCATCTGGCGGATCACGTCGCCCACCTGCAGGCCGGCCTTGGCGGCCGGGCTGCCCGGCTCCACGCTGGAGACCAGCGCACCTTCGGGCTTGTCGAGCTGGAAGGATTCGGCCAGGGTCTGGTTCACTTCCTGGACCGACACGCCCAGGCGCGCGTGGCTGGCCTTGCCGTGGGCCACGATCTGGTCCTTGACCTTGAGCGCGGTCTCCATGGGAATCGCGAACGACAGGCCCTGGTAACCGCCTGTATGGCTGTAGATCTGCGAGTTGATGCCCACCACCTCGCCGCGTGCGTTGAACAGCGGGCCACCGGAGTTGCCCGGGTTCACCGCCACATCGGTCTGGATGAAGGGCACGAAGCTGTCGTCCGGCAGCGAGCGGCCCTTGGCGCTGACCACACCGGCGGTCACGCTGTTCTCGAAGCCGAACGGCGCGCCGATGGCCAACACCCACTCGCCCACCTTCAGGTCTTTGGTGCTGCCCAGCGGCACCACCGGCAGATCCTTGGCGTCGATGCGCAGGACGGCGACGTCGGTCTTGGGGTCCGAGCCCAGCACCTTGGCCACGAACTCGCGGCGATCGGTCAGCTTGACGGTGACGCGCTGCGCGTTGCGCACCACGTGGGCGTTGGTCAGCACCAGGCCGTCGGCGCTGATGATGAAGCCCGAACCCTGGCCGCGCGAGGGCGCTTCGTGCGCACCGCCTTGACCGCCAGGACCCTGGAACCGCTTGAAGAACTCGAAGAAGGGGTCGTTGGGGTCGATGCCGGGCGGCAGGCGGTTCTGCGCCTGCTGCCCGTCTTCCGCGCCGGCCTTGCCGATCACGCTGATGTTGACCACGGCCGCGCCGTGGCGCTGCGCAATCTGAGAAAAATCGGGCACGGCAGCCGCCGCCACCGGGGGCGCAGCGGACTGGGTCGCCACGGGTGTGGCCGCCGTGGCATGGGTACCGGAAACCAGGCCCACGCTGGCGCCACCGACGATGCCCGCGGCCGCCAGGGACAGCACCAGGCGCGTCGCGGTGAGAGACAAGGTTTTCATGAGAGCTCCTTCAGCAAGGACAGGTTGAACATGTCCTTGAATATGGGCCCCCAGAGTTAGACGGTTCTTAAAGGCAGGCGCACCGCGATGCGCAGGCCGCCAAGGCGGGGCGAGCGGTCCAGCGCCAGGCCGCTGCCATGCAGTTGAGCGATGGCGTTGGCGATGGCCAGCCCCAGCCCGCTGCCGGTGGCGCCCGAACCTGGCACGCGGTAGAAGCGGTCGAGCACGCGCGCGCGGTCGGCCTCGGGAATGCCTGGGCCACTGTCTTCCACCACCAGGACCAGGTGGTTCTGGTCGCGGCGCACCGCCACGTCCACCGTGCCGCCCTCGGGGGTGTACTTCAGCGCGTTGTCCACCAGGTTGCCAAGCAGGATGCGCAAGGGCTCGGCGTGGCCGTTCACCGACCCGGCGTCGGCATCGGCCAGGCCCAGGTCGATGCGGCGCGCGGTCGCCAGCGGCGCCGCTTCGGCCACCACCTGGGCCGCCAGATCGGCCAGCGGCACAGGCCTGGGCGGTTCGCCGCTGGAAGGCTGCGCCTGCTGGCGTGCCAGCACCAGCAACTGCTCCACCAGCCGCGTGGCACGGTCGATGCCGGCCAGCAGGCGATCCGCCGCGAGCTGGCGTGTGGCGTCGTCGGGCGCGCGCTGCAGGCCCTGGACCTGCAAGCGCAACGCGGCCAGCGGCGAACGCAGCTCGTGTGCGGCCTCGGCCACGAAGTTCTTCTGCGCGTCAAAGGCCTGGCGCACGCGGCCGAACAGCAGGTTGAGCTCGTGCACCAGCGGGCGGATCTCGTCGGGCAGACCGGCCTCGCTCACTTCGGCCAGTTCGTCGGCTTCGCGCGCGGCCACCTGACGCCGCACCCGGGCCACCGGCGCCAGCGAAGCACTGACCACGGCCCAGGCCACCAGCATCAGCAGCGGCGCCATCCAGGCGATGGGCAGCACGGTGCGCCAGGCCAGCGCCCGCGCCATGGTCTGGCGCGGCCGCAGGTCCTGCGCCACCTGGATCACCTGCGTTCGGGACTGCATGGAATACACGCGGTAGGGCTTGCCGTCGACCTCGATGTTGGAGAAGCCCAGCACCGCGCGCTGCGGCAAGGCCGCGCCCGTGCCGGACTGGAAGACGCGCAGGCCTTCCTGCGTCCAGACCTGCACGAAGAAGTCGAAGGCCTCGGCCGGCAGCGGCGGCTCGTCGCCCGGTGGAGAAGGCAGGCCCGGCGGCATCACCCCCGCGCGCAGGGCCTGCGCCATCTGCTCCATGTGGTAGTCGAAGATGCCGTCGGCCTCGGCGCGCGCCTGGCGGTACACCACCGCCACCTGCAAGCCCGCCGCGAGCACGATGGCCAGCAGCAGCAGCCCGATCAGGCGCGCACGCAGCGAATGCGTGGGCAGGCGCGGCCAGTTCATCGAGCACCCCCGCCCTGCGGGCTTGGGCGCGAGCTTGCCGGTGAACGGCCCGGCGCCGTGTTCATGCCTTGGGCACCATGTAGCCCACGCCGCGCACGTTCTGGATCAGGCCGGCGCCGAGCTTCTTGCGAACGCCGTGGATGTAGACCTCCACCGCGTTGCTGCTCACGTCGTCCTTCCAGCCGTAGAGCTTTTCCTCCAGCTGCGCGCGCGAGAGCACGCGACCTGGCCGCGCAATCAGCGGTTCAAGCACGGCCCATTCGCGCGCCGAAAGCACTACCGGCTCACCCTGCGCCGTGACCTCACGCGTGGCGGTGTTGATGCTCACGCCCAGGTGTTCGTAGACCGGTTCGGCCCGCCCCGAGGCACGGCGCAGCAACGCGCGGATGCGCGCGAGCAGCTCGTCGAGATCGTAGGGCTTGAGGATGTAGTCATCGGCGCCCGCGTCCAGTCCCTGCACGCGCTGCTGCACCGAGTCGCGCGCGGTGGCGACGAGCACCGGCACGCGGTTCTTGCGGGCGCGCAGCTCGCGAAGCACTTCCAGGCCGTCGCGGCGCGGCAGGCCGAGATCGAGCAGGATGAGGTCGTAGTTTTCGGCCTGCGCTGCCGTGGCCGCCATCTCGCCATCGCGCACCCAGTCCACCGCGTAGTGCTCGGCCCGAAGCAGGTCCAGCACGGCCTCCCCGATCATGGTGTCGTCTTCGACCAGCAACAGCCTCATGGCAATGCACTCTCCAGGTCCGTGGGTTGTCGAACACCCCCGCGGGGCGCCCCGCACCATGGTGCGGGACGGGGCTTAGGCCGGGCTTAGGCGCCAGCCAACAGCTTCTTCAGGTCCCCCGCCAGGGCGGCCGCGCCGCTGCCGTAGCGGTTGTACAGCCGGATGCGGCCCTGAGGGTCGTACACGTAGCTGCCGGCCGAGTGGTCCATGGTGTAGCTCGTGGGCGTGGGGCCTTCGACCTTCTTGTAGTAGATCTTGTAGCTCTTGGCCAGCGCGGCAAGCTCGCCAGGTGCCGCGTAAAGGGCCAGGAAGCTCGGATCGAAGCTGGTCACGTACTGCTTCATGACCTCGGGCGTGTCACGCTCCGGGTCCACGCTGACGAAGAGCCCTTGCAGCCGCTCGCCGTCGGCGCCGAGCAGGCGCTTGGCTTCGGCCAGTTCGGTCATGGATGTGGGGCAGACATCGGGGCACTGGGTGAAGCCGAAGAAGATGACGACCGCCTTGCCTTTGAAATCGGCCAGGGTCCGAGGCTGCCCGTTGTGGTCGGTGAGCGAGAAGCCGGTGGCGTAGTCGGCCCCGGTGATGTCGATGCCGGCGAACGCGGGCGGCGCGTCGGCCTTGTCGGTGCAGGCGGCCAGGGCCACGGAACCCAGGCTCAGGGCAAGAAGTTGTCGGCGGTTCATGGCGGGGGCGCTCAAAGGTAGTGATCAACCAGCAGCGCGGCAAACAGCACCGCCAGATGGATCAGGGAAAAACGGAAGGTCTTGCGCGCGAGCGCGTCGGAATAGTTGCGCCAGAGCGCGAAGGCATAGCCGCAGAAGCCGATGCTCAGCGCCACCGCGACCGCGAGGTAGAGCCAGCCGCTCATGCGCATCACGAAGGGCATGAGGCAGGCGGCGAACAGCACGAAGGTGTAGAGCAGGATCTGCAGGCGCGTGAACTCGGAACCGTGCGTGACGGGCAGCATGGGCAGGCCCGACTTGCGGTAGTCCTCCACGCGGTACAGCGCCAGCGCCCAGAAGTGCGGTGGCGTCCAGAGGAAGATGATGAGGAACAGGATCAGCGCCTCGGGCGACACCACCCCGGTCATTGCGGCCCAGCCCAGCACCGGCGGCATGGCGCCCGAAGCGCCACCGATCACGATGTTCTGCGGCGTCAGCGGCTTGAGGATCACGGTGTACACCACCGCGTAGCCCACGAAGGTGGCGAAGGTGAGCCACATGGTGAGCGGGTTGACCCAGAGGTACAGCACGGTCGATCCGGCAAGGCACAACACAGCCGAGAAAGTCAGCGTCTTGCCGTTGGTGAGTTGGCCCTTGGCGGTGGGCCGCCAGGCGGTGCGCTTCATCTTGGCATCGATGTGTTGCTCGACCACGCAGTTGAAGGCCGCAGCGGCACCGGCCACCAGCCAGATGCCGAAACAGGCGATGGCCGCGAGCTGCACCTGAGGCCAGGTGGGCACGCCGGGCACGGCCAGCACCATGCCGATGAGGGCACAGAACACGATGAGCTGGATCACGCGTGGCTTGGTCAGCGCGTGGTACTGGCGCCAGACAGAGGGCAGCACGGCGGCAACAGGAGGGGTGGGCGCGGTGCTCATCGGATCGGTGTGGACAGGTGCAGGGAAGGGGCGGACAAGACGGCATCGCGCTGGCTGGAGCGGCGTGTGCCGCAGAGCACGCCGGTGAGCACAATGACCAGCGCAGCCGCACCACCGGTGTGGCCCACGGCGGCCAGCAGGGGCCAGTCGAGCACCACGTTGGTCAGGCCGCTGCCGAACTGCCAGGCCGCCAGCAGCAGCAGGGCGCGTGCGGCGGGCCGCATGCCCTGGACCGACCACAGGCGCCAGCCCAGCCAAAGCATGGCAGCCAGCACCAGGTAAGCCATGAGGCGGTGCACGTAATGGATGGCGGTCAGCGCGGGGAAGGTGATGAGTTCGCCAGTGTGGTTCTGCCCGAGCTCGCGCCAGAGCGTGAAGCCCTCACGGAAGTTCATCGCCGGCCACCAGCTGCCCTGGCAAGTGGGGAATTCGCCGCACACCAGAACCGCGTAGTTGGTGCTGACCCAGCCACCGAGCGCGATCTGCAGCCACAGCAACACGAAGACAGCGCCCAGCCAGCCGCGCAGGCGGCCGGGCAGCGGCACCGGCCCGGCATGCCCTGGTTCGGCCAGTGCATAGCCCACCGACTGCGCGCGCAGGAGGGCGAGCAGGCCCAGGCCCCCGAGCAGGTGCAGCGTGACGATGGCGGGGAACAGCTTCATCGTCACGGTGAGCGCGCCGAAGGCCCCCTGCAGGCAGACCCACACCAGCGTCACCAGGGGCCAGACGTAGGACACGCTCAGGCGCCTGCGTTCGACCCAGCTGACCATGGAAAGCACCAGGATCAGCACGCCCACGGCGGTGGCCAGGTAGCGGTGGATCATCTCGATCCAGGCCTTGGAGAAAGTGACCGGCCCATGCGGCATGGCTTCCTGCGCGGCCGCGATCGAGGTGCTCGCGCCCACCGGGCTCACGCTGCCGTAGCACCCTGGCCAGTCGGGACAGCCCAGGCCGGAATCGGTGAGGCGCGTGAAGGCGCCAAACAGCACCAGATCGAAGGTCAGGAAGAGCGTGATGAGCGTGAGCACCCGCAGGCGGTGCGCGGGCGGCGCGTGTCGGTTGCGCAGCCACACCCAGGCCAGTGGCCCGAGCGCGATCACCACGCCCAGGAGCATCAGGCGCGCCACCGGCGCGAAGTCGTACAGGGGTTGGGTGTCCATGTCAGTGGGCGGGGCGGCCTTCCTTGTCCCACGACGAGGAGGCGCGCAGCAGGCGCTCCAGGTCGCGCTTGGCCTGCTTGGGATCGAGCTTGGCGGGGAAGCGCATCATCCAGTGGCCCAGCGGGTCGACGACGTACAGGTGGTCCTCGATCTTCTGGCCAGGCGCGGGCTGCAGCCAGGCCGCCACGGCCTGCGGGTCCACCTGCAGCACCACGGCGGCGGCCGTGGCCTTCTGCAGCGGCTCGGGCAGCACCGAGTCACCCGTGCGCAGCCAGACCCAGTCCAGCCGCTCCTTTTCGCGGCCCAGGGTTTCGCGCAGCTGCCGCTGCAGGTAGAGGTGCTCCGTGCAGGCCTCGTTGCAGGCGCTGTCGGCCACGCTCACGAGCAGCCACTGGTCCTTCAGGCTGCTCAGCGGCACGGCGCGCCCTTGGGCATCGGTGCCGGTCCAGGTGGGCAGGGGGCGCTGCGGGTCGATGAGCTCGCCGTAGTTCTGCCGGCCTTCCGGGCGCACCACGTAGTACATGAAATACGACGCGATGACGGGCGCGGCGCACACAAGCATCAGACCCACCATCTTCCAGCGGCCCTTGCGCGTGCTGGCCGCTGCGGCCGCGCTGGCCTGGTCCAGTTGCGGCAGGCTGTGCACGGTCAGGGTCAGGGGTTCATCGGGCGTCTGTGCCATGGGATCTGCGCTTTCGGCGGGGGGAGAGGATTTGGAACCAGAGATACAGGAAGCCCGCGAGGGCACAGAGGGCAAACCACTGAAATGCGTAGCCGTGGTGCTTCTGCACGTCGATCGCGACGAGCGGCCACTCGCGCAGCAGGCCATCGGCGGCGGCATCGGTCTGCAGGACAGACACGCCCAGCAGGGGGAGCCCGGTTTCTTGCGCGAACGCCGCGAGGTCGATATTTTGCCGGATCACCCCCCTGCCCGCCTCGCCGAGCTCGTATAGCTTGCCTGGCGGGGGGGCCAATCGGCCTTCCAGCCGCACGAGGCCGGCCGGGGTGGGAACGTCGGCCACCCGATTGCGCTGGTTGAAATCGCGCGGCACCCAGCCGCGCTGCACCAGCACCACGCGCTCGCTGCCCTCCAGCCTGAGCGGCGTCACCACGAAGAAGCCGACACGGCTGTTCATCTGCCGGTTATCCAAGTACACGGTGCGACCGGGCACCCAGGTGCCGCTCAGGCGCACGGGGCGGTGCACGCCGGTGGTCGCGTCCGCCGCACCGAGTAGCTGTTGCGTGTCCCAGGCGGGCAGCCCGCCGCGCTCGTTGATCTGCGCCTGCAAGGCCAGCTTCTGCGCCGCACGATCGAGCTGCCACAGGCCCAGCGACGCGGTGGCCGCCATCGTGAGCGCGGTCGCACCGGTCACGAACCAGAAACGCCAGGTGCGAGCCTGCATGGTCAGGCCACCCAGGCCCGGGCGCCGATAATGGTGTGCATGAAGTACCTGGTCATCGCGGCATTCGTTGCCATCATTGGAAGTCTCGCCACCGCCCTGGTGTACATGATGCGCGGCGGCAGCGAGTCCGAGAAGGACGGCACGCCACGCAAGAACCACATGGCGCGCGCGCTGGCGTTTCGGGTCGGCTTTTCCATCCTGCTCTTCGTCGTGGTGCTCATCAGCTACCTGATGGGCTGGATCCAGCCCACCGGTTTGCCGCTGCGCGGTTAAAACCGACGGGCCCTTTCAGCAAAAAAGCGCCGGAAGGCGCTTTTTCGTGGCGGGTGCCCGGAGGAAGGTGGGCGCACCACCCACCCGTTCACATCCAGTAGACGAGGATGTACAGGCCCAGCCACACCACGTCCACAAAGTGCCAGTACCAGGCCGCACCTTCAAAGCCGAAATGGCGCTGGGCGGTGAAGTGGCCCTTCTGCAGGCGCAGCGTGATGAACAGCAGCATCAGCATGCCCACGAGCACGTGGAAACCGTGGAAGCCGGTGAGCAGGAAGAAGGTGGAGCCGAACACGCCCGACGAGAGCTTGAGGTTCAGGTCGGCATAGGCGTGGGCGTATTCATAGCCTTGCACGCACAGGAAGATGATGCCCAGCAGCACCGTCATCCACATGAAGGCGATGGTCTTGCCCCGGTTGCCGACCTGCAGCGCGTGGTGGGCAATGGTCAGCGTCACACCGGAGGTGAGCAGCAGCGCGGTGTTGATGGTGGGCAGCCAGAACGGACCCATGGTCTGGAAGGGCTCGACGATGCCGGCGGGCGAGGCGGTGGCGCCCGCCTGCAGGCTGGGCCAGACGGCCGAGAAGTCGGGCCAGATCAGGGCGTTTTCGATGTTGCCCAGCGCAGGCACGGAGTGAGTGCGCGTCCACCACAAGGCGGTGAAGAAGGCACCGAAGAACATCACCTCCGAGAAGATGAACCAGCTCATGCTCCAGCGGTACGACAGGTCGATCTTGTGCCCGTACAGGCCGGTCTCGCTTTCACGCACCGAGTCGCTGAACCACTGAAACAGCACGAACAGCCAGAACGCCAGGCCAAACGCCAGCGAGTACGCACCCCAGCCATGGCCGTTGATCCACTGCCCGGCACCCAGGATGACGAAGAAAAGGCCGATGGCGGCCATGACCGGATGGCGCGAGGGCCCTGGAACGAAGTAGTAGGGCGTCGTGCCGTGGGTTGCTGCTGACATGCTCACTCCTGTTGTGCTTTCGCTTGTATCTAATGTCAAAAAATCAAAAATCGTCTCGGGGCGCCGTGTCTCAGCCGACGACCCACTTCACCACCACGATCAACGCCAGCACGAACAGGAAGGCCATGCCCACGCCCACCGCCATCAGGTGCAGCGGATTGAGCTTGGCGATGTCCTTCTGGTAATCGGCGTTGCGGCGCACGCCGAGAAAGCCCCATGCCACGGCCTTGACCGTGTCGATGAAAGAACCCTTGCGTTGATGAAGCGGTGTGGGTGTGGTCATACGTCCCCCGTGGGTTTGAGCGTGGCCGGGCTCTGGGCCTGCGGTGCGTCATCGGTCGGCGCGGCCGGCACTTTGCCGCCCACCTCGAAGAAGGTGTACGACAGTGTGATGGTGGACACGTCCTTGGACAGCCGGGGATCGATGACGAAAGCCACCGGCCATTCCTTTTTCTCGCCCGCTTGCAAGGTGTACTGCGTGAAGCAGAAGCACTCGAGCTTGTTGAAATGCGCAGCCGCCTGCTTGGGGGCGTAGCTGGGCACCGCCTGCGCCGCCATGGTGCGGTTCTGGATGTTCTGGAATTCGTACATCACCGTGGTGAGCTCACCCGGGTGCACCTGCAGCGAGCGCACGGCCGGCTTGAAGTACCACGGGCCACGGGCGTTCGTGTCGAACTCGACGGTGATGGTGCGGGTGCGGTCCACCTGTGTGTTCGCGGGCAGGCTTGCGGCCCCCGGCACACGCAACTCCGACACCGCCAGCACATTGATGCCCAGGGCTTCGCAGATGTGGCGGTAGATGGGCACCAGCGCGTAGCCGAAGGCGAACATGCCCAGCGCGATCACGCAGAGCTTGCCCACCATCTTGAGGTTTTCGCGCTGGACAGCCATGGTCAGAAACCGAACAGGAAGCGCTTGCCCACGAAGCCGAGGAAGAACACCACGGCGACGGACGCGAGGATCAGGCCCAGGCGGCGGTTGTTCTTCTTCTGTTCGGGTGTCATGGCGTTGGCAGGCATGGCTTGGAAAGCGGCTTAGCCGATCACCTTGGTGGCGGTCGCGTCAAGCTTGGGCGGGTTCTCGAAGGTGTGGAACGGCGCCGGCGACGGCACTTCCCACTCCAGGCCCACAGCGCCTTCCCAGGGGTTCTGGGGCGCTTTCTCGCCCTTGCCACGCATGGCGGGCACAACCACGGCCAGGAAGAAATACACCTGAGCCAGACCGAAACCGAACGCGCCCACCGAGGCGATCGCGTTGAAGTCGGCGAACTGCATCGGGTAGTCGGCGTAGCGGCGGGGCATGCCGGCCAGACCCAGGAAGTGCATCGGGAAGAAGGTGATGTTGAACGAGATCATCGACCACCAGAAGTGGATCTTGCCGCGGGTCTCGCTGTACATCACGCCAGTCCACTTGGGCAGCCAGTAGTAGATGCCCGAGAACATCGCGAACAGCGAGCCGGCCACCAGCACGTAGTGGAAGTGGGCCACCACGTAGTAGGTGTCCTGCATCTGGATGTCGATTGGCGCGACCGACAGGATCAGGCCCGTGAAGCCGCCGATCGTGAACACGAAGATGAAGCCGACAGCCCACATCATGGGGGTCTCGAAGGTCATCGAGCCTTTCCACATGGTGGCAATCCAGTTGAAGATCTTCACGCCCGTGGGCACGGCGATCAGCATGGTGGAGTACATGAAGAACAGCTGGCCCGTCACCGGCATGCCGGTGGTGAACATGTGGTGGGCCCACACGACGAAGGACAGGATGGCAATGGAACCGGTGGCGTACACCATGGAGGCATAGCCGAACAGCTTCTTGCGCGCGAAGGCGGGCACGACCTGGCTCACGATGCCGAAGGCCGGCAGAATCATGATGTAGACCTCGGGGTGGCCGAAGAACCAGAAGATGTGCTGGTACATCACCGGGTCACCGCCGCCGGCGGGGTTGAAGAAGCTGGTGCCGAAGTGGCGATCCGTCAGCGTCATGGTGATGGCGCCGGCCAGCACGGGCATCACGGCGATCAGCAGGTAGGCGGTGATGAGCCAGGTCCAGCAGAACATGGGCATCTTCATCAGCGTCATGCCGGGCGCGCGCATGTTCAGGATGGTCACGATGATGTTGCTCGAGCCCATGATCGAAGACGCGCCCAGGATGTGCATCGCGAAGATGCCCGCGTCCATCGAGGGGCCCATCTGCAGCGTCAGCGGTGCGTAGAGCGTCCAGCCGGCGGCGGGCGCGCCGCCAGGCATGAAGAATGAGGCCACGAGCATGATGGCCGCAGGGATCATCAGCCAGAAGCTGAAGTTGTTCATCCGCGCGAAGGCCATGTCGGAGGCGCCGATCTGCAGCGGGATCATCCAGTTCGCGAAGCCCACGAAGGCCGGCATGATGGCGCCGAACACCATGATCAGACCATGCATGGTGGTGAGCTGGTTGAACAGCTCGGGGTTCACCAGCTGCAGGCCAGGCTGGAACAGCTCGGCGCGGATCAGCAGGGCCAGCACGCCGCCCACCATCAGCATGGTGAAGGCGAACAGCAGGTACAGCGTGCCGATGTCCTTGTGGTTGGTGGCGTAGACCCAGCGGCGCCAGCCCGTGGGGGCGTGGTGGTCGTGGTGATCGTCGTGGCCGTGTGCGTCGTGGTGGTCAAGAACTGCACTCATGGTCGATTCCTTTGAGACTCAATGTTTTTCTGTCAACAGATCACTTGCGCGCGGCCAGCACTTCGGCCGGCTGCACGATCTGTTCGGTCTTGTTCGACCAGTTGTTCTTGGCGTAGGTCATGACCGCAGCCAGCTCGGTGTCGGACAGCTGCTTCCAGGCCGGCATGGCGCCGCCTGCTGCACCGTGCAGCAGCACATTGATCATCTTGCCGTGGTCGGTGTCGGTCACGATCGCGGAGCCATCCAGGGGCTTGATCGGGCCAGCGCCCTTGCCATTGGCCTGGTGGCAGGCCACGCAATTGGCGGCGTAGACGGACTCGCCGCGCTTGACCAGGTCGGCCAGCGTCCAGACCTTGCTCGGGTCGTCTGCGGCAGCGGCCATGGCCTTTTGCTTCGCGGTCACCCAGGCGGTGTATTCCTCGGCCGACACCACCTTCACGTGGATCGGCATGTAGGCGTGTTCCTTGCCGCAGAGCTCGGCGCACTGGCCGTAGAAGTCGCCGGTCTTCTCGGCGCGGAACCAGGTGTCGCGCACGAAGCCGGGAATCGCATCCTGCTTGACGCCGAAGGCCGGCACCATCCAGGCGTGAATCACGTCGTTGGCGGTCGTGATGATGCGGACCTTCTTGTTGACCGGCACCACGAGCGGGTTGTCCACCTTGAGCAGGTAGTCGTCGGTGGCCTCGGGCTTGCCGCTGTTGGACATCACACGCTGGTTGTTGTCGAGCGTGGAGAGGAAGCCGATGCCTTCGCCCTCGCCCTTGATGTAGTCATAGCCCCATTTCCACTGCATGCCCGTGGCCTTGATGGTCAGGTCGCTGTTGGTGGTGTCTTTCTGGGCAACGAGCACCTTGGTGGCGGGCAGGGCCATGCCGATGACGATGAGCAGCGGGACGATGGTCCAGCCCAGCTCCACCCAGATCGGCTCAGGCAACTCCTGCGCCTTGTGCCCGGCCGCCTTGCGGTGCTTCAGGATGGAATAAAACATCACGCCGAAGACGATGACGAAGATGATCGCGCACAGCACCATCATGAACCAGTGCAGCCAGTGCTGCTCCTCGGCGATGCGGGTCACCGGAGGATGGAAGTTCAGCTGATTGACCGCCGGGCCGCCAGCGAGGTCCTTGACCGCCTGAGCAGCGACCGTGGACCAGGCGCCTGCGCCCAATGCCAGCGTGGTTGCCGCGGCGCGGATCGCGGTCCACCGGTTTCGCAGGGAATGCACCTTTTTATTCGTCGTACTCACTTTAAGCGCCTCAAATATAAGTATTGATTTATATCAATGCCGATTAGAACAAATTTTCCGGGCACACCTACCCAAAACCCCACCATCACGCGCCACGCAAGGCCTGGCGTATCTCCCGCGCCAGCACCGGCCGCAGTTCAGGGCGCAGAAAGCGCCCCACCTTCACCGACTGGCCGCCGCACCGGAGTTCGATCATCTGATCGCCTCCTTCGCGCGGCGCCACCTGCACCCACTCGCGGGCGAACTCGCACCGCTTCGTCCGCCCCGCCATCTCCTGCTCCACCACCAGCCGGCCGTCACGCAGGCAGATGCGTTCGCCGTCGGTGGCATGCCGGGCATAGGCCAGAAAGGCCGCTGCCACGACGATCAACTCCAGCACCGCGAAAGGCAGCACCAGGGTTGCACCTTGCGACCAGAAGAATCCAGCCACACCCAGCGACACGACACACATGGAGGCGTAAAGCCATCCCAGTTGTGCGGGCGTGACCGAACAGTTGCGCTTCAACGACCATTCCAGGCCTTGTTCAGACGCGGTCGCGAAACGATGAGCGCTGCAGGTAAGGTTCACCACCCACCACCGGTTCAAGCTGCGCAGCACCCGAAGGCGCGCGCGTTCACGCAGGGAAAATCCCCTTGAAACTTGGATCGCCTCCGATTGTAGCGGCGAGAAGGCCGCCGCCCGGCTGCAAAGCCGCCCCACCCGACTCGGACAATGCGGTTTACCGGCGCGGCCAAAGGCCCGGCTCAGCGCCGGCGGCCCCGCAGCATGGCGCGCATGTCTTCCATCGGCACCGCCGTCGCAGGCCCCATGGGCACCCGAGGCGTGGGCTTGAAGGCATGGCCGTAGATGATCTCGAAGGTCAGCAGCAGACGGCCGTCGGCCGCGCGCGGCAGGCCCGTTTCGATGGCTTCGCACAGCCGCGCGCGCCAGCCTCGCGACCGACAGGCGGCAAAGCGGTCCGAGTGGAGGTTGCGGCCCAGGCCGCGCAACTCGGCCAGCAAGGGTTCCGCGCCGCTGTAGGAGAGGGTGATGCGCTCCATGTCCATCACCGGTTCGGCAAACCCGCTGTGCACCAGCATGTCGCCCCAGTCGTGCATGTCGGTGAACGCGTGGGCCGGTTCGGGCCAGCCTCGATCCGCGTACACCGCGCGCAACTCGCGCAGGCTGTCGGGCCCCAGGCAGGAAAACATCAGGAATCCGTTGGTCTCGATGTGCGCGTTCCAGCGCTTGAGCAGCGCTTGCGGTCGCGGCTCGTTGTGCAGGGCCATGTTGGCCCAGAGCATGCTCACGCGGGTGTCATCGCTGGCCGCCTGCGGGCCCCGGCTGCGCCCCCAGCTCAGAGGGTTCCAGCCCGTGCCACCCGCCTCCCGGGTGGCCTGCAAGGCCTCGGGCAGGCGCAGCGCCGCCACATGGCAGGGCGCGTCGGGCAACTGCGCGCGGAGTTGCTGGTGCGTCAGCAGACCGCCCCTCACCGGTTCCCAATGCATCCAGCTGGCGGGCGGCTCGCGGAACCATTTCAGCCGCTCGGCCATGCGAGAGCCCACTTCTTCATGCAGCCACGGACTGGCCGTCGCCGCGCGCCGCTGCCAGCGCAGGGCCGCAACGGTGTCCATGCCGGGCACGGGGATTTCAGAGGGGGCGGAGGTGTTCAAACGGAATGCCGGCAGGCAGGACAACGAGGCCGCGCCAGTATATTGGCCCCATGCTGACTTCATGGCGCGCGCTCTGGAATTCCCTGCCCGGCACTTGCCAGGTCTGCGGTGCCTGGCCATCGAGCGCGGTGTGCGAGGCCTGTGCGCAGCGCTTTCAGGACCAGGGTCCGCGGTGCACGGCGTGTGCCGTGCGCCTCCCCGTGGAGGTGCCGCTGTGCGGCGCCTGCCTGACCCGGCCCGCACCGTCCGCCTTGCTGGCGTGTGTGGCGGCGGTGGACTACGCCTACCCCTGGGACAGCCTGATCGCGCGCTTCAAGTTCCGCCAGGAGCCCGGCTGGGCCGGGCCTTTCGCCCGCCGGATGCTGCAGGCGCCCCAGGCCGGCCCGCTGCTTGCCTTGTGCGACATTGTCGCTCCGGTGCCGCTCACACCCGCGCGCCTGGCCGAGCGCGGCTACAACCAGGCCTGGGAGCTTGTGAAAGCCCTGCGCCGAGCCAGCCGACCCGCCGCACGGGCACCCGCCCTGGCCGAGGCCCTGGTGCGCCTGACCGAAACCCCCGACCAGCACAGCCTGCCGCGCGAGCAGCGCCTGCGCAACCTGCAAGGCGTGTTCGCCACCCACCCGCTGCATGCACCCCGGCTGCACGGCCGGCACGTGCTGCTGGTGGACGACGTGACCACCACCGGCGCCACGCTGCAGGCGGCGGCTCAGGCCCTGCGCAAAGCTGGCGTGGCCCGGGTCAGCGCCCTGGTGTTCGCGCGCACGCCGCCGCGGTAAGCTCGCCCGCCACCATGTTCCACATCGTCCTCGTCCAACCTGAAATCCCGCCCAACACGGGCAACGTGATCCGGCTCAGCGCGAACACCGGCTGCACCCTGCATCTCATCGAGCCCCTGGGCTTTTCCATGGAAGATCGCCACATGCGCCGCGCCGGGCTCGATTACCACGAGTACGCCGACCTGCGCCGTCACGCGGACTGGGCCAGCTTCCTGCAGGCCGAGGCACCGGACCCGCGGCGCATGTTCGCCTTCACCACCCGCGGGAGCCACAGCGTGTACGAGAACGCCTTCCAGCCCGGCGACTGGCTGGTGTTCGGCTCGGAGACGCGGGGGCTGCCGGACGCGCTGCGGGAATCCTTTGCGCCCGCGCAGCGGCTTCGGCTGCCGATGGTGCCGGGCCAGCGCAGCCTCAACCTGTCCAACGCGGTGGCGGTCACCGTGTTCGAGGCCTGGCGCCAGCTGCAGTTTGCGATGCCGGTTCCGTGACGCAGGTCACGCAAGTGGCTGGACGCAAGGATCGCTTCGCGCTCGAAACGCGCAACATAGCCATGCCAACCTGATCGGGTCCGGTCTGTCCCATTCGGGCGCCGGCCCGATCGCCATTTCCCGCACGACGGAACGTTCGCATGGAGACCGCTCTGATTTCAGTCCTCACCCGGATCTTCCGGGTGAACCTTGCGTCCCGGCCACGCGCCACACGCAGCCCCAGCCTGAAAGATCTCGCCCGGATCCGGCTGCAGCTCGAGCGCAGCATCGCGGACTGCACCGGCACGCCCGCCACCCGGCTGCGCAAACAGATCGATCAGGCCCAAACGCCCCAGGAGCTTTGGCTGCTGCGCAACGACGCTTACCAACTCATCTCGCAGCGGCACGACCAGTCGGTCGCGGCCGAGCGCATCAACCAGCTGATTCAGTGCTTCGAAGGCTGGCTTGAGCCCAAGCAGCTCATCCGCATCAAGTAATCGCGACGGCGCCCTCAGGGGTACTGGCGCACCAGCGATTCGGCAAAGCAGACCGGCTTGTCGGCCCCTTCGCGCTCCACCACCACGGCCCAGGTCATCTGCTGCCCGCCCTGTTCGATCGGCTCGATGGCCTGCAGCGTCAGACGCGCGCGCAAGCGGCTGCCCACCGGCACCGGCGCGGTAAAGCGCACCCGGTTCAGGCCGTAGTTCACGCCCATGCGCGTGTTGCGGATGTCGAAGGCGGACTCGAAAAACACCGGCAGCAAGGACAAGGTGAGAAAGCCGTGCGCGATCGGGCCGCCGAAAGGACCGGCCTTGGCGCGCTCCACGTCCACGTGGATCCACTGGTGATCACCGGTGGCTTCGGCGAAGCGGTTGACTTGCTCCTGGGTGATCACCACCCAGTCGCTCACGGCCACTTCCTGGCCCACGCAAGCCGCCAGATCGGCCAGGGATTCAAAGGTTTTCATGCGAGCCACTGTATCGCCGGCCTCGCACCGCGCATGTCGGGCCCGCGACACGGCGCCGACAGGTTTCAGCGGTCAAGCCACTCGCAGATGCCCTGCCATTGCTTGAGGTCCTTCTCGACTCGGCTGGGCGTGACATCGAACAGCGTGAGCCCCCGAGCAGCCAGGTGCACGTAGTTCTGCGTGTCGCGCAGGGCCCCCAGCACGGGCAGGCCGAGGCCGGCCACGAATTCGCCGAGCTTGTCGGCCGCGATGGTGCGCATGTCCACCCGCATGCCGACGATGCCCACCTGCAGTTGGCCCGCGCGGCGCGACTCGGCCAGCTCATCGATGAAGGCGCGCGTGGCATAGATGTCGAAGATGCTGGGCTGCAGCGGCACCAGCACCTTGTCGGCGATCTTGAGCACGTCCTTGAAGCGCCAGCCATGCAAACCGGCGGGGGTGTCGAGCACGACATGCGTGACGTCCTTGGGCGGCCGCGCGATCAGGTCTTGCGAGACCTCCCAGGTCCGGATCGGCCGGGCTTCGGGTGGGCGCAGGCGCAGCCAGAGCGCCGAGGACTGCTGGCGGTCGGCATCCCCCAGCATGACCGAGTGACCCTGACGGGCAAAGTACCCGGCGACGTTGGTCGACAGCGTGGACTTGCCGACGCCTCCTTTGGGATTCGCAACCACCACGATGGGCATGAAAAGCTCCTTTGTGTGCGGACGCCCCACACGGACACCGTGATGGGGTAGGGGGTATCGTATCGGGCGCTATGTTATCGCCACCGCGTCCCACACCAGTTTGCAGCCGGTCAGAAGCATCCCCGCATAGATGAGCCGGTAAAACAGCCGGGGCTCGATGCGCTTGGCGATGTAGACCCCCAGCCAGACCCCGAGCGGGGCGAATGGCAGCAGCGCCAGCGAGGTCGCCATGTTGCGCAGATCGAGCAAGCCGAGCCAGGCATAGGGCACCCATTTGGCGAGGTTGACGAAAAAGAACAGGAAGGCCAGCGTGCCGGTGAAGACCGCTGGCGAGAGGCGCATGGGGATCACATAGGCATTGAGCGGAGGCCCGCCGGCGTGCGCCACGAAGCTGGTGAAGCCCGAGGTCACTGTGAGCAGCGCGCCCACCCAGCGCGGCGGCGGTGCGCTGTCGGCACGCGGTGGGAACAGCAGGCGCTGCGCCAGAAACACCAGGGTGAACACACCCACCATGCCCGCCACCACGCGGGAATCCAGCCACTTGAACAGCAGGGCGCCAATCACGAGGCCGACCAGGCTGCAGGGCAGCAGGAACATCAGCAGGCGGCGGTCGAAGTTCTTGCGGAAGGCCGCCATGCCCAGCAAGTCCATCAGCAGCAGCACCGGCATGAGGATGGCGGCGGCCTGCGGCACGGTGACCGCCAGGGCCATCAAGGGCACGGCCAGCGACCCGAAGCCGGCGCCAAAGCCGCTCTTGCTCACGCCCAGCAGAAGCACGGCGGGAATCGCGACGAAATAGAACGAGGGATCGGTGATGAGCGGGAAGTTCAAGCGCGGGATTGTCGCCGCTGGCGAATGCCCCTGCCCGCCGCCCGGCGAGAATCGGCGCATGCACAACATTCAGTTCTGGGGCGAGACCCTGCGCCTGCTGGTCGAGCTGGCGGCCACGGTGGCCTTCGCGCTCTCCGGCATCCTCATGGGTGCGCGCATGCGGCTGGACGCCGTGGGCGTGGCGGTGGTGGGCTTCCTTGCCGCCTTCGGCGGCGGCACGCTGCGCGACCTGCTGCTCGATCAGCGCCCGTTCTTCTGGGTGCGCCACGTCGAGCTGCTCTGGGGCGTGCTCGGGCTGTGCGTGCTCGCCATGGTGTTCCTGCGCGGGCGCCACATGAAACTGACCGAGCGCGCCATTCAATGGCCCGACGCACTGGGCCTAGGCCTGTTCACCGCCACCGGGGTGCACCAGGCCCTCATGCTGGAGCTGCCGGCCCTGGTGGCCGTGCTCATGGGCCTGATCACCGGCGTGTTTGGCGGCGTGCTGCGCGACGTGGTCTGCAACGAGATCCCCACGGCCTTCAAGGACCACCGGCCCTATGCGCTCTGCGCCTTCGCCGGTGGCTGGCTGTACGTCGGCCTGTGGGAGGTGGAGGCCGCGGGCTGGATCGCCCTGGTGGCCTGCGTGGTGTTCACGGCCGGCCTGCGCGGCCTGGCCCTGTGGCGGAACTGGCAGCTTCCGGAATGGAAGCTCTGATCACACCCTCTCGATCACGAGCGCGATGCCCTGCCCCACGCCGATGCACATGGTGCACAGCGCATAGCGCCCACCGGTGGCGTGCAGGCGGTTGACCGCCGTGGTGGCCAGCCGCGCGCCGCTGGCGCCCAGCGGGTGGCCCAGCGCGATCGCCCCGCCCCAGGCGTTCACCCGCTCGTCGTCGTCCTTCAGACCCAGCATGCGCAGCACCGCCAGGCCCTGCGCGGCAAAGGCCTCGTTGAGCTCGATCACGTCCAGCTGCTCGAGCTTGAGCCCGGTGAGCGCCAGCACCTTTTCGGTCGCCGGCGCCGGCCCGATGCCCATCACGCGCGGCGCCACGCCGGCCGTGGCCATGCCCACAATGCGGGCCTTGGGCGTCAGGCCGTTCTTCGCCGCCGAGGCCTCATCGGCCAGCAGCAGCGCGCAGGCGCCGTCGTTCACACCGCTGGCGTTGCCCGCGGTCACCGTGCCGTCGGGGCGCACCACGCCCTTGAGCTTGGCCAGGGCTTCCAGGCTGGTCTCGCGCGGGTGCTCGTCCTTGTCCACCACCAGCGGATCGCCCTTCTTCTGCGCGATGGTCACCGGCGTGATCTCGCGAGCGAGGTGGCCGGCCTTCTGCGCGGCCACGGCCTTGAGCTGGCTGGACAGCGCCATGCGGTCCTGCGCCTCGCGCTCGATCTTGTGGTCGGTCGCGACGTTTTCAGCCGTCTCGGGCATGGAATCCACACCGTACTGGGCCTTCATGAGCTTGTTGACGAAGCGCCAGCCGATGGTGGTGTCGTAGACCGCGTTGGCGCGGCTGAAGGCGCTTTCCGCCTTGGGCATGACGAAGGGCGCGCGGCTCATGCTCTCCACGCCGCCGGCGATCATGAGGCCGGCCTCGCCAGCCTTGATGGCGCGCGCGGCCGAGCCCACGGCATCCAGGCCGGAGCCGCACAGGCGGTTGATGGTGGCACCGGGCAGCTCCAGCGGCAGACCGGCGAGCAGGCCGGCCATGCGCGCGACGTTGCGGTTGTCTTCCCCCGCCTGGTTGGCGCAACCAAAGAGGATGTCGGTCACGGCGGCCCAGTCCACACCGGGGTTGCGCTGCATCAGCGCCTTGAGCGGAATCGCCCCGAGGTCGTCGGCGCGCACGCTGGAGAGGGCACCGCCATAGCGGCCGAAGGGGGTGCGAATCGCGTCGCAGATGAAGGCTTGGTTCATGTAGGTTCTCCTCAGGGTCAACCCGCGACTGTACCCAAGCCGGGCGCAGGGGTGGGCGGCATGCAGGAGAATCCCCGCACCATGTTCAGCCCATCCCAAGCCGACGTGCGGCGCTTCTTCTGCGCCGTTCACCAGAAACAGTTGCAGCAACAACCCATGGAGGCCATCGAGACCCTGGCCGGCCAATGGATTGCCGAACACCACGAATACCACGCAGAGCTGTCCGACGTGGATGCGGCCCTGGCGCGCCTGGGCGAACCCGACAGCGACCGCGACAACCCCTTCCTGCACCTGTCCATGCACCTGTCCATCAGCGAGCAGTGCAGCATCGACCAGCCACCGGGCATTCGCCAGGCTGTGGAACTGCTGGCGGCCCGGCGCGGCGACCTGCATGTGGCCCACCACGAGGTGATGGAGTGCCTGGGCACGATGCTCTGGGAAAGCCAGCGCGCGGGCCGCCCGCCCGACGGGCAGGCCTACATCGACGCGGTGCGGCGCCGCGCGACCCGCGACTGAACACAAAAAAAGCCGCTCGATGAGCGGCTTTTTCGATGTGGGCGGCAGATCAGCGGAAGCGCGACTGCGGCACCACCTTGAGCTCACCTTCGACCGTCGACAGGTACTTGGCGATCTCGCGCATTTCGGCCGGGGTGTACTGCTTGGCAATGCCGGCCATGATGCCGTTGGAGCGGCCGATCATGCTGTTGCCCTCGACCGTGTAAGCCTTGAGCGCGAAGAACAGGTAGTCGGCGTGCTGGCCGCCGATCTTGGGGTAGCTCGGGTCGATCGGCTTGCTGAAGTTGGCGCCGTGGCAAGAGGCGCAGGCGCCCTTCTCGATCAGGGCGGCGGCTGCGGTGCTGGCGGTGCGAGGCGCCTCAGGGGCGGCCTTGTCGGCCTGCGACGCGTAGTAGGCGCCCAGATCGGCCATGTCCTGCTCGCTCAGCGAGCCCGCGATGCCGCGCATCGTGGGGTGCTTGCGGTCGCCCTTCTTGTAGGCATTGAGCGCCGCCACGATGTATTTGTCCGACTGGCCCGAGATCTTGGGGACCTTGTGGATCTCGGGGAAGCTGTTCTGGTAGCCGACGATGCCGTGGCATCCGATGCACATTTCGGCCTTCTTGTGGCCGGCTTGCACATCACCCGTGACGCCCTGGGCCTGGGCAGCAAGAGCGACGGAGAGGGTCGCAGCGGCGACAAGGGTGCGGGCGATCGTGGACAACATTGGAATCATTTTGCAAGCACAATGAATGGAACCGGCTGAGAAAATCAACCCCTGATTATATAGACTGGTCCTCGCCCCCGGCCACACCCCCGCCAACCTTCGCACAAGGCGCTTTTTCATGAAATTCCAAGGTTCCGAGAATTACGTTGCCACGCAAGACCTGATGCTGGCGGTGAACGCCGCCATCACCCTCAAGCGCCCGCTGCTCGTCAAGGGCGAGCCCGGCACCGGCAAGACCATGCTCGCCGAGGAAGTGGCCGGCGCCCTGAAGCTGCCACTGCTGCAGTGGCACATCAAGAGCACCACCAAGGCGCAACAGGGCCTCTACGAGTACGACGCCGTGAGCCGCCTGCGCGATTCGCAGCTGGGCGACGAGCGCGTGAAGGACATCCACAACTACATCGTCAAGGGCGTGCTGTGGCAGGCCTTCACGGCGGACGAGCCGGTGGCGCTGCTGATCGACGAAATCGACAAGGCCGACATCGAGTTTCCCAACGACTTGCTGCGCGAACTCGACCGCATGGAGTTCTACTGCTACGAAACGCACGAGATGATCCGGGCCAAGCACCGCCCGCTGGTGTTCATCACCTCCAACAACGAGAAGGAACTGCCCGACGCCTTCCTGCGCCGCTGCTTCTTCCACTACATCAAGTTTCCCGATGCAGAGACCATGCAGCGGATTGTGGACGTGCACTTCCCCTCGCTCAAGAAGGAGCTGCTGGCCGCGGCCATGAAGACCTTCTACGACGTGCGCAACCTGCCCGGCCTGAAGAAGAAGCCCAGCACCTCGGAACTGCTGGACTGGCTCAAGCTGCTGATGGCCGAGGACATCCCGCTCGAGGCCCTGCAGAGCGCCGACAGCAAGGTCAGCGTGCCCCCGCTGGTGGGCGCGCTGCTCAAGAACGAGCAGGACACCACCTTGTTCGAGAAACTGGTCTTCATGAACCAGAGAAATCGATGACCTCCGCGCTGCCTGCCCACTTCGTGTGGCCGCATCCCCCTCAAGGGGCGACGCCAGCCGGGCGGCAAAGCCGCCGCGGCGCTGTCTCGCTCCAAGGTTCACTTCATCGGAGACGCTGACATGGACAAACAGACCCGCCACGCATTCAAGGAAGGCCTGGCCGATGCGTCCGGTTTCGTGATCGGCTCTTTGGCCGGCTGGGCCCTGGGCCAGCAGCTGGGCCTGGACTTCTTCGCGGCGCCCGACGCCTTTGGATGGCGCGAGATGGCCGGCCTGGGCCTGATCGCCCTTGGCTGCGGCGTCGGCAAGCTGGTGGCGCGGCGCCTGATCGCGCCGCCACCACCCCCTTCCGCCTGACCTGCGAGCCATGGCCTTCGTCGAACCCCTCACCCTGCGCGCCAACGGCCTGGCCCTGGTGCCGCTTGCGCTGGACCACGAGCAGGGCCTGCGTGCGGCCGCCGCTGACGGCGAACTCTGGAAGCTGCGCATCACCTCGGTGCCCGAACCCGGGCAGACGCGTGCCTACATCGAAACCGCACTGCAGATGCGCGACGAAGGCCACCGCCTGGCCTTTGCCGTGACCGACGAGGCCAGCGGCCGGGTGTTGGGCAGCACCAGCTACCACGACATCCTGCCGGCGGTGAAACGGGTCGAGATCGGCTACACCTGGTATGCGCAAAGCGTTCAACGGACCCACGTGAACACCACGTGCAAGCTGCTCATGATGGGGCACGCCTTCGACACGCTGGGCTGCCACGTGGTGGGCTGGCGCACCGACAACTACAACTTCGCCTCGCAACGCGCGATCGAGCGGCTGGGCGCGAAAAAGGACGGCGTCATCCGCGGCCATGCGCTGCGCCGCGACGGCACCATCCGCGACACGGTGATGTACAGCATGCGGTC
>NZ_JAHCKK010000054.1 GCF_026125825.1 Hydrogenophaga sp. | reverse complement strand
CCCAGCTCGCCGGCGGCGGCCGCGCGCGCCAGCTCGGGCAGGGCCTGCGCCCGGCCCAGCAGGTCGCGCACCTCGGGCACCAGGGCGCGCCCAGCGGGCGTGAGCGCCACGCTGCGCCGGGTGCGGTCGAACAGGCGCACGCCCAGCGCCTGCTCCAGCCCGGCGATGGCCTGGGTGAGCGGCGGCTGCGTCATGTGCAGGCGCGCGGCGGCCCGGCCGAAGTGCAGCTCTTCGGCCAGCGCCGCGAACTGGCGCCACTGGCGCAATTCGATGCGCAGCGTTTTGCTTGCCTCATTCATATGCCTCGCATATTAATGGACGCCTCCAAAGCAATTGGAAACGAGCGCGGGCCTGACGCATACTTCGCGCACCCTCCCCCACGAAGAGACCCCCATGGCCGACAGCAAAACCATCTCCATCAAGCCCATCAACAGCCGCAGCGCCAACATCACGCAAGGCAAGTCGCGCGCACCCAACCGCTCCATGTACTACGCCATGGGCTACGAGGAAAGCGACTTCAAGAAGCCCATGGTGGGCGTGGCCAACGGCCACAGCACCATCACGCCGTGCAACAGCGGCCTGCAGAAGCTGGCCGACGCGGCCGTGGCCGGCATCGAGGAAGCCGGCGGCAACGCCCAGATCTTCGGCACGCCCACCATTTCCGACGGCATGGCCATGGGCACCGAGGGCATGAAGTACTCGCTGGTCAGCCGCGAGGTGATCTCCGACTGCATCGAGACCTGCGTGCAAGGCCAGTGGATGGACGGCGTGGTCGTCGTGGGCGGCTGCGACAAGAACATGCCCGGCGGCATGATGGGCATGCTGCGCGCCAACGTGCCCGCCATCTACGTGTACGGCGGCACCATCCTGCCCGGCCGCTACAAGGGCCAGGACCTCAACATCGTCAGCGTGTTCGAGGCCGTGGGCCAGAACGCCGCGGGCAACCTGAGCGACGAAGACCTGCGCGAGATCGAGATGCGCGCCATCCCCGGCTCGGGCTCGTGCGGCGGCATGTACACCGCCAACACCATGTCCTCGTCCTTCGAGGCGCTGGGCCTGTCGCTGCCCTACTCCAGCACCATGGCCAACCCGCACGACGAGAAGCAGAACTCGGCCAAGGAATCGGCCAGGGTGCTGATCGAGGCGATCAAGAAAGACATCAAGCCGCGCGACATCGTGACCAAGAAGTCGCTGGAGAACGCCGTGGCCGTGATCATGGCCACCGGCGGCTCCACCAACGCGGTGCTGCACTTCCTGGCCATCGCGCATGCGGCCGGCGTGGAATGGTCCATCGACGACTTCGAGCGCATCCGCAAGAAGACCCCCGTGCTGTGCGACCTCAAGCCCTCGGGCAAGTACCTCGCGGTGGACCTGCACCAGGCCGGCGGCATTCCGCAAGTGATGAAGGTGCTGCTCAAGGCCGGCCTGCTGCACGGTGATTGCCTGACCATCTCCGGCCAGACGATTGAAGAGGTGCTCAAGGACGTGCCCGATGCGCCGCGCGCCGACCAGGACGTGATCCGCCCGATCGACAACCCCATGTACGCCGAAGGCCACCTGGCCATCCTCAAGGGCAACCTCTCGCCCGAGGGCGCGGTGGCCAAGATCACCGGCCTGAAGAACCCGGTCATCACCGGCCCGGCGCGCGTGTTCGACGACGAGCAGTCGGCGCTGCAGGCGATCCTGGACGGCAAGATCGTCGCGGGCGACGTGATGGTGCTGCGCTACCTGGGCCCTAAGGGCGGCCCCGGCATGCCCGAAATGCTGGCACCCACCGGCGCCCTCATTGGCGCGGGCCTGGGCGAAAGCGTGGGCCTGATCACCGACGGCCGCTTCTCTGGCGGCACCTGGGGCATGGTGGTGGGCCACGTGGCGCCCGAAGCCGCCGCGGGTGGCACGATCGCCTTCGTGAACGAAGGCGACTCCATCACCATCGACGCCCACCAGCTCAAGCTCGAACTCAACGTGCCCGAGGCGGAAATCGCCCGGCGCCGCGAGGGCTGGACGCCCCCCGCGCCGCGCTACACGCGCGGCGTGCAGGCGAAGTTCGCTTTCAATGCGGCCAGCGCCAGCAAGGGCGCCGTGCTCGACAACTACTGATCCGCAGGCCCCTGGGGCGAAGCGGTCAGCGCGAGGGGCGCCTGGGCTTGATGCCCAGCGCCTCGCGCTGCTTGTCGATGCGGTCCTTCTTCTTCTGTTCCATCCTCTCCATCGCCTTGCGCTTGGTGTAGCCGCTGGCGTCGGCCCAGGCCCACCAGGCAGCGGCCAGGGCGAAGGGCGACAGCACCCACCACCAGGACCATTCGGCCACCACGCCGAACTCCAGCCACTTCAGCAACGACAGCACGACGCCTGCGATCAGCAAATACATCACAAACTCCGGTAAAGGCCCCGTGAAGCGGGCAAGAAACTGTAAGCGTTCGTTTCTCGGCGGGTGCGGCTCGGTAGAATCGGCCGCGTGACACTTACCTGCATTCACCGACAAGGACACCCCATGAAACGCGCTCTCCTGATTATGGCTGCCATGACGACCCTGGCCGCTCCGGCCATCGCCGACGAAGCGCTCGCCAAGAGCAAGAACTGCATGGCCTGCCATGCCGTGGACAAGAAGCTGGTGGGCCCTGCCTACAAGGAAGTGGCCAAGAAGTACGCAGGGGATGCCAAGGCCGTGGACGTGCTGGCCGCCAAGATTGTCAAGGGCTCTGAAGTGGGCAAGGGCAACTGGGGCGCCGTGCCCATGCCGCCCAACCCGCAGGTCAGCGAAGCCGAGGCCAAGAAGCTGGCGGCCTGGGTGCTGAGCATCAAGTAAGCCACCCGATCACCGCCCAAAAAAACCCGCTGGCCTCCAGCGGGTTTTTTATTGCCGGCGCGGCGCCGGCCTGGGTGCCTCAGTTGGTCTCGGCCAGCTGTTCGAGGATGGCCGGGTTTTCCAGCGTCGAGGTGTCCTGCGTGATGGCCTCGCCCTTGGCGATGGAGCGCAGCAGGCGGCGCATGATTTTGCCGCTGCGGGTTTTGGGCAGGTTGTCGCCGAAGCGGATGTCCTTGGGCTTGGCGATCGGGCCGATTTCCTTGCCCACCCAGTCGCGCAGCTGCTTGGCGATGGCCTTGGCTTCTTCCCCGGTCGGACGGGCGCGCTTGAGCACCACGAAGGCCACGATGGCCTCACCGGTGAGGTCGTCGGGGCGGCCCACCACCGCGGCTTCGGCCACCAGGTCCGTCTTGCCCACCAGCGCAGACTCGATTTCCATGGTGCCCATGCGGTGGCCCGAGACGTTGAGCACGTCGTCGATGCGCCCGGTGATGCGGAAGTAGCCCCGGTCGGCGCTGCGCACCGCCCCGTCGCCCGCCAGGTAGTAGCCCCTGAGCTCTTCGGGGAAGTAGCTCTTCTTGAAGCGCTCCGGATCGCCCCAGATGGTGCGGATCATGGAGGGCCAGGGTTTCTTCACGACCAGAATGCCGCCCGCGCCGTGAGGCACGTCGTTGCCCGCCTCATCGACGATGGCCGCGGCAATGCCCGGCAGGGGCAGCGTGCACGAGCCCGGCACCAGCGGCGTGGCGCCAGGCAGCGGGGTGATCATGTGGCCGCCGGTCTCGGTCTGCCAGAAGGTGTCCACGATGGGGCAGCGCTCGCCACCGACGTGCTTGTAGTACCACATCCAGGCCTCGGGGTTGATGGGCTCGCCCACCGAACCGAGCAGGCGCAGGCTGGAGAGATCGGAGCGCGCCGGGTGGACCTTTTCGTCGCCTTCGGCGGCCTTGATCAGCGAGCGGATGGCCGTGGGCGCGGTGTAGAAGATCGTGACCTTGTGCCGCTCGATCATCTGCCAGAAGCGCCCGGCGTTCGGGTAGGTGGGCACACCTTCGAACACGACCTGCGTGGCGCCAGCCGCCAGCGGGCCGTAGGTGACGTAGGTGTGGCCGGTGATCCAGCCGATGTCGGCCGTGCACCAGAAGATGTCTTCGGGGCGCAGGTCGAAGGTCCAGTTCATGGTGAGCTGTGCCCACAGCAGGTAGCCACCGGTGCTGTGCTGCACGCCCTTGGGCTTGCCAGTCGAGCCCGAGGTGTAGAGCACGAACAGCGGATGCTCGGCGCCCACCATCTCCGCCGGGCAACTGGTGGACTGTTCGGCCATGGCCTCGTGCATGAAGGTGTCGCGGCCGGCGACCATGTTGCAGGCCGTGGGGGTGCGCTGGAACACGATCACGTTCTTGATCGATTCGCAGCCGCCCATGCCGATGCCTTCGTCCACGATGGCCTTGAGCGGCAACTCCTTGCCGCCGCGCAACTGGTAGTTGGCGGTGATCACGGCCACGGCGCCCGCGTCCTGGATGCGCTCCTGCAGGGCCTTGGCCGAGAAGCCGCCGAACACCACGCTGTGCGTGGCGCCGATGCGCGCGCAGGCCTGCATGGCCACCACGCCTTCGACCGTCATGGGCATGTAGATGACGACGCGGTCGCCCTTCTTCACACCGCGCGCCTTGAGCGCGTTGGCGAACTGCGAGACCTTGGCGAGCAGTTCCTTGTAGGTGACCTTGGTCACGTCGCCGTTGTCGGCCTCGAAGATGATGGCGGTCTTGTTCTCGACCGGCGTGCCCATGTGGCGGTCCAGGCAGTTGTACGACGCGTTGAGTTCGCCATCCTCGAACCACTTGTAGAACGGCGCGTGGCTGCTGTCGAGCGTCTTGGTGAAGGGCTTGTGCCAGCTCAGGGTGTCGCGCGCCAGGCGGGCCCAGAAGCCCTCAAAGTCCTTCTCGGCCTCGGCGCACAGCGCCTGGTAAGCCTCCATGCCCGAGACGCGCGCGGCCTTCACGGTGGCGGCCGAGGGCTCAAAGACACGGTTTTCGACCAGGGTGGATTCGATCGTCGACGAAGGCGCGGACATGAAAGTCTCCTCAGTGTTGTGGGCAGATGACAGGCCGGGACTGTGCTCAAGGGCTCTTACGAGTCACTTACAGGACAGGACGCAGACCTACAATACCGCCTGCCGTCTGGCCGCCCATCCCGGGCGCTCGGCACATTGTGTCACCATCCATGAGCGACCCCGTCAAAGTCCAAGCCCCGATCCGCGCGCTGCCCAACCTGATTTTTGCCAGCCGCTGGCTGCAGTTGCCGCTCTACATCGGCCTGATCGCGGCACAGGCCATCTACGTCTTCCATTTCTGGGTCGAGCTGGTTCATCTGATCGAGGCGGCATTCGGCAACGACGCGGCGCTGGCCAAGCTCGTCAGCAGCATCGGCTACAAGAGCGACGTGCAGCTCACCGGCCTGAACGAGACCATCATCATGCTGGTGGTGCTCGCGCTGATCGATGTGGTGATGATCTCCAACCTGCTGATCATGGTCATCGTGGGCGGCTACGAGACCTTCGTGAGCCGCATGCACCTGGAAAACCACCCCGACCAGCCCGAGTGGCTGAGCCACGTGAACGCCTCGGTGCTCAAGGTGAAGCTGGCCACGGCGATCATCGGCATCAGTTCGATCCACCTGCTCAAGACCTTCATCAACGCGGCCAACTACGACGTGAAGGTCCTGATGTGGCAGACCATCATCCATGTGGTCTTCCTGCTCAGCGCCATGGCCATTGCCATGACCGACCGGCTCATGGCCCACCCCGCGGACAACGGCCACTGACCGCGCGCCTTCGGGCGCAGCCTGGGGTTTTCTGCACCCCGGCATGGGCCATCCATGCACAAAAGTTATAATTAGCGCCTCAGCCATCCGGCCCCTGGCCGGGTGGCGCTCATGTGCTACTCGCGGATCGCCCTGCATCCCGTCGCGGCACAGAGATTTCAATGGCCGGTCTTCCGGCCTCGTCGCCGCGTCACTCCCGCACCGTGCCAGCCCCCCAGACAGGGCCCGCTGACCGGGCTTGCGTGATGGCAGGCGCTGGGTTTGCCGATTCGTCGCTGTCAGTGTCTGTCTGCGGTCTTGGATGACCCGGTCGGGCGCGCGCGTGCCCACTGCTTCAAGACCGTTCGCGGTGCCTTGTCCAACTTGCACAGGAGGCAGCACCACCCATGGCCCAACACATTTCCATCGAACACGTCTTCAAGGTGTTCGGCGACCAGCCCGAGGTCGCGCTCCAGCTCGTCCAGGAAGGCCGCAGCAAACAGGAGATCCTGGCCGATACCGGGCAGTCCATCGGGGTCTTCGATGCCCATTTCGAGATCGAGGCCGGCGAGATCTTCGTCATCATGGGCTTGTCCGGCTCGGGCAAATCCACGCTGGTGCGCCTGCTCAACCGGCTGATCGAGCCCACGGCGGGCCGCATCCTGGTCAACGGCCAGAACATCAACGACCTGTCGGACGCCGGCCTGCGCGCCCTGCGGCGCAAGGACATCAGCATGGTGTTCCAGTCGTTCGCGCTGATGCCGCACATGACGGTGCGCGACAACACCGCGTTCGGCCTGGAGCTGGCGGGCGTCAAGCCCGCGCAGCGCCTGGCGCTGGCCGATCAGGCGCTGGAGCAGGTGGGCCTGGCTGGCTGGGGCGACAGCTACCCCGACGAGCTCTCCGGCGGCATGCAGCAGCGCGTGGGCCTGGCGCGCGCGCTGGCCAGCGACCCGTCCATCCTGCTGATGGACGAGGCCTTCTCGGCGCTGGACCCGATCATCCGCACCGAGATGCAGAGCGAACTGCTGCGGCTGCAGCAGGTCCGGCGCCGCACCATCGTCTTCATCTCGCACGACCTCGACGAGGCGATGCGCATCGGCGACCGCATCGCCATCATGAAGGACGGCCAGGTGGTTCAGGTCGGCACGCCCGAAGACATCCTGCGCCAGCCAGCCGACGACTACGTGCGCAACTTTGTGCGCGGCGTGGACGCGGCGGCGGTGTTCAAGGCCGGCGACATCGCGCGCCAGACCCAAGTCGTGGTCGCCGAGCACCCGAACAAGGGCGCGCGCGCCGCGCTCAAGCTGCTGGAAGACAAGGACCGCGACTGGGCCTACGTCGTCAGCCCCGACCAGCGCTACCTCGGCCTGGTCTCGGCGGACTCCCTGCGCCACGCCTTGCAGGACCACGATGGCCCGCTGGGCCTCTCGCGCGCCTACCTGCCCGATGTGCAGGTGGTCCAGGCGGCCCACCCGGTGGCCGAACTCTTCGGACAGGCCGCGAACGCGCCCTACCCCCTGCCCGTCGTGGACGCCCACGGCCGCTACCGCGGCGCCATCAGCAAGAACACGCTGCTGAAGTTCCTGGACCGCGCCGCGGCCTGAGACCGCCTTCACTGGAAAGAGCACACACCATGAACGACACCGACATCGACACCACCGCAGGCCCCACCGCCACCACCGATGCCTGGGGCGCATCCACCGCGCCTGCCAGCGACAACTGGCTCGACACCACGGCGCTCACCGATGGCACCACCCCGATGGGCGACGAAGGCCTTCGGCTCAGCCAGCTTTGGGACGGCTCCTTGCCCGTGGAGAACTGGATCAACGACGCGCTGAGCTGGACGGTGGACCATTTCCGCCCGTTCTTCCAGACCGTGCGCGCGCCCATCGACACCACGCTCACCGGCGTGGAGCAGCTGCTGCTGAGCGTGCCCATGCTGGCCATGGTCGCCCTGATGGGCCTGCTGGCCTGGCAATTTGCCGGCCGCGCCATCGCCATCGGCACCGTGGTCTCCATGCTGCTGGTGGGCATGCTGGGCATCTGGGCCGAGGCGATGGTCACGCTCTCGCTGGTGCTGACCTCGCTGGTGTTCTGCATCGTCATCGGCCTGCCGCTGGGCATCCTGCTGGCCAGCAGCGACCGCACCCAGCGCCTGCTGCGCCCGGTGCTCGACGCCATGCAGACCACGCCGGCCTTCGTCTACCTGGTGCCGGTGGTGATGCTGTTTGGCATCGGCAACGTGCCCGGCGTCATCGTCACCATCGTCTTTGCCCTGCCCCCGCTGGTGCGGTTGACGGACCTGGGCATCCGCCAGGTGCGGCCCGACCTGATCGAAGCGGCGCGCGCCTATGGCGCCTCGCGCTGGCAGATGCTGGCCAAGGTGCAGTTGCCGCTGGCCCTGCCCTCCATCATGGCCGGCATCAACCAGGCGCTGATGCTCTCGCTGTCCATGGTGGTCATCGCTTCGATGATCGCCGTCGGCGGCCTGGGGCAGATGGTGCTGCGCGGCATCGGCCGCCTGGACATGGGCATGGCCACCGTCGGCGGCCTGGGCATCGTGCTGCTGGCCATCGCGCTGGACCGCATCACCCAGGCCCTGGGCCGGCCCGGCCGGGGCGCCCGCCACTGGTGGCAGCAAGGCCCTGCCGGCCTGCTCGTGCGGCTGCTGCGCCCCGCGCCGGCGCGCCACGCGCCGCCCTCCACCACCCCCCTTTCCACCTCCTGAGCGCTCGCGCCCAGGCCCTCCAACCCACCATCGAAAGGAAACCGATGACCTTCCACACGCCCACCCCTTTGTGGCGACATCTGCTTGGCGGCGGCCTCATGGCCTTCGCCCTGGCCGGCCCGGCCCAGGCCCAGAAACTCCCCGGCCAGGGCATTGCCGTGCAGCCGCTGCAAAGCTCGATTGCCGAAGAGACGTTCCAGACGCTGCTGGTGTCGCGCGCGCTGGCCAAGCTGGGCTACGACGTCAAGCCGATCAAGGAAGTGGAGTACCCCACCGCCCACGTCGCCATCGCCAACGGCGACGCCACCTTCATGGCCGACCACTGGGACCCGCTGCACGCAGACTTCTACAAGAACGCCGGTGGCGACGCCAAGCTCTATCGCCAGGGCGCCTACTCGCCCGGCGCAGCCCAGGGCTACCTCATCGACAAGAAGACCGCCGACGCCCACAAGATCACGCGCGTGGACCAGCTCAAGGACCCCGCCATCGCCAAGCTGTTCGACCACAACGGCGACGGCAAGGCCGACCTCACGGGCTGCAACCCCGGCTGGGGCTGCGAGGCGGTGATCGAGCACCACCTCGACGCCTACAAGCTGCGCGAGACAGTCACGCACCAGCAGGGCAGCTACGCCGCCCTGATCGCCGACACCATCACCCGCCTCAAGCAGGGCCAGCCGGTGCTGTACTACACCTGGACGCCTTACTGGGTCAGCGGCGTGCTGCGCCCCGGCCAGGAGGTGGTGTGGCTGCAGGTGCCGTTTTCGTCGCTCCCCGGGGAACAGGCCAAGCTCGACACCCAGCTGCCCAACGGCCAGAACTACGGCTTTGTGCTCAACACACAGCGCATCGTGGCCAATCGGGCATTCACCGAGCAGAACCCCGCCGCGGCGCGGCTGTTCGAGGTGATGGCATTGCCCGTGGCCGACATCAACGCCCAGAACCTGCGCATGCGCGAGGGCCAGAACAAGCCGCAGGACGTGGAGCGCCACACCGACGCCTGGATCAAGGCCCACCAGAAGACCTTCGACGGCTGGATCGCGCAGGCCATGGCGGCTGCGAAGCGCTGACGCCTGCCCCTCTGGAAAGGCCCGGCTTGCCGGGCCTTTTTCATGCGTTCAGCGCGCCAGCAGGCCGATCACCAGCGCGTTGACCAGGTCGATGAAGAAGCCGCACACCAGCGGCACCACGATGAAGGCCCGGGGCGCCGCGCCGTAGGCCCGCACCACCGCGCTCATGTTGGCGATGGCCGTCGCGGTCGAGCCCAGGGCGATGCCGCCGAACCCCGAGCAGATGACGGCCGCTTCGTAGTCGCGCCCCATGAAGCGGAACACGACGAAGGCCGTGAACGCCACCGCCAGCAGCACCTGCAGCGCCATGGTCACGGCCATGAAACCCAGCACCGGCTCCAGTTCCCACAGGCGCAGGCCCATGAGCGCCATGGTGAGGAACAGACCGAGGCAGACGTCGGAGATCAGCGCCACCCCCAGCCGCATGCTCGGCCAGTTCCAGAGGCGCCCGCCCTCGGGCGCCAGCCACTGGCCGGCGCTGCGCAGGCCGATGCCCGCCATGAGGCAGCCCACGAAAGAGGGCAGGTGCAGCCCGGTGAGGGCGAACAGTTCGTTGACGCCCTGCCCCAGCATGAGCGCGAGGTTGAGCCACAGCAGGGCCATCAGCACGCCGTGGTAGTCGAGCCGCAGGTGGGCCTCGTCCTGGTAGCGCGTGCCGACCTCCACGTCGGCCGCGCCCGAGGCCACGATGCGATGGCGCCGCATGAGCCAGGCCGCCAGCGGCCCGCCCACCAGACAGGCCGAGACCATGCCCACCATGTTGGCCGCCAGGCCCAGCTCGCCCGCGTTGGCAATGCCCAGGCGGTCCACGAAATGCGGCGTCCAGGCCAGCGTCGTGCCCACACCGCCGGTGAGCGAGATCGAGCCGGCCATGAGGCCCGCGCGCGCGTCCATGCCGAACGCGCTGGCCGCGGCCATGCCGACACCGTTCTGCAGCAGCATGAAGCCCGTGGCCAACAGCAGCAGCACCACCAGCGAGCGGCCACCCTCGCGCAGGGTGCGCACATCCGTGCCCAGGCCGATGGCAGCGAAGAAGTACAGCAGCAGCATGTCGCGCGCGCCCAGCTCGAACACCACCCGCACGTCCAGTGCGTAGTACAGCGAGCACACCACCAGCGCGCACACCATGCCGCCCACCACGGCCTCCGGGATGTTGTAACGCTGCAGCCAGACGTGGCGCTGCGTGAGCCACTTGCCGACGAAGAGCAGCAGGATGGCGAGCGTGAAACTGGCGAAAGGATCGACGAGGAAACTGGTGCGCCAGGGGAAAGGGATCATGGCCCCATCGTAGCGCTCAGCGCCCGGTCATCTTCTCCGGCACCACCCACTGGTCGAACTGCTCGGCCGTCACATGGCCCAGCGCCAGCGCGGCCTCGCGCAGCGTGGTGCCCTCCTTGTGCGCCTTCTTGGCGATCTGGGCGGCCTTGTCGTAGCCGATGTGCGTGTTCAGCGCCGTCACCAGCATCAGCGAGCGGTCCACCAGCTCGGTGATGCGGGCGAGGTTGGGCTCGATGCCGGCCGCGCAATGGTCGTTGAAGCTCCTCATGCCGTCGGCCAGCAGGCGCACGCTCTGCAGGAAGTTGTTCGCCACCATGGGTCGGAACACGTTGAGCTCGAAGTTGCCCGAGGCCCCGCCGAAGTTGATCGCCACGTCGTTGCCGAACACCTGGGCCGCCAGCATGGTCACGGCCTCGCTCTGCGTCGGGTTGACCTTGCCCGGCATGATGGACGAGCCGGGCTCGTTCTCGGGGATGCTGAGCTCGCCGATGCCGCTGCGCGGTCCGCTGGCCAGCCAGCGCACGTCGTTGGCAATCTTCATGAGGCTGGCCGCGAGCGTCTTGAGCGCGCCGTGCGCGTGCACCAGGGCATCGACGCTGGCCATGGCCTCGAACTTGTTGGGCGCGGTGACGAAGGGCAGACCCGTGAGGCGGGCCAGCTCGGCCGCCACCTGCTCGGCATAGCCCTTGGGCGCGTTCAGGCCGGTGCCCACCGCCGTGCCGCCCAGCGCCAGCTCGCACAGGTGCGGCAGGGCCGCGCGCACATGCGCCTCGCCATGGGCGAGCTGCGCCACCCAGCCCGAGAACTCCTGCCCCAGCGTGAGCGGCGTGGCGTCCTGCAAATGGGTGCGGCCGATCTTGACGATGCCGTCGAAGTCGCGCGCCTTCTTCTCCAGCGTGCCGCGCAGCAGCGCCAGCGCCGGCAGCAGGCGGTGCGTGAGGGCCTCCACCGCCGCCACGTGCATGGCGGTTGGGAACACGTCGTTGCTCGACTGGCTGCGGTTCACATCGTCGTTGGGGTGCACCAGGCGCCCCTCGCCACGCTCGCCGCCCAGCAGCTCGCTGGCGCGGTTGGCCAGCACCTCGTTCACGTTCATGTTGGTCTGCGTGCCCGATCCGGTCTGCCACACCACCAGGGGGAACTCCACCTCGTGGCCGCCGGCAATCACCTCGTCGGCCGCCTGCGCGATGGCCCGGGTCTTCTTCTCGTCCTGCAGGCCCAGCGCATGGTTGACCACCGCCGAAGCGCGCTTGACCTGCGCCAGCGCGCGGATCATCTCGCGCGGCTGGCGCTCGCCCGAGATGTCGAAGTTCTGCAGCGAGCGCTGCGTCTGCGCGCCCCAGAGCCGCGCGGCCGGGACATCGATGGGGCCGAAGGTGTCGCGTTCGCTGCGGGTGTCCGGACGGGTGTTCATGGGGTGGCCTGACCTGTCAAAATAGAGGGCTTGGGACAGCCTCTGCCCCAAGGTCTACCAGCATAGCTCCAACGAAAGCCATTCTCATCCCATGGCCTCTTGAAGCCCTGCCCCGGCCGCCGACACGATTTGCACCCAACGCCCACGACACCATGACGACCACCATCCGCCAGGCCGACCTCATCGAATCCATCGCGGCCGCGCTGCAGTACATCAGCTACTACCACCCCGCCGACTACATCGCCCACCTCGCCCGTGCCTACCAGCGCGAGCAGAGCCCAGCGGCCAAGGACGCCATCGCGCAGATCCTGACCAACAGCAAGATGAGCGCCACCGGCCAGCGCCCGATCTGCCAGGACACCGGCATCGTCAACGTCTTCCTCAAGGTCGGCATGAACGTGCGCTGGGAAGGCTTCACCGGCGGCCTGGAAGACGCCATCAACGAAGGCGTGCGCCGCGGCTACAACCACCCCGACAACACGCTGCGCGCCTCGGTCGTGGCAGACCCTCAGTTCGCCCGCAAGAACACCAAGGACAACACGCCCGCCGTGATCGTCACCGAGCTGGTGCCCGGCGACACCGTGGAAGTGACCGTGGCCGCCAAGGGCGGTGGCAGCGAAAACAAAAGCAAGATGATCATGCTCAACCCCGGCGACTCGGTGGTCGACTGGGTGCTCAAGACCGTGCCCACCATGGGCGCGGGCTGGTGCCCCCCGGGCATGCTGGGCATCGGCATCGGCGGCACGGCCGAGAAGGCGGTGCTGATGGCCAAGGAAAGCCTGATGGACGACATCGACATGTACGAGTTGCAGGCCAAATCCGCCCGGGGCGAGAAGCTCGACCAGGTCGAGGAACTCCGGCTGGAGCTGTACGAGAAGGTCAACGCCCTGGGCATCGGCGCGCAAGGCCTGGGCGGCCTGACCACCGTGCTCGACGTCAAGATCAAGATGTACCCCACGCACGCGGCCAGCAAGCCCGTGGCCATGATCCCCAACTGCGCGGCCACGCGCCACGCGCACTTCGTGATGGACGGCAGCGGCCCGGTCTACCTGGAGGCGCCGAGCCTGGACCTCTGGCCCAACGTGAACTGGGTGCCCGACACGCAAAAGAGCAAGCGCGTGGACCTCAACACGCTGACCAAGGCAGAAGTCGCCAGCTGGAAGCCGGGCGACACCTTGCTGCTCAACGGCAAGATGCTCACCGGCCGCGACGCCGCGCACAAGCGCATCAAGGACATGCTGGCCAAGGGCGAGAAGCTGCCGGTGGACTTCACCAACCGCGTCATCTACTACGTGGGCCCGGTCGATCCGGTGCGCGACGAGGCCGTCGGCCCGGCAGGCCCCACCACCGCCACCCGCATGGACGGCTTCACCGAGATGATGCTGGCTGAAACCGGCCTGATCGCGATGATCGGCAAGTCCGAGCGCGGCCCGGTCGCCATCGAGGCCATCAAGAAACACCAGAGCGCCTACCTCATGGCCGTGGGCGGCGCGGCCTACCTGGTCTCCAAAGCCATCAAGACCGCCAAGGTGCTGGGCTTTGCCGACCTGGGCATGGAAGCCATCTACGAATTCGACGTGGTCGACATGCCCGTGACCGTGGCCGTGGACGCCGGCGGCACCAGCGCGCACATCACTGGCCCGGCCGAGTGGCAAAAGCGCATCGCCACCGGCGAGTTCAAGGGCATCGAGGTCGCCGCCGCTTGAAAACCGTCGGTGTGTTCGACAGCGGGGTCGGCGGCCTGAGCGTGCTGCGGGCCCTGCTCGCCGAACTGCCCGGCACGCGCTTCGTCTATGCCGCCGACAGCGCCCACGCGCCCTACGGCGAGCGCACGGCGCAGGACGTGTCGGCGCGCACGCACCGCATCACCGCGCAGCTGCGCGAGCAACACGGCATCGACGCCCTGGTGGTGGCCTGCAACACCGCCACGGCCCACGCCATCGACGACCTGCGCAAGGCCTACCCCGAGATGCCCATCGTGGGGGTGGAGCCCGCCCTCAAGCCCGCCGCGGCCCTGAGCCGCAGCGGCGGCATCGGCGTGCTGGCCACGCGCGGCACGCTCCAGAGCGCGCGCTTCGCGCAGTTGCGCGACCGGTTGGTGGCCACCGCGCCGCGGCCCTTGCAATTCAGCTGCCAGCCCTGCGACGGCCTGGCAGCGGCCATCGAGCGGCACGACCTGCCCACCATCGAAGCCTTGGGCACGCGCTATGTGCAGGCGCTGCTGCAAAGCCCCCATGGCAGCCCACCCATCGACACCCTGGTGCTCGGCTGCACGCACTACCCGTTCGCGGCCGAACTGCTGGGCCGCCTGTGCGGCCCCGACGTGACGTTGGTGGACACGGGTGTTCCCGTCGCGCGCCGCACGCGCGAGGTGCTGGGCCTGCCCGTGCACTCAGGCGCGCCCGCCGTGCCGCCGGTGCTGCTGTCCAGCGGCCAGCCCTCGGCCCTGGCCGACGCCGCCCGGCGCTGGCTGGGCCTGGGCGTGCAAGCGCGCGCCCTCGCAGCCTGATCAGCTGCCCTGCATCGCGGCCGCGCGCCCGCGCTGCATGTTCACCGGCATCAGCAAGGCCAGGCCGGCCACGAACAGCACCGCCGTGAAACCGATCGCCAGGCGCTGGTTGCCCCCGGTCATCCAGGTGATGGCACCGTAGCTCAGCGGGCCGATGATGCTGGCCACCCGCGTGGCGAAGGTCCACAGGCCGAAGAATTCGGCCAGCTGCGCCGGCGGCGCCAGCATGCCGGCCATGGCCCGGCCCGAAGACTGGCTCGCGCCCATGCACACCCCCGCGATGGCCGCGGCGTACCAGAAGCCGCCCTTGGTGGTGGTCAGCGCCGCGATGATGCACGTCGCCACCCAGCCCACCAGCGTGATGCCCAGCGCGAGCTTGTGGCCCAGGCGGTCCTGCCAATAGCCAAAGGCCAGGGCGCCGAGCGCGGCCGCGATGTTGAGCACGAAGATCAGCACCATGGTCTCCTGCTGCACGAAGCCGATCACCTGCTCGGCGTAGATCGCCGCCAGCGTGATGGCCACGGCCACGCCGCCCTGGTAGGCCGCCACACAGGCCAGCAGCCACATGAAGTCCCGGTAGCGGCGCGCCTGCTGGAAGGTGCGGTGCAGCTGGCGCAGCGATTCACGCCACCCCGCCACCCCGGCGGGCCCGGTCTGCGGCTGCGCGCGCTCGCGCAGCAACGCCAGCGTGAACAGGGCCGCCACGGCGAAGACCGCCGCCGTGATCCCCATCGTCACCGGCACGAACTGCTCGGCCTTCTGGCCCTGCGCCTGGGCCCACAGCACATAGCCCAGGCTCAGCCCCAGCGCCAGCATGCCGCCCACGTAGCCCAGGCTCCAGCCCCAGCCGCTCACCCGGCCCATGGCCGCCGGCCGGGCCAGTTCGGGCAGGAACGCGGCAACGAGCGACTCGCCCCAGGCAAAGAACACGTTGGACACGACGATGAGCACCATGCCCAGCACCACGGCCCCCGGCCCCACCAGCCCCAGCGCGGCCGTGGCCAGCACGCAGCCCAGGGTGGTCATCATGAGCAGCCGCTTCTTGGCGGCGTGGCGGTCGGCCCAGGCGCCCATGGCCGGGATGGTGAACATCACGATCAGGTGCGAAATGCTCAGGGCCAGCGTCCAGGCGAAGGTCGCCCATTCGGCACCACCGGCCACCGCCCCCACGAAATACGCCGCGAACACCGCGGTGATCACCACCGTGGTGTAGCCGGAATTGGCGAAGTCGAACATGGCCCAGCCGAACACCTCGCGCTTGCGCACGCCGGGGTTCAGGGCATCGGTGGAGAAAAAGGCCATGTCGACTCCAGAGGGCGAGGCTCAGGTGCTCGCGCTCGGGAGTCTATTACGTGCCCGTGACCGGGCCGTCAGTGCAGGTGACGCGGCTTGCGCGGACCGCCGTGGCCCGAAGGGCCCCCGTGGCCGCGCGGCGGCTTGCCCAGCTGCATGGAATTCACCAGCGACTCGAAGCGCTGGTTGAACAGCTTGTCGATCGCCCCCACGACCTCGCCCAGCTCGGCCTGATCGAAGTGGCGCTCCATGACGTGAAGCACGTCCTGCACCAGCAGATCGCGCTGCACCTGCATGATGGCCGCGGGCGTGGGGCCCACGAAGCACATCAGGAAGTCGTCGCGCGCCTCCTCGTCGGAAGCACCGTCCTCCTCGTCGTACTCGGCGTCGTAGAACGAGACTTCCAGCGGCGCACCGGCCGAGGCGATGTCGTTCAGGCCCATGCAGGCTTCCTCGATCACCTGGCGGAAATCCTCGTCGCCGGGCACCGTCCAGCAGATCTGCAGCACATGCGCCTCGGCATCGAAACGGATGCCCGGCTCGTCTTCGTAGCTGCTCTCGGCGGCCGCCGCCAGCGAGCGGGCGCCGGCGTAGTGCCACAAGGGCTTGAGCGCATCCTGAATCTGGCCGTAGGCCACATCCTCGCGCAACGGCACGTCGCCGTGCACGTGGATCTCGAAGGGCGCGTTGTATCGGGTCATGGAAACTCACTGTAGCGGCGAAACCGCAAAAATCCTAGGGGTGGTGCCTCGAACCGGGGTCGAACCGGTACGCCCCTTTTCAGGATGGCGGCGGATTTTAAGTCCGCTGTGTCTACCAATTTCACCATCGAGGCCCAGGGGGCCAATTGTGGCAGGTTGAAAAACGACGGCCCCGCCAACGCGGGGCTGGCGGGGCCGTCGAGACCGCGGCGATATCCTGAAAATCGTTACACATCAACCACTTAGCAGAAATCAGACCTTGAATACCGCCACGATCTCCGCCAGCCGGGCGGCCTGGCTCTTGAGGCTGTCGGCGGCGGCGGCGCTTTCTTCGACCAGCGCAGCGTTCTGCTGCGTGACCTGATCGAGCTGGTTCACCGCATCGCTCACCTGGCTGATGCCCTGCGACTGCTCCACACCGGCCGCGCTGATCTCGCTGATCATGTCCGTCACGCGCTTGACCTGCGACACGATGCTCTCCATGTTGCGGCCCGCGTCGTCGGCCAGCCGGGAGCCGGCTTCCACCTTCTCCACGCTCTCGTTGATCAGGAGCTTGATTTCCTTGGCCGCGCCCGCGCTGCGCTGGGCGAGGTTGCGCACCTCGCCGGCCACCACGGCAAAGCCCCGGCCCTGTTCGCCCGCCCGCGCGGCTTCCACCGCCGCGTTCAGCGCCAGGATGTTGGTCTGGAAGGCAATGCCGTCAATCACGCCGATGATGTCGGCGATCTTCCTGGAACTCTCGGTGATGTCCTGCATGGTGCCCACCACCTGGCCCACCACGTCGCCGCCCTGCATGGCCGCCTCGCTGGCCGTCGTGGCCAGCTGGTTGGCCTGGCGGGCGGTCTCCGAGTTCTGGCGCACCGTGGAGGTGAGTTCCTCCATCGAGGCCGCGGTCTGCTCGAGGTTGCTCGCCTGCTCTTCGGTGCGCTGGCTCAGGTCGTTGTTGCCGATCGCGATCTGCGTGCTGCCGGTGGCAATCGACTCGGAGCTGGAGCGCACGTTGCCCACGATGTTGAGCAGGCTGCTGTTCATCGCCTTGAGCGCGCTGAGCAACTGACCGGTTTCGTCGGTGCTGGTGACCTGGATGCGCGAGGTCAGATCGCCGGCGGCCACGGTCTGCGCCACGCGCACGGCCTCGTTGAGCGGCCGTGTGATGGAGCGGGCGATCACCAGGCCCAGCACCATGCCGATGCCCACGGCCGCCACGATCAGCGCCAGCATCATCGTCAGGCTGGTGGCGTAGAGCTCGTCCGTCAGGTCGTTGGCCTTGCTGGCCGCGCCTTCCTTCATGCGCGAGAGCTCGGTGAACAGGTCGTCGACCTTCGTGGACTCGATGCGCGCGTCGTCCAGCGCCTTGGTCAGCGCCTCGCTGCGGGTGGACATCAGCGCGTCCTGCGCGGCCAGGCTCAGGGCGGTGTTCAGGTGCTGGCGGTAGGCGGCCAGCGAGGCTTCGGCCTGGGCGAACATGTCCTTGGCCTTGGGTGAATAGAAGAGAAGCGCGGCCTTGTCCAGCAGCTCGTCGGCGGCGTTGAGGCTCTTCTCCAGGGTCGCCTTGTGCGAAGCGCGCTCTTCCTCGCTGGTGGCCAGCATGAAGTTGGAGCGGGCGCGCCCGGCGTAGACCAGGTTGATGTTGGCTTCCTTGATGTGGGAGAGGCCCATCAACTCCAGGGTGTACATCTTGGTGGCCTCGTCGTTGATCCTCGACATGTTGAAGATGCCGATGCCGCCCACCAGGGCGCAGATGGTGCTGATGACAAGAAAGGCGGCGATCAGGCGAGGGCCGACCTTCAAAGACTGGATGAAGTTCACTGTTTTCTCAGGGTTGATGGCCAGAGTCGGCCGTTGGATGCAGCACCGTCAGCGCTGATATTCGGAAGTTGATTCGCCAACTATCGGCGTGTGGGCGGGCGTCTTGAGGAAAGAAATCGACGTTGTCCGCCGCGCGCAAGCGGTGCATACCTTCCGCCTCATTCCCGGCCCACCACGCGCCACCCCTGGCGCGCCGGGAGGCTCCAACACCGGGTTTTCGGCCTGTTGGCCTGGGTCGTCCGCGCCCTCGCACCGGGATACTTTGCCCACCTCAAGCCCTCACGACGTCGCGCCCATGAACAGCTCCATGCTTTTGAACATCCAGAGCAGCCTTGCGCAGATCAAGGCCGGCGAGTCCCACATCGCCCAGGCCATGCCGCTGGGCGGGGACCCGGGCGCGCGCTCGTTCACCGACCACATCGGCGGCCTGATCCGCTCGGTGGACGACAAGGGCCACGAGGCGCAGGCCATGGTGAGCGCGGTGGAGACGGGCCAGAGCGACAACCTCGTGGGCGCCATGCTCAAGAGCCAGGAGGCCTCGCTCAACTTCCAGATGATGATGCAGGTGCGCAACAAGGTCGTCTCCGGCCTGGACGACCTCATCAAGCTGCCGATCTGAGCCGCATGCCTGCGACCACAAAGATCATCGGGCCTGCCCGCGGGGCGCTCATGACGGTGATCGACACCTGCGAGCTCGGCCGCCCCGTGCACGTGCTCGACCGCTTCTGCGAGATCCTGCGCGCCGACCTGGCCGTGGCCGTGGACAGCCTCTTTGCCACGCGCACCGGGCCAGGCTTCCAGCTCGGGCGCATCGAGCACTCGCGCCGGGTCCATCCGCACCGGCCGCTGCGCTGGTTCCTGTTCCACACGGGCGCGGGCCGGCTGGGCTTCTCGATCGACCGACCGGCCGCCCTCGCGCTGCTCTCGCGCCGCCTGGGCATGAACAACGCCAGCCAGCTGGAGCAGGAAACGCTCCAGCGCTCGGAGACCGCCACCGAGCAGCGCCTGGCCGCGCAAGTGGGCCAGCGCCTCGTGCAATGCCTGTGCGCGCGCCTGCTCTGCGGCCTGCAGGACCGCCCCACCGACACCGCGGCCGCCGTGCCCGACACCGAACGCCACGGCTTTGGCAGCCCCACCGATGCCCAGGCCCTGTTCCTCGGCTGCGACCTGCTCGACGCGCAAGGCCAGGCGCTGGGGCGCTTGAACTGGGTGCTGGAAGACGGCGCCCTGGAGGCGCTGCTGCGCGCCCTGGCCCCGCCACGGCGCAAACCCGCGAAAAAGCCGATCGACCCGACCACCCTGCGCCGGCAATTGCCCATGCGGCTCGATGTGAGGCTGCTGGAGAAGCCGCTGTCGCTGGGCGATGTGATGGCGCTGCGGCCCGGCAGCGTGCTGCCGGTTGACCTCGGCCTGGCCACCGTGCGCATCCAGGACAGCCCGGTGTTCAAGGCCAGCGTCGTCGAGCACGGCGGCAAGCTCTGTCTCACCTCCCTCCAAGAAGTCTGAACCGCCATGGAAAACCTCACCGCGCCCAGCCCAGCCGACACCACCGGCGGCATCGACGAACTGCTGACCTACATGGACGCCCCGGCCGAGCCAGCCGAGGCACAAGCGGTGGCCTTCGAGGCCCCCGCCGCCGCACGGCTGGGCATGGGCAGCCTCATGCGCAAGATCCCGGTCACCCTCACGCTGGAGCTGGGCTCGACCCGGGTCTCCCTGGAAGACCTGGCGCACCTGAGCACCGACAGCGTGGTCGAACTCGACGCGCTGGCCGGCGAGCCGCTGACCATCAAGGTCAACGGCGTGTCCATCGGCAAGGCCGTGGTGGTGATCTCCGGCGAAAACTACGGCCTCAAAGTGGTCGAGATCTCCGACCTGAACCTGGACAGCCTGGCCGCATGAGGCCAGGCACCTCCCGACCCGGCGCCCTGCTGCTGGGCGCTGCCACGCTGACCGCGCTGCTCGCGCTGGCCAGCACCGACGCGCTGGCCCAGGCCCAGGCGCCGGCGGGAGGCCAGGGGCTGCAGATCTTCAGCAGCAACACCAGCGGCGGCACCACCGACTACACGGTGCGCACGCAGATCCTGATCATCATGACGCTGCTGGGACTGCTCCCGGCCATGATGCTCATGATGACCAGCTTCACCCGCTTCGTCATCGTGCTCTCGCTGCTGCGCCAGGCGCTGGGCCTGCAGCAAGGCCTGCCCAACCGCATCATCACCGGCATCGCGCTCATCCTCACCCTGCTGGTCATGCGGCCGGTGGGCGAGCGCATCTGGACCGACGCCCTGCAGCCCTACGACGAGGGCAAGATCACCCTGGCCCAGGCGCTGAAACACGCCGAGGCGCCGCTCTCGCGCTTCATGCTGGCGCAGACCAGCAAACCCGCGCTCGAACAGATCGCCACGCTGGCAGGCGCCCCGGCCGTCACCGATCCCGCGCAGCACCCCTTCACCGTCAAGCTTGCCGCCTTCGTCCTGAGCGAACTCAAGACCGCTTTCATGATCGGGTGCATGCTGTTCATCCCCTTCCTGGTCATCGACCTGGTGGTCTCCTCGGTGCTGATGGCCATGGGCATGATGATGCTCTCGCCCCTGGTGATCTCCCTGCCCCTGAAGCTGCTGCTGTTCGTGCTCGTCGACGGCTGGACGCTGACGGTCAACACGCTGGTGACCAGCGTGCGCGCCATCTGAACGGCCCTCGCCATGACGCCCGAGATCGCCGTCGAACTGGTCGCCGAATGCCTCAAGCTGGTGGTGGTGCTGGTCACCCTGCTCATCGGGCCCAGCCTGGTCGTGGGCGTGGTGGTGAGCCTGTTCCAGGCCGCCACGCAGATCAACGAACAGACGCTGAGCTTCCTGCCCCGCCTCATCGTGACGCTGCTGGCCATCATCTTCATGGGCCAGTGGCTGGCGAGCAAGCTCATGGACTACTGCATCGCCATCTTCGAACGCGCCGCGCAGCTGGCGATCTGACGTGAGCCCCATGGAGCCGGTCTTCGGGCAACTGCTGGCCACGCTGCTGGCGATGTGGTGGCCCTTCGTGCGGCTGCTGGCCATGCTCTCGTTCATGCCGGTGGTGGGCGAGAACATGGTGCCCGTCACCGTGCGCGTGCTGCTGGCGCTGGCGCTGGCCGTGGTGCTGCTGCCGGTGGCGCAGCCCCCGATGCCGATCACGCCCTTCTCGATGCTCGGCATCCTCACCACCATCGAGCAGGTGGTCATCGGCCTGATCATCGGCCTGTCGTTCCAGCTCATCATGGCCGTCTTCACCCTGCTGGGCTTCATGGCCTCGTCGCAGATGGGCCTGTCCATGGCGGTCATGAACGACCCCATGAGCGGCGTGTCCTCCGACGTCGTCTCCACCCTGCTCTACGTCATGAGCATCCTGGTCTTCTTCGCCGTCGAAGGCCACCTCGTCTTCAACGGCGTGATGGGATCGAGCTTCAAGTCGTGGCCCGTGGGCGGCGGCATCCCGCAGGTGGCGCTGGACATGCTGCCGCTGCAGGTGGCCTGGGTCTTCTCGGCCGCCCTGCTGCTGGCGCTGCCCGTGGTGTTCTCGGCGCTGGTGGTGCAGATCGGCTTTGGCCTGCTCAACCGCATCGCACCGGCCTTCAACCTGTTCTCGCTGGGCTTCTCGCTGATCATCGTCTTCGGCCTGTTCATGCTCTCCGGCCTGGTGCGCTACATCCCCGAGCAGTACGTGCGCCTGACCTCGCGCGTGCTGCACATGCTCGAGCAGATGATGGGGGCGAGGTAAGCCATGGCCGAGCAGGACACCGGGGAAAAGACCGAAGACGCCAGCGCGCAGAAACTGCGCAAGGCGCGCGAGAAGGGCCAGGTCGCCCGCTCCAAAGACGTGGCCACCGCCGTGGGCCTGGTCTGCAGCCTGCAGCTCATCGTCATCATGGCGCCCTCCTACCTCGAAGACTTCAGGCACCTCTTCGGCCTGGGCTTCGTGATGCTCGACGGCGAGGCCGCACTGGACAACATGTGGTCCAACGCCTTCAAGCCGGCGATCCTGCTGGTGGGCAAGATGGTGCTGCCCCTGGCCCTGATCCCCATCATCGTGGCCGCGTTCACGCTCTTTCCCAGCGGCTGGGTGCTCAGCACCGACCAGTTCATGCCCAAGCTGGAGCGCCTGAACCCGCTGAGCTACTTCAGCCGCATCACCAAACCCAAGCACCTGATCGACTGGGCCACCACCGCCGCCAAGGCGGCCTGCCTGGGCGCGGTGCTCTGGCACACCGCGAGCGCCACGCGCCCGGCCTTCCTGCGGCTGCAGGGCCTGCCGCTGCACGAAGCGCTGGCGCAGGCCATGGGGCTGGCCATCACCGGCATCTTCACCCTGTGCAGCGTGTTCGTGGTCTTCGCGCTGATCGACCTGCCGCTGCAGCGCTTCGTCTTCCTGCGCGAACAGCGCATGAGCAAGCGCGACCTGAAGGAAGAACACAAGACCAGCGAGGGCCGGCCCGAGGTGCGCCAGCGCATCCGCCAGCTGCAGCAGCAGATCGCCAAGCGCAGCGTGCGCAAGATCGTGCCCACCGCCGACGTGGTGATCGTCAACCCCACCCACTACGCGGTGGCGCTCAAGTACGACACCCAGAAAGCCGAAGCGCCCTATGTGATCGCCAAGGGCGTGGACGAGCTCGCGCTCTACATCCGCGCCCTGGCCACCGAGCACCAGGTGGAGGTGCTGGAGCTGCCGCCGCTGGCGCGCGCCATCTACAACACCAGCCAGGTCAAACAGCAGATACCGGCCGCGCTGTACCAGGCCGTCGCGCTCGTGCTGCGCTACGTCCTGCAGCTGCGCGCCTACCGCGAGGGCGGCCGCAAGGCCCAGCCCGCGCTCCCCGCCGACCTCCACGTGCCCGCCCACCTGACCTGACCCGAAGCCCGCCATGAACGTCCTCAAGTCACTCTGGTCCGACCTGCAGCGCATGCGCTACGCCGCGCCCCTCTTCCTGCTGGCGATGCTGACGATGGTGATCCTGCCATTGCCGCCGCTGCTGCTGGACGTGCTCTTCACGTTCAACATCGTGCTCTCGCTGATCGTGATCCTGGTCGCGGTCAACAGCCGCCGGCCGCTGGACTTCTCCATCTTCCCCACCGTCATCCTGGGCGCCACGCTGCTGCGCCTGATGCTCAACGTGGCCTCGACGCGGGTGGTGCTGCTCAACGGCCACGAAGGCACGGACGCGGCCGGCCAGGTCGTCGAGGCCTTCGGCCACGTGGTCATCGGCGGCAACTTCGTCGTCGGCCTGGTGGTGTTCGTGATCCTGATGATCATCAACTTCCTGGTGGTCACCAAAGGCGCCGAGCGCATCTCGGAAGTGTCGGCGCGCTTCACGCTCGACGCCCTGCCCGGCAAGCAGATGGCCATCGACGCCGACCTCAACGCCGGCCTCATCAACCAGGAAGGCGCGCAGGCGCGCCGCAAGGAAGTGGCCGGCGAAGCCGACTTCTACGGCGCCATGGACGGCGCCTCCAAGTTCGTCAAGGGCGATGCCATCGCCGGCATCCTGATCCTGCTGATCAACCTCATCGGCGGCGTGCTCATCGGCAGCTTCATGCACGACCTCTCGCTGGGCGAGTCGTTCAAGCTGTACGCGCTGCTGACCATCGGCGACGGCCTGGTCGCGCAGATCCCGGCGCTGCTGCTCTCCGCCGCAGCCGCCATCATCGTCACGCGCGCCAGCGAGTCGGGCGACATCGAGAAGCAGATCACCGGCCAGCTGCTGGCCTCGCCGGGCGTGCTCTACGGCGCGGCCGGCCTGATGGCCCTGCTCGGCGCGATCCCGGGCATGCCCACCTTCATCTTCTTCGCCTTCGCCGGCGTGCTCGGCTACGTGGCCTGGCGCATGGGCGCGCGCGCGGCGGTGGCGCCGCCGGACCCGGCGGTCCAGGTGCAGGTGGCCCTGCTCACCGAGAGCCAGCCCGAGATCGACTGGAAGAGCCTGCCGGTGGTCGAGCCCATGGCCGTGTCGGTGGGCTACAAGCTCGTGGGCCTGATCGACCCCGGGCAAGGCGCCGTGCTCGCCAAACGCCTCAAGGGCGTGCGCCAGACCCTGAGCGAAGGCATGGGCGTGGTGCTGCCCTCCATTGGCGCGCGCGACGACCTCGGCCTCAAGCCCAACTTCTACACGGTGCTCATGCACGGCACGGTGCTGGCGCAGGCCGAGGTGTTCGCCGACCGCCTCATGGCCATCCCCGGCCCGCAGGTGTACGGCGACATCGACGGCATCCCCGGCGCCGACCCGTCCTTCCGCATGCCGGTGATCTGGATCGAGCCGGTGCACAAGGCGCACGCCCTGGGCATGGGCTACCAGGTGGTGGACGTGCCCACCGTGATCGCCACGCACGTCACCAAGCTCATGCGCGAGAACCTGGGCGAGCTGTTCCAGCACGACGACGTCAACGCGCTGATGGAGCGGCTGGCCTCGCTCGCCCCCAAGCTCGCGGCGGCGGTGGACAAAGCCTTCACCCACAGCATGCTGCTCAAGGTGTTCCGCGCGCTGCTGGCCGAAAACGTCTCCCTCAAGGACATCGTGCCCGTGGCCACCACCTTGCTGGACAACGTGGAACAGACCAAGGACCCGCTGCTGCTGGCCGCCGAAGTGCGCTGCACGCTGCGCCGCCAGATCGTCGGCGCGCTGTGCGGCCAGACTGGCGAAATCAAGGCCTTCAACATGGGCGGCGAACTGGAAAACCTGCTCCTGGGCGCGCTCAACCAGGCGCGCAGCGCCGGCAAGGTGGCGCTGGACAACTTCCCCATCGACCCCAACCTGCTCAACCAGCTGCAGTCGCACATGCCCATCGCGCGCGAGCAGATGAAGCAGATGGCGGCCACGCCGCTGCTGCTGGTGATGCCCCAGGTGCGGCCCCTGCTGGCGCGCTACGCCCGGCTGTTCGCGCCCGGCCTGCATGTGCTGTCCTACAACGAGGTGCCCGAGCAGCGCGAGGTTGCCATCGTCGGCTCGCTCGGCTGAACGGTGCTCAGGCCGGCGCGTCCGGCGGCACCGGCCAGTGCCGCGTCACGCCGCTGACCACCTCGGCCAGCGCGTGCAGCAACAGCGACGACGCGGGGTCGGGCCGGTAGTTCAGGCCACCGGCAGGCAAAGGCGCCAGGGGCGTGCCCAGCTGCACCTTCACCAGCGGCGCGCCCAGGCGGCCCAGGGCCGCGGCCAACGCCGGCATCGCCTCGCGCAGCAAGGGCAGCACCTGGGCCTGCCGGGGCACCAGCGCCAGGGCCAGGCCGCCGCGCACCCACATCAGCTGCACCGTGATCGGGCCCGCGTGCGGCAGGGTCAGGGCCACCTCCAGCCCGCCAGAGCCCTCCTCCCGTGGCCGCGGCTTGCGGCGCTCCCACAGCGGCGCGGCCGCCACCCGCAGCGCCACGCTCATGCCGCCCCAGGCGTACAGGTGAAAGCTCCAGTGCTGGGCTTCGCCCGGTTCGGGCGGCGGCGCACCCGGCGCCATGTGCGGGCCGGGCAGCACCAGCGGCGCACGCTCCAGCAAAGCCAGCCCTTGCAGGCCCACGTCCATGTGGCGGGATGTGAGGATCACGCGCCACGCAGCGGCCAGCTCGGCAGCCGAAGGCAGCTTCCACTGGTACGCCTTCAGCGCCGCCTGGTCCAGGCGCATCGCGGGCAGTTCGTCGGGCGAAGCGGGCGCGCCCGGCGCGCCGGGGCGCGGTGCGATGAACTCCAGTTCGAGCGAAGGCTCCGTCGCCAGCACGCGCATCCACACGGTGTCGCCCACCGAAAGCCCCTGGGCCCAGGCGGCCTGCGGGGGCAGTCGCAGCGTGGCGCCGCGATCGCGCCGCAGCGTCACGCCATGCTCGTCCCGCCCTTCGTAGCGCAGGGCGATGTGCTCCCCCACGGCCGGCCGCGGCGCCCCCTCGCGGGCAGGCTGGCGCTGCGGCGCGAGGCTCGCGGCGGTGACGCGTTCGATGTTCATGGAGGCCTCCGTCCACCCACCCAGGCTCAGGCGCCCTGCGCGTGAAATAAAAAAAAGCCAGCCGAGTCACCGGCTGGCTGGGTCGTCTCGGGCCGCCGCCGGGGCGGCCGAAGTCGCCGCTTTACTGCATCAGCGACATGACCAGCTGCGACATGCTCGACGACTGCTTGAGCATCGAGGTGCTGGCCTGCATCAGCATCTGGTTCTTGGTCATGTTGGCCGTTTCAGCGGCGTAGTCCACGTCCATGATGCGGCCCTTGGAGGCGTCGGTCTGGGTGCGCTGGTTGCCCAGGTTGTTGTAGACGCTTTCCAGGCGGTTGGACGAAGCACCCAGCTGGGCGCGCACGGCACCGATGGAGTCGAGCACGTCGGCCAGGTCGTCGATGGCGGTGTTGGCCGCGGCGGCGGTGGCGATTTCGGTGCCGGGGGTGCCAGCGGTCACGCCGGCGGTGTACGAAGCCACCACAGCGTCGAGGTCGGTGCCCAGGTCGCCCAGGGCGGTGGTCACGTCCACGTCCATCGTTTCAGCGGTCGTCGCGCCGATCTGGAACGTCACGGCGGCCGCGCCGAGCTTGCCTGCCGTGCCGTCCTTGCTGAACAGCGCTTCACCGGCGAACGAGCTGTTCGTCATGATGTTGCCGAGTTCTTCGCCGAGCTGGTCGAACTCCGACTGCAGCGCGTCGCGGTCTTCCTGGGTGGCCGAACCGTTGGCTGCTTCCGTGGCGAGGTCCTTCATGCGGGTGACGATGTTCGTCATTTCCTTGAACGCGCCTTCGGCCGTCTGCATCATCGAGATGCCGTTCTGCGTGTTGCGCATCGCCACGGCCATGCCGCGCGACTGGGCGTTCATGCGGGTGGCGATCTGCAGGCCGGCGGCATCGTCCATGGCGGAGTTGATGCGGAAACCCGTGCCCAGGCGGGACATGGAGGTCGTCAGGGTCTTCTGCGTGGCGCCCAGGGCGTTCTGGGTGCTCAGCGAAGCGTAGTTGGTGTGCAGGCTCAACATGGTGGGTACTCCTTGATCGGTCGGGGCGCCGGATATCGACGACCTCACCCCTACAGAGCGACCTGGCGCAGCGCCGGCTTAAATGCGGACGACAAATTATTTTTGGGCCATCGCGCGACGCTCAGGCCTTCAGAAGAAACAGGCCGCTTTCAACGGCGCCCACCACGGCAGCCAATGTGCGTTCTGGCGACAGGCCCCGCACGTCCAGTGCATGCTTGCTCAGCACCCCAAGAGACGACAACTGGTGATGCAGGGATGCGATGACCTTCGCGTCGGTCAGCGTGTCGCCGCCGCGAGCCTGGCAGCGTGCGATGGCGCTTTCGACGTCGATCTGAAGCACGATGTAGTGAACGCGCACCGAAAGACCCGTGAAGGCGTCCAGAAACCATGGTCCCACGACGCCGTCCACGATCACAAAGTAGCCGCCCTGCGCATAGCCCTGCGCCGCCTGGGCCAGCACCTTCACGACCGTGTCATTTTGTTGGTGCGCCGCGTCCAGAAAGGGAGGGATCGCTCCGTGCTTGATGAAGTGCCAGAAGTCGTCGCAATGAAGATGCACCTTGGGTGAGCCTGACGCTGCTGCCAGCGCCTTGGATGTGGTCGTTTTTCCTGCGCCCGGCGTGCCGGTGAGGATGAGGATTTCATTCGCCTGATTCATAGAAGACTGGACTTTCGTATGGCCTCGTCGCCCGGGGCAGAAGACCGCTCGGGGACCAGCCCTTCTGGGCCGGGCAAGATCGGCGCCTGGGTGGAGGCCTCAGCGGTGGCCCTGCGGCGAGGTCGTCCATAATCGGCCCTTCTCTGCGGGAGAGTGGGGCCACCAGCCCCCACCGAAGGCGCAAGCTCCCATCATCGCTCAGGTACACAGGACCGCAGGAGAACATCGCCGACTGGAGAGAGGCCCGCCGCACGGTCTGCGTGCATGGGTCCACCGAAGGGGCAGGCCGCGTCTGGCGGCCGAAACTCTCAGGTAAAAGGACAGGGGGAGAGGCGCCACCGGGCACGCGTTCCAGCGTGGCCGCCCTACTCGGGACCCTCTCCTGTGTCACACCCTCATCGCGATCGCGCCGCCACCTTGCGCGCCCTTTCCTCTCCCACCCCGAAACCGCACCGCGTGAGGCGCACCATGCTCGGTGCCGTGCTCGGTGCGGCCATCGGCGCAAGCCTCGGTGGCGCCTACCTGCTGCACACCCTTTGGCAGCAATTGCCTTCGGTCAACCATCTCGCCGACCACGACCCCAAGCTGCCGCTGCGCATCTACGCGCGCGATGGCACGCTGCTCGCTGAATATGGGCAGGAGCGCCGTGAGCTGGTGGCGCTCGAGCGCATCCCGCTCGTGCTGCGGCAGGCGCTGCTGGCCATCGAGGATGCCAACTTCTATGAGCACGGCGCGGTGGACGTGGGCGGCCTGTTGCGCGCGGCGCTCAGCAACCTGCGCGCCGGTGGGCGCACCCAGGGCGGCAGCACCATCACGATGCAGGTCGCCCGCGTCTTTTTTCTCAGCCGCGAGAAGACCTATGCGCGCAAGCTCACGGAGGTCCTGCTGGCCTACAGGCTGGAGTCGGTCTACAGCAAGGACAAATTGCTGGAGCTGTACATGAACCAGGTCTACCTCGGCGAGCGCGCCTATGGCTTCGCGGCAGCGGCCTCGGTCTATTTCGACAAGACGCTGGACCAGATCACCGTGGCCGAAGCAGCCATGCTGGCCGGGCTGCCCAAAGCCCCCTCGGCCTACAACCCGGTGGTCAACCCGGAGCGGGCCACGCAGCGCCAGCGCCACATTCTTGAGCGCATGCACGCATTGGGCCATCTGGATGCACGGCAGTTGCAGGCCGCGCTGGCCGAAACGCTCAGGCTGCGCGTCCACCGCAGCGGACTGCGCACCGACGCCGCCTTTGCCGTGGAGCAGGCGCGCCAGAGGGTGGTGGACCGCTTTGGCGAGGATGCCTACTCGCTCGGGCTCGATGTCACCACCACCATCGACGTGGCCACCCAGCGCGCGGCCACGCGCGAACTGCGCGCAGGCCTTGTGGCGGCGCAGGCGGGGCACGGCGGCGGTGGGCGCAAGGGTCGCGCGCCTTTGCCCGGCATGGAAGGCGCCCTGGTGTCGATGGATGTCCACACCGGCGAGATTCTCGCGCTCACCGGCGGCTTCGACTTCGCCCTCAACCAGTTCGACCATGCGGTGCAGGCGCAGCGCCAACCCGGCTCCACCTTCAAGCCCTTCGTGTTCTCGGCTGCGCTGGAGAAGGGCTACTTCCCCGGCACCCTGGTCGACGACACGCCGCGCGTGGTCACGCCCGCCGCCCGTGGGCGAAAGGCCTGGAGCCCGCGCAACTATGGCAACCAGTACGAGGGCTTCATCGACGCAAGGCGCGGCCTGGTGCGCTCAAAGAACCTGGTGGCGGTGAACCTGATGGAAGCGGCCGGCGTCGAGCACGTGAGCCAATTCGCGGCGCGCTTTGGCTTCGCGCCCGCCAACAATCCGGCCGGGCTGCCCCTGGCGCTGGGCGCGGGCACGGCCACACCGCTGCAACTCACGCAGGCCTATGCGGTGTTCGCCAACGGCGGGCACTGGGTGCAGCCACGGCTGATCGAGAGAGTCGGCGAGCGCCATGGCCGGGTGTTGTATGAAGCCACGGCCGAGCGCACACGGGTGATCCCGGCACGCAATGCCCTCGTGATGGACAGCCTCCTGCGCGACGTGGTGCGCCACGGGACCGGGCGGCGCGCCCTGGCCCTGGCTCGCGACGACGTGGCCGGCAAGACGGGCACGTCCAACGACGCACGCGATGCCTGGTTCGCCGGTTATGCGGGCGGCGTCGCTTCGGTGGTGTGGATGGGCTACGACCAGCCGCGCAGCCTGGGCAGACGGGCCACCGGGGGCTCCTTGGCCTTGCCGGTCTGGACGGCGTTCATGAAGGTCGCCGTGGCCGAGCGGCCCGTGGTGCGGCCGACCCTGCCCGAAGGTCTGGCGATGCATGCGCAAGACCTTGTGTACGCCGAATACCTGGCGGGCGCTTGTGTGGACAACCGGTCACCGTTCGTGCGGCCAACCTTTCCCTGTGCGCCCACGATCGCACCCCACCATGACGCCCTTGAGTAGGCCCAGAACCGATTTGCCCACCGGCACTCGGTCCGAGCTCGCCTGGCGCCCCCCACCGGCGGCGTTGGCGGGCGGCCGTTCGATGGCGCGAGGAAGCCGCGTTCAACGCCCCATGGACTCGGTGTAGATGAAGCGGCTGCACGCCGCCACGAACGCCCTGGGGGTCTGGCGCGCGCCGAAGCCGTACACCCGCAAGCCCTCGCGGCGGATGCAATAGGCCAGCGGCGTGAGATCGCTGTCCGACGACGCCAGGCACACACCGTCGTACTGGCCCGTGTTCGCCAATGCCATGGCCTCCAGGCAGAGCAGGATGTCAGCGGCGTTCTTGCCCTTGGCGTACGGAAAGAGTTGCACCGGCTCGATCGCGTTGTGCAGCAGCACGTTCTTGAAGCGGTGCATGGCCGGCCGCGACCAGTCGGCGTAGGCGCGCTTCACGAGGAGCGCGCCGTAGCAGGCGGCACGCAGCAGGATCGGTGGGACGAGGTGGTGCGAAACGTTTTCGGCGTCGAACAAAACGACGAGTTTCTGTTGCTTGTGCTGCAGTCGCGGCATGCGGTGCCTTCCCTGTTCGTTGAGGAACAGCCGCCGCCACGTGACGGAATGGCGGCGGCCCGAACGGGGTGAGAACCGTGAATCCCCTTGCGAAGAAACGGCAGGTCTTACGACCTCCCATTCGAGCCGCCAAAAGCGAGCAGGAATGATGAAGGCCGCTGTCCTAGCGGTGTACAGCGGCCTTCTGGCCGCAAAGGGATTCCGGGTTCTCACGCCCGACCCACCTTTTTCGTGAGCGGGAAAGACTGTACCTCAACTCGCCTGGAAGCCGCCGCTGCCCATCAGCGCCATGACCCGTGCGCGGTTCACGCCCGCCAGGGCCGGCGCCACGTCGGCATAGGTCTCGAAGCGCATGGATTGAGTGCGCGCCAGGAAGGCCTGGGCCGCGCGCTCCACCGATTCGGCCGGGATCTCGGCCGACGCGGCACGCGTCTGGGCCGAGGCCAGCGCCAGGGCGCCGGCGACCTGGGCCTGCGTGAGGCCCACGCGGTCCAGCGCGTGGATCACGCGCTGCAAGGCACCGCGGATGTCCTGCGGCTCCACGGGTGCCTGCTCGTAGAGGGACGAAGGCAGGGCCGGCGCTTCGGTGTGGGTGCGCACGCGCTGCGGCACGCCATCGGCGAACCGGTGCCCCTCGCCTTTGATGGTGATGCGGTCCTGCACCTTGTCCCAGGTGGCCTGGGGTGCGTTGAACACGGGTTCGCCCCGCTCGTCGGCGTGCACGCGCACGTCGGCCGTGGCCAGGGCGTGGTCGAGCCGGCGCAGGTTGCGGCTCACGCCTTGTTCGGGGTCGATGGTGACTGTGAGCGGGCCCGCCAGGTTGGACGGCAGGCCGATGCTGAGCACTTCGCGCGCGCCTTGCGAGAGGGCCGCCGCGTCGATGCCGCGGATGCGGAAAGCCTGCCGCGCCGCACCGTGGCCCTGGTACTGCAGCTGCGCGTCGATGGCGGCGGCGGTAGCCTGGGTGCGTTGGCCCCACAGGGCCTTGAGGCTTTGGCGGGCCGAGGCGAGCTCTGGCTCTCGCTGCGGGGCCGAGGCCGGGTCGGCGAGGTTTTCGCTGTAGCCGGACTTGAGGGTGTGCAGTTGCGCCGAGAGCTGGCCGAGGTAGGCCTTGGACATCTGGGCCGCAGCCACCTGCCCGTGGCGTTCGCCGTCCCACGGGCTGAAGGCGGACGCGC
>NZ_JAHCKK010000053.1 GCF_026125825.1 Hydrogenophaga sp. | reverse complement strand
AGAACCGGTGCATGTAGCCGATGCTGGTGGTATCGACCTCACGCTTGCCGATGCCCACGAAGCGCACGTCGTAGCGGTTCCACTCCAGCACGATGGAGGAACGCGGGCTGAGGTCGAAACCGATGCCCGCACCGTACGAGCCTTCCCAACCGCTGGCTTTGCCGGTGGCGATGCCCGAGAGCGGGCTGGCCGAGACCTCGCTGCGGCCATACGTCGTACCGACCTTGCCGAACAGGTGCACCACGCCCAGCGGCAGGCGGCCCACCAGGCTCAGGTTGATGCCATGCGCCTCGGCCTTGCCACCGCCGCGCTCCATGTCGCCCAGGTTCACGTAGCCCAGTTCGGCACCGAAGTAGCGGTTGAACATGCCACCCGTGTACAGGTGGTAGGAGGTGCTGCTGTCCGAGCAGGCAAAGCCCCCCACGCAGCCCAGGTCGTAGTCGGGTTTGCCGACGTTGACGCCCACGTAGCCATGCGAGGTGTACGGAATCACGGAGAAGCTGCCCTCGCCGGGTGCATAGGCGCGCCGCTGCGCGGTCGTGCCCGTGGTGCCGGCCTGGGCCATCAACGTGGTGTCCAGGGGCGCGGAAGTCGTTCCTGACTGCGCGGACACCGAGCACGCAACGGCCAGGCCGATCGCGGCCAGTGGCCACGCCTTGAAATGGTGAAGTGAACGGTTCATGGTGAGAGTCCTGGTGGGTTGGAGAAACACTGCGCCGGAAATCGAATGCAGCGCCTGCTCAGGGCAAGCGGGATGCCAGGCCCGCGCGGCCGCTGGCAGGCCGCACACGGGCACACGGATTGCCCTCCTACCTCAGGGCGCCTGGGAAATGTGGGCGATGACAGTGCGGCGCCCTTGGGCCAGGCCTCCGATGTTTTCCATACTTCCTTCGAAGCAAGAACCGGGCGCCCTGTCGGCCCGCGGTTTCTCGATCCGGACGCGCCTGATCGCGCTGGTGCTCGCCGTGCTGTTGCCCGCGCTCTGCGCGGCCGCCTGGGTGCTGGGCCTGACCTACCGCATGGAGCGGGAAAGCAGCGAGCACGTGCTTGAAGAAACCACACGTGCCCTGTCCATGGTGCTCGACCGCGAGCTCACCCAGCGGGCCGTGGTGGTGCGCGCGCTGGCCAGTTCCAGCCTGCTTGACACAGCCCCCCGGCTCTCGCCCGCCGCCCTGCGCGATTTCGACCAGCAGGCGCGGCGCACGCTGACCGGGCTCGAAGGCTGGCTGGAACTGCGCAACGCGGACCAGGTGCTGGTCAACACCCGCCTGGCCGCCGGGACCCGCTTGCGCACAGGCCCCCAGCCCCCGATGTTGGACCGCCCGATGATCCTGCCTTTGCGGCAGGACGCGGGCCTGGGCATTTCCTACGCCACGCTGGTGCAGCCCGTCCTGCGCGACGGCCAGGCGGTGCTCAACCTGTCGCTCACCGTGCTGCCGCACGAGTTCCAGCGCATCATCGACGAGCAGCACCTGCCGCCGGGCTGGCTCGCGGCCATCATCGACAGCCAGGGCCGCGTGGTCGCGCGCCACCCCCGTGGCGAGATCCACAGCGGGCGACCGGCCACGCCCGATCTCCAGGCCCACCTGGACACCGAACGCGAAGGCCTCGTGCACTCGGTGTCGCTCGACGGTGACCCCGTGACCCTGTACTTCCACACCTCGCCCCAGGGCTGGACCTACCTCACCGGCATGTCGCGCGCGCAGTTCGAAGGCGCGGTGCCCCGCGCCGTGCAGCAGGTGGCCCTGGCCATGCTGGCGCTGATCGTGGTCTCGCTGGTGGCCGCGGCCTGGGTGGCGCGGCGCATCGTCACCCCCCTGCACACCATCAAGCAGATGGCGCTGGACCTGCGCGAAGGCCGGCCCCTGCGCCGCACCCGCACCGGCCTGCTGGAGTGCGACCAGGTCGCCCTGACCATGCACGACGCGGGGCACGCCATCCGCCACGCGCGCATCGAGCTGGAGCGCCAGGTCAGCGATGCGGTGGAACACACCGAAGCTGGAACAGCGCGCCTCGCACAACCACCGCGTGGAAGCCCTGGGGCGACTCACCGGGGGTATCGCGCACGAGTTCAACAACCTGCTGGGCATCGTCAGCAACTGCGCCCACCTGATGCGCCGCCTGGCCCCGGCCCCGGCCCTGCAGCCCGCGATCGAGGCCACCTTGAATGCGGTGGACACCGGCGGGCGCCTGACCCAGCACCTGCTGCGCTTTGCCGGCCGCCAGACCGTGCACCCGCAGGTGCTGCAACTCCAGACCTTCCTGCCCGAGACCGCCGAACTGCTGCGAACCTTGCTCGACCGCCGCATCACGCTGACCACCGAGGTCGACGAACACACGCCCGCCGTGCGGCTGGACCCGGGCGAGCTCGAACTCTCGCTCATCAACCTGGCGCTCAACGCGCGCGAGGCCATCCCGGGCCAGGGCCATCTGTGGTTGAGCGCCGCCCCGTCCGAGCCGGAAGACCTGGAAGGGCTCCCCAAGGGAAGCTACGTGCGAATCACCCTGCGCGATGACGGCCAGGGCATGAGCGACACCGTCGCCCACCGCGCTTTCGAGCCCTTCTTCTCCACCCGCGAGCCGCGCGAGGTCGCCGGGCTGGGCCTGAGCCAGGTCTACGGTTTCTGCCTGCAGGCCGGTGGCCGCGCGCGCCTGGAGAGCACACCGGGCGAGGGCACCACCGTCACCCTGGTGCTGCCCGCCCACACCGGCGAGCCCCAGGACGCACACGCGGCCACGCCCGCCTCGGCCGCGGCCATCGCGGGGACGCGGCTGCTGCTCGTCGAGGACAACGAGGCCTTGGGCGAAGCCACCGCCGCCGTGCTGCGCTCCTACGGCTGCGACGTGGTGTGCGCGGCCGGCGCGCAGGAAGCGCTGCGGCTCATCGACACGCCACCGGGCTTTGACGTGGTCGTCAGCGATGTGCTGATGCCCGGCAAGATGGATGGCATCGCGCTGGCGAACCACTTGCGGCAAATCTTGCCGAAGCTGCCCGTGGTGCTGATCAGCGGCCACCACGGCGACACCCGCCCGCCTGCGGGCGTTCGCCTGCTGCTCAAACCCTGCCCGCCTGAAGTGCTCGTGGGTGCCATCGAAGCGGCCATTGCGCAGGGCCCTCTGTGACGGCGCCCGTGCAGCGGGTACGCCACGTGCCCTAGGAACAACGTCGGATGGGTTGGGACTTTCAGTCCCCCGGTTCGGCGTCCTGTCCACAACTTCAAAAGGAACGCCATGAAAGACACACGCACCATCAACACGCTCAACAACCTCATCGAGACCTGCAAGGACGGTGAGTACGGCTTCAAGGCCAGTGCGGATCACGCCGTCGACCCGCAGATCAAGTCGCTCTTCATGACCCGCGCCGAAGACTGCCGCCGCGCCGCCGCCGAACTCCAGACCATCGTGATGCAGCAAGGCGGCAAGCCTGAAGACAGCGGCACCGCCACCGGCGCGGCCCACCGCGGCTGGGTGGCCGTCAAGGGCACCCTGGCCGGCTACACCGACCTGGCCATGCTCGAAGAAACCGAACGCGGTGAAGACGCCGCCCTGGCGCGCTACCGCTCCGCGCTGAAAGACGAGCTGCCGGCCGACATCCGCAGCGTGGTCGAGGCGCAGATGCAAGGCGTGCAGCGCAACCACGACCAGATCCGCGCGCTGCGCGACCAGCACAAGGCCGCAGCCGCTCACTGACACGCCGATCCTCCCCTTTGGGCCCGCACCCGTTGCGGGCCCTTTTTTGCGGCCTCAGCGGGCCGGAGGGTGCTGCGCGGCCCACTCCGCGTCGGTGTGGCCGTCGCCCACCGGGTCGGCGCTTTCGTCTTCGGGCGGTGCGCTGGGCCCTGGCGCGGGCGCAAGAGGGGATGCGGGCGCCGCAGGGGCGCCATCCGCCTGCGCGCACAGCAGCGCGCAGGGGCGGGGGTCTTGCGGGTCCTGCGCGTGCACGGGCGCGCTGGCATCGGCCAGTTCCAGCGCACAGGGCTTCTTTTCGCCTGCGACGGTGATGAGGGACATGGGGCACTCCTGTGACGGCGGTGACCAGGGGGTCACCTGCCCCCGCGCGGCAAGCGGCGTGCCTTGCCTGGCCGGCTAAGGGCGGGGCTCGTCACCCGGCTCTTCGGCCGCGTACTGCTTGAGGCGGTTGTACAGCGTCTTCAGGCTGATGCCCAGCGCCGCGGCGGTGCGCTCCTTCTGGCGGCCGTAGTGTTGCAGCGTCGCCAGGATCAGCGTCTGCTCGGCCTGCGCGAGCGAGATGCCCAGGGGCAGCACGACCGAGCCCTCCGGCCGGCTGGCCGCCTCGACCGCGGGTGCGCTCGCGACCACCGGCGCCGGGGCCGCCGCCACCACCGCCGATGGCAGCTCGGAGGCGCTGGGCAGCCACTGCGCGCCGATCGAATCGCCAGCGGTCATCACGTAGGCGCGTTGCACCGCGTTGCGCAATTCGCGCACGTTGCCCGGCCAGGCATAGGCCGTGAGCCGCTCCAGCGCGTCGGGCGAGAAGGTCTTCTCCTTGCCCTCCTGCTCGCCGATGAGCCGCAGAAAACGGTTCGCCAGCAAGGGCACATCGTCCAGTCGCTCGCGCAGCGGCGGCATGTCGATCGGAAACACATTGAGGCGGTACATCAGGTCCGTGCGCAGGCGCCCATCGGCCACGGCCTGCATGGGCTGGCGGTTGGTTGCCGCGATGATGCGCACATCGGTCTCCTGGCTCTGCGTCGCGCCCACCCGCAGGAAGCGCCCGGTCTCCAGCACGCGCAGGAGCTTGACCTGCAGGTCCAGCGGCATCTCGGTGATCTCGTCGAGGAACAGCGTGCCACCCGAGGCCCGCTCGAAGAAACCCTGGTGCTGGCGGTCTGCGCCAGTGAAGCTGCCCTTTTCGTGGCCGAAGATCTCGCTCTCGATCAGGTTGGGGGAGATGGCGCCGCAGTTCACGCCCAGGAAGGGCATCTTGCGCCGCCGGCTGAGCTCGTGGATGGTCTGCGCCACCACCTCCTTGCCGGTGCCGCTCTCGCCCGTGATGAACACCGAGACCCCGGTGCCCGCCACGCGCGTGATCTGCTCGTACACCTGCAGCATCGAGGGCGAACGCCCCCACAGCTGGCCGAAGTGGCCGGTGCTCGCCACTTTGGCGGTCAGGCCCGCCACCTCGGCCTTGAACACCGAAGGCTTGCTCACGCGCGAGAGCACACCCTGCAACTGCTTGGGCGTGATGGGCTTGACGATGTAGTCCACCGCACCCAGTCGCAGCGCGAGGATGGAAGTCTCCAGGCTCGCGTGCCCCGTGAGCAGCACCACCTCCGAATTCGCCAGCAATTCGGGGTCGGCAAACAAATCCATGCCGCTGCCATCGGGCAGGCGAAGATCCAGCAGCACCAGATCGGGGGCTTGCAAGGCCAGCTGTTTTCGCGCATCGCGCAGCGTGTTCGCGGTGGCCACGGTCAGGCCTTGCATGGCGATCAACTCGCCAAGCATCGCGGAAGCATCAACATCGTCGTCCACGATCAGGACATGGGTCATCTCTTGCGGTTCCTTGGTCTGCGCCCACCCACGGGCTGTCTCGTGCATCGAAACGGCGCCCATGATGCCACCGTTTCACCGGTCTCCAGGCGGGCGCGCGCGCCGGTTGAAGTTCGGCCAGGTCAGTGCAGGGACACGATGGGCGTCGGCTGCCGGGGCGGGTCGCCCGCTGGGGGGGTCTGCTCATCGGGCACCTCGGGCTCGCGGATGTCCGGTGGCAACTGGGTGGGCGTCTCCGGCGGCACGACCGGCTGCCCCGGTGGCGGTGGGGGCGGCACCGGCGGCGTGGGCTTGGGTACGTCGGGCACGTGAGCGTGAACCTTGGTCATCGGGGACTCCTGTCGGTGGATCTGTAGATGGAAGTCCCTCCTGGGCAAGGCGTGTGCCTGTTTTGCGGCAAGAAGGGCCGGTTCACCGGCTTTCCCCCGGCTTTCCCCCGGCTTTCCCCCGGCTTTTCCCCGACTTTTCCACCGGGTGGCACCGGGTACGCCGTTCGCCCGGCATTCGCACCTTCACCCTTTGAGGAGACCTCTCATGACCAGCACGTCCACCCGCATCAAGCCCGAGGCCATCACCGAGCGCAAGATGAAGAAGGTGATGCACGAGTTCAAGAAAGGCGAACTCGAAAGCAGTTCTGGCGACCCGGTGCGCAGCCGCCAGCAGGCCGTGGCCATCGGCCTGTCGGAAGCGCGCAAGGCCGGCGGCAAGGCGCCACCCGCACCCAAACAGCCCCGGCGCCACTGAGCCGGCCACATCGCGCCCCGGGGCGCGCGGCCAAGCGCCTTACTGCGTCGTGCCGCCGGGCGCGGGCGTGGCCGGCGAGCTCGCCGGCGGGCTCGGGTTCGCCCCGGGCGCCGGCATGGCTGGCGAGCTGGGGGGCATCGGCGGATTGCTGGTGCGATCGCGGTCGCGTTCCATCTCGCTCGTCGTGGGTGGTGGCACGTCGGTGGGCCGACGGTCGCAGCCGGCAAGCAGCACCAGCGAGGTGGTCGCGACCGCGGCACCCAGCACCACACGGGAAGAAAGCAGCGTTTTCATGGTGATCTCCTGATGGCGCGCAAGACCTCCTGCGCCTGTGAATCGGGGCAAGTCGGGTGCCTGCGCGCCACACGGCCCATCCTTTGGCAGGCACATGGCTTGCCGAGGCTGCAGGGTGGACACCCCCACGCCCCAGGAGCCTCCCGATGAGCCAGCCCCCCGCAGCCGCACCACCCCGGCCCTCCGGCGCGCCCCAGCGCGATCCCTCGAACCCGGTGAGCCGCACACCGCGCGCACCTGGGTCCACGCCCGGGCGCGAAGCCGACGACCACCTGGAGTTGCCGCACGAACGCGACCAATCCACCGACAGCACGGCCCAAGCGCCGGACCCCGAAATGCAACAGGCGCACCAGGATCTGAAGGACGGTCAGGTGGACACGGACATGCGCGCCACACCCGGCCTGGACGCGGGCCAGCGCGCCGGCTACGTGCCTGGCGCGGGCGGCGAATCCCCGACACAGAAAGCACCACCCTCCTCGCCCACCGCCCCGCGCAAGGACCCGCGCCGCTGACGAACAACCGCACAAGCCTTGCCAGAATGGGCACCGCGCCTACAATACCCCCCATGGCATCCCGGTCCACCCTCACTTTCAACCGCCACGCGCGCCTGCCCCTGATGGCAGGTTCGGCCGTGGCCGGTCGCAAGCTGATGGGCACGGCGGGACTGCGCCAGCCGGCCGCACATTCCTAAGCCCGGCGATACCCCCTCCTCCCTTTTGCGCAACCATCTATCGCCGGGCCCCAGCCCAGCGCGATCGTGGCCGCTGCACATCCGCAGCATGGCCGCACCAGATGGAGTGCTCCATGCACAAGACCCTGACCGGTGAACGCCTGCTCACCGAACTCGACTTCACGCGCCTGAACAACCTGCGCGGAGGCAAGATGCCGCCCGAGCTGGCCGAGACGCTGGACTCGCTGGACCTCGTGCCCTCGCGCGAGGTGCCGGCCAATGTCGTCACGATGTACTCGCAAGTCATCCTCGAAGACGTCGCCACGGGCAAGCGCCAGAAGCTCACGCTGTGCTACCCCGCCGATGCCGAGCCCCACCTGGGCTTCATCTCGGTGCTCTCGCCCGTGGGCGCCAGCCTGCTCGGCCAGCGCGTGGGGGCCACCGCGCGCTGGCGCACGCCCAACGGCGACGCCTGCGAGGCCGAGGTCGTCGAGCTGCTGTTCCAGCCCGAGGCCAGCGGCGACTACACCACGTAGTCCTTCCGCGCGCTGCCGCGCCCCGCTCCGTCACGCGCCCATCGGCCCCGCGCCATGGGCTAGGCCCCCGCACGTCCAGGATGTCCCATGACCTTCGATTCCATTCTCGCCCTCACCGACTTCACGACACAGTCCGAGCACGCACTGGATCGGGCCGCGCTCCTCGCCGGCCAACACAACGCGCCCTTGCGCCTCATCCATTTCGCGGAAGAACCCCACCGCTTCTTCTCCGACCCGATCGCGCGCCTGTCGCAACGCGCGCGGCAACTCACCCGGCGCCATGGCATCCGGGCGGTGGCCCTGGAACGCAACCCGGTGACGCTGGACGACGTGGTGCAGGAATGTGGCAACGCCAGCCTGCTGGTGATGGGCCCCCTGTGGCAGCGCAGCTGGAAAACCTTCTACCGCGGCACGACGCTCGACCAGTTCGTGCACGACAGCCCCTGCCCGGTGCTGGTGGTCAAGCAGGCGGCCGCGCGCACCTACGAGCAGGTGCTGGTGGCCGTGGACCTCACGCCGCGCTCGCGCGACCTGATCGCCTTCGCGCGCCAGCTCGCCAGCCCCTCGGCACTCAAGCTGTTCCACGCCATCGACACGATCGAGGAATCCAAGCTGCGCTCGGCAGACGTCTCTTTCGAGGCCATCCGCGCAAATCGCCTCGACTCGCGCCAGCAGGCCAAGGACCGGCTGGTGCAGCTCACCCGCACGCTGGGCATGGCCGGCAGCGCCATGGCCTTCGACGTGGGCAACGGCGACCCCGCGTACCAGACCGCCGTGCAGCAGCAGGCCACCCGCGCCGAGCTGGTGGTGGTCGGCAAGCGGCGCGCATCGGCCCTGGCGCGCTTTCTCACCGGCAGCGTGGCCCAGCGGCTGGCCAAATGGGCCGAGAGCGATGTGCTGGTGGTGCCCATCGACGGCCTGGCCGAACCCGTGCCCATGATGGCGAGCCAGGGATGAGACCGGCCATGGACCTCACCAAACAGTTCATCAAGACCAAACAGCCCTGCGCCGATGGCTTTCGCTGGTTCCTGCGGCACCATGAAAACGGCAGCAACTACCAGGACCTGCTCGATGCCCTGGTCGAGGCTGGCCGCGTGAGCGACGCCTGCTGGCTGCTCTCGCAGTTCGGACCGACCAACGCCGTGCTGGAAGTGGACGCCGTGGCCGCCGAGGCCGTGGTCTTCGCCGGCTCGCTGCAGGTGCGCGGCAACATCGAGGTGGATACCCTGATCCGCACCGGGCGCGGCATCCAGGCTGGCGGCAGCATCGTGGTCGGCCAGTCGCTGGTCTCGGGCGACGACATCAGGGCGGGCGGCAGCGTGCGCAGCGACGGCTCGCTGGAGGCCGCCGGTCACATCCGGGCCGCCTGGGGCATCGACGCGCGCGAGCAGCTGCGCTGCGGCGGCGACATCCGCGCGGCCTGGGACCTGTGGTGCGGCGGACCGCTGCACGTGGCCGGCAACGCCCACGTCGGCCAGGACCTCATCACCCAGGGCCCGATCGAATGCGGCAAGAGCCTGGTGGTGGGCGGCCGGCTCTCGGCGCGCGACAGCATCCGCGCAGGCGATGGCATCCAGGCCGGCGGCACCATCGAGTCCGCCATGCACCTGGAAGCGGGCTGGGGCATCAAGGCCGGGCGCTCCATCGTGGCCGAAGGCGCGATCCGCGCGGGCGAGAGCCTCAGCGCCCACGAGGTCATCCGCGCCGGCGCCGGCTATGGCGTGTTCGCCGGCCTCAACGTGCAGGTGGAGGCCTGGGAGTGCAGCGCGCGCGTGTGCGCCTGCACCAAGCCCGCCAGCCTCATGAGCGGCTGGTGGGCCGGCGCGCGCGAGGTGTGAACCCCGGGGTGACAGCGCGCCAGGGGGCCTTCTGAAATAATGCCCCGATGCCCGAAGCCCCTACCTCCGACGGCCGCCCGGACGATCCGGCCACCGCCCCCGACACCCCCTACGCCCTGCAATACCCGTGTGGCGAGCCGCCCGCGCCCGGCCAGGTGCGCGAGGTCGCGCCCGGGGTGCTGTGGCTGCGCATGCCCCTGCCGTTCGCGCTCAACCACATCAACCTCTGGGCCGTGGCCGACGAGGACGAACACGGCACCGGCTGGGCCGTCATCGACACCGGCACCAAGACGCCCGAGGCACTGGCCGCCTGGCGGCAGCTGACCGCACCCGAGGGGCCGCTGGCCGCCACGCCCCAGGGCGCGCGCATCACCCGCGTCTTCTGCACCCACATGCACCCCGACCATGTCGGCATGGCGGGCTGGCTCACGCGCAAGTTCCAGTGCCGGCTGTGGATGACGCGGCTCGAGTACCTCACCTGCCGCACGCTGGTGGCCGACACCGGGCGCGAAGCACCGCAGGACGCCATCGACTTCTACCGCCAGATGGGCTGGAACGAAGAAGCGCTGGACATCTACCGCACCCGCTTCGGCGGCTACAGCAAGTACATGCACACGCTGCCCGACAGCTTCCGCCGCCTGAGCGACGGCGAAACCCTGCGCATCGGCGCGCACGACTGGCGCGTCATCATCGGCCGCGGCCACTCGCCCGAACACGCCTGCCTGGTCAGCGACGAACTCGGCGTGCTCGTCTCGGGCGACCAGGTGCTGCCCCGCATCTCGTCCAACGTGAGCGTGTTCCCCACCGAGCCCGACGCCGACCCGCTGGGCGACTGGATCGCCAGCATCGAGCGCCTGCGCAGCTCGCTGGGCGATCACCTGCTGGTGCTGCCCGCGCACGGCGAGCCCTTTCGCGGCCTGCACGCGCGGCTGGACCGGCTGGCCCAAGGCCATGAGCGCGGTCTGCAGCGCCTGCGCCGCAGCCTGGGCGAATCGCCCAAGCGCACGGTGGACGTGTTCGGCGCGCTGTTCGCGCGCGCCATTGACAGCAACGGCGAGCTGCTGGGCATGGCCACCGGCGAAGGCGTGGCCCACCTCAACCACCTGCTCGCGCGCGGCGAGGCCGTGCGCGAAACCGGCGCCGACGGGGTCTACCGCTACCGCATGAAATGAGCCCCAGCGCCACCGCCGCCGCGCTGCCCTACCCCGAGCTGGCCGACGAGATCGAGGCGCTCCTGCGCGACCCCACGGTGGTGGTGCCCGCGCGCATCGTGCAGGCCCTGCCCGGTGGCGGCACCCTCTTCGCGATGCCCGCTGTCGACGCGCGCGTGGCCATCACCAAGCTCATCACCCTGATACCGGACAACGGCGCGCGGGGTCTGCCCAGCATCCAGGGCGACATCGTGGTGTTCGACGTCGCCACCGGCCAGCGCACGGCCCTGCTCGACGGCCCCACCGTGACCGCGCGCCGCACCGCCGCCGTCTCGCTGCTGGGCGCGCGCCTGCTCGCGCCCCGGCGCGACGGCCCGCTGCTCATCGTCGGCGCGGGTGTGCAGGGCCGCGCGCACCTGGAAGCCTTTGCCAGCGGCCTGGGGGTGCGCGAGGTGCGCATCGCCTCGCGCCACGCGGCCAGCGCCGACGCGCTCGTGGCCCACGCCCGCACCCTGGGCCTGGACGCGCGGCGCGTGGACGATGCCGATGCTGCCCTGGCCGACTGCCCCCTCGTGGTAAGCACCACGCCGGCCCGCCAGGTGGTGCTGCGCGGTGCGCCGCGCGACGATGCGTTTGTGAGCGCCGTGGGGGCCTACACACCGCAGATGGTGGAATGGGCGCCCGAGGTGTGCCGCGACATCGCCGCGCGCGGCACGCTGGTGGTGGACACGCGCGACGCCGACCACGAAGCCGGCGACCTGCTGCAGGCGGGCATCGACGTCTCTGCAGTGCCCAGCCTGGCCGACTGGCTCGCGTCGCCCCGCCCCGTGCGCGGCCCGGTGTTTTTCAAGAACTGCGGCTGGGGCGGCTGGGACCTGGCGGCGGCCCGCCTGGTGAGCCGCCAGCCGCCGCACCGCTGAGCGGCGCGCGCGGAGGCGGCACCGGCGCATCCAGCGCGGCGCCCGGGTCTTCCTCACCGGCCACTGAGGCCAGCAGATCGCGCGGATCGGGCGTGCCATCCCCGGGCGGCGGGGGCGACGGAGGCAGGCGGATGGTTCGGCTCATGGTGGTCAACAGGGGCAAACGGCGCGCCTGCGCTCAGCTGGGCGCACAGGCATGCCACTTGCCCAACCATGGGCTCCCCAACGGAATCAAGGAGCCCCCGCATGACACACCGAGCCAGCCCCCTGACCGCCCTGGCATTCACCACCCTGCTGTGGAGCAGCGCGGCCCTCGCTCAAGGCCTGGCGCCTGTCGACAAGAACTTTCTGCAGCAGGCCGCCGAGAACGGCCACGCCGAGGTCTCGGCCGGCCGCCTGGCCCTGACCAAGGCGCGCAACCCCAAGGTGCGCGACTTCGCGCAGCGCATGGTCGACGAACACACCGAGGTCGGCGAAGAGCTGCGCACGCTCGCCTCAGCCAAGCAGGAGGAGCTGCCCACCGAACCCTCGATGCTGCAGAAGGGCAAGGAAATGATCATCGCCGGCCTGGGCGACGAGACCTTCGACCGCCGCTACCTCAACCAGATGGGCGTGGAGGCGTACAAGAGCGCCATCCCCCTGTACGAAAAGACCGCGCTCGAGTCGCGCGACCCGGAGGTCAAGGCTTTTGCCTCCAAACACCTGCCGGCGCTGCGCGAGCAATTGCAGGCCGCGCAGGCGCTCAAGGTCTCCGTGGACCAGCGCCCCACCCCGGCGAAGTAAACGGCCCTACAGCGGCGCCGGCGCGAGCAGCAGATCGCGGTTCAATTGCCCGCAGTCGGTGACGCCCAGCATGGCCATGTTGCGGTCGATCTCGGCGCGCAGCAGTTCGATCGCGTGTGCCACGCCGCGCTGCCCGGCCACCGCCAGCGCGTGGTTGAACGGGCGGCCCACGAACACGAAGCGCGCGCCCAGCGCCAGCGCCTTGAGCACGTCCGAGCCGCGGTGAAAACCGCCGTCCACCATCACCGGCATGTCGCCCACGGCGTCGACGATGCGCGCCAGCACCTGCATGGGGGCCACCGCGCCGTCGAGCTGGCGCCCACCGTGGTTGGAAACCACGATGCCGTCGGCGCCCAGGGCCTTGGCCTTCGCCGCATCGGCCACGCTCAGGATGCCTTTGATCACCAGCGGCCCCGGCCAGAAGGCGCGGATGCGCTGCACGAACGACCAGTCCAGGTGATCTCGGTGCGAGAAGTCGCGCAGCACGTTGCTGGAGAGTATGGGTGCGCCACGCTCGGCGAACGAATTCTCGAAGTGCGGCATGCCATGGCGCCACAGCGTCTTCGCGAAGGTGCCCAGCAGCCAGCGCGGGTGTGAGACCCCTTCCCATGCCAGGCGCAGGCTGGGGCGCAGCGGCGTGGAGAAACCATTGCGCACATTGTTCTCGCGGTTGGCGCTCACGGGGATGTCCACCGTGACCACCAGCGTCTCGTAGCCCGCGCCGCGCACGCGCTGCAGCAGCGCCAGGATGCGCGCCTCGTCGCCCGGGAGATAGGCCTGGAACCATGTGCCCGGCGCGGCCTGGGCCACTTCCTCCAGCGGCGTGAGCGACGAGCCGCTCAGGATGGCGGGAATGCCCGCCTCGCGCGCGGCCCTGGCCAGCGCGATGTCGCCCCGGTACGCCGAGAGCGCGGCCAGGCCCATGGGTGCGATGCCGAACGGGCTGGCGTAGGTGGTGCCGAACAGCGGCTGCTGCTGCGTGCGGCGCGACACGTCCACCAGCACGCGCGGCACGAAGCCATAGGCGTTCATCGCCTCCTGGTTGCGGCGCAGCGAGACGTTGTCCTCCGCCGCGCCCGCCACATAGCCGTGGATGGGCCGGGGCAGGCGGCGCTGCGCCAGCGGGGCGAAGTCCTTGAGTGCGAGGATGTTCGAAAACGGGGTTGGCATGGTGAAGCGACAGGAAGGCTCCCGCCCCGTCCGTGTCGCCGGGGCGCGGAATTCAAAGAATGGCAAGCCGGCGCTCAGGCGAGCGTCTGCCCGCCGTCCAGCGTGATGGTGCTGCCGGTCACGTAGGCCGAGGCGTCCGAGGCCAGCCACACCGCGATGTCCTGGATTTCCTCGGGCTTGCCAATGCGGCCCAGGGGCACCTGGCGCACGAAGGCGGCGTACTTCTCGGGCACCGACATCTCGGCCTCGGTCAGCGGCGTGAGGAAACGCCCGGGCGCCAGCACGTTGACGCGCACGCCCTTGGGGGCCCACTCCATCGCCAGCGCGCGCGAGAGGTTGATGACGGCCGCCTTGGCTGCCGAGTACGGCGCATTGCCGGCGCGGCCGCGCATGCCGGCGGTGGAAGAGAGGTTGATGATGGAGCCGCCGCCCTGCGCCAGCATGTGCCGGCCCACGGCCCTGCACACCTTGAAGGTGGACGAGAGGTTGGCCGCGATGACCGCGTCCCACTCCCCGTCGGTCACCTCCACGCTGGGCTTGCGCAGGCTGCCGCCGGCCGCATGGGCCAGCACATCGATGCGGCCAAAGCGCGCCACCGCCTGTTCGACCGCCGCGTCCACCTGCCGCGAGTCGGTGGCGTCGGCCACGGCCACCAGGGCCTGGCGGCCCAGCGCCTGCACCTCGCGCGCCACCGCCTCCAGATCGGCCAGCGTGCGCGCCATCAGCACCACGTCGGCCCCCGCGGCGGCAAAGCCCAGCGCGATCGCGCGGCCCAGCCCCTTGCCCGCGCCGGTGACGAGGGCCGTTCGCCCCGCCAGGCGCCCGTCGGCCTGTTCCTTGACATTCATGAGGTCCGCTCCTGGTGCAGCTGTGGTGTCTTCAATCCGCCGTGATGCCGGCCGAGCGGATGATGCCACCCCACTTGGTGGCATCGGCCTGCACGAAGGCCTTGGTGGCCGCGGCGTCCGAGGCCAGCGTGGTCAGGCCCAGCTGCGCGAGCTGCGTCGTCACCGCCGGCTGGCGCAAGGCGTGCGAGAAGGCGTTCTGCAGCTGCGTCACGATCGGCGCGGGCACCCCGGCAGGCGCGAAGACCGCGTACCACACCGACGCGCCGAAATCGGCCAGGCCCGAGGCCGCGAGCGTGGGCGTGTCGGGCAACTGCGCCACGCGCTGCGCCGAGGTGACGGCCAGCGCCTTGAGCGCGCCGCTGCGGATCTGCGGCAGCAGCGGCGGCATGTTCTCGAACGCCAGCGTCACACGCCCGGCCAGCAGGTCCTGCATGGCGGGTGCCGTGCCCTTGTAGGGCACGTGGATCATCTCGGTGCCGGTCATGCGCTCGAACAGCTTGGCGCACAGGTGCTGCGTGGAGCCGTTGCCCACCGAGGCGTAGGCCACCTGGCCGGGCCGCGCCTTGATGTAGGCGATGAGTTCCTGCACCGAGTTCACGGGCAGCGAAGGCGGCACCACCAGCACGTTGGGCACGGTCGCCACGCCGATGATGGGCGTGAAATCCTTGAGTGGGTCGTACGGCAGGTTGGGGTACAGCGCCGGCGCGGTCGCGTAGCCGGGTGTGCTGCCCAGCGTGAGCGTGTAGCCGTCGGGCTTGGAGCGGGCCACCGCCGTGGTACCCACGACGCCACTGGCGCCTGGCTTGTTGTCCACCACCATGGGCTGGCCCAGCACGCCGCCGGCTTCGCGCGCCAGCAGACGGCACAGCAAGTCGTTCGTGCCGCCCGCGGCCCAGGGGCTCACCAGGGTGATGGGGCGGGAGGGGAAAGCCTCGGCAAAAGCCGGCCATGCCGACGTGAGGCTGCCGAGGCCCAGGGCTTGGATGAGATGGCGTCTTTGCATGGCGGTGTTCCTTTGCGCGGGGTGAGGGGTAGGGGGTCAGGGTTGGATTTCGAAAGTGCAGATGGTCTCGACCGGCGCGGTGTAGATCAGGTCGGGCACGCTCAGGCTGGCGCGCGCCATCGCCGCGCGCTCGGCGCCCAGCACCTCCACGAACAGATCCGACGCGCCGTTGGAGACGTAGGGCGCGCGCTCGAAGCCGGGCGCGCCGTTGACGTAGATCAGCAGTTGCACCACCCGCACGATCCGGTCCAGGTCGCCGAGCACCGCCTTGGCCTGGGCCAGGTGGTTGATCGCGCAAAGCCGGGCCGACTGGTAGGCCTCGTCCACCGAAACCTTGTCGCCCACCTTGCCCAGGTAGGGGAACTCGCCGTTGTGGTGCCCCAGGGCCCCCTGGCAGAAAAACAGGTTGCCCACTGCCACGCCCGGCACCAGCGCCGGGTTGGCCTTGATCACGGGCGCATCGGGCAACACGATGCCCAGTTCCGCCAGGCGCGCTTCGATCTTGCCCATGGGACTCACGCCACTTCGGCCACGCATTCGATTTCCAGCAGGAAATCCTTGCGCGGCAGGCGGGCCTCGACGGTGGTGCGCGCCGGCCAGGTCTGCGGGTCGTTGCCGAAGAACTCGCGGTAGATCTCGTTCATCTCGTCGAAGTCGGCGCGGCGGTCCAGGAACACATTGACCTTCACCACCTGGGCCAGCGAAGAGCCCGCCTCTTCCAGGATGTTCTGCAGGTTGGTCATGCACTGGCGCATCTGCGCGGGGAAATCGCCCTTGGCCAGCTGCATCTCGCCGTGGTAGGCCGGGCAGCCGGAGACGAACACGAGGTTGCCCGTGCGCACGGCATGGGCGTGGGGCGCCTTCGTGCGGGTCACCTTGGGGCTGTAGATCACTTGTTTGGTCATGGGAACTCCTGTGTGCGGAAAACTTGGGAAACGCAAATGTGCCTGCCGTTTGGCGTCTCAACAAACGATTTGTTTTGAACATTGAGTTGCCATTTGCGCAACACGAATCCTAGAATCGCCGCATGATCCTGCAGACCTCCCTGCTGCGCTACCTCGAAGTGGCGCAAAGCGGCTCCATCCGCGCCGCTGCCGAGCGGCTCTTCGTCACGCCCTCGGCGCTCAGCCGCGAGCTGCAGAAGCTGGAGGAAGACCTGGGCGTCACCCTGTTCGAGCGCCGCGCGCGCGGCATGGTGCTCACCGCCGCCGGCAAGGTCTACCTGAACCACGTGCGCGACTCGCTCAACGGCATCGAGCGCATGCGCTCCGAACTCGACGCGCTGCAGAACCTGCACCGTGGCCACGTCTCGCTGCTGTCCGTCGAAGGCTACGCCTCGGACTTCCTCGCACCGGCCATCGCCCAGTTCCAGGACGCTTACCCCAACATCACCTTTTCCCTGCGCATCACGGGCACTGGCGCGGTGGAGAACGGCATCGCCAGCGGCGAGGCCGACATCGGCCTGGTCTTCAACCTGCAGCCCAAGCCCGAGATGCATTCGGCCCTGCACCTGCACGCGCCCCTGCTGGCCGTGATGGCACCGACCCATGCGCTGGCGCGGCGCAAGAGCCTCACCCTCTCGCAGATCGCCGGGCAACGCCTGGCCCTGCCCGACAGCAGCTTCGGCGTGCGCCGCCTGATCGACCTGCAGAGCCACATGTCCAAGGTGCACATCACGCCCGCGCTCGAAGCCAACTCGCTTGCCGTGCTGCGCGGCTTCGCGCGCAACGGTGGCGGCATCACCCTGCTCTCGCACATGTCCATCCGCAACGAGCTGGCCATGGAGCAACTGGTGGGCGTGCCGCTGGACGATGCGCTGCTTTGCCAGGGCGGCATCGACGTCTGCGTGCTCTCCGAGCGCAAGCTGCCCGTGGCCTCGGCGGCCTTCCTCAAGCACCTCGCCGAAGTGGGTCGCGCGGCACCCTGACGCCGCGCCACCAGCGTTGCGTGTAGATCAACGCTGCGTGCAAAAGAAGTCGTTTGTGGTTGCACACCCGACTCCGTAAGCTCGGGTCCCATCAGGCAAGGCACTGGCGCCTTGCGGTTGGAACCCGGAGCCCCGAATGCCCCAGAAACTCGACGTGCACGCCGGTGCCATCGAAACCCTGCCTCCCGCCGACTTCCGCTGGCCCGGTGGCAAACGCCTCGGCATCTTCTTTCGCGTCGCGCTCGAAGGCTGGTCCGACGACCAGTGGCCCGGCTTCGGCCCCATGGGCAACCCGCTCAAGCCCGGCACGCCCGACCTGAACGCCCTCGGCTGGGTGGAGTACGGCATCCGCCGCGGCATCCACCGCATCCTCGACGTGCTGGAGCGCCAGCAGATCCAGACCAGCATGCTGGTCTGCGGCGTGCTGGCCGAGCGCCACCCGCAGACGCTGCGCCGCATCGCGCAGGCCGGCCACGAAATCGTGGCGCACTCGTGGGGCATGGACGTGATCCCGGCTTACCTCGACGAAGCCGCCGAGCGCGCCAACATCCGCCGCACCACCGAGCGGCTGGAACAGGCCTGCGGCGTGCGCCCCGTGGGCTGGATCAGCCCGCGCGCCTCGCCCAGCGTGAACACCGCGCGCCTGCTCGCCGAAGAAGGCTACGAATGGCACGGCGACACCATGAACGACGACCTGCCCTACCTCGTGCGCTTGGGCGAGCGCGAGATCGCCGCCTTTCCCGGCGGCATGGAAATGAACGACACGCCGCACGCCATCCGCTACGGCAACGCGCCTCGCCAGATGCTGGAGCTGTTCGACGACTGGCTGGACTACGTGCAGCGCCACGAGCCCGGCGCGGTGCGCCTGAACCCCTCCATCCACGGCCACGTGTTCGGCCGCCTGAGCGGCATCGGCGTGTTCGAGGAACTGATCCGCCGCGCCCGCGCGCTCGACGACACCTGGATCGGCCGCCAGGGCGATGCCATCCGCCACCTGCGCCAGTCGCTGCGCTGAACACCCCTCACCTCCACCCCCGCCCCACCAGGAGAAGCTCCATGAACGCACACCACCCGCATGGCCTCACCCGCCGCCACGTTGTTGCCGGCGGCACGGCCCTGGCCGCCCTGCTGGGCAGCGGCCTGGCCCGCGCCGCCGGCTACCCTGAGCGCCCCATCCGCATGGTGGTGCCCTACCCCGCCGGCGGCTCCACCGACATCGTCTCCCGGCTGGTCGCCAAGCACCTGGCCGAAGTGCTCAAGGGCACCGTGGTTGTCGACAACAAAGGCGGTGCCGCCGGAGCCATCGGTGCGGCCGACGTGGCCCGCGCCGCGCCCGACGGCTACACCTTGCTCGCCAACATCGTCACCTCGGCCGTGCTCACGCCCATCACCCAGGCCAAGACGCTCACCTACGACCCCGTCGGCTCGTTCCAGCCAGTGGCCATGGTGGCCAAGCTGCCCAACGTGCTCATCATCAACAAGGACATCCCGGCGCGCAATCTCAAGGAATTCGCCGCCTGGGCGCGCGCCAACCCCCAGCGCGCCAGCTACGGCACGGGCGGCACCGGCAGCGTGATGCACCTCACCGGCGAGCTGCTCAAACGCGATGGCGACTTCGCCATGGAACACGTGCCCTACAAAGGCGCGGCCGCCGCCATCCAGGACCTCATGGGCGGCAGCATCGTCGCCGTGCTCGACAACATCACCGGCGTCATCGGCCCCATCCGTTCCGGCCAGGTGCGTGCGCTGGGCGTCTCCACCGACCAGCGCTCCCCCGCCCTGCCCGACGTGCCCACCTTCGCCGAATCCGGCGTCAAGGGCTTCTCCAACGCCAGCTGGTTCGGCGTGTTCACGCGCGCGGGCACACCGCGCGACATCGTCGCCCAACTCGAAAAAGCCACGCTGGAAGCCTGCGCGCGACCCGAGGTGGTGCGCACGCTGACCGAACTCGGCGCCGTGCCCGACCCCATGGGCGCCCAGGCCATGGACACCTTCTGGAAGGCCGAATTCACCTACTGGAAACGCGCCATCGACGCCGCCGGCATCCCCCTGAACTGAATCACCACGACAAAGGCCACTCTTGAAATTCGCCAGCTTCCTGCACCGCGGCAGCGCCACCTACGGCGCCGTGATCGACGACCAGCACCTTGTGGACCTGCGCCCCGCCCTGGGTGCGAAGGCGCCCGACCTCCAGAGCGCGATCGCGCAAGGCCTGCTCGGCCAGGCCGCCGCCATCGCGCGCGCCGCCTCCGAGCGCATCGCGATCGACGCGGTCGAGTTCCTCCCCGTGATCGGCCGCCCCTCCAAGATCGTCTGCGTCGGACTCAACTACGCCGACCACGTGCGCGAAACCGGCCGACAGGTCACGCAGCAGGCGCCCACGCTCTTCCTGCGCGTGGCCAACTCGCAGGCCGGGCACGGCCAGGCCCTGCTCGTCCCGCCCGAATCGCCCGCGCTCGACTTCGAAGGCGAAATCGCCGTCATCATCGGCAAGCCGGGCCGCCGCATCGCCGAAGGCGCTGCCTGGGAACACGTGGCCGGCTGGGCCTGCTACAACGACGCCAGCATCCGCGACTGGCAGGTCGCCACCTCGCAATGGACGGCCGGCAAGAACTTCGCGCGCACCGGCGCCTTCGGCCCCTGGATGGTCACGGCCGACGAGATCCGCCCCGACCAGGTCATGACCCTCGTCACCCGCCTCAACGGCGAAGAAGTGCAGCGCACCACCACCGACCTGCTCATCCACAGCATTCCCTCGCTCATCGCCCACATCAGCTGCTTCACCGAGCTCGAGGCGGGCGACGTCATCGTCACCGGCACACCGGGCGGCGTAGGCTTCAAGCGCCAGCCACCGCTCTACATGCGGCCGGGCGACGTGGTGGAAGTGGAAGTGGATGCGCTGGGCGTGCTGCGCAACCCCATCGAGGCCGAGCTGGCCTGAACGCCCCGGGCGGGGCCGGGGCTCAGTCCCCGAGCTTGCCCAACAGCCGGATCAGCTCCGCGGTCTCGGCATCGGAGAGCGCGGCGCGCAGCGCCGCCTCATGCTCGCGCACGATGCGCGCGGCACGGCTCCAGCACTTGCGCCCCTCGGGCGTGAGCTTGAGGTACACCGTGCGGCGGTCGTGCGCCTGGCGCGTGCGGTCGATCAGGCCGCGCTCGGCCAGCTTGTCCGCCAGCGGCACCATCGACGGATTCGTCAGCCCCACGCCGCGCGCCAGCTGGCCTTGCGGCAACTCCACATTGCAACTCAACAGCTCCAGCACGCCGTACATGGCCGTCGTCAGCTGCAGCTTGCCCAGCGCGAGATCCAGGCGGCGCAGCGCCTGGTTGTGCGCTTTTCGAAGGTGGTACCCGACGTAAGCGTCGAGCGCGGGTGAGGAAGGAGGGGTGCAATCGGCCATGGGCAGCCGGCAGGATAGCACGCAGCCCCGCGATCATTCTTCGTCTATTAGTTTGACATCAAATTATTCGATGACTACACTTTGGCCCGACATCAATCAGGAGACCGCATGTTCGTCGTCGACAACCACATCCACCTGGGCCAGCCCGGTGTTCACGTCTCGCAGCACATCTACAGCGAGCTGCGCAAGAACTGGAGCGACCGCGGCTTCCGGTACCACAGCACCGAGGTGAAATCCGAGCGCCGCGACGGCGAGATGCTCGTCCACGTCATGGACGAAGTTGGCATCGACGTGTGCTGCGTGCTCGCCGGCAACTGGAACCGCGTGCTTCCGCCCGAGCAGCGCCCCTACAACGTGCCCAACGAATTCGTGGCGCAGCAGGTCAAGGCGTCCAACGGCCGGCTCATCGGCATCTGCAGCGCCGACCCCATCATCGACCCCTGGGGCGCCGCCGACGAACTGGAGCGCTGCGTGCGCGAGCACGACTTCCGCGGCATCAAGCTCTACCCCACCTACGCGCACTTCGACCCGCGCGACAAGGCCTGCGAGCCCCTGTACGAAGCCGCCAGCGCCCTGGGCGTGCCGGTGCACTTCCACATGGGCTTCACGCCCGTCTGCGGCGCCGACATGAAGCTGCAGCAGCCCTGGCTGCTCGACGAAGTGGGCCAGCGCTTTCCCAAGATGAAGGTGGTCATCTGCCACCTGGGCTACCCCTACGCCGCCGAAGCCATGGGCGTGGTCGCGCGCAACCCCAACTTCCACGCCGACCTCAGCGCACTGGGCTTCTACCATCCGCGCACCGTCTACCAGCTCATTCACGACTTCGGCTGCGTCAACCCCTGGGAGCGCCTGCTCTACGGCTCGGAAAACCCCTTCATGTGGACCTTTCACAAGACGGTGCAGAACATCAACGAGCACGCGCGCGCGCTCGACATGCCCGAGATCCCCGACCACGCGCTCGAACTCATCCTCGGCGGCAACGCCACGCGCCTCTACCGCATCGACCAGCGCCGACAGCACCGCCCCGCGACCCCGCCGGCCAAGGCCGCCGCCTGACCATCCCGCCACCCAGGAGACAAGACACCATGAAGAAGATCGCCCGCCGCTCCCTGCTCGCCGCCGCCCTCGCGCCGGCCTTCGGCACCCTCCTCGCACCCCCGGCCCAGGCGCAAGGCACCTTCCCCGCGCGCCGCATCTCCGTCGTCGTGCCCTTCCCCGCCGGTGGCCCGGCCGACATGGTCGCGCGCGTGATGCAGCCGCTGATGCAGAAAGCCCTGGGCGAAACCGTCATCGTGGAAAACTTCGCCGGCGTCGGCGGCGCCATGGGCGTGGGCAAGGTGATGGCCGCCCCGGCCGACGGCCACACCCTGCTGCTCACCACCGTGGCCGAGCCCATCCTCCCGCCGCTGACCATGCCCAGCGTGCGCTACAAGCCCGACGACCTCGTGCTCGTCTCGCAACTCTCGTACACCAACATCGCGCTCGTCGTGCGGCCCAGCCTGCAGATCAACTCCGCGCAGGCTCTGGTGGACTACCTCAAGAACCCGTCCAACAAAGCCCTGACCTACGCCACCCCCGGCAGCGGCACGCTCTACCACCTCATGGGCGAGCACTTCAAGATGCTCACCGGCACGCAGCAGCTCATGCACGTGCCCTACAAGGGCCTGGCACCGGCCGTGAACGACCTCATTGGCGGCCAGGTGGACGTGGCCTTCCTGCCTATGGCCGGCAGCACCGCCAAGCTGATCGAAGCCGGCACGCTGCGCGCCCTGGCCCACACCGCCGACAAGACCGTGGCCGGCCTGCCGCGCCTGAGCGAGATCGACCCCGGCCTCAAAGACTTCGTCTACACCGTGTGGACCGGTGTCTTCCTGCCACGCCAGACGCCCGCCGACGTGGTGGGCGCCGTGCACAAGGCCATCGACACCGCGTTGCAAGGGCCGGAGTTCGGCGCGTACACGCGCGAAGCCGGGGGCGTGGCGCTCACCCGCGCCATGCCGCTGAAGCAGGCACAGAGCTTCTACAGCGCCGAAGCACAGCGGCTGCAGCGGGTGTTTCAGGCGGTGAAGCTGAAGGCGGATTGAGCCGGGCGGGGCACTGCAGGCTCGCGCGGCCACAAAGTGGGGGGAGCCGCCCGCTCGGCGCCATGCACAATTGTGGCGCCGGGACGCTGCAGTGACACAGCCATGGGGTTTGTGCAGTAGGCAGCCCGTCGCAACTGGCATACCATGCCCAGCATGGCGGAGCAGAGGCCAAAGCTGGACGAGTACCTGGGACAGGCGTTTGATCGCATCCCGGTCGCGATGATCGTGGTCAACCAGCTTGGGAAGATCACCCGCCTCAACCAGCTCGCGGAAACCACCTTCGGCTACAGCGCCGCCGAACTCATCGGGCGCCCGGTGGAAGTGCTCATCCCGGCACGCTACCGCCACGCCCACCCCGGGTATCGCCAAGGCTTCCTCGCCGAAACCAACGCACGCCCCATGGGCGCGGGCCGCGACCTCAGCGGCCTGCGCAAGGACGGCAGCGAATTCCCCGTGGAGATCGGCATCAACCCGGTGCAGACCGGCGAGGGGCCGATGATCCTCTCGGTGATCCTGGACCTGAGCGAGCGCAAGCTCAGCGAGAAGCGCATCCAGGACGCGCTGCAACAAAAGGAGCTGCTGCTGCGCGAGGTGCATCACCGCGTGAAGAACAACCTCCAGGTCATCCACAGCCTGCTCGACCTCCAGGCCCTCAAGAGCAGCGACAGCGAACTCATCGGCATGCTGCGGGACAGCCAGAACCGCGTGCGATCGATGTCCCTCATCCACCAGACGCTGTACCAATCGCAGAACTTCGCGCAGGTGGACTTCCAGCGCTTCCTGGGTGAGCTGCTGCCGCGCCTGACCGAAGCGTACGGCTCGATGTCGGGACAGGTCGCCATCGAGATCAACGCGCATGACGTCAAGCTTCCCATCAACGAAGCCATACCCTGCGGCCTGATCGTCAACGAACTCGTGAGCAACGCCCTCAAGCACGGTTTCCCGAACCAGCAACGCGGCAAGATCTCGGTGGACATCCGTCAACAAGGCGAAAGGCAGATCGAGCTGTGCATCAGCGACGATGGGCAAGGCATCCCGCCCACGCTCGACCTCTCGCGCACCAGCTCGCTCGGGCTGCAACTGGTCCAGCTCCTGACACAGCAGCTGCACGGACAACTGGACATCCAGCGCGAAAACCCCACGCGGTTCTCGCTCAGCTTTCAACTGGGGACGGCGCCATGAAACAACCGGCTCGCATACTGATCGTGGAAGACGAAAGCATCGTGGCCTTCAACCTGCAGCAGCGCCTCTCGCAGCTGGGCTACGACGTGCCACACGTGGCCGTCTCCGGCCAGCAAAGCCTGGACATCGTCTCGCGATCCCGCCCCGACCTCGTGCTGATGGACATCCACATCGAAGGCGACATGGACGGCATCGAAGTGGCCGCGCGGCTCAACGAGGATGGCCCCCTGCCCGTGATCTACCTCACCGCCTATTCCGAAGACTCCACCCTGGAGCGCGCGCGCAAGACTCGCCCCTACGGCTACCTCATCAAGCCGTTCTCCGAGCGCGAACTGCATGCCACCATTCAAATGGCGCTGGAGCGCCATGCGGTGGAAGAGGCCCTGGTGGAAAACCGCCGCCTGCTGCAACAGGCCCTGGACGCCGCCAGCCTGGGCATCCTGGAGTTCGACCCCAGCAGCGCGGCCATGAAGCTCAACCCACGCACGGCGGAACTGCTCGACCAGTCCGCCGAACACGCCATCACCCTCGAGCACTTTCTTGCCGGCATCGACGAAAAAGACCGCGCCCTCGTCGCCACCCGATTCCGGGAGGCGCTCGATCCGCTGAAGAAATTCAGCGAAGAATTCCGCCTTCTGAGCGACCGCAAGCCCTCGCGCTGGATCAAGATCGACGCCAGCGCCCTGCCCGAGCAACGCATCAGCGGCGTGGTGCAAGACATCTCGGAGCGCAAGCACGCGGAGATCCGGCTGCGCAAACTCAACGAAGGCCTGGAAAGCCTGGTGGGCGAACGCACCAACGAACTGCGCGAAAGCCTCAAGGAGCTGGAGACCTTCAGCTACTCGGTGGCGCACGACCTGCGCTCACCCATCCGCGCCATCGCCGGCCTCAGCGGGGTGCTGCTGGAGGACCATCGCGCCCAGCTCGACGAGGCGGGCATCCAGCTCATCGCGCGCATCGCCGCCAAGAGCACCCAGATGAGCAACCTCATCGACGCCCTGCTCAACCTCTCGCACCTCTCCAAAGTCACTCCGCAGCTGAGCGAGGTGGATCTGAGCAGCATCGCCGCGGACATCATCGAGCAACAGATGGAGACCGAACCCCAGCGGGTGGCCGAGGTGCGCATCGCCCCCGACCTCAAGGCCCATGGTGATCCGGTGCTCGTGCGCAGCATCCTTGACAACCTGCTGCGCAACGCCTGGAAGTTCTGCGCCAACCGCGACGTCACCCGCATCGAAGTGGGCCGCGAGCCCGAAGCGGGCCGCGATGTCTTCTACGTCAAAGACAACGGCTGCGGCTTCGACATGGCCCACGCGGACCAACTCTTCAGCCCCTTCCGGCGCCTGCACAGCGAAACCGAGTTCAAGGGAACAGGCATCGGCCTGAGCATCGTGCAGCGCATCGCGGCACGGCATGGCGGGCGCGTGTGGGTGCAGGCCAGACCGGACCAGGGCGCGACCTTCTACTTCACCCTCTCTGCCTGACGCTCAGCTGAACACGTCCACGGCCTTGCCCAGCAGGCTCATCTGCGTGCGCAGGCTTTCAGAGGCAGCGGCGTTCTGCTCCACCAGCGCCGCGTTCTGCTGGGTGACCTGGTCCAGGTGCCCCACGGCCGTGGCCACTTGCGTGATGCCCTCGCTCTGCTCGCGCGTTGCCGTGCTGATCTCCGCAATCATGGTCGAAACCCGGTCCACCTCCAGCACGATCTCCTTCATCGTGCGGCCGGCGTCATCCACCATGGCGGAGCCATCGTTGACCTTGTCGACGCTGGAAGCGATCAGACCGCGGATCTCCTTGGCAGCCTCGGCGCTTCGCTGCGCGAGCGACCTGACCTCCGTCGCCACCACCGCAAACCCACGGCCTTGATCGCCTGCGCGCGCGGCCTCCACAGCGGCATTGAGCGCCAGGATGTTGGTTTGAGATGCGATGCCATCGATCACACCGATGATGTCGGCGATCTTCTTCGAGCTTTGCGCGATTTCATTCATGGTGCCGATCACCTCTTCCACCGCCCGCCCTCCCTTGGCCGCCGCGCCACTGGCTGCCGTGGACAGGTGGGCGGCTTGATGGGAGGTCTCGGCATTGGTCCGCACGGTGGCGGTCATCTGCTCCATGGAAGCCGCCGTCTGCTGCACGCTCGCAGCCGCCTGCTCGGTCCGCGAGCTCAAGTCGTTGTTCCCCTGGGCAATTTCAGAGGCGGCGACCTTCGCGTTGAGCACCTGCTGGCGGACATCGTCGATAACCCACCGAAACATCAGCCCCAGTTGGCTGATGGCGCGCATCGTCATGCCGATCTCGTCGGTGCGATTCAAATGCGTTGAACTGCGAAAATTTCCCGTTGCAATGCTCGTCGCCTGCTCACGCAACCTGGCAAGCGGCTTGAAAATCTGATGGTGCATCCACAGCGAGGCCAGCGCCATCGTCGCGATGAACAGCAGCAGGAACTGAGCGAAGCCGGTCCCGTGGAGCCCTTCGTACCAGACCTCCGCACTGACCAGCGCCGTCACCAGCAACAGCGCCAGAACGGCCCGCGATGCGGAGGACATGGTCTGCAGGAGAGACGTCCACCCCATGACGCCGGAGCGGGTGATCAGCCCCTTCTGGAACCGCAGGTCCCCTGCACGCCCTTCCTTGAACTTCGCATAGAGGCTGCTTGCGGAGGCGACTTCCTCTGGCGTCGGCTTCGTCCTCACGGACATATACCCGGTGATCACGCCATCGCGCTTCACCGGCGTGGCGTTCGCGCGGACCCAATAATGGTCACCGTTCTGGCGCCGGTTCTTGACCAGGCCGGTCCAGGGCTCGCCACCCTTGAGCGTTCGCCACATGTCCTCGAATGCCTCGGCCGGCATGTCCGGGTGCCGCACCAGGTTGTGGGGCTGGCCTTCAAGCTCTTCGCGCCGATAGCCACTCACCGCCACAAACGCATCGTTGGCGTAAGCGATGTTGCTGTGCGCATCCGTGGTGGACATGAGCGTCGCATCCGCTGGAAACGAAAAATCTTGCTGGGTGACTGGAAAATTCTGACGCATTTTCGATCTCTTGGAGTTACCTGCTAACAAGTGAATGCCAGCCACGGCCATCAGACCGTGACCTCCTCGGCCAACTTGGCCATGAACGGCAAGGCGGCTACGGTGTCGGCGATGTCCACCGCCAACACCTCCTTGAGCTCGCGCAGCGCCTTGATGTCGCCCGCCTGCCCCGACTTCTCGATATCGCCCGACACGGCCGTCAGCGCGCGAAGCCCCAGAAGCATGCAGGAGCCCTTCAACCGGTGCCCCTGGTACACGATGGCCTCCAGGTCTTCGTCTTGCAGCGCCTGCTGCAAGACCAGGGCCGTGCCTTCCGGCGCCTTGAACAGCATGTCCAGCAGCTGGCTGAACATCTCGGCCGGCATCATGGAAAGCAACTCCGCATAAACCTGGGTGTCGATGAGCTGCTTCGGGCTGCGCACCGTGCGCAGAGCCGTCTCGAGCGCGGCCGGCACGGTTTCCATGCCGCCTTCGAGCACACCGCAGCGGCGCAAGGCCCTGCGCAAATCGGCCTCTTGCAAAGGCTTGGGGGCGAACTGCGTCACGCCCGCGTCCATCGCCAGCTGACGGGTGTCGTTCACCACGTCGGCCGTGACCATGATCACCGGCACCTCGCTCGCCGGTGAGGGCAACGCGCGGATCTCACGCGTCGTGGCAATGCCATCGAGCACGGGCATGTGGTAATCGAGCAGCACCACGTCGAAGCTCTCGCGGTTGAGAATCTGCAAGGCTTCAAAACCGTTTTCGCAGAAGACCGCCTCATGCCCCATCCGATCGATGAGCAGATTCAGGTACTTGAGGTTGACCGGGTGGTCCTCTGCCACCAGCAGCCGCAGTCGCCGCACCGGCGTGCGGCGGCGCTCCCAGGCGGCATCGTCCATCAGCATGGCCTTGTCGATCTTCGGTGCCGGCGCGCGCGGCAGGCGCAGCGACACCACGAAGATGGAGCCCTTGCCCGGCTCGCTCGTGACGGTGATGTCGCCATCCATCATGCGCGCCAGCGTGCGCGAAATCTCCAGCCCAAGGCCTGAGCCACCCACGCGGCGGCGCAGGGAGTTGTCGGCCTGGTAGAAGCGGGTGAACAGGTTTTCCACCGTTTCCTTGTCCATGCCGATGCCGGTGTCCTGCACCGTCAGGCGCACCCCGTCGGGCCTGTCTGGCTCGGCTTCGAGAATCACCTCGATGCTGCCGCGCTGGGTGAACTTCATGGCGTTGTTCACCAGGTTGTAGATGATCTGGCGCACCCGCGTCGGGTCCGCCATCACCCATGTGGGCAGGCCTTCCACGCAATGGCAGCTCATGTGTACGCCCTTGTCGTTGGCCAGTGGCTCCAGCAGGTTCGTCACCTCATTGGCCATGACGCCGAGATTCACCGGAGCCGGGGCCAGCGTGAGCGTGCCCGACTCGATGGTGGACACATCGAGGATGTCGTTCACCACGCCCAGCAAGTGCTGCGCGGAATCGGTGGCGGTCTGGATGTAATCGCGCTGCTCGGTGCTCAGGCGGGTGTCTTCCAGCAGCTTGAGCATGCCCAGCATTCCCTGGAAGGGGGTGCGGATTTCGTGGCTCATGTTCGCCAGGAAGACGCTCTTGGCATGGTTGGCCGCCTCGGCCTGATCCCTGGCCGTGGCCAGGTCCTTGGACAATTGCTGCAAATTCGCGTACTGCCGGCTCTGCTGGCGAATATGCCGCACCAGCAGCGCCACGAAAAGCAGCATGACCACCACCTGCACCGTGGCCAACCCGATGAGCAACTGACTCTGGCGGCGCAACTGGGCGTTGCGCTCGTCCACGAAACGCGCAACCGCGCGGTTCGCCTCGCGCGTGAGCTCGCTCAAGGCGGGCGAAAGCTCGTGCGCCTTGGCATGCACGCCAGAAAGCGCCGCCGCATCGCGCAGCAGGCGCCCGGGGTCCGCCATCAAAGGATCGGCATGCGCCTTGAACTGCTGCAGCATCTTCAGCACCGGCTCGAACCCACCCCAGGCATCCAGCAGGTCCCGGCGAGGAATCCCTGACAGGAGATTGATGCGGCTCAGAAAAACCTCGTAGCGCTCCTGCAGGTCTTCGGGCTGCACCGACGAGCCGGGGTCGCCCGCTTCCAGCACCACCTGGTCAAGCCGGCTGAGCTCGTGCTCCAGCTGGTACGCCTGCCACATGATGGAGTCCACCTGGCGCGTCTCGGTGTCCTGCAGCGTCTGCCACTGAAGCCAGCCCAACCAGCCCAGAGGCGTCAAGGTCGCCAGGAGCAGAACGGTGATGGCCAGTGCCCATTGCGGGGCACGCCAGGCGGCAAAGCCGGTGGGTTGGCGGTTCATTCGATGCTCATCCGTTTCAGTTGCCAGATTGAGCGCTCGTAATAAACCGACGATCGCAATTCCGATTTGCTGTCAAATGGGTAAATCACAAACAATGGCCCTTTATCACGAACCGCCATCGGCTGATCGTCCAACAGGCGCGCCACAATGATCCCATGCATTTGCGCGTCGGCCACGGGAATGTGAATGGTGTAATCATTGATCGCGCTGGCATTGATTTGTCTGCCCTGCGCTTTCGTGGCCGCCAGAATGTCTGACAACAAGGGGCCGGTGAATTTGACCGGGCGGTCGTACCAAGGCGTGCGCGTGGTGAAGCTGTGTTGCGGCAACGCTTCGAGCATGGCCATGTCAAAGGCGGCGACTTTCCCCTGATTGGGCTGCGAAATGTTGCCTGACACCGTCAACACCACCCGCCCTTTGGGTGGCGGCAGCCCCTCTGCGGCAGCTGTGCCCACCAGCATCGCGCAGGCCACGCCGGCCCACAAGCCCCGAAAAAAACGCCTTGAAAACAGCAATTTGGACATGTTCGTGAACTCGTTTCAGCGTTCGCCCACACCAGCGTGCAGCGCTTCGGCCGGGGTGGCAGGCGAACAGTTTTCAGAGGAGGGGACAGCCGAAGCCCCTGACTTCTCCACCCGGCATGCGTCCCAGGCGGTGGCGAGCAGCTCGCGCTTTCGAGCAATGGCCATTTCGTCATCATGGATCTCTTGAATGAGTTCCACCACGTAATTCAATATCGACATGATTCAACGAGAATTAAATGTTTTTACCATCGCCGTAAAATGACAATAGGATTGGATAAAAATCAGCTTAAGTCATGCTTACGCCGCGTCACGCGATACTACAAACCGCACTCGAGCGTGATAACTTTCACCAAACCACATCGAGATGCACAGCGCATGTCTCATCGGCGCAATAGGCACTGCCGCTCTTGACTTGCGTCAACAGCCAACCAATGGATTCGCGCTACAAACTCAACCAGTGAATCCGAAATGCTTCATTTCGGGCAACCCAATTGATCCGTAAGCAATAGTGCCGCGACCTTGAGGCACCCTGCCCCGCTTCCTCGGGCTGCTGCCGGCTGGCGCGGACGCATCTGCCAGCGCCCTGACGCTGGGGGCGCTGGTGCGCGTGGTCAAGCGTCGCGCTCGTACCGGCGCGGTGGCTTGAGCCAGCCCTTGCCCACCGGCGTCTCCTCGACAGGGGCCACGTCCACCGCCCATTCCTGCACCACCCACGCGCCGTCTTCCTGCTCCAGGCCGGAAAACACGATCACGGTCTTCTCCGCCTCGCACCACTTGAGGCGCGGCTCGTACAGCTGATGCTGCCCGGGGTAGCTGTTCATGGGCTGGAACTCGAGCACCTTGAACCAGGCGTTGCCGCCGATGAATTTTTTGGTGGAGAGCATGCCGCGCATGGCCTTGCCACTGCCCGGTGGCAAGAGCCGCCCGCCTGCACGGAGCTTGGTCATGGTGGCGCGCATGGTCCTGGAGCGGGAAAAGTGGTGGCGGCAGAAAATACTGTACCTATGTACAGTATACTGATGCCGAGCCAGATGCCAAGCGGCATGTGGCACCAGGCAGTTGCTGTTGTTGTCTCCTTGTGGACTTGCAGCTTGAGCCCGGCCGCCTTGCTGGTGGCCGGGCTTTTTCTTGTGCTTCAAATGCTGGGATTGAGGCGGGCGACCGCCGCTATGCAGCCATTGCCGTTGGTTGTGTTTGCGCATCGAACGTGCAATCTGCGCCACATTGCAGCCATCCAGTCGTCGTCATGAAGACGTACAGCGTGCGCACAGCGGTATCGCGGCTAGACTGCCGCGATTGGCCCGAAGCGGCCGCTCAACCGGTCCGAAATTCACGCTCTATGAACGCACGTCGCATACATGCAGAAATGAGGGAGAAGTTCCCGAACGTCGATCGCGCGCAACTGGATTGGACGAATGTTGTGGACGAAACGGGTCGCCTACGGCAGGAAGGCGCTTTGTCTGTGGTTGTGCATCGATTCGAGAGCCGGGGCATCCAAGAGGTTCTGGTCGAGGTTCATCGGAAGTTGGGTGACGTGATGGCAATCGCCGATCTCATTGACTACCTCTCTGAACATCATGGCAAGGGCGAGATTCGAATAGCGGACCGCGCTTTTTCTGTGTTCGCGCTCCTCGCCACCAATGGGGTTGCAACAAGTTGGGCGACAACGGCGGGATAGTCCGCATCGAGCGCGTTTCGAGCCTCGGCTACGATGGCATCCATCGGCCAGAAGCGGATATTCACAGAAAGCCCATGAGAGACATCGCAGTTTCGGCACTCGAGGGTTATCAGCGATACCTCTCGCCGCGCAAAGGCTTCTGTTGCGCTCATCGCGTGCTTACCGGCGGCGCCTCTTGCTCGCAGTTTGCCAAGAGAGTCATTGCCCACCATGGATTGTGGGTCGGACTGAAAGCCACGGTACGACGCTTTCAGAAATGCAAGGTTTCAGCGCGACAACTGAGCACGATGGCGATCAACGAACAGAACTCGCGCGAAGGCCAGGCAGAAGCGCCTGCAGAGCCTTGCCCGTTTTGGTCTCGGTCCAAAGCGATAGAAGTAACGGCTTGCTGTTGTTGGCCGTGGTAGGTCAGAGATTGGCCAGACGTGAACATTCCATGAAACGCGTCATCCTCATCACGCTAGGTAGCGCCGCTCTGCTGCTGGGTGGTATGTTTGGCTATGTCTTCTTTGGTCCGATGCTTGACGCCAAGAAAACATGGGCTCTTGCAGCCGACATGTTTGAAGGGGTCACCAAGCACAGGGGCATCCCATCCGCCGAGTTCATGTCCCCAAGTGAGCCGGATGTGTCTCACGGATTGCAGTACGTCGTGCTCAGTTGGACTCATCGGTCAAGAGTGAGCTGCTCGGTCGACGTCACCGTTGACCGTCGCAATGCGAACGCAATGCCGCACTGGCTTTGTGATTGAGAGAGTCGGTCTCCTATC
>NZ_JAHCKK010000052.1 GCF_026125825.1 Hydrogenophaga sp. | reverse complement strand
TGAATACACCAGCCAGAAAAGCTTCTACTGGGGCCTCAACGAAGCGCCCATGCCCTGGTGCCTCTGAGGCCCGCGCTCAGTTTGAGAGCAGCAGCAACTCGCTGCGCGCCTCGATGCCCAGCTTGATGTAGGCGCGTTTGCGCAGCGTCTGCACCGTGGAGGGAGCCACGCCCATGTCTGCGGCGATGGCATCGACACTGAGGCCATCGACGATGCCCACGCAGACCTCGCGCTCGCGCCCCGACAACCGTGGTGCCCGCTGCAGCAGGTTCTGCTCGACCAGGGCCTTGCGCGCCTGCGCATGCAGGCGCTGCCGTCGCACGTGCAGGGCGTTGAGGTGCACCTTGCGCAGGATGGGCGCGATCGCGGTCAGGCGGTCGATCTCTCGGGGCGCGAAGGGTCCGCAGGACACATCGCGATAGAGATTGATGACAAAGGCGGTGCGGGCCACCGGCGCATAGAGCAGGCTGAGCCGGCCGGTGAGCTTCGAGTGCTCGAAAATCTCCTGCCGCCAGCAGATGTCCGGAATGTCATCCAGCCCATAGTGCATCACGGTCACGTCTGGCGAGGGATGCACCTCCTGCTGCACCCGGCCGGCCAGGTGAGTGACCTCGTCGAGCTGGCTGTACTGCCGCTTGTAGCGGGCAAAGCACTCGCCCGTGATGTTGGGCAGGTGGTCGCGGTGCGTGCATCCATCCACCTGCGAGGGCACCGCCCCCGCGTACTCGACCAGCGAGAGGTAGTCCACCGCCACGTGGGCGTTGATGAAGTTCAGCAAGCCGCGCGCGGGCGCGGTGCTCGTCGGCACATCGAGCAAGAGGTTCATGGCCGCCGCGTCCACAGGGTGGCCGGGCGGTGGGGTGAGGACATTCCAGGTGGAGCGCATGGCGCCGCCAGTTTGAAAGCTCGCCCGCAGGGCACCAATAGGACTTACCCGGCCAGCCGGCCAAAGGCCTCTGATCGACCCGCCGGGCACTCGCCTTCTATTGCGCCACCAGCCCGAAATCCTTGATGCGCTTGAGGATCACCTCGGCTTCTGCGCGGTGGCTGGCTTCGAACTCCCTGGGCGTGCTGTTCATGATGTCCAGGCCCCGCTCGTTCATCAAGCGCCCGACCTCGGGATCTGCCAGCACCTTCCGGATCTCGTCGGCGAGCTTCTTCATCACGGACTCGGGCGTCCTGGCGGGCGCGACAAAGGCGATGTACACGGCCGCATCGAACAACGGGTCGTCGAAACCCTGCTCCCGCATGGTCGGGACCTGCGGCAGGGCCGGTGAACGCTCCCTGCCCATGATGGCCAGCGCGGTCACCTTGCCCGCCAACACGTGCTGCTTGGCCAGCCCGGCCGAGGTCAATCCCACGCTGACGGTTTTCGACAGCAGGTCGGCCATCACGGGTGCCTCGCCGCGCTGCGGCACATGGACCATCTCTGCACCGATGATGCGATTGAGCTGTTCGCCCGCCAGGTGGCCCAGGCCACCGGGCCCCCAGGAGCCATAGGTCAGCTTGCCGCGCTGCTCGGCCGCGTACCGCCGGAAGTCGGCCATGTTCTTGACAGGCAGGTCGGCGTTCGCCGAAATCACCGCCGGGCTGCGGACAGCCTGCGTGATGTAGCTGAAATCCTTGAACGGGTCGTACGACAGCGTCTTGTACATCGCCACGTTGTTGATCAAGGTGTCGCCCAGGGTCACCAGCAGGGTGTACCCGTCCGGTGCCGCGCGCGCCACCTCGGAAGCGCCCAGGGCGCCGTTTGCCCCCGCCTTGTTGTCTACGATCACGGGTTGGCCAAGCTGCTTGGACAACCGCTCGCCGACCGTTCGGGCGACGAAGTCCGTGGCGCCGCCCGCGGCCGCGGAGGCCACCAGGCGGATGGGCTTTTGGGGGAATGCGGCGGACGCCTGCGCGAGCACTGTCAGGGGCAGTGCGGCCACGCCAGCGAGTGCCAGCATGCGGATGAAAACACGGCGGATCATGGGGTTGTCTCCTGTGGGTGGGTGTCGTTTTTTTCTAGCCAGCGACGACCGTCGCGGGGGCAGGCGCGCTGCCGCGCTCCTTCGCCAGTTCGCTGTCCACGAGGCGGCGGAATTGCACCAGCGCCTGGTCCATCGCCATGGGCAGCATGGGTGCGGCAGGGTCGAGAAGCAGGTTGCGGTACTGGGCCGTGATGATCGAGCGGTCTTCCTCGAAGGCGGCAAGCAGTCCCTGGAAGATGGTGGCCGTGGTCTCGGGAATGGGCGCGGGGGCGTGGTAGGCCTGCTGGAAAAAGTAGTGGGTGGACGTTGCCGTCTCGGGCGTCAGCGTCTGGCAACTGTGCAGCCGGACCGCGCCCGCCATGTCGCCCTCGGCCTGGCCCGTGGGCCGCCCACCGGAGTCCATGATGAGGGTGCCGGGCAGCAGGAAGTCGTAGACGAACCAGCGGTCGACGTTGCCCTCGAACTCGTGAAACGACCGCCAATACGCGGAAGGCGGCACGTCCGGCACGTGGCGGGTGACCCGAATGCCCTGCGGCACCCGCTGCACCTCGGGTTTGGACTGGGCGATCCGCGTGGAACCGCCCAGGGTGTTCTCATGCACGTACGACAAGTGCGAAAAGTCGAGCAGGTTGTCGCAGATGAGCATGTAGGGCGTCTCATAGTGCAGATAGCCCGGCTGGTAGTGCCACTCGGGGTGGTCGCAGGAGAAGTTGTCCGGCAGCAAGGCGGTGTCCGCAAGCCCCGGATCGCCCATCCAGACGAACACCCACCGGTTGCGCACGGCCACCGGGTAGCTGCGCACCTTTGCCTTGATGGGGATGCGGTCGAGGCCAGGCGCTTCGACGCAGGCCCCCTCCGGTGAAAACTTCAGCCCGTGATAGCCACAGCGCACGCAGTCCCCCTCGCGCCGACCGGCGGACAGGGGGGCGAGGCGGTGGCAGCACCGGTCCTCCATCGCGACCGTCTCGCCGGTGGACAGGCGGTACAGGAGCAAGGGCTCGCCCAGAATGACGCGGGAAAACAGCCCTTGATCGGGGATCTCGTGCGCCCAGGCGGCGACGTACCAGCAGTTTCGAATGAACATGTGATTGGCTTCCATCGTGGATGGATGCCAATCTAGAGGAGGGTCGTTCGCCCGTCTGTCCTCCGCATGGGGGACAGCGCCACACGGCGCCATGGAAAGCGCCCACCGCAGATGGAGGCCGCGTGAGGCATTCGGGGGGGCCAGAAACCAAAATGGGCTACGCGATTGCTCGCGTAACCCATGGAATTTTGGCGGAGTGGACGGGGCTCGAACCCGCGACCCCCGGCGTGACAGGCCGGAGGATGAACTGAGCATTCATGCGGCCTCGGACATGATTTCTGTTCCAAAAACTGGAAATTCGGTGCAGGAATGACGCGGGTTCTGCAAGGACTATTCCAAAAAAACCGATGGCGCAATGTGCCTCAACTGTGTCCGCGCATGCGCTGCGGAGCATTGATCGATGTCAAGCAGCTTGATCTTGTGAGACACGTCAAGGGACCTATCCGCAAGCCGAGTGGCGCTTCTGCACCCATCCTGGGAGGGCATGGCCTCTTGCGGCTACCCTAGCAAAGGCGGCTATGAGTGGCGGATTCAACCGGTCGATGCAACAGATTCGCTGAACATTTCAGCGGGGGTGCGGAAGCCAAGTGTCTTGCGTGGCCTCTCATTCAATTGTCTCGCGATTGCGTTGAGCTGAAGCTGTGAGAAACCCGAGAGATCTATGCCCTTCGGCATGTACTGCCTGAGGAGCCCATTGGTGTTCTCGTTGCTGCCGCGTTGCCAAGGACTCTGAGGATCACAGAAATAAACTTGGATGTCGGTGGCCATCGTGAATCGCTTGTGACCATGCATTTCGGTGTTGTCTTCCACTGAAAACTGACCCAGTGGGGGTGCGGATGAAATCTTGGACTACCAGGAGGTAGTTCATGTATTCCTACGAAGACAGAATTCGAGCGGTCCAGCTCTACATCAAGCTGGACAAGCGCATCAGGGCAACCATCCGTCAACTCGGTTACCCAACCAAGAATGCCCTGAAGAGCTGGCACCGTGAGTACGAACGACGTTCGGCTCTGCCTGAGGGCTATGCGGGCCGGCCTCCCAAGTACTCGCAGGATCAGAAGCAGGCGGCTATTGCGCACTACCTTGCGCATGATCGCTGCATTGCTGCAACGATGAGGGCATTGGGATACCCAGGCCGGGGTACGTTGACCGCCTGGATTCGCGACGCACTTCCTGAGAGCAGGAGAGTCGCCGTTGGCACCGCCGGCCGGCGAAGATATTCCGAGACATTGAAACAGGCGGGCGTCATGGAGCTCTGCACGCGGCAGGAAGGTGCGCAAGCCGTGGCAGAAAAACTGGGCGTATGCAGGCCGACGCTGTACAACTGGAAGAACCAGCTACTCGGCCGCGAGGCGCCCGCATCCATGAAACGCCAGAACCACCCAACACCATCACCTGAGCGAGCGGAGCTGGAGCAACAGCTCGAATCCCTGCAACGCGACATCCGCCAACTGCAGCTCGAACGCGATCTCTTGAAGAAGGCCAATGAACTGCTAAAAAAAGGCCTGGGCGTCGATCTGCATCTCCTGACCAACCGGGAGAAGACATTGCTGGTTGACGCCCTCAAGGTGCTCTATGCCCTGCCAGAGCTCCTGGCTCAGTTGGATCTTGCGCGAAGCTCGTACTTCTACCACCGAGCCCGTGCGCAGGTGGCAGACAAGTACCTTGACGCGCGTCGTGCCATCGCCGACATCTTCGAAACGAACCACTGCTGCTACGGCTACCGCAGGCTGCATGCGTCGCTAAACAGGCAGCACGTCACCATCTCGGAGAAGGTGGTGCAACGGCTGATGAAGCAGGAAAGCCTCATCGTTCCAAAGCCCAGAAAGCGCAGGTACGTATCGTACTTAGGCGAGATCAGTCCGGCGCCTGAGAACATCATCAACCGAGACTTCCAGGCCGCGGCGCCCAATGAGAAGTGGCTCACTGACATCACTGAGTTCCAGATCCCGGCTGGCAAGGTGTACCTGTCACCCATGATCGATTGCTTCGATGGGATGGTGGTGAGCTGGACCATTGGAACCAGCCCAGACGCCGAGCTCGTCAACACGATGCTGGATGCCGCGATTGAGACGGTGGTGGGAACCACCGACCGGCCTGTGGTTCACTCCGATCGTGGTGGCCACTATCGCTGGTCAGGTTGGCTGGCAAGAATGAGCGATGCGAACCTCACCCGCTCGATGTCTCGCAAAGCCTGTTCACCTGACAACGCGGCCTGCGAAGGGTTCTTCGGTCGACTTAAGACCGAACTGTTCTACCCTCGGGACTGGAGAGGCACCACCGTTGAGAAATTCATTGAAGTGATTGACTCCTACATCCGCTGGTACAACGAGAAGCGGATCAAGATATCTCTGGGCTCTCTCAGCCCCATCGAGTACCGAGAGAGTCTTGAACTTACGGCATAAACCAGTCCAAGTATTTGTCCGCACCCCCCTCGGGTCAGAGATCAGTGGAATTCAACACACACATCCGCTCAGACGACAAGGAGATCGGGACCACATCACTCTGTTGGAAGGGTCCGCCGACCCCGGTGTCCGCGAAGACGGCGTTTAACTTCACCAACTTCTTGATTCGCGCCTTCACCCAGAGATGAACAGCCTGGCGAGTGATCGCCACCCTTCTCGGAGGCTCGGCGAGCCAGTTCACGATGTCCTGCATGGACTGACCCTCGCGGGTCATGAGCAGGACTTCCCTGGCGTAGGGCTCCAGCACCCTGCCCTTCGGGCCTGGCTTCGACCCTCCTGCCGGGTGCGCAGAATTGATGTTCGACACTTCGCGTCCTCCCAATCAGCCAGCCGGCTTGGCGATACGCACGCGTCGCCGGTCGTAGACCTGCCGCACCATTCGCTCGCTGCTGTGCATAGTCGCGTCGACCACATCGCGGTCGCCTCGAGCCATCTTGTCGCTGACACCTTTGGGGCGGCAGTCCTGAAGGGAGAACTTCGTGAACGCGACCTTGCGGTCCCCGGCCTCCTTCATGCACTCGGCCATGAGCTTTGCGAGGGTCGCCTTCCAGCCTCCCTTTGTGTACCGCTCGCCGCTCATATTTCCGAACACATACCAGTCGCCCGCAAGTTCACGGCGTTTAGTGGCGAGCGCTTCGTCGATGGTTACCCTGAGCGCCGGGCTCCATTCAATGAGGCCAACCTTCATTGCCTCACCGCGCTGCCGCTTCGCAGCCTGCCACTCGATGCCGTCTTCGCGAATTTGCTGGCGTGTCAACCCGCGTACCTCGACCGAGCGCCGCACGCAGAGAAACGCAGTCTTGAGCGCCAACGCGACGATGTGCTGAGGGCCACCCATGCGCCTTCCGACCTCGACCGCGAGGGCGAGTTCGCCGTCGGTCACATAACGGTCGGTTTTCTGTGTTGCCAGCTTCTCGACGCTGGCGAACGGGTTCGCCTCAATGCGTCGCGTGCGCACGGCGAACTCGAAGATGACGCGACCCAGCGCAATTTCCTTGTTTCCCTTTTCCGCGCGAGGACGAGGCTGACCATGCTTGTCCCGAGCGAGGAGGCAGGCATCGAGGTAGTCGTATGCATCGCCTTTTTTGATGTCGACGACGCGCCACGCTCCCCAGGCCTTGCACAGCATGGCCGCTTCGCGCCTGTTCTCCTTGAGCGTGCTGTCCGCTCGCTTCTGGACGGCTAGTGCAGGAAGTCGCTCCTGCCATACGAACCATGTGTCGCATAGCGCCTGGAAGCTATCGTCCGAAGGCTTGCCGAGCCGCAGGGTTGCAGAACGGCTGGTTGCTTCACTACGCAGGTCGAGGATGCGCGCTTTGTCGGCAATGTCGCACTGCAACCGGAACTCCCAGCTGCCGTTCGGATTCTTGTAGCCAATGGAGTAGCGGAGCTTGCCCCGTCGTTCATAGACGCGGAATGGCAATCCGTCGGGCCGGTCCCTGCGGCGGATCACAACGACCCCGCCGTCATGAACGAGTAGTTGGCTTTCTTCGTGCGCTCAGGCTGAATGCCGGACAACCGCGCGTCCCGATACGCGCGCAGAACTTTCGGGATATCGCCACGGCGTGCAGGCGGTTCATGCACCCACCCGCGTGACTCGAGCCACACGCTCATGCGCTTGGGTTGCATCGTGCCAGTGAGGGCGCTGAGCTCCTCGCGAGACATGAGATCGTCAAAAGGGCGTGGAGCGGCTTCGCCATCAGATAACGAATAGTATTTGTTATCTGCAAGAGCGACCTGGAAATATCCTGAGCGGCGATTCATCTAAAGTTTAACTGCTAGACTTGATACCAGAGAGCATAACTCTTCGCCACGCATCACAAAGCAGTCAATTCTATTCGTTATATCGTATTTGTTACAACCAACAGGAGCATCAATGGGAAGAACAACCAGCTGGCTAGCCGAACAACGTCCTGCAATGATCGAGATCCTTGCTGAAATGGAGCGCAACTCTCCGTACGCAGGCGGCGGCGAAACCCACGGCGACTTGGGCATGCTGCTTATGCAACTTTCGCGCGTTGCGGCCGGCACAGGTGGGCGCCCACGGTCACTACAGGCAATGCGCCAAGCGTGGTGGAGGTGGACCACCGATGGGCCTCAAGCAGCGACGCCGCCCATGCAGGACTTAGCATTGATGGTTCGCCACGCCAAGAACCACGGCTGGCTACAGCAGTTGAAGCAGCCTGACTGCTTGTCGCTCGTCAGCAGGCTGATGGAGGAGCTGAACAAGAAGCGAGCGTCACAATATCGGTTGCGAGAAGTCGCATGGGGACCGACGGTGCGCATCGCGGTTGAGGGCTTCGCCGACTTCCTCGAAGCGCGGATTTCTCAGCACGCGGATGGGGATGGAGAGGCCGTCATCTTTCCTGACCCAATGATGGTTCAGGAAGAGGTAGAAACGATGCTCACGGAAGTAATCGAGCGGGTGCTTATCAGTCTCGATACACCACGTGAACTATTCAAGGATCCGCACGAGACGGACTCCTTCCTTCAGCCGTTTGAAGGCTGGCCTGACACGTTTCGAAAACTTGCGTCGAATATGTCTGACATCCTGAACAGTGCAGCGAAGGAGTACGAGAACTTTGAAGCCTCGTACTTCCCATCGCCAGCCGAGTCAAGCAACAGCCCGCGTCGGATCAATCTCTTTGGCGCACGGCCGATCGATCCTGAAGAGGAATAGACCCTGTCTTCTGTCCACAAGATGCAGCAGTACCCGGGTGTGACTTTTCAACCTAGCACCACCTTGAAGTTACGCCCCGCCAAGAGACAATAGTCCACCATTTGTCCCCTTTGGACTGAGCGCAAGTGACGCCAAATGAAGGCACTTGCAGGGTTCGGCGGGTCTTGGCCTGCTGGATGAGATCCTTCACCGTTCCAGCAACATCCTCGATGGGCACATCTGGATCGACGCGGTACTGGCATAGCGGATCGATGTAGTCGGTCCGCAAGCGCTTCAACATGCCGTCGACAGCGGCCCGTATGTGCTCGGGTCGGCTGTTCACGCGACCAGAATGTGCGTCGGCCTCAGGGTCGATGTCCCAGTCAAACTTGCTGCGCATTTTTTCCCACTCTGGTTGTAGTTCTGGCCGAAGGTACACGCGCATTCGAGCGGTGCACGGTGCTTCTTGCACCGCTGCACATGATCGCGACATCGGCCACGGCCGTCCAATTCCTTTTCGCTTGGCAACCTCTTCGTACCGGGAATACCGTTGCAAGGTTGACCGAGGCCGGTGTGGGTGGACGACGCTGGCCACCCACACCTTAAAACTGAGGTTGAAACTGATGTAACCGCAGTGCGGTTCACGTTGGCCCATGCTCGCCCTACATTGTCGAACGCCCTAGGGAAGGTCTGCACAATCCCCGTCGCGACGAGGGCTGATGCACGAGGTTTCAGATGGCGGCATCTGAACGCCGATCCGGGGTGTTCGAGGGCCGATTTGCGGCCCATTGCGGGCCCCGTGGGGCGCACCTATCCCCGGGCCTCCTTCAAGAGCGTTCGGCGCACCATCCACAGATTGGAGAGCGCGAACAGCGTGTGCAACTGCGCCGTGTTCTTGGCAAGCCCACGATAGCGCACCTTCACATGCCCGAACTGGCGCTTGATGTCACGGAACGGGTGCTCCACCGAACTCAAGACACTAGCTGGTCGGACGCGCGCCCACGCGCACCATCAGGGCGTCATCTTGCTCTGCGGCAGCGTTCTCGGCGCTGCACGCGCGACGTTCCAGCCGCCCGCACGTGCAGTTCGCCGAAGACGAAGCGCCGCAGCGCCTCAACCTTCTCCCATCCCTTCCGCGGGCTTGCCGGTACTGCCGGTGCGCACCTTCTGCTCAATGCGTTTGCCGACGTCGACGTCCACACTTTTCCAGTAGTCGAAAGCGCGTTCGAGCACGGGGCTGCGCACCCCGCCCAGCAGACTGCCAACGACCTGGTCCACCAGCGCCTGGCGCTGCGCATCGTTGAACACCTCGCGCATCAGGATGCCGGGCTGGGTGAAGTCGTCGTCGTCCGCGCGCAGGGTGTAGGCGCTGCGTACCATCTCGCCGTCGGCCTCCCAGCCATCATCAGCCTTGCCGGTCTGGTCGGCCCAGGGCCGGCCACCGCTGTTGGGCACGTACACCGGCGCAGCACCACTGTGGTGGTAGGTCATCTGACCATCGAACATGTAGCTGTTCACCGGCACCTTGGGCTGGTTGACGGGCAACTGGTGGAAGTTGGTGCCGATACGGTTGCGCTGGGCATCGGCGTAGGCGAACGCGCGGCCCAGCAGCATCTTGTCGGGCGACAGGCCAATGCCGGGTACGGTGTTGCCTGGGGAGAACGCGGCCTGCTCGATCTGGGCGAAGAAGTTCTCGGGGTTGCGGTTCAGCGTCATGGTGCCGACCTGGATCAGCGGGTAGTCCTTGTGCGACCAGGTCTTGGTCAGGTCGAACGGGTTGATGCGGTACTTCTTCGCATCGGCATACGGCATCACCTGGACCGACATCACCCAGCGCGGATGCTTGCCGGCGGCGATGGCGTCGAACAGGTCCCGACGGTGGAAGTCGGCATCGCTACCGGCCATGGCGGCGGCTTCGGCGTTGTTGAAGAACGCCATGCCCTGCTGGGTGTGGAAGTGGTACTTGACCCAGAATTTCTCGCCGGCCGCGTTGATCCACATGTAGGTGTGGGAACCGTAGCCGTTCATCTCGCGCCAGCTGCGCGGCAGGCCACGCTCGCCCATCAGGTAGGTCACCTGGTGGGCGGTTTCCGGGTTGTTGGTCCAGAAGTCCCACTGCATGTGGTTGTCGCGCAGGCCGGAGTCGGGCAGGCGCTTCTGGCTGCGGATGAAGTGCGGAAACTTCATCGGGTCGCGCACGAAGAACACCGGGGTGTTGTTACCCACCAGGTCGTAGTTGCCTTCGGTGGTGTAGAACTTCAGCGAGAAGCCGCGCACGTCGCGCCAGGTGTCGGGGCTGCCCGACTCGCCGGCCACGGTGGAGAAGCGCGCCAGCATCTCGGTGGACGCGCCTTTCTGGAACAACGCCGCCTTGGTGTACCTGGAAACGTCCGCGGTGGTCTCGAACACGCCGAAGGCACCAGCGCCTTTGGCATGCGGTTGGCGCTCGGGCACCTTCTCGCGGTTGAAGTGCGCCATCTGCTCAAGGAAATGCACGTCATGCAGGACGATCGGGCCATCCGCACCAATGGTCAGCGAATTGCGGTCGCTGACCGCGGGGGCGCCAGCGCCTGTGGTGGATGCAAGAGGCGTTTTGTTGACTGAATTTGTCATCTCGCGATTCCTTTTTTCGAGGGGGAATGGGACGGTGCATGTTCGCAGGAATCTGGCGCCAGGGAATGGGGGTTTCCATGACACACGCGCCACTCGATCAGCTCTTCCACGACCCATGGTTATGGGCTGCCGCGTGCCTGGTCTTTGCCGGTCATGGCGGTGGCCCGCTATCGGTCGATCGAAAGCTCCTGAGAAGGAGTTCTGAGCCAGGTTGCGATGACGACGCGGGCGTCAACGCCAGAGCCGCTCGACGCCCGTCGGGTTCTCCCCGACCACGGGACCGATGATGTCTTCCATGATGCCCCAGAAGCGTTCGACGCGGGCGCGGCCGGACATGCAATCGGAAGCCAGCGGGGTTCGTGTTCGGTGACCGACGAAGTCGACGCAGTCAGTGATTGACAGCACCCCAAGGGTCAAGATGTGATGAACGGCCGTATACGGCGACTCCGCCCCCCACCACCCATTGACCTGCATCAAGGGGGTTCAGCAGCTTTTTGGCTCCAATTGTTTTGGGATTCATAAACGACACATCGATTCACGAATGAATCGATTTCAGCATTGAACGCATCCAAACTGACATTGAAAAAGGAAACCGATATAAACACCGCTGCCGCCCAACGCCCAGCCATTCGGCCACCCGCCGATATGAACTTGGCCCAATGGATGAAGAGCCGCATGGCCACCCGAGCCACTCGACGCTATGACTGGGAAGCGCTGAAGTTCCAAGCCGACCTGGACCCCAAATACCGCCGAGCGCAGATGCGCTATGTGGGCACCGGTGCCACTGGCGTTGCCGATGACGCCGACACGGTGCAGGCCGAGCATTTCACCTTTTCAACCATGATCCTGCCGGTGGGCGCTGAAGGCCCGTTGCACATCCACACTGATGTGGAAGAGGTGTTTTTCGTGTTGCGCGGTCGCGTGAAGCTGATCGCCGAATTGGACGGCGAGGCCTGGGAAGCCGAAGCTGGTGAGCGCGACCTGATCTCCTGGCCGGTGGGCGTGTACCGCGGCGTGGTCAACATTGGCGACGAGGAGGCGCTGATGTGCGTCATCGTCGGCGCGTCCAAGCCCATCACACCCACCTATCCGCCCAGCCATCCGCTGTCCAGGATAGAGCGCTGAGCCCGCGCCATGAATGTCGCCGGCTCTCGACAAGAGCACCTTCGGCAGCAGCAAACTGGTGAACTGCGGCTAGTCGACAGTGACGGCAACAACGGCGACGGGCGCGAATAGCTGGCCGTGCCAGACCTTTTCCGGGGGCGTTCCTGCTGTCATCGGCAGCATGTGGTGACGGTGCCGGGGTACTGGTGAGTGGCATCTGTGCAATCGCCCGCCACTGGTTGGCGATCAATTTTCAGGTTCCCCGCCGTTCGCCGGGGCAAGGAAGGCGACACTGAGAATGCTTGATCTTGCCATGGCAGCAAGGTTCACACTGGTATTCCTGCGGAGATGATTGAACGGAAAGGAACCCATGCACACTCAAAATCACCACGACCACGCGGGCCATCACGGCCGCGCGTCGAAACCACTTCATCCTGCGACCGGGCTGAAAGACCCCGTGTGCGGGATGGCGGTCACCGAGCAGTCGCCGCACCACCTGGAGCACGCGGGGCGACCCTACTATTTCTGCAGTTCGAAGTGCCAGGCCCGGTTTGCCGCCGAACCTGCCCGGTTTGTTCACGCCGAGACGGGGAGTCATGCTGTCCCAACACCCGCGCCGCAGGGCAAGCCCGGCACGGTCTACACCTGCCCCATGCACCCGGAGATCCGCCAAGACCACCCCGGCAACTGCCCCAAATGCGGCATGTCGCTGGAGCCGGTCATGCCCGACCTGGATGCCGACGAGAACCCCGAGCTGGTGGACTTCCAACGGCGCTTCTGGTGGACCTTGCCGCTCACGGTGGTGGTCACCGTGCTGGCGATGTTCGGCCACAACCTCGGCTGGTTCGACATGGCCACACAGAGCTGGATCGAGCTGGTGCTGACCGTGCCGATCGTGCTGTGGGCCGGCTGGCCATTCTTTGTGCGCGGCGCGCAATCGATCGTGAACCGCAGCCCCAACATGTGGACGCTCATCAGCCTGGGCACCGGTTCGGCGTTTGTGTACAGCGTGGTGGCCACGGTGGCGCCGCAGGTGTTCCCCGACTCCTTTGTGTCGATGGGGCGGGTGTCGGTGTACTTCGAAGCGGCGGCGGTGATCATCTCGCTGACCTTGTTGGGTCAACTGCTGGAACTCAAGGCACGGTCCCAAACCTCGGCCGCGATCCGCTCATTGCTGGGTCTGGCACCCAAGACCGCGCGGCGCATCGCGGCCGACGGCCAGGAAGAAGACGTGCCGCTGGCCCATGTGCACGTGGGCGACCTGCTGCGTGTGCGCCCCGGCGAGAAGGTGCCGACCGACGGCACCGTGGTCGAGGGCAGCAGCGCACTCGACGAATCGATGCTCACGGGCGAGCCGCTGCCGGTGACCAAGCGGGTCGGTGACAAGCTGATCGGCGCCACGCTCAACACCAGCGGAGCATTGGTGATGCGCTCCGAGCACGTCGGCTCGGACACCGTGCTTTCGCAGATCGTGCAGATGGTCGCCATGGCACAGCGCTCGCGTGCGCCCATGCAGCGCATGGCCGACCAGGTGGCGGGCTACTTTGTCGTGGGTGTCGTGGCGGTGGCGCTGCTCACCTTCTTCGGCTGGGGCTTGTTCGGGCCCGAGCCGAGCTGGGTCTATGCCCTCATCAATGCGGTGGCCGTGTTGATCATAGCGTGCCCCTGTGCCCTGGGCCTGGCCACGCCCATGTCCATCATGGTGGCGACCGGGCGTGGCGCCACCAACGGCGTACTGTTCCGCGACGCCGCCGCCATCGAAAACCTGCGCAAGGTCGACACGCTGATCGTCGACAAGACCGGCACGCTGACCGAAGGGCGCCCCACCTTCGAACGTGCCATCGGGCACGGGAACGTCCCCGAAGATGAGGTCTTGCGCCTCGCCGCCAGTCTGGACCAGGGCAGCGAACACCCGCTGGCCGCCGCCATCGTGACCGCAGCGAAGCAACAGGGGCTCGCGCTCGACAAGCCCGAGCAGTTCGACTCCGAGTCCGGCATCGGGGTCAAGGGTGTCGTGAGCGGCAAGCCCCTGGCCTTGGGCAACACGGCGCTCATGCAACAGCTGGGGGTGGACGTAGCGCCCCTGGCCACCGAGGCCGAAGCGCTGCGCGCGCAGGGTGCCAGCGTCATGTACCTCGCGGTGGACAAGGCACTGGCCGGTCTGCTGGCCGTGTCCGATCCGGTCAAAGCCACCACGGCCGCTGCGCTGGCGTCGCTGCGCCAGGCGAACATCCGCGTGATCATGGCCACCGGCGACGGCCTGACCACCGCACGCTCCGTCGGCCAGCGCCTGGGCATTGATGAGATTCACGGCGAAGTGAAACCAGCCGACAAACTCAAACTCGTGGAGAAACTCCAGGCAGAAGGCCGCGTGGTGGCGATGGCGGGGGATGGCATCAACGACGCGCCAGCGCTGGCGCGCGCCGACGTGGGCATTGCCATGGGCACGGGCACCGACGTGGCCATGAACAGCGCCCAGCTCACCCTGGTCAAAGGCGACCTGCGCGGCATTGCCACGGCCCGCGGGCTCTCGGTGGCGACGGTGGCGAACATGAAGCAGAACCTGGCGTTCGCCTTCGTCTACAACGCCCTGGGCATTCCGCTGGCCGCGGGCTTGCTGTACCCGTTCACCGGCTGGCTGCTGTCACCCATGATCGCTGCGCTGGCCATGAGCCTCAGCTCGGCTTCGGTGATCGGCAACGCGCTGCGGCTGCGCGGTGCCGTGATCCGGGAGGAATAGCCAGGACGCAGCCCGGGCGGGAAGGGACTTTCCTTTCAGCGCGGACGACACGGCAACTGCACCAGGATCGGATGGGATGCCAGTGGTTCAGTGCAGGTTATCAGATGACCTGGACTCGACCATCCCTAGGCGTTGGAGTCTTGATGCTCGAATCACTGAATGTTCAAGAAGCTCTTGTTTCGCATCGCCCTGAACACCGCTCTGCGCGAGCTCGGTATACAAACGACTGCTCTGAATCCGCAATTTCGAAACGAGGTTGTCGATCTGGTGACGAAAAATGGTCTCTCACCCAAGGAAGCGGCCATCGGGATCTACGCTGTGATCGCCGATCGGATGAACGTGATCGACCGCATGGCGGCCCAGGATGTTGTTCGTGAATGGCGACTTCGGCCAGAGGTCCGTGAGACCAACTTTCAGCTCGCGCTCCATGGGCAGTTTTTGGCCTCTCAAACTCCTCCGCTGCGTGAACACTGAAAGACCTAGGATGTCCCCTTTCGCAAGGGCTTGGCAGTCCTCAGACCGAATTCCATTCGGCGAGTCACCTCAGAGAGGACACCGTCATTCGTCGCGGTGCGAACGGGCCGATGACTTCACTAACCGCTCGATCAAGACACGCAACAATACGAACAGCGCGTCGACTTCACCCTACGCCTTGAGTCCCAACCGACGCGCCAGCTTGTGCAGGTTGCGGGGATCCAGTTCCAGCTGGCGCGCGGCTGCCACCCAGTTGTCCTGATGCAGCGCCAACGCTTGGCGCTGGCTGGCCTCGATGACCTCGTGCATCGAATCCAAGCGCGACACGATCACCATTGCACCGGGGACCTGATCTGAAAGCGCGGCCCTGCTAGCGGGCATCTCCAAGGCATCGAGGTCGAGCATGTCAGCCTCCAGCGTGACGATGTCTTTGCGGTCCGCGCCGCGGCTCACCGCCTTCAACGCCGCGCGACTGATCACACGCTCCAGTTCGCGCACATTGCCTGGCCTGTCGGCGAAGAAGGTTCAAAGCATGGAGGACCTTTTTAAGGGCCGGCACTTTGAGCGCGAGATCATCGTGGGCAATGGTATTCATGAACTGGATGGTGCGAACCCGCGCGTACTTCAGCTGTTCGCCAAGGCCGCCCGGTGCACCTTCGGTAACCTGGTGTTCATTTGGCGATGCCACCGGCGCTGCAGGTCGTGCTCAGTTTTTTGGGCAATGCACCAGCGTTGGTGAAGCCAGGACGCCAACAGAGCCAAGCGCGTCACTGACCCTGCGATCCTCCACCGATGTGCCCGATCGCTGCCTCAGATATTGCTTGCATCTGGGTCGTGAAAGCGGTGGCCAATCCTGCGCCAGCATGTCGAAATCAAGAAGCCAGTATCCGCAAACGGCGTGCCACATGTACAAACCATCCGACGACCAGCACACCGCAGAGCCAAAGCAGGCCGCTGGCCAGTTGCTCCTGATCGTCGATCCGGTATGCGTTGCACAGCCGGATCGGGGAATCCTGGTACAGGGTCGCGATGACGACCGTCATCGGTACGACACTGCCCAGAAAAAAGGCCTGAACCACCAGCCCCGCCGCGCGCCAGGAGGGCCGCAGCACGGCGCCGGCAAACAGCAAGGCTGCGACCTTGGCACCTTCGACTCGCAAGTCGACCAACGCCAGGTCGAGCACGCGCGGGATCATCAGCACCGCGAGGAACAAGGCGCAGGCGCCGAGACCGGCAATGCCCAGGACGTTCCATTCGGACAAACGCGTGGCCAGCTTCGACGGCAACGACGCGCCCAGCAGCGCACCCGCCAGCATCACGGCCGGATATTGCACGAGCATGTGCAAGCTCATGCTGGACTCCAGGGCCGGCCGCAGCGGGGGCGCCATCAGCAAGGCCAGCAGCGCGATGCCCATGGCGAACTGAAAGTGGGTCGCCTTGCGTGGCTGCGTCACGGCGCGCTCCCGTCGGCGAGCGCGCGAGAGAACGCCAGCGCCGTCTCCCATTCGTCATGGTCGAACATTCGCACCAGGCGACCTGCCGGATCGACCACCAGCAGCGCGGCATTGTGTTCGAAGCCACCGAGATCGTCGGCAATCACCGTGACCTGGTAGTGATCGAGCAGGCGCTGGCCCACCGACGCGTTGGCGGGATGGGCAACCCGGGCGAAGCGCCAGATGCGCGGGTTGGCCTTCAATCCGGTCGCATAAGCCGCGAGCACAGCAACGTCGTCGTGTTCGGGATCGAAGGTGATCGAAAGCAGTCGCACCTTCGAGGCCAGCGGCGAGCGTTCGCTCTCGGCGATGGTCGATTGCATCTGCTGGAAGGTACTTCCCAAGGCCGCGCACACGCTGACGCAGCGCGTGTACATGAAGTCGACGAGGGTCACGGCGCCCTCGTGTGAAAAAATTTGCGCCAGCGTCTGCCGCTCCAGGCCGGGACCTTCCATCGCGACAGGAAGGGCCGCCAGGGGACGCGTCGCGACCTCCAGGCGGCGTGCGCCTTCGGCGGTCCAGACCCTGAAGTCGAGCGTCAGCCAATGCGCGGCCGCATACGACAGCAGCGCGAACAAGACGCTGGCGATCGTTGTGCGTGTCATGGTGAACCGCCAGTCATCACGCACGGGATGGACCTTGCCGGCTCAGGAGGTCTTGGCGGTCAGGGCTTTCAATTCCGCGCCACCTGCAAACGGTGCTGTGCGGGGATTCCCCTTGCGCTCCTGGTCGAACAGTTCCGGCTGGATCGGCTCGGCCTTGTTCGACCAATTGCCGCGGATGTAGCTTGCGAGCGCTGCCAACTCCGGATCGCCCAGTTGATTGAATGCAGGCATCGCACCCTTGTAGACCGCACCGGCGACCTCCATCTCGCCGGTGACGCCATGCAGCAGGATGTTGGCCACCAGGCGCGGATCGCCGACAACCCATTCCGATCCATCGAGCGGTGGGAAAACGCCGGGCAGCCCTTTGCCGGTGGCCTGATGGCAGGCCACGCAGTTCGCGGTGTAGAGCTGCTTGCCGTCAGGTTGGGCGCCGCCAGCGGCAGGCGCGGGGCCGGACAGCTCGGCGACCGTTCGGCGGTCGCCGAGCCCTGACGTGCCAAACGGGTCTGACAGCAAAATATAGGCCGCTCCGAACAGCACCATGCCGACGGCGACCGCTGCGACCACCAGTGGCATCGGTCGACGCACTTCGTCCGGCTCGGCGTTTTCGCGCTCCTGCGGTGGTCGATGGGGGTCGGTTTCGTTTGACATGCTCAGTTCCCGCCTGTGCTCAGGAGCCGGCGGCCGGCGCGACCTTCGGCGGCACCTGGGCATCGCCCTCCGGTGAAGGTGCAGGTGGTGGTGGAGGCAGGATGGGGTAGGTGCGATTCAGCGCCTGCAGATACCGCACCAGATCCAGGGCCTCGGGCTTGGGCACGACCACGCGGCCCTTGGGGGCATACCCCGGCGGCAGGGCCAGAACCTCCTCACCGTCGTCGGCCGCCTCCTTGATGTCGAACAAGTACGGGTACGACGGCATGTTCGAACCCGGCGAATAGGCGCGCGGCTGGTAGAGGTGGCCCAGATGCCAGTCCTTGCTGGGCTGGCGCGCGCCGATGTTCAGCAGGTCCGGGCCCGTGCGCATGCTGCCCAGCAGATGGGGCTTGTCGTAGAAATAATCGCCCGGCACCGATGCGCGCCCCCATCCGCGCTCGAAGTCGGGCCCGAAGCTGCGCGTGCGTGGTTGCTGGCTGTGGCAATAGACGCAGCCGTTGGCGATGTACACCGCCCGCCCACGCAACTGAGCGGTGGTGTATTCCTTGAGGGCGGGCGGCTTGGGAATGTCGCGAACCTCGATGTAGGGCATGACGACCAAGGCGGCCGTTGCCACGGCCAGAGACACCATGGCACCGGCCGCCAGCTTGATCTCATTTTCCATGCGAGAGCTCCTGCTGGCCCTGCTGCCAGAAGAGCGCCGCACCCGCGCGCGTGGGGCCGAAGCGCAAGGCCATCGCCAGGAAGTGGCCGACGAACACAACGTGGCTGGCGACCATCAAAGCGCCTCCGACACTGCGCCATTTCAGATAGGGGTAGGTCAGCGTGACGGAGTCCATGAAGGGCCGCGCGGCATCGAGCATGGCCAAGCCTTGCAGCCAACCGCCGATCGACAGTCCAACGAAGTAGATGGAGGCACCGATCGCCGCCAACCAGAAATGCAAGCTGATCAGGCGCGGGTACGGCCACTCCCAGTTCAGCACCCGAGGCATCATGAAATAGATGGCGCCGAACAACACCATGGTGACGAAGGCGTAGGCACCCAGATGCGCATGCGCCACGGTGAAGTGCGTGAAATGGGTGATCTGGTTGACGCTGCGCAAGGCCTCGAACGATCCCTGGAGCGAGGAGAGCATGTACATGAGGCCGCCGAACATCATGAAGCGCAGCGTCGGTGAATAGCGCGCCAGATGCATGCGCCCCTGCATCGTCAAAGCCATGTTGATGGTGAAGGCGATCACCGGAATGATCATCATCATGCTTTGCACGATCGACAGCGTGACCAGCCATCCAGGGACCGGGCCTCCCACCAGATGATGCCCACCCACCTGGCCGTAAAAAAAGGCCAGCGTCCAGAAGCCGAGAATGGACACGTTGTAGGAGCGCACCGGGCGGCCGATGATCTTGGGCAGGAAGTAGTAGATGGCGCCCACGCTGACCGGCGTGAACCACAGGCCCAGCACGTTGTGGCCGTACCACCAGTTGGTGGTCGCCTGCTGGACACCGGTGTGTACGCCAGGCATCTTGCCAACCAGGTAGAGCAACGCGATCCACAACAACGCCGCCACCATGTACCAGACGCTCACGTACATGTGCTCTACCTTGCGGTTGACCAGCGTGAACAGCACCGGCAGGATGACGAGAGCGAAGCCGAGAAAGATAAAGATGCCGATCTGCCACGGGATCTCCAGATACTCCATGCCATCGGTCCATCCCACCGCGATGGCACCCACGCCACCGGCAATTCCGGTGTTGATGAGCGCCCCGCCAAGCATGGCCCAGATCCCGCCGAGCAGGCGCGTTCGCAGCAGCCGGGGCAGCAACCAGAGAATCATGCCCAGCGCCGCGTTGGTGATCCACCCGTAGAGCACCGCATTGAGGTGGACGCTGCGCAGGCGTCCGAAGGTCATCCAGGCCTCGCTGACCAGCCAGTCGGGCTCGTGCAGCTTGATGGAAGACACCAAGCCAGCGACGGAGCCGAGCAGCAACCAGGCGCATGCGAACGCGATGAACATGAACACCGGAAACGCGGTAGAGGTATCGGCCTCCAGGCGGGCGTGCATTTCATCGGGGTCGGCGGCGTGCGGTTCGATGCCCGATTGCGTGGCCGCCGCCTGCATCGACTCTCGCGCTGCATCGCCCAGCGCCGGGTCGTCCACTTTGCCGATCTCGCCGCGTGCAAAGATGACAGAAGCCGCTTTCGAATTCTCCACCAGCAGTCCGCTTCGCATGGACCAGATGAAGATGAACAGGCCGATGATCGACAGGAGGAATGCGCCCAGCAGGCTGAGGATGGCGCTGTCCATCAGTGGCTCCACGTGAGCTGCTTGCAGACCGGTCGCAACTTTTGCGCCACGCGGATCTGGGGCCCATAGGCCCTCGAATCACATGTCATCGCTACTCGCTTTCTGCAGCGCGGAGCCGGGATCCACTTGGAAGGAAAATCACGACCCGAAAGGACTGCAAGTGATCGTTCCTGAAGATGCGCGCTGTATCGATCTTAAAGAGCGTTTCAAAGCGCGTCAAACAATGGGCTGGCGCCTGCTGCGGTGAACCCCGCTTGCTCGCTGCGTCACCAGGCGACGTAGACATTGCTTTGGCCAGCATCACGATGGCAAGGGCTCGGCAGAAAACGTTCAGGTGCGAGCAAGTGCGGTGCCAATTGCAAGCCGCAGTTCATGCCGACCTCCTGCGCGCAACACGCATGCGTCGTCCATCATGTCCCCTGCACGATGGTGACTAGCACGCAGGCATCTTCCAGCGCGTGCAGGCTGTGTGGCTCACCACCGCGCATAGAGCAGTTGTCCCGCCTGCAGCTTCTGCAAATGCTCGGACGTTGACTGGTTGGCGACCAAGGGAATCAAGCCTCTTAACTGATCGCGGCAGTGCATCGTCGGCTTTCAGCGGCGCGTTGGTTGTGCACCGATTGCTTCAGTGATCGCAAACGCGCTGGTGCAGCGTGGTCACTGGCGTCCAGGCTGAGCGCTGGACGGTTTCTCTTCCGTGGAGATCAACCTCATGCGCCGGGCCAGGCGGTGGAAATTGCTGCGGTCCATGCCGGCCTCCTCGGCCGCGCGTGCCAGCGAGCCCTGGTGGCGCGCGATCGCCGCCTTCATCCAGCGGCGCTGGAATGCCTCGGTGGCGGCGCGCAGGCCCCCCGAGGCAGGGGCCAAGCCTTCTTCGACCCCTGTCGGCCCGACCGACGCGCCGGTGACCTGAAGCGCCAGATGCCGAGACTCAATACCGATCCAGCGTCCACTGCGCCCCTGCTCCGAGAAGGCACGCAGCGCTGCGCGACTGAGCAGGTGTTCGAGTTCGCGCACGTTGCCAGGCCACCCGTGCGCGAGCAGCGCCGCGTTGGCTTCGGGCGTCAGGCGCAGGTTGCGCGCGCCCAGGCGGTGCTGGTTCTCTTCCAGGAAACTGCCTGCCAGGGTCAGCACATCGCGGCCCCGTTCGCGCAGCGGCGGCACCTGCAGCGGATAGACCGAGAGGCGGTGGTACAGGTCGGCGCGGAAACGCCCGGCCGCCACTTCGCCGCGCAAGTCGCGGTTGGTGGCCGCCAGCACGCGCACGTCCACGCGCAACTGCTTGTCGCTGCCGGGGCGCTGCAGCTCGCCGCTTTGCAACACGCGCAGCAGCTTGGCCTGCACCGGGAGCGAGAGCTCACCCACCTCGTCCAGGAACAGCGTGCCACCATCGGCCAGTTCGAACTTGCCCACGCGGTCTTGCACCGCGCTGGTGAACGCGCCTTTCTTGTGGCCGAACAGTTCGCTGTCGGCCAGGCCCTCGGGCAGCGCGGCGCAATTGATCTGCACCAGCGCCTGCTCGGCGCGCGAGGAACGCAGGTGCAGCCGCTGCGCCACCAGTTCCTTGCCCACGCCGGTCTCACCGAGGATCAGCACCGTGAGGTCGGACGCGGCCACGGTGTCGATCTCGCGCTTGAGCTGCTGCATCGCCGCGCTCTTGCCCAGGAGTTCGCGCGGTGCGGCCACGCCAGCGCGGCGCTCGCGTGCCAGCGCCTGCTCGTGCGCGGCGCGCGCGTGGGCCGCGTGCAAGGCCTCGCTGGCTTCGATGCCGGCTTCCAGCAACGCCACCACCGCCTGCAGCTGCGGCGGGGCCACGGCGTCGAAGGCGTGTGAATTCAGCGCATCCAGCGTCACCAACCCCCACAGCTTGCCGGCGTGGCGCAGCGGTGCGCCCATGCAGTCGTGCACGGCCAGCAGTTCGCGCTGCCCGGCCACCAGGCCGTCGTAGGGATCGGGCAAGCCGCAGTCCGCGGCAAAGCGCAAGCTCTGCGAGCTGCCCAGCAACTGCGCGAGGCGCGGATGGGCCGCAACGGGGAAGCGGCGACCCATGGCCTCTTCGGTGAGGCCGTCCACGGCCACCGGCATCAAGGCGTCGTCATGCAGGCGCAGCAGCACCGCCGCGTCGCAGGCCACCAGGCCGCGCACCGCGGCCAGCAGCGATTTGAAGTGCCTGTCGTCGGCGGCGGCTGGTGTGGTCATGAGGACAACGCGTGGTCAAAAAGACATCATTGAACGGTGGTCAATTTAACCACGATCAAAAAAACCTCTTTGCAGATCAAGTACTTGCTGGCACCATTCATATGGCACGTTTGTTGAATAGCCATAGGCCTCTTCATTCAACCGTTGCGCCCTCATGCCCCAGTTCTCCGCCCAGACCATTGCCCTCGTCAAAGCCACCGTGCCGCTGCTCAAGCAGCAGGGCGAGGCCATCACCCGGCACTTCTATGCGCTGATGTTTCGCGACCACCCCGAGGTCAAGGCCTTCTTCAACGAGGCCCACCAGGCCCAAGGCAGCCAGGCGCGCGCGCTGGCCGGTGCGGTGCTGGCCTACGCCACGCACATCGACAACCTCGACGCCATCGCGCCGGCGCTGCCGCGCATCGTGCAGAAGCACGCCGCCCTTGGCGTGCTGCCCGAGCACTACCCCATCGTGGGCGCCTGCCTGTTGAAGGCGATCCGCGAGGTGCTGGGTGAGGTGGCCAGCGACGATATCCTCGCCGCCTGGGGCGAAGCCTACGGCGCACTGGCGCAGTTGCTGATCGACGCCGAGGAGCAGGTGTATGCCGCCAACGCGGCGCGCGAAGGCGGGTGGCGCGGCACGCGCACGCTGCGCCTGTCGCGCAAAGTGGTGGAGAGTGAACTGATCACCTCGTTCTACCTGGAGCCCGTGGACGGTCAGGCCCTGCTCGCGTTCACGCCGGGGCAGTACCTCACGCTCGTGCTCGAGATCGACGGCCAGGCCGTGCGGCGCAACTACTCGCTGTCGGATGCGCCGGGCAAACCCTGGTACCGCATCAGCGTCAAGCGCGAGGCCGGCGGCCACGCGTCCAACTGGCTGCACGACCACCTGCAGGTGGGCATGGAGGTGCAGGCCCAGGCGCCGTGCGGTGATTTCCTGCTGGACACGCAAGCACGCCGGCCGCTGGTGCTGGTCACGGGGGGTGTCGGTATCACGCCGGCCATGAGCATGCTGGAGGCCAGCGCCGCCAGCGGTCGACCCATCCACTTCATTCACGCGGCGAGACACGGTGGCATTCACGCTTTCCGTGAGCGTGTCGAGAGTCTCGCTGCGGCACACGGCAATGTGCAGCCCTTCTACGTGTATGACGAACCGCGCGAGACCGACCAGCCGCATGCGATGGGTTTCGTGACCGAAGCGCTGCTGGCCGAACAGCTGCCGGCCGACCGGGATGTTGACCTGTACTTTCTCGGCCCCAAGCCTTTCATGAAATCGGTCTACGCCAGCGGCCGCGCGTTGGGGATCCCCGAAGCGCAGTTGCGCTACGAGTTCTTCGGGCCGCTGGAGTCGCTGAGCGTGGCGGGCTGATCCCTTTTGCTTCAGCCTACAAAAAAACAGCGGTTCATCAACCTTCTGCGATGATGTTTAGCATATCGAAGTAGTTGCGTAGTCCTCGCATTGCCCTTCTCGGCGCGCCCAGACCGGCAGGGAGTCGGGACAAACGTGAAGATCCTGCTTCTGAGTCAGGCGCGGGCGCAAGAATGAAACGCTCGAGGGGGACTTGCAATCGGGTTTGAGTAGGCACTGGCTAAAGGTCCTTGCGGCGGGGAATGAAACCTGGTCGGTGGTGCGAGTGAAGGTCGTTTCCATCAGCCAGTGATGATCGGGCGAAGCGTCTCTATTTCGCTGACGATGAAGTCGAAGAACGCGGACACACGCGGCGTGCGCCGCAATTCCGGCGTCGTCAGAACGCGCCAGATGCGGGTGAGTTCCGCGACAGGCTCGATGACTCGAACGAGATCCGGTTCGGCGTCGCCCAGGGCGATGGGCAGGGGCGCCACGCCGACCCCCGCTTTGGCGGAGTAGACCAAGCCCAACACGCTGTTGCTGCGCGCGACCAAGGTGGCGTTCGGTGCGACCTTGTGCAGCCACGCTGCGATACGGTGTTTGGCCATCGTGTCATCGAACCCGACCAGCGCGTGTTGCGCCAGATCTTCGAGTCTTTCCGGTCGACCGTGGCGCTCGATGTACGCCCGGCTGGCGTAGATCGCCCAGATCGAATCGCCGATCTTTCGTCCGACGAGCTCGCCGTCATCGGTGTCACCGGAACGAAGGGCCACGTCGACTTCGCCTCTCATCAGGTCGATGTATTTGTCGCTCATGACGAAATGCACTTGCAGCGCCGGGTGAAGGGCGTGAAACCGTTCCAGCAACGTCGATTGCGTGATCCGAAAGACGATGGGTTCGGGACAGGTCACGCGGATGACGCCCGCAATGTCGGCGGTAGCGGTCGCGATGTGCTGTTCGAACGCCGTCACGGCGTGCTCGACGCGCTCAGCGTACGGCAGCAGCGCCTGCCCGAACTCGGTCAGTCGATACCCGCTCGGCTCGCGCTGCACCAGCGCTTGCCCGATGCGCCGTTCGAGCTCGACGAGCCGCCGTTGCACCGTCGATTGGTCGACGCCCAACGCACGGCCGGCTGCCAGCGTGCTGCCGTGGCGCGCGACGGCAAGCAGATGCTTGAGATCGTCCCAGTCGAAGCTGTGGGGGGTATGCGCCATTGCGGCCCCATTGTGCAGTTTTGCGCCTTACGCCGCAAAGCCTTTGAGCCTAGGCCGACGACATGAACCCATCAATCACCGACGGACAGGCCTTCAAGGCGGGCATGCGCATCCAGTGGGACACGGCCGCTGCGGGCTGGAACGCACACACGACGGACATCCGCGCATGGCTGCGCAAGCCGACCGACGCCATGTGCCGCATGGCCGGGGTGACTGTGGGCTCACGCGTGCTCGACGTCGCGGCCGGAGCGGGCGACCAGGCCCTTGACATCGCGGCGCAGGTAGGCCCACAGGGCCACGTGCTCGCCACCGATCTTTCGCCGGCGATCGTCGCGCTGGCTCAGGTGAACGCAGTCAACGCCGGCTTCGGCCATGTCGAGACCCGGGTGGCCGATGGCGAAGATCTGGGCGTCACCGAGGCTTCCTTCGATGTCGCGGTATGCCGACTCGGTCTGATGTTCTTTCCCGACCCGCTGCGGGGACTGCGCGAGATTCATCGCGCGCTGCGCCCCGGCGGTGGCGTGTGCACGATGGTGTTCTCTCGCCCAGAAAAGAATCCCTGCCTCACCATCCTCATGTCGACGGCTCTCAAGCACGCCGGCCTGCCGGCGCGCGACCCATTTTTACCCGGGGGTCTGCTCAGCCTGGGGCAGCCGGGCCGGATCGACGCACTCTTCAAATCAGCGGGGTTCCAGAGCGTCGCGACAATGGCGTTCGATGCGGTGTTCCACCTGCCGTCGGTTGATCACTATCTCGCCTTCGTTCGCAGCTCGGCGAGCCCCCTCTTGCAGCTCCTCGGTCATCTTGACGCGGCGTCGGCCGAAGCAGCCTGGGACGAGATGCGGGATCGGTTGCAGGCATTCACCACGCAGGCAGGTTGGGACGGGTCCCAACGAGCTGCTGTTGACGGCGGGTCGTCGTCCCGAGGAGGCGCCATATAACACCTGATCCATTCGAAACACGCACCTGAGCGGCGGCGTTTTCTGCGCCGGGGCAGGAGGGCTCGCGGCCTTGGCCACCCTGTCGTTCGACCAACCTTCAACCAAGAGGTGTCTATGGGACGACCCGCAGGATGGATGAAGCAATTGACAGGGAGAGACGCGATGCGATCTCCTGGGGCGCCGTGGCTTCGACGTGAGATCGAGCGGCAGTTCTGGAAGCAAATCGCCACCGGGATCACGAGCGAGAAGGCCGCGGAGGCCGTAGGGGTCTCCCAGCTGGCTGGTTCCCCCTGGTTCCGTCATCGTGGCGGCATGCCCTTGTTTCTTTCAAGCCCCATATCTGGAAGGTATCTTTCATTCGCCGAGCGTGAAGAGATCGCACTTCTGCGAGCCCAAGACGCTGGGGTAAGGGAGATCGCTCGAATCATCGGGAGAAGTCCCTCGACGGTCTCACGCGAACTGACCCACGATGCTGCAACGCGCAGTAGGAAGCTCGAGTACCGGACGTCGGTCGCACAGTGCAAGTCAGAGTTAGCCGCGACAAGGCCCAAGCCGGCCAAGCTCGTGAAGGACCAGCGTCTGCGCCAATACGTCCAAGACCGTCTTGAGTGCAATATCCGATGCTCAATGCAGCGGGATTGCGGGACCTCGGCAAGCTCCATATATCGGGCGTAACAAGCCCCATCGTGGTGATAGCAAGTGGGTCAATGGATGGTCGCCAGAACAGATCGCAATCCGACTGCAGGTCGACTTCCAGGATGATCCGTCCATGCGCATCTCACACGAAGCCATCTATCAGACGCTCTACATCCTGGGTCGAGGCGCCCTCAAGCGCGAGCTGGTCAGCTATCTGCGCACAGGGCGTGCTTTGCGCACGCCACGGGCCAGGTCCCAGCCCAAAGCGTGGGCACATGTCAGTGAAGAGGTGATGATCTCCAGCCGTCCTGCGGAGGTGGAAGATCATGCTGTACCCGGTCACTGGGAGGGGGTCTTGATCATCGGCATACAAGCCCGTGCTCGGTGCCGCTGTGGCCTCACTGGAAGAATGGTTGTCGGTGAGCGGGCTCCGCGACGGCGCCCTCGTTGACCCGGAAGAGGACAACAGCGCAGCCTATCTGAAGCCCCCTGAACGCACTCTGACCGAGTTCCTTGATCCCTGCCCATCCGACCACCACTTCTGGAGAATCACCATGACCACGAACGTCGGCGCTATTGACCGCACCGTGCGTATCGTCATCGGCCCTTCCCTCATCGCCGGTGCCGCCCCCAGCACGATCGGCCTGTGGGGCTAGAAGCCTTCGACTCGGTGCTCTTAAACAATGCGCCGCACCATCATCTCCTTGATCTTGCTGATGGCCCCCGCAGGGTGCAGTCCTTTGGGGCACACGTCCACGCAGTTGAGGATGTCGCGGCAGCGAAACAGCCGGAACGGATCGTTGAGGTGGTCCAGCCGCTCGGCGGTGGCCGAGTCGCGGCTGTCGACAAGGAAGCGGTAGGCCTGCAACAGTCCGGCCGGTCCGACGTATTTGTCCGGGTTCCACCAGAAGCTCGGGCAGGCCGATGAGCAGCAGGCACACAGGATGCATTCGTACAGCCCATTGAGATCTTCCCGCTCCTCGGTCGACTGCAGGCGTTCCCGCTCCGGGGGCGAAGCCGGGTTGATGAGGTAGGGCTTGATCGAGTGGTACTGCTTGAAAAATTCGGTCATGTCGACGATCAGGTCGCGAATGACCGGCAAGCCGGGCAAGGGTTTGAGCGTCACCACGCGGTTCAGCGTTTTCATGTTGGTGACGCAAGCCAGCCCGTTCTTGCCATTGATGTTCATGGCATCGGAGCCGCAGATGCCTTCGCGGCAGGAGCGCCGAAAAGACAGGCTCGGGTCCACGGCCTTGAGGCGCACAAGCACATCGAGCAGCATGCGGTCCCCTGGGTTGACCTCAAGCTCAATCGTTTGCATGTACGGCCTGGCGTCGACATCCGGGTCGTAGCGGTAGATCTTGAAGGTGTGCATGGGGTTCATTCCGTGGTGGCGCCTTCGCGCATGGCGCGAACACCCGTTGTGTTTCTCAGCGCTTGAGCTCCGACAACTTCGATGTGACCTGGCTCCACGCTTCGGCGTCTGGCAGCGGCAGCCTGGTGCGCACGATGGGCTTCCATTCGCGCGCCAGCTCGGCGTTCAAAGCCGTGAAGTGCAACTGATCGCTCGGCACATCCTCTTCGGCATAAATGGCGCTGACCGGACATTCCGGGACGCACACGGCGCAGTCGATGCAGTCGTCGGGGTCGATGGCGAGGAAGTTGGGCCCTTCTCTAAAGGCGTCCACCGGGCACACATCCACGCAGTCGGTGTACTTGCAGCGTATGCAGGCTTCGGTGACGACAAAGGTCATGGATGCGCCCCATCAGGATGTGCCACGGCAGATGCAGCCGGTGGGGCGAGCCTGGCCATCTGCTCAGCCGTCCTTGCCGTCGAGGCGGGTCGAGACCAGCCAGGGCGAGTAAACATACAGATACAGGGCAAACGCAATGCCCCACGCTGCGGCTGCGGCCACCAGCCAGATGACAAGATGCTGCGGCGCCAGCAGCGGCAGCAGAACCCTCAGGACGGCAGCGCAGGCCACCAACGCATAGGCGGCTGTCTCAAGCCTCGAGGCCTTCAGTGGGCGCCCGGTATGGCCGCGTGCGGTGCGGGTGATCATGCCGATGATGAGCCCGCCAGTGGCACCCACCGCCAGGGCGTGGATGCCGGACGAGACGCCCAACACGCCGAGTTGGGCCAGTGCGAGCAACGCGAGGCCGATGGGCAACCACGCATACGCGAGGTGCAGCACCCACAGGATGGGGCGCGAGCGGGTGCGCATCGGTTTCCAGCGCAGCAGGCGAAGGACATGCAGCAATGCGGCTGCACCGAGCACCGCGGCGCTGAAGACATGGGCCGGGCCCAGCACCCACACGGCCAGCGCAATGGCCGTGGTGCCGAGTGTGGCCTGCTCCAGCATGGGAGGAACCTTCAATCTCACGCCGGGCAACGCCGACTGGGTGAACGCCGGGATCACCCGCCCGGCGATCACGCACTCGATCATCACGATCAACGCCAGCCCCGCATGCAGGGCGCGGACCGGTTCGATGTCGATCAGCCCGCTCACCGCCCCGTGAAACGCGGCGTTGGCCAGAGCCAGCAACAAGAGAATGACGCCCAATGGCACGTTGCGCCGGCTGCCCGCGCGCAGGAGAACCGAGATGAGGATGGCCGCCACCAGTGGCAACAGCAGCAGGTCCAACACCGCATAGACCCCATACGGAGCAAAGACGGCTGCAAGCCGGGCTGCCAGCCAGAGCCCCGCAAGCGCTGCCAGCACAGCGCCTCGTGGCGTGTCCAGGCCGGTCCACGCTTTCCCGGCCGTCAGCAAAAAGCCCGCGATCACGGCCACAGTGAAGCCGAACAGCATTTCATGGGCGTGCCAGAGCACTGGAGAGATCGTCAGCTTCAAGGACACCTGGCCCAACAGGACAGCGATCCACAGCGGGATCGCCAGCATGCCGTATGCAGCGGCACCCAGGTAGAACGGGCGGAAGCCAAGTCGAAGCCAAGGCCACCCTTGGGGCGATGGCACGGCCGCTGATGCAGAGCGCATGGTCGGCAAGGGCTCAGCAGCAGCTCGACCGCGCGGGTTCAAATTGCGGGAACAGCTGGTTGTTCTCGAGGTGAATGTGGGCGATCAGGTCGTCGGCGAACTGGTCAATGCCCGCGTACAGCGCACGCCAGGTGTTGCACGCGCCCTGGGGCGGCGTGGCGTCGTGCGTCAGGGCCATCAGGCGCTCCAGCTGTTCGCCATGGCTGGTGTGCTCCTCGCGCATCACGCCGATGGGGTGCACAGCCATGCCGCGCCCGCCGGCCTTGAGCATCGGGAACAGGATGTTTTCTTCCTTGGCCATGTGTTCCAGCATCTCGGTCTCGATGGCTTCCAGGTGCTCGGCGAGATCCTTGGGCACATCGGGGTGCTCGCGGTGCACCGCCTCCACCCGGCGCGCCATGCGGATCAGCTCGGGCAGCTGTTCGCGGTGCACCGCGTGATAACGCGTGAGGATGTGGTCGATCATATCGGCCGGGGTTCGCGGCACGACCGGCGCGTCCGGGCGGTCCAGCCGGGCGAGCTCGGCCAGCACCGCGTCCACGTCGAGACCTTTGTTGTCGCAGGCCTGTTGCAGGGCGATCTGGCCGCCGCAGCAGAAGTCGAGCTTGAGGCGGCGGAAGACGGCGGTGGAGCCGGGCAGGGCCACGGCGATCTGGCCGATAGGCTGGCTGGCACGCTCAAGGGTGGCGGCAGGGGTGAAAGCGGTGTTCATGGCGCTGGTCCTTTAATGTTCATTCGATACGAATATATTAGCGCATAAAATGCACGCAATATGAATATTCAGACCGTCCGCACGGACATCGGTCATGAGGAGGATGCGCGATGCGATTGACCCAATGGACCGACTACAGCCTGCGCGTGCTGATGTACTGCGCCGCCAGCGAACAGCGCGAGCAGCGCGCCACCGTGGGTGAAATCGCCGAAGCCCATGGCATCTCGCGCAGCCACCTCACCAAGATCGTGATGACGCTCTCCGGCCTGGGCCTGCTGGAGACCACGCGCGGGCGCGGTGGTGGCCTTCGCCTGCTCAAGCCGGCGCGCAGCATCGTGCTGGGCGAGGTGGTGCGCCAGACCGAGAGCGACTTCACGCTGGTGGAGTGTTTCGACGCCGAGCACAACACTTGCCGCCTCGACGGCCACTGCCGTCTCAAGACGGCGCTGCGCGAGGCCATGGACCGCTACCTGGAGGTGCTGGACGGCGTGACGCTGGCGGATCTGATCGCGCCCATGCCGGGTGCGCACAGCCAACGGGTGCACTTTCTGCCTGGCCTGCCACGCCCGCCCGAGGTCGCAGCCCGTCGCACGCGGGTATCTGCCGGCGGCGAAAGCCGCTAACCTGTGGCCATGGTATCCACCGCTTCGCTGTCGACCAAACTCGTGCGCATCGGCGCCGGGTTGCTGCTCGTCGCGCTTGCCTCCATCGGTCTCACGCTGTGGGTGACGTGGCAGCTTGAAGGCGGCGCCGCGGCGGTAAACGAGGCCGGCCGCATGCGCATGCAGACCTGGCGGCTCACCAGCGTGGCGCAGGCCCAGCGGGCTCCGGCTGAGGTGGCGGCGCTGGTGCAGCGGTTCGACCAGAGCTTGGCCCTGTTGCGCCGGGGCGATGCCAGCCGGCCGCTCTTCGTGCCGAGGGACGAAGCGGTGGCCCGCGAGTTCGCCACGGTGGAGGCGCTATGGCAGAAGCAGCGCCCGCTGTGGTTGCAGGACACCCCGCCCGAGCCGGCACAGGTCCTGGCCGCAGCCGATACCTTCGTCGAGGCCATCGATGCACTGGTTCTCGCCATCGAACACCAGCTCTCGGCCTTCACCGCCATCCTCAACCTGTTCCAGTTCCTCATGATGGCGCTGGCCATCGTGGGTGCGGTGGTGATGCTCTACACCGGCTACATGTACGTCATCAACCCGCTGGCCCACCTGCGCCAGGGCCTGCGGCGGCTGGAGTCGGGCGACTTCAAGGCGCGCGTGGAGGTCGACACGCTCGACGAGTTCGGGCAGGTGGCGGGGGGCTTCAATCGCATGGCGTCCACGCTGCAGTCGATGTACGCCGGGCTGGAGAGTCAGGTCGAGACCAAGACGCGTCACATCGAGGCGCAGCGTGCGAGGCTGGCCACCTTGTACGAAGTGAGTGCCTTCATGGCCCAGGCCGGTAGCATCGAGGAACTCTCTCGCGGTTTTGCCCAGCGGGTGCGTGCGGTGGTCAAGGCCGACGCGGTGGCGGTGCGCTGGAGCGACGAAGCCAGTCAGCGTTACCTGATGCTGGCCTCCGACTGCTTTCCGCAGGAGCTGGTGGAAGAAGAGCGCAGCTTGCTGGCAGGGGCGTGTGCCTGCGGCAGCCTGCAGCCCGATGCGAGGACACGCGTCATTCCGATCCACAGTCACGATGAGGCCAGCGTGCGCCACTGCGCCCGCGCCGGCTTCGAGACACTGGTGAGCGTGCCGGTGCGGCTGCAAAACCGCCTGCTCGGCGAGATCGACCTGTTCTACCGCTCGCAGGCCAGCCTGAGCACGGGCGAGACCGAGCTGCTCGACGCGCTGGCCAGCCACCTGGCCAACGCGCTGGAGAGCCTGCGCGCGTCGGCGCTGGAGCGTGAGGCGGCGGTGGGCGAAGAGCGCGCGTTGATCGCTCGCGAGTTGCACGACTCCATTGCTCAGTCGCTGGCCTTCCTCAAGATCCAGGTGCAGCTGCTGCGCACCGCGGCGGGCAAGGGGCAGGACGCGCGCGTGATGAGCACGCTCGACGAACTCGACGAAGGTCTGCGCGAAAGCATCAACGACGTGCGCGAACTGCTGGTGCACTTTCGTACCCGCACCAACACCGACGACATCGAGCGCGCGCTGCAGGAGACGCTGCAGAAGTTCCAGCACCAGACTGGCCTGCCGGCGAAGCTGCACGTAGAGGGCCACGGCCTTCCGCTGCCGGCCGATGTGCAGGTGCAGGTGCTGCATGTGTTGCAGGAGTCGCTGTCCAACGTGCGCAAGCACGCCGGGGCCGGCCATGTGCAGCTCGACGTGTTCAAGGGCGCGCACTGGCGTTTCCGGGTGTGCGACGACGGTGCGGGCTTCGACGCGCTGGACGCATCCGACGATTCCCACGTGGGCCTGAAAATCATGCGCGAGCGCGCTGCCCTCATCGGCGCGCGGGTCGACGTGAGCTCCGACCCCGGCCAGGGCACCGCCGTCACCCTGACCCTGCCTCCCCACCCGGTGACGGCCAGGCCCAGCGGCGCACCCGTCACCGAACACAGGCTTTCATGACCGACACACCTGCCCGCCCGATCCAGTTGCTCGTCGTGGACGACCACTCCCTGTTCCGCCGCGGGCTCATGGCCCTGCTCGCGCAGGACCTGCGCTTCGAGGTGATCGGCGAGGCGGGCGATGTGGGCGAGGCGCTGCGCTGCGTGGCGCGCCAGCGGCCCGATGTGATCCTGCTCGACAACCACCTGCCCGGTGTACTGGGCGTGGACGCCATCCCCGCGCTGCGCGAGGCTGCACCGGGCAGCCGCGTGCTCATGCTCACCGTGAGCGAGAACGAGGCCGACCTGGTGGCCGCGCTCAAGGCCGGCGCCGACGGTTACCTGCTCAAGACCGTGGAGTCGCACCACCTGTGCGAGGCCATCGTCAAGGTGATGGAGGGCGAGTCGGTGGTCAGCCCCGAGATGACGACCAAGCTGGTGTCGGCCCTGCGTGCGCAGCCAACCGTCAACGGCAACGGCGAAGGGGGCGGTGCGACGGTGGCCACGGCCGACGCCGAGCTCGCGTCGCTGTCGGTGCGGGAGCTCGAAATCCTGCACCTGATCGCGCGCGGCGACAGCAACAAACTCATCGCCCGCCAGCTCGACATCGCCGAGACCACGGTCAAGATCCACGTGCAGCACATCCTGCGAAAACTCAACCTCACCTCGCGTGTGCAGGCGGCCGTGTTTGCCGCCCTACACGCTTCATAGTTCACTCGCGGTGAAAGACGCCAGCGTGTGGGTCTCCATCGCGCTGGCGCATTGATTCAGATCAACTGACGGCCACAAACAGACCGCTGTAGTTCTTCCGGACGCGCCGCGTCCCCCCGCCATCGTTCTTCAGAGCCGCCCCGGCCACCCGGGAGGCGGATAGCCACCCGCGCGCCCAGCGCCGACAGTCTTGCCATGCCCCGCGTGGAGAAAGACATCATGGCCTCTGAACTGAACAACGAAAAAAAAGCCTGGTCGGTGCTGCTCG
>NZ_JAHCKK010000051.1 GCF_026125825.1 Hydrogenophaga sp. | reverse complement strand
GCGACGAAGCCATCCGCGAGGACCTGCTGCTGGGCCACACCAGCGCGCTGTTTGTAAGTTGGCACAACCGGCTGGCCGGCGCGCTGACCTACCACGACCTGTTTGGCCGGCGCAACATGGCCTACCGGCTGGAAACCATCGTGTCAGCCAGCCGCGATGGCGAACTGTTGGCGCGCATGATCCGCGAATCCGGCGGCGGGGTAATCCGCGGCAGCAGCAGCCGCGAGGGCGTGGCCGCGCTCAAGCAGGCCATGGATCGCCTGCGCCAGGGCTTCAACCTGTTCACCGTGGGCGACGGGCCGCGCGGCCCGCGCTATGAAATGAAACCCGGCCCGATCCTGCTGGCCAAGATGTCCGGCCTGCCGGTTTATCCCTTCACCTGGGCGGGGTCGCGTGTGGCCCAGTTGCACCGTGCCTGGGACCAGATGATGATCCCGCTGCCGCTGTCGCGTGTTCAGTATCGTTTCGGCCCGCCGCTGCGCGTGGCGCCCGACGCAGGCCCGCGCGAGATCGCCGCCGCGAGGCGTGAATTGGAAGCCCGCCTGAACGAACTGACGCGCTGGGCCGACGACAACACCCGTGTGGCGTGGCAGATTCCAAGGCCGCGGCCCGGCGAAGTGCTGAAGCGCCGCCCGCACCAGAAGATCAATACGCGGCGCGTGTAGCCCGCCGCTGGTATCCTGTACCCGGAGACCGCCCGATGACACACGCATTGCTGGATGCCGCGCAGGCCTGCCGCGAGTGGCTGGTCAGCACCCGCCGAGACCTGCACAAACACCCCGAACTCTCGCTGAAGGAAAAACGCACCGGCCAGGTCACCGCCGACGCGATGGAAAAGCTCGGCCTGAAGGTGCGCCGCAATTTCTGGGGCGAAGGTTTTGTCGCCGACCTGGACGTGCCGGGCGGCAAGGACCGCATCGCCCTGCGCGCCGACATGGACGCCCTGCCCATGCAGGAGCACAACACCTTCGCGCACGCCAGCCAGCACGCCGGCAAGATGCACGCCTGCGGCCACGACGGCCACGTGGCCATGCTGCTGGCGGCGGCGCAGCATTTTGCGAAGCACCGCAACTTCGACGGCACGGTCTACCTGATCTTCCAGCCAGCCGAAGAGGGTGGCGGCGGCGCGCGCGAGATGATCAAGGACGGGCTGTTCGAGCAGTTCCCGGTGGAGGCCGTGTTCGGCATGCACAACTGGCCCGGCCTGCCCGTGGGCACGTTCGCCGCCAGCGCCGGCCCGGTCATGGCGTCGAGCAACGAGTTCCACATCGTCATCCGGGGCAAGGGCTCGCACGCCGCGCTTCCTCACAACGGCATCGACCCGGTGCCCGTGGCCTGCCAGATGGTGCAGGCCTTCCAGACCATCATCACGCGCAACAAGAAGCCGGTGGACGCTGGCGTCATCTCCGTCACCATGATCCACACCGGCGAGGCCACCAACGTGGTGCCCGACAGCTGCGAGATCCAGGGCACGGTGCGCACCTTCACCTACGAGGTGCTCGACCTGATCGAGCGCCGCATGCAGGAGATCGCCGAGCACACCTGCGCGGCCTTCGGCGCCACGGTGGAGTTCAAGTTCCATCGCAATTACCCGCCCACCATCAACCACCCGGCCGAGACCGCGTTCGCGCGCGAGGTGATGGCCGAGATCGTCGGCGCGGACCGCGTGCTGGAGCAGGAACCCACCATGGGCGCGGAGGACTTCGCCTACATGCTGCAGGCAAGGCCGGGGTGCTATGCCTTCATCGCCAACGGCGATGGCGCGCACCGCGAGATGGGCCACGGCGGCGGCCCCTGCATGCTGCACAACCCCAGCTACGACTTCAACGACGATCTGATTCCGCTGGGGGCGACCTTCTGGGTGCGACTGGCCGAGAAGTGGCTGGGCCAGCCGCGCACCGGGGGTGCCGCTTGATCGCGCCCCAGGACGCTTTTTCTCCTTCTTACGCCCGCGCCCGGGTGCGCTTTCTCGAAGGCGCGGCCGCGGCTGGCATGGCCATCACCAGCCACAACCACCCGCTGCCCGGCCGCGACGGCGAGACGCTGGCGATGGACGTGGCGCTCGACGGCTCGCCCGATGCTCAGCGCCTGCTGATCGTCAGCAGCGCCTGCCATGGTGTGGAGGGCTATTGCGGCTCGGGCGTGCAGGTGTTCGCCGCGCACGACGCCGAGTGGCGCGAGCACGCCCGCCAAGCCGGTGTCGCGGTGCTGTACATCCATGCGCTCAACCCCCACGGCTTCTCGTGGGTGCGCCGCGTGACGAACGAGAACGTCGACCTCAACCGCAACTTCCAGGATTTCGGCCGGCCGCTGCCGCAGAACCCGGCCTATGCCGAGCTGCACGACCTGTTGCTGCCCGCCCAGTGGCCGCCGACGCCGCAGAACGAGGCCGCGATCCAGGCCTACATCGACCAGCATGGCCTCGCGCGTTACCAGGCGGCGGTGACACAGGGCCAGCACGCATTCGCCGACGGCCTGTTCTTTGGCGGCACCGCCGCCACCTGGAGCAACCAGACGCTGCGCGCGGTGCTGCGCCGGTACGGCCGCCAGGCCCGCCGTCTCGCATGGATCGACCTTCACACAGGTCTTGGGCCTTCGGGCCTGGGCGAACGCATCTTTGCGTGTGCCGACGACGCGGCCGCACTGGAGCGCGCGCGGGCCTGGTGGGGCGGCGACGGCAAGACCCCGGTGACCTCGATCTACGACGGCTCGTCCACCTCGGCCCTGCTCACCGGGCTGATGTGGTGCTCGGCCTATGAAGAGTGCCCGCAGGCCGAGTACACCGGCATCGCCATGGAGTACGGCACCGTGCCCGTGACCGAGGTGATCGACGCGCTGCGCGGCGATCACTGGCAGCACTTGCATCCGGAAGCCCCGGCCGAGCTGCGCGCCGCGATCAAGGCGCGCACCTTGACCGCGTTCTACGTGGACACCGACGAGTGGAAGGCGCAGATCGTGGCGCAGGCGCGGCAGGCCCTGTTCCAAGCGGTCGACGGGCTCTCGGCCGCCTGATCAGCTCTCCAGCGCCACCCGCGCCGAGGCCGCATACAGACGCTCCATCGCGTCCTGCGGCTTGATCGATGCCGCACGGTCGAGCAGGCGGTTGGCCTCGGGCAGCGCGTCCACGCCCTCCAGCATGACCAGGCCGTTGGCGTATTCGCTCAGCGTGACGACCGAGTCCGGGTTGAGTTCCATGGCCTTTTCGTAGAGCGCCAGCCCGGTGGCCTTGCTCGCGCCGTAGGTCATGCCACCGACCATGCTGCCCACCTTGTCGATCACCTCGGCGTGGAACGACGCGAGCGCCAGGTGGGCGTCGGCGTGTTGCGGGCAGCGCGCGATGGCGGTCTCCAGCGCATGGCGGATGCGCACACCCAGACCTTGCGTGAGCGCCTTGGCCACGCTGATGCCCTGGCTGTAGCGGCCCAGTGCGTAGGCCTGCCAGTACCAGGCGCCGGTGTGTTCGGGTTGCCGGTGCTGCAGGGCCTCAGCCCGGGCGGCGGCTTCGAGCAGCAGGTCCTGGCGGACCTGCTCTCGCGCCTCCAGGTAGTTGGCGTAGATGCAGGTGGCTTTGTTGGCCACGTTCATGCCCGCATCGCCCAATGCCAGGCCGGCTTCGGCGGCGCGCTGGAACTCGCCGTTGTGAAACAGCACCCAGGCCTGCACCACAGCAGACTCATCCGGCCAGGGCTCCGCGTCGCCGCGGTGCAGCCGGTGCCAGAGCGCCTTGAGGCGATCGGCGTCGAGCGGGCTGTGGCCTTCGGAGGGAAAGGGTTTCCAATCGGCCATGGTGGATTCTCCGGGGAGGTGTTCAGGACTGGGAACCGTAGGCGCCGGTGAGCGTCATGAGGTGTTGCCGCTGCGTGGCTTCCAGGTAGGGCGCCAGCAGGTTGAGCACATGGTGTGCGCCACGCAGCAGGGCCTGCTGCGCGTTGTCGGGCTCCAGGGCGTGGCGCGGGTCGCGCACGTACTCGAAGCTCAGCCAGTAGGTGAGCACCACCACCATGCTGGTGGCAGTGGGCTCGATCTCGCGCGCGTCGATGCTCACCGCGCCGTGCCGGCTCATGCCGTCGAGCAGGTGGCGGATCGCGCGCGACTTGTTCTTCAGCACCGTCTGGAAGCGGGTTTCCAGCAGCCGGTTCTTTGACAGCAGGTCGTTGAGGTCGCGGTAGAGAAAGCGGTACTCCCAGATGATCTCGAACAGCGAGTGCAGGAAGAACCAGGCGTCCTCCACGTTGCGCACGCCTTCGCTGGCGCTGAGCAGCTCGCCAAGCGAGCGCTCGTAGCGCTCGAACAGCGAGTTGATCAGTTCGTCCTTGGCCGGGTAGTGGTAATACAGGTTGCCGGGGCTGATGCCGAGCTCGGCCGAGATCAGCGTCGTGGAAACGTTGGGCTCGCCGAAACGGTTGAACAGCTCGAGCGTGACCTCCAGGATGCGCTCGGCAGTGCGTCGCGGGGCTTTCTTGGCCATGGCGCGGCGCTTTCAGCGGCTGTGAGCAGGCGCGGCGGGAGCTTTGAGGTGCCGCTGCAGGTCATCCAGCGTGGCATGCAGCCGCGTGGCCAGGGTGTTGCGCCCCGCGCCCGTGCGCGGGCTCGCCCCCAGCAGTCGCCGCCGCGGGTCGCGCAGCGCGGCCAGGTCCAGCGTGACGCCGTGGCGCGCCAACTGCGGCGCGAGCTCGGTCTGGCGGTCCAGCAGCATGCGGCGGGTCTGCTGGTAGGCGTGCTCCGCGATCTCGCGGCGCTGCCGGTAGCTGAAGGTGTTCGCGAAGAACAGCGTGGCGTCGCGTTGGTCGGGTTCGATCAACACGATGTCGGTGTCGGGGTAGGCGCGCTCGTAGTGCTTGAGGCCCAGCGCCAGCCGCGAATGGATCATCGAGCGGAAGGTCTGGCTCATCACCGCGGGGAGGCCGCCCTCGACCAGCGAGGGAATGCGCCGGCCGTCGTGCAGGCTGGGGTTGGTGTGGAACGGCACCAGCGGGTTCAGGCACAGCAGCAGGTCGGTCCCTTCGTCGAGGGCCACCGTGGCGTGCAGCGTCTTCTTCAGTGCGCCGTCCACGTAGTGCTGGCCGCCGATCTCCACCGGGGGGAACAGGCCGGGCAGGGCCGCGCTGGCCTGGATGGCGCGCGAGATCGGCACATGGTCCCACCCGGGGCGGCCGAAGGGGGCCGCATCGCCGGTGTCGAGCTGCGTGGCCACCAAGGTCAGGCGCGCGCGCAGTTCGCGAAAGTCGTTGCTGCGCCCGGGCTGGCTGAACAGGCGCTCGATCTGATGGTGGATGCCTTCGTTGTCCAGCACGCCCGTGGGCAGCGCGGCACCCACCCGCTCCAGCGCGTGGGTGAAGGGCTTGCGATGCACACCCCAGGCCCACAGGGCACTGCCGACCAGGCGTGGCAGTCGCTGCAGCCGCTCACCGAACTCGCCCCAGGCTGGCCTGAGCAGCCAGGACGGGTCGAAGTTGTCGTCGCCAGGGCGGTCTTCGATGAAGGCCTCGCACAGCTGGCGCGGACGCAGGCCGTTGGCCAGGCCGGCCGCGATGAAGCCACCGGCGGACACGCCGACATAGTGTTCGCAGTCGTTGAGGTCCAGCCCCTGCAGCGTGTCGTCCAGCGCGCAGAGCGCGCCGATTTCGTAGATCGCCCCGAGTGGGCCGCCGCCGGCCAGCGCCAGGGCGATGCGGGGACGGCTCGACTTCCTCTGGGCCGTGGGAGGGGAGGCTTTGCGGGACGTCGTCATGCGTTTGAGTGTAGACCGCGCAGCGCGGCGAAACTGCTGCATTGCAGCATGCGCCGCGCACGCGAAAAGGGGGCGTCATGCGCCCCCTCGTCCCTGCTGCCGCGACCGGCGCGCATCGGCTCAGGCCGCCTTGCGCGGGGCCTTGCGTGCGGCCGCTTTCTTGGCGGGCGCGGCCTTCTTCGCTGGTGCGGCCTTGCGCGCGGCGGTCTTGGCGGGGGTCTTGGTGCCAAGGCCTTGCACGTGGCGGTTGAGCGCATCGATGCGTTCGATCAGGGCTTCCACGTCGCGCGCCGAAGGCACGCCCAGCTTGTTCAGGGCCTTGGCCACGCGCTCCTCGAAGATGTTCTCCAGCTTGTCCCACTGGCCGGTGGCCTTGGACGAGATGTCGGCGGCCATGCTGCTCACGCGGCTGGTCGCTTCGGAGAGGCGCTCCTCGGCCACGGCCTGCGTCTTGCGCTGGATGGACAGGCCCTCCTTCACCAACGACTCGAAGGCCTTGCCACCTTCTTCCTGCGCCTTGGAGAACGCGCCCAGGCCGGCCAGCCAGATCTGCTGCGCGGAGTCCTTGATCGCGCCCGACAGCGGAGAGTTGAAGCCCGCGGCGGTGGGCTTGGCGGCGCTGCCGGCTTTCTGGATTTTCTTGACCATGGGGATGCTCCTGGAGGGGTTGGGAAGAAGGGAGGGCGAATGGTCCGCCGCAACGATGGGCCACTGTACGGCCCGTGCGCCGGGCGTGTGTAGGGGCGCAAGACTAAACCCCACACGGGTTTTTGCGGAAGGCGCGCGTCCTTGACCTGGTCAAGAATGGCGGACACGCTGCGCCCCACTTCCTTCGATCCAACCGCTTCAGGAGACCTTCATGCATTACTTCGTCACCGGTGCCACCGGCTTCATTGGCAAACGCCTGGTGGCCAAGCTGCTGCAACGCAAGGGCGCGGTGGTGCATTTCCTGATCCGTCAGGAGAGCGAAGGCAAGGTGGCGGGGCTGCGCGAGTACTGGGGTGTGAGCGCTTCGCGCGCGGTGCCGGTGTTCGGCGATCTCACCGCCAGGAAGCTGGGCGTCTCGGCCGACGACGTGAAGGCGCTCAAAGGCCAGATCGACCACTTCTTCCACCTCGCCGCCGTGTACGACCTGGAGGCGGACGAGGAAAGCCAGATCGCGGTCAACGTGGACGGCACGCGCAACACGGTCGAGTTCGCCAAGGCGATCGGCGCAGGGCACTTCCACCACGTCTCGTCGATCGCCGCCGCCGGCCTGTACGAGGGCGTGTTCCGCGAGGACATGTTCGAAGAGGCCGAGAACTACGACCACCCCTACTTCATGACCAAGCACGAGAGCGAGAAGATCGTTCGCAAGGAATGCAAGGTGCCCTGGAGCGTGTACCGGCCGGCCGCCGTGGTGGGTGACTCGCGCACGGGCGAGATGGACAAGATCGACGGGCCCTACTACTTCTTCAAGCTGATCCAGCGCATGCGCCAGATCCTGCCGCCCTGGATGCCCAGCGTCGGCCTGGAAGGCGGTCGCATCAACATCGTGCCGGTCGACTTCGTGGTCGATTCGCTTGACCACATCGCCCACCAGAAGCGCGCCAGCGGCGCCTGCTTCCACCTGGTCGACCCCATGGGCTACCGCGTGGGCGACGTGCTCGACATCCTGAGCAAAGCCGCGCACGCGCCCAAGATGAACCTGTTCGTCAATGCCGCGCTGATGGGCTTCATTCCCAAGAGCGTGAAGAAGGGTCTGATGGCGCTGGCGCCGGTGCGCCGCGTCTACAAGGCGATCATGCAGGACCTCGGACTGCCCGAGGACATGATGACTTTCGTCAACTACCCCACGCGTTTCGACTGCCGTGACACGCTGGCCGCGCTCAAGGGCAGCGGCATCGAGTGCCCCAACCTCAAGGACTACGCCTGGCGCCTGTGGGACTACTGGGAGCGCCACCTCGACCCCGACCTGCACATCGACCGCAGCCTCAGGGGCACGGTCGCGGGCAAGGTGGTGCTGGTCACCGGCGGCAGCTCGGGCATCGGGCTGGCGGCGGCGCACAAGTTCGCCGAGGCCGGTGCCATCACCATCATCTGCGGACGCGACCAGGACAAGCTCGACGAGGCCTGCAAGGAGGCCCGCGACAAGGGCTACCAGTTCGTGGCCTACCCGGCCGACATCGCCGACATGGCCGACTGCGACCGCTTCGTGCAACTGCTGATCCAGAACCACGGCGGCGTGGACTTCCTGATCAACAACGCCGGCCGCTCGATCCGCCGCGCCATCGAAGGCAGCTACGACCGCTTCCACGATTTCGAGCGCACGATGCAGCTGAACTACTTCGGCTGCCTGCGCGTGACCATGGGCCTGCTGCCCGGCATGGTGGCCAAGCGCAAGGGCCATGTGGTCAACATCAGTTCCATCGGGGTGCTCACCAACGCGCCGCGCTTCTCGGCCTACGTGGCGAGCAAGGCCGCACTGGACGCCTGGACGCGCTGCGCCTCCAGCGAGTTCGCCGACCAGGGCATCACCTTCACCACCATCAACATGCCGCTGGTGCGCACGCCCATGATCGCGCCGACCAAGATCTACCAGAACGTGCCCACGCTCGCACCCGAGGAAGCGGCCGACATGATCGCGCAGGCCTGCATCTTCAAGCCGGTGCGCATCGCCACGCGCCTGGGCGTCACCGGCCAGGTGATGCACGCGCTGGTGCCGCGCGTGGCGCAGATCGTCATGAACACCAGCTTCCGCATGTTCCCGGACTCATCGGCGGCCAAGGGCGAGAAGGGGGCGAAGTCGCAGCTCTCGCCCGAGGCGGTGGCCATGCAGCAGATGATGCGGGGAATTCATTTCTAACCCCCGTCGCGCTGCGCGCGACCCCCTTTCCGGGGGCAACGCCTGCGGCCCGGCAAAGCCGGTTGCGCGGCATTTCTGGATGAGGGACGGGCACGCGGGACGAGTCACGCTGCGGCTCTAGAATTTGGGTTTGCCCGTCTTTGCAGGACCCTTCATGACCGAGCCCACCGACATCACCTCCATTGCGCCGCGCGACAAGGCCGAGATCCTGGCGCAGGCGCTGCCGTACATCCGCAAGTACCACGGCAAGACCATGGTCATCAAGTACGGCGGCAATGCCATGACCGACCCGGCCCTGCAGCAGGACTTCGCCGAGGACGTGGTGCTGCTCAAACTGGTCGGCATCAACCCGGTGGTGGTGCACGGTGGCGGCCCGCAGATCGAGACGCTGCTCAAGCGCCTGGGCAAGCAGGGCCAGTTCATCCAGGGCATGCGCGTGACCGACCCCGAGACCATGGAAGTGGTGGAGTGGGTGCTGGCCGGCGAGGTTCAGCAGGACATCGTGGGCCTGATCAACCAGGCCGGTGGCAAGGCCGTGGGCCTGACCGGGCGCGACGGCGCCATGATCCGCGCGCAGAAACTGCGCATGACCGACCAGAAGGACCCCAAGCTGGAACACGACGTCGGCCAGGTCGGTGACATCGTCAGCATCGACCCCTCGGTGGTCAAGGCCCTGCAGGACGACCAGTTCATCCCCGTGGTCAGCCCGATCGGATTTGGCGAGCAGAACGAAAGCTACAACATCAACGCCGACGTGGTCGCAGCCAAGCTGGCCACCGTGTTGCAGGCCGAGAAGCTGCTGATGCTCACCAACATCCGCGGCGTGCTCGACAAGGACATGCGCCTGCTCACCGAACTCACCCCGCGCCAGATCGACGACCTGGTGGCGGACGGCACCATCTCCGGCGGCATGATCCCCAAGATCGCCGGCGCGCTGGACGCGGCCAAGAGCGGCGTGAACGCGGTGCACATCATCGACGGCCGCGTGCCTCACGCCCTGCTGCTGGAGGTCCTCGGCAACGAGCCCTTCGGCACCATGATCCGCTCGCACTGAGGGCCGCCGCCGCATGGCCGAGGCGGTCACTCACTGTCTCGCAACCTCGCGGTGGCCGTGAGTGAGAAGGCACCTCGCTGTGCGAGAATCCCCGAAAACCCTACGGATCGCTCGCCCATGACATCCACCGCCCCCGAGTCCCCCACCCCGGAAGACAAAGCCGCGCGCGAAGCCGCCGAGGCCATCGAGGCGGCGGCGCATGCCGATGGCGGCGGTGGGCGCAAGCGCCCCAAGCCGGGTGAGCGCCGCGTGCAGATCCTCGAAGCCCTGGCGACGATGCTGCAGCAGCCGGGAGCCGAGCGCATCACCACCGCCGCCCTGGCGGCCAGGCTGGAAGTCAGCGAGGCCGCGCTGTACCGCCATTTCGCCAGCAAGGCGCAGATGTTCGAGGGCCTGATCGAGTTCATCGAGCAATCGGTGTTCGGCCTCATCAACCAGCTCGGCGAGCGCGAAGCCGACGCCAACGTGCGCTCGCGCAAGCTGGTCACCCTGCTGTTGCAGTTCGGCGAGAAGAACCCTGGCATGACGCGCGTCATGGTCGGTGACGCGCTGGTGTACGAGAACGAGCGCCTGCAGCAGCGCATGAACCTCTTCTTCGACAAGATCGAGGCCGCGCTGCGCCAGAACCTGCGCGAGACCTCGCTGGTGGCGGGTGCCGCCACGCCCACGGTCGATGCCCAGGCCGATGCCTCGGCCATCACGGCCTTCTGCGTCGGGCGGCTGCAACGCTTCGCGCGCAGCGGCTTCAAGCGCTCGCCCAGCGAAAGCCTGGAGCACAGCCTCGCGCTGCTGCTGCCCATCGTCCGCCACTGAAACGGCATTTAGGGCGCAGCCCCTAAACAAAGGTCACACAAAACACCGGTGGTTTGCACCAGAGGCCGGTTTTGCGGTAAAAATAGAACGACCGTTCGTATTTATCCGGACGGTCGTTTTTTTTCGAGCCCTCATCCAACCAGGACCGACCCCATGAGCGTCACACCCACTGCCCGCCGCGCGCGCGCCGACGCACCGGCCCACAAGCCCTTGCAGAAGGGCCAGCAGACCAAGGCCGCCATCGTCGATGCCGCGCTGGGCCTGGCCACGCAGATCGGCCTGGAAGGCTTGTCCATCGGCGCGCTGGCCGAGGTCATGCAGATGAGCAAGTCCGGCGTGTTCGCCCACTTCGGCTCGCGCGAGGAGCTGCAGATCTCGGTGGTGCGGGAGTACCACACGCGCTTCGAGGACGAGGTGTTCTACCCGGCCATGGTGGCGCCGCGTGGCCTGCCGCGCCTGCGCAAGCTGTTCGACAACTGGATGAAGCGCACCTCCGTCGAGATCGATTCGGGTTGCATCTACATCAGTGGCGCGGTCGAATTCGACGACCGCCCCGGCCCGGTGCGCGACGCGCTGGCCAGTTCGGTCAATACCTGGCTCACCGCCATGCGCCGCGCCGTCGAGATCGCGATCGAGGAAGGCCACCTCGCGGCCGACACCGACGCGTCACAGATGGCGTTTGAAATCCACGCACAGATCCTCGCGCTGCACTACGAAGCCCGTTTCCTGCGCAGCCCCGACTCGGTGCGCCGCGCGCTGCAGGCGTTCGAGGGCATCGTGGAGCGCTACAGCCACGCCCCCGGCGACGCCCCCGTGCGCGCCCACCGGTCCCCGGTTCCTGCGCGCAAGCCGCAGGGCTGATCCTTTTCGCCTTTTCACAAACCCAGCACAGGAGTTCCCCATGCCCGTTTACAACCCGCCCCTGCGAGACATGCAGTTTGTGATGCACGAAGTGCTCAAGGTCACCGACGACTTCAAGGCCATGCCCCAGCATGCCGAGGTGGACGCGGACACCATCAACGCCGTGCTCGAGGAAGCCGGCAAGTTCGCCACGCAGGTGATCTTCCCGCTCAACATCAGCGGCGACACCGAAGGCTGCACGCTGGACAAGACCACGCACGAAGTCAAGACGCCGACCGGCTTCAAGGACGCCTACAAGACCTACGTCGAAGGCGGCTGGGCCGCGCTGTCGTGCGATCCCGCGTTCGGCGGCCAGGGCCTGCCGCTGGTGGTCAACCAGTGCTTCTACGAAATGATGAACTCGGCCAACCAGGCCTGGACCATGTACCCCGGCCTCACGCATGGCGCCTACGCCGCACTGCACACCTACGGCACCGACGAGCAGAAGAAGACCTACCTGCCCAAGATGACCAGCGGCGAGTGGACCGGCACCATGTGCCTGACCGAACCGCACTGCGGCACCGACCTGGGCCTGATGCGCACCAAGGCCGAACCCCAGGCCGACGGCACCTACAAGCTCACCGGCAACAAGATCTTCATCAGCGCCGGTGAACACGACATGGCCGACAACATCATCCACCTGGTGCTGGCCCGCCTGCCCGACGCCCCTCCGGGCATCAAGGGTGTGAGCCTGTTCATCGTGCCCAAGTACCACGTGAAGGCCGATGGCTCGCTGGGCGAGCGCAACGGCATCTACTGCGGCGGCCTGGAGCACAAGATGGGCATCCACGGCAACGCCACCGCGCAGATCGTCATCGACGGCGCCATCGGCACCCTGGTGGGCCAACCCAACAAGGGCATGCAGGCCATGTTCGTGATGATGAACGCGGCCCGCCTGGGCGTGGGCAACCAGTCGCTGGGCCTGACCGAGGTGGCCTACCAGAACGCGCTGGCCTACGCCAAGGACCGCATCCAGATGCGCTCGCTGACCGGGCCCAAGGCCAAGGACAAGCCGGCCGACCCCATCATCGTGCACCCCGATGTGCGCCGCATGCTGCTCACCGCCAAGGCCTACGCCGAAGGCGGCCGCGCGCTGGCCATGTTCTGCTCGGTGCTGCTGGAGAAGGCGCACAACCACCCCGACGAGAAGGTGCGCAAGGACAGCGACGAAATGCTGTCGCTGCTCACCCCCATCACCAAAGCCTTCCTGACCGACAACGGCTACAACGCCGCCACGCAGTGCCAGCAAGTCTTCGGTGGCCATGGCTACATCAAGGAATGGGGCATGGAGCAGTATGTGCGCGACGCGCGCATCAACATGATCTACGAAGGCACCAACACCATCCAGAGCCTGGACCTGCTGGGCCGCAAGGTGCTGGGCAACAACGGTGCCACGCTCAAGAAGTTCGGCAAGCTCGTCGGCGCGCTGGTGATGGAAGAGGGCGTCAACGAGAAGATGGCCGAGTTCATCAACCCGCTGGCCGTGCTGGGTGAGCAGATCACCAAGTTCACCACCGAGATCGGCTTCAAGGGCCTGCAGAACGCCGACGAAGTGGGCGCTGCCGCCGTGGACTACCTGCGCGTGGCCGGCCACCTGGTGTTCGGCTACTTCTGGGCCCGCATGGCGCAGGTCGCGCTGCGCGAGATCGCGGCCGGCAACACCGACCCGTTCTACACCGCCAAGCTGCAGACCGCGCGCTTCTACTTCGCCAAGCTCTTCCCCGAGACCGCGACGCTGATGCGCACCGCCCGCGCCGGCTCGAAGGTTCTCATGGACACCGACGCGGCGCTGGCGTAAACACGCGTTGCCTTTCCCACCATCACCAGGAGACTTTCATGATCAAGACCACGTTGGCCGTTTCGCTTCTCTTTGTCGCCGGCCACGCGCTCGCGCAGATGTCGCCCGTGGGGCTCTGGAAGACGATCGACGACGACTCGAAGAAAGAGAAGTCCCTGGTGCGCATCAAGGAAAGCAACGGTGTCTACAGCGGCACCATCGAGAAGCTGCTGGACCCCAGCAGCAAGCAGGACGCGGTGTGCGACAAGTGCACCGACGAGCGCAAGGACAAGCCCATCCTGGGCATGACCATCCTGCGCAACCTCAAGCAGAGCGCCGACGACAAAGCCGTCTATGAGGGCGGCGACATCGTCGATCCGAACAACGGCAAGGTCTACCGCACGCGCCTCAGGCCCGTCGAAGACGGCAAGAAGCTGGAAATGCGTGGCTACATCGGCCCGTTCTACCGCACCCAAGTGTGGATCCGCGTCGAGTGAAGAATGCACCCCCGCCGCGCTTTGCGCGACCCCCTCAAGGGAGCGCCACCTGCGGCCCGGCAAAGCCGGTTCCGCGGCGTCCCTTGATCACCACCCCTCACGCGTTGCAAGGCGCGTAAAGGAAACCAACCCATGAACCGATTTCAAGTGAAGAAAGTCGCCGTGCTCGGCGCAGGCGTGATGGGCGCGCAGATCGCTGCGCACCTGGTCAACGTCAAGGTGCCGGTGGTGCTCTTTGACCTGCCCGCCAAGGAAGGCCCGAAGAACGGCATCGTCACCCGGGCGGTGGAAGGCCTGAAGAAGCTCAAGCCGTCGCCGCTGGGCGTGGCGGCCGACGCCGACTTGATCGGCCAGGCCAACTACGAAGAGCACATGGAGCAGCTGCGCGACTGCGACCTCATCATCGAGGCCATCGCCGAGCGCATGGACTGGAAGCTCGACCTCTACACCAAGATCGCGCCCTTCATCGCCGAGCACGCCATCGTCGCCTCCAACACCTCGGGCCTGTCGATCACCCAGCTCAGCGAGGCCCTGCCCGAGGCGATCAAGCCGCGCTTCTGCGGCATCCACTTCTTCAACCCGCCGCGCTACATGACGCTGGTGGAGCTGATCGCCACGCCCACCACCGAGTCGCAGATCCTCAACGACCTGGAGACCTTCGTCACCAGCGGCTTGGGCAAGGGCGTGGTGCGCGCCAAGGACACGCCCAACTTCGTGGCCAACCGCATCGGCATCGCCGGCATGCTGGCCACCATGAAAGAGGTGGAGAACTTCGGCCTGACCTACGACGTGGTCGACGACCTCACCGGCAAGCGCCTGGGCCGCGCCAGCAGCGGCACCTTCCGCACCGCCGACGTGGTGGGCCTGGACACCATGGCCCATGTGATCAAGACCCTGCAGGACAACCTGAGCCTGGAGACCGACCCGTTCTACGGCAGCTTCGGCACGCCACCCGTGCTCAAGGCCCTGATCGAGGCCGGCAACCTGGGCCAGAAGGCCAAGGCCGGCTTCTACAAGAAGGTGGGCCGCGACATCCTGCGCTTTGACCTGGAGAGCGGCGAGTACGTGCCCGGTGGCGAGAAGGCCGACGAGGTCTACGGCCGCATGCTCAAGCGACCGGCCGCCGAGCGCCTGAAGCTGCTGCGCCACAGCGAGGGCCCGCAAGGCCAGTTCCTCTGGGCCATCCTGCGCAACAGCTTCCACTATGCGGCTGTGCACCTGGCGACCATTGCCGAGACCGCGCGCGACGTGGACCAGGCCATGCGCTGGGGCTTTGGCATGAAACAGGGCCCGTTCGAGCTCTGGCAGGAAGCCGGCTGGCTCGAGGTGGCGAAGATGGTCCAGGAAGACATCGACGCGGGCAAGGCGCTGAGCCAGGCGCCCTTGCCCGAGTGGGTGTTCAAGGGCCCGGTGGCCGAGGCCGGTGGCGTGCACACCGCCCAGGGTTCGTGGAACCCCGCCAAGGGCGCGTTCGAGGCGCGCCGGCAACTGCCGGTCTACCAGCGCCAGCACTTCCCCGAGCTGCTGCTCGGCGAAGCCGGCCCGAAGTTCGAGACCGCCGGCAGCACGCTTGAAGAGAACGACTCGATCCGCCTCTGGACGCTGGACGAGCAGGTGCTCATCGCCAGCATCAAGACCAAGATGCACGCCATCAGCCCCGAGGTGTGCGAAGGCCTGATGGCCGCCGTGGACCTGGCCGAGAAGGAGTACCAGGGCCTGGTGATCTGGTCGGGCGACGAGCCCTTCAGCGCCGGTGCCGACCTGCAGGCCATGCTGCCGGCCTTCATGGCCGTGGGCGTGAGCGCCATCGAAGACGCCGAAGGCTTCATGCAGCAGACCATGCTGCGCCTGCGCTACGCCAACGTGCCGGTGGTCTCCGCCGTGCGGGGCCTGGCGCTGGGTGGCGGCTGCGAGATGGCCGTGTACAGCGCGCGCCGCGTCGTGCACATGGAGAGCTACATCGGCCTGGTGGAAGTCGGCGTGGGCCTGGTGCCCGGTGCGGGTGGCCTGACCTACATCGCCCGCCGCGCGGCCGAGAACGCCGAGACCTCCACGGGAAAGGACCTGCTGCCCTTCCTCACCGAAGGCTTCACCGCCGCGGCCATGGCCAAGGTGGGCACCAGCGCGCTGGAATCGCGCCAGCTCGGCTACGTGCTGCATTCCGACGTGATCGTGCCGCACAAGGACGAGCTGCTCCATGTCGCCATCAACGAGGCCAAGGGCCTGTTCAACGGGGGTTACCGCGCGCCGCACAAGCGCCTGTTCCCGGTGGCCGGCCGCGACGGCAAGGCCACCATCCTGGGCAGCCTGGTCAACATGCGCGACGGGGGCTTCATCAGCCAGCACGACTTCCACATCGCCTCGCTGATCGCGAACGTGGTCACCGGTGGCGACGTCGAACCCGGCACGCTGGTGAACGAGGACTACCTGATGACGCTGGAGCGCCAGGCCTTCTGCTCGCTGATCGTGCATCCCAAGACGCAGGAGCGCATCCTGGGCATGCTGAACACCGGCAAACCGGTGCGCAACTGAGGACACCCCCATGAAACAGATTCAAGACGCCTACATCGTCGCCGCCACCCGCACCCCCATCGGCCGTTCGCACAAGGGTTCCTTCAAGCACCTGCGCCCGGACGACATGCTCGCCCTGGCGCTGCGCTCGGCGCTCGCGCAGGCCCCGGGGCTGGACCCCCAGGCCATCGAGGACGTGATCTGCGGCTGCGCCATTCCCGAGGCCCAGCAGGGCCTGAACGTGGCGCGCATCGGCGCCATCCTGGCTGGCCTGCCCAACAGCGTGGGCGGTATCACCGTCAACCGCTTCTGCGCCTCGGGCCTGTCGGCCGTGCAGATGGCGGCCGACCGCATCCGCGTGGGCGAGGCCGACGTGATGATCGCCGCCGGCACCGAGAGCATGAGCATGGTGCCCATGATGGGCAACTCGCCCAGCCTCTCGCCCACCATCTTCCGCAACACCGACGACGTGGAGAGCTACGGCATCGCTTACGGCATGGGCCTCACGGCCGAGAAGGTGGCGCAGAAGTGGAAGGTCTCGCGCGAGGCGCAGGACGCCTTCGCCCTGCAGTCGCACCAGCGCGCCGTGCTGGCCATGAAGAATGGCGAGTTCAGCGACGAGATCACGCCAGTGGAAGTGACCGAGCGCAGCGTGGACCTGGAAAGCGCCGAAGTCAGCACGCGCACCCGCACCGTGAGCCTGGACGAAGGCGCGCGGCCCGACACCTCTCTCGAAGGCCTGGCCAAGCTGCGCACCGTGTTTGCCGCGCGCGGCTCCGTCACCGCCGGCAACAGCTCGCAGACCAGCGACGGCGCGGGCGCGCTCATTCTCGCCAGTGAAGCGGCGATCAAGCGCTTCGGCCTCACGCCGCTGGCGCGGTTCGTGAGCTACGCCTCGCGAGGCGTGCCGCCGCACCTCATGGGCATCGGCCCGATCGAGGCGATTCCGGCCGCGCTGAAGTACGCCGGCCTCACGCAGGACGCGATCGACTGGATCGAGCTCAACGAAGCCTTTGCCGCGCAGTCGCTGGCTGTCATCAACACCCTGGGCCTGGACCCGGCCAAGGTCAACCCCATGGGCGGCGCCATCGCGCTGGGCCACCCGCTGGGTGCCACCGGCGCCATCCGCTCGGCCACGGTGGTGCACGCGCTCAAGCGGCACAACAAGAAGTACGGCATGGTGACCATGTGCGTGGGCATGGGCCAGGGCGCCGCAGGCATCTTCGAAAGGGTCTGACGACCCACCGCGCGCCGCGCACCGCTGGAGCGGCGCGGCGGCGCTCCGGACGGACTGTCGCGTGGTGGACGTTGAATTGTTCGGGCCTCTTGCACACTGATCGCATGACCACACACGCTCTCGACCAGGCCGTCGCGCTGCACCCCACCGGCGCCCACCAATACCGTGGCGCCACCTCCCCCGCCTACGCCAACATGGTGGGGCCGTTCGGCGGGGTCACCGCTGCCACGGTCATGCAGTCGGTGATGCAGCACCCTGAGCGCCTGGGTGAGCCCATCTCGCTCACGGTGAACTACGCCGCCGCGCTGGCCGACGGCGAGTTCGCGATCTCCGCGCGGCCGGTGCGCACCAACCGATCCACCCAGCACTGGGTGATGGAGATCACGCAGCCCGGCGCCGACGGGGTGCCTGCCACGGTGCTCACCGGCACGGCCGTCACCGCCGTGCGGCGCGAAACCTGGGGTGTGGACGACGAGCCCATGCCCGCCGTGCCCGCGCCCGACCGCGTTGCGCGGGTCACCATCGCGCCGCAGGTGGCCTGGCCCCAGCGCTACGCCATGCGCTTCATCACCGGCACCATCCCCGAGCGTTGGGACGGGCAGGGCGACACCAGCCTGATCCAGATGTGGGTGCGCGACGAACCGCAGCGCGGGCTGGACTTCACCAGCCTGTCCGCGCTGGCCGATGTGTTCTACCCGCGCGTCTGGCTGCGCCGTGCCAGGCCCGTGCCCACGGGCACGGTGTCCATGACGGTGTACTTCCACGCCGGCTCGGCCGAGCATGCCGCCACGGGCAGCGGGTGGCTGCTGGCGCAGGCGCAGGCGCAGGCCTTCCGCAACGGGTTCTTCGACCAGACCGCGCAGCTCTGGAACGAGGCCGGCGTGCTGCTCGCCACCACGCACCAGATCGTTTATTACAAGGAGTGAACACCCCCGCCGCGCTGCGCGCGACCCCCTCAAGGGGGCGACAGCAGCGGCCCGGCGAAGCCGGTTCCGCGCTGTCTCTGGAAGGGGGCTTGGCGCGCCGGCGGATGTCTCTAGGGCCGGCCCAGGAACAGGTAGAGCCCGGTGTAGCCGCGCGGCGCGCTCACGATGCTCAGGTAGAGCGGGCCGATGCCGGTGTCCGCGCCCACGAAGAGGCTGGAGCCCGCGCGCAGGTCGCCCAGCGAAATGTCGCGGCGCGCCGTCCAGGCGTTGCCCGCCTCCAGCGAGCCGCCCACGAACAGGGCGCGCGCCACGCCCACGCTCCAGGGCAGTCGCTGGTAGTAGGTGAGGCGTCCGAACACCAGGTAGTTGCCGGCCACCTGGCCCACGCGGTAGCCCGAGAGCTGCTGGAAACCGCCGAGCGAGTATTCGTCGATGGCGCCCAGCGGAATCTGGTTCGTCTTCGCCAGACGCGCACCCACGTTGAGGGTGTGCGGTCCCCAACTCGTCGCCGCCGTCGCCGTGCCCTCGAAGCTCGTGAAGCTGCTGCTGCGCGCGCCGTCGAAACTGCGCCGGCCGAACACCACCTCGCCCTGCGCGCGGTAGCCGTGCGACGGGAAGTTGGCGTAATCCAGCTGGTCGGCGATCACCGCGCCGCGCAGGCCGACCTCGCGCCACTTCAGTGAAGTGGTGGTGGTCGCGATGCTGGCCGCGACCAGCTCGGGCCTCACCTTGCGCTGCGCCGCCACCACGCCCACGCGCATGTCGCCGACATTGCCGATCAGGCCCATGGGCCAGCCGATGTCGGCGCCCACCCGCAGGCTCTGCCGTTGCGCCAGTGCCAGGGCCTCGCCATCGGTGCCAAACAGCTCCACCTTGCGCAGGTTCGCATCCACGTAGGCGGCCGCGAAGCGGTCGCTGCGCAGCGTCAGCGGCTGGTAGATCTCGGAATACAGGCCCACGGTCTCGCCCACCTGCACGCGGTTGCGCCATTCGGCGCCGCTGTCGTTAAGCCAGTGGCGGTTGTGGCTGAGGCGCAGGTTGAACGCCCCCTGGCCCTGGAAGTCGGTGCGCAGGTCCAGGCCCACGCGCAGGTAGTTCGGGCCCCAGGTGTTCTCGCGCAGGTGCAGCCGGAGGTCTTCGGCACCGTCCTCGCGCCGCGTCAGCGTGTAGTCCACCGCCTCGAAGTCGCCCATGGCCGCGAGCCGCTGCAGGTCGTTCTCCAGCTTGGGCACGTCCAGCCGCTGGCCTTCCGAGGTGTCCAGCGCGGTGGCCAGGCGCTGCGCGCGGATCTCGTTCACGCCTTCGAAGCTCACGGTTGCCACGGTCCCGATGCGACCGCTGTTCGCCTTCTCCTGCGCCTCGCGCGCGGCCACCCAGCGCTGGTAGCGCGGCGCGTCCGCCGAGAACCGCGCCAGCGCATCCCCGACCGTCCTGGCGTAGTCGTTGCCGATCCTGACCAGCTCGGGCGCGCGGCTGAAATCGGACGAGGTGAGCTGGCCCAGCGGCGGCGTCAGCAGCAGGTCGTCCGGCGTGAGCGTGGCAATGCTCGCCTGCACATTCTGTTCGGTCAGGATGTTGACCATCTGGGTGGTGATGCCCACCACGCTGCCCAGCGTCTCGCGCCCGGCCAGCGGCGTGCCGATGTTGACCGCGATCACCACGTCCGCCCCCATGCGGCGCGCCACGGCCACCGGCAGGTTGTCCACCAGGCCGCCGTCGCCGAGGATGCGCCCGTCCACCGCCAGCGGTGAAAACACGCCCGGCACCGACATGCTCGCGCGCAGCGCGGCCGCCAGGTCGCCGCTGTCCATCACCACGGGCTTGCCCGTTTCCATGTCGGTGGCCACCGCGCGAAACGGCGTGGGCAGGCCGTCAAAGTTCGCCAGGTGGCGCGTGGACAGCGTGTAGCGCCGCAGCAGCATCTCCAGCGAGCGGGTGGACACGGCACCCGTGGGCAGCACGAAGGCGCCGTCGCGAAAACCCAGCATCAGCACCGGCGAGAGCTCGAAATCTTCCTCCTTGCGGCGCTGCGACAGCAGCTGGCGGGGCTCGCGGCGCTCGAACAGGTCGCCCCAGTTCACCGCGAGGATCTCGCGCTCCAGCTCGTCCGCCGTCATGCCGCTGGCGTACAGCCCGCCGACGATCGCGCCCATCGACGTGCCCACGATCAGGTCCACCGGCACGCGCGCCGCCTCCAGCGCCTTGAGCACGCCCACGTGGGCGAAGCCGCGCGCCCCGCCGCCCGAGAGCACCAGACCCACGCGCGGGCGCTTGGCCTGGGGCTCGGGCGCCGCTGCCGTCTGCGCCAGCGCGGGTGTGCCGGTCAGCAACAGGGCGAGCGCGCCGGCAAGACCATGGAGGAGGAGGGCGGCGAGTCGGGGTGACATGGAACGGGACCTGTGGACAACAGCGGCGCCGTGGCGCCCGGAAGCGGCAAGTGTAGGGGGCGCCCGAGGCCCGCAGCCGCCCGGAAACACCCTGTCACGCACCGGTCAGCCCCTGGGCGCACAGCCTGAAAAAAGCACGCGCGTTCGTGGTAATTTGCGGGTCCCTTCCCCGCACATCCAGAGACCCCCATGAGCGACATCCTCGTCCACACCGAAGCCGGCGTCAGCACCCTCACGTTCAACCGCCCGGACAAGAAGAACTCCATCACCGCGGCCATGTACGGCCAGCTGGCCGACGCCCTGCAGGCCGCGCAGGACGATGCCACCGTGCGCTGCGTCGTGCTCCAGGGCAACGAAACCATCTTCTCCGCCGGCAACGACATTGCCGACTTCCTCAACAACCCGCCCGCCGGCGCCGACTCGCCGGTGTTCCGCTTCCTGCGCGGCATCGCGCAGTTCCCCAAGCCGCTGGTGGCCGCGGTGTGCGGCCCGGCCGTGGGCGTCGGCACCACGCTGCTGTTTCACTGCGACCTGGTCTATGCGGGCGACAACGCCGCCTTCTCCATGCCGTTCGTCAACCTCGGCCTCTGCCCTGAGGCCGCGTCCAGCCTGCTGGTGCCGCAGATGCTGGGCTACCACCGCGCGGCCGAGGCGCTGCTGCTGGGCGAGCCCTTCATGGCCGAGGCCGCGCTGGAAGTGGGCCTGGTCAACCGCGTGCTGCCGCCGATGGAAGCGGCCGGCTACGCGCAGTCCGTGGCGCGCAAGCTCGCGGCCAAGCCACTGAGTGCGTTGATGGAAACCAAGCGCCTGATGAAGAAAAACCAGACTCAGCAGGTGATGGCCGTGATGGCTGAAGAGGGCGCCAGCTTCGGCCGCATGCTGGGCGAGCCGGCCGCGCGCGAGGCCTTCGGCGCGTTCATGGAGCGGCGCAAGCCCGACTTTTCGAAAGTGTGACCCTCCAGCAAAAAAGGCCTCGCTGTCGCGAGGCCTTTTTCTTGCCTGTCGGTGAGCGCCGTGCTCAGTCCGCGCAGGTGTAGGACGCTGCCAGGGCCGTGTCACCCGAGACGTACTTCGGGTGCTGCGGATACGAGCACATCGGCAGCGCCTTGGCACCCGCCGTCACCGTGGGGTTCTTGCTCGGGGCGCGGTTCTGCTCCACCCAGTCCACCACCATCTGCAGGCCATTGAACGAATTGGGAATCGCGGTCGCGGCAATGGTGTTGCCATCGCCATCGACCGTGTGGTTGGTGCCCGACAGGCCGTGGCCGGTTTGGGGCAACACCCACAGGCGCGCGAAGGCGTCCACCACCGGCCGGGTCATCTTGTCCAGCACCGACTGGTAGTAGTCCAGTTGAGCGCCGGTGGAGGCCAGGCTGTCGTTCGATCCGACGGTGATCACCACCTTGCCGCCGCGCTTGTAGTACGGGCTCAGGTCCGGGTTCGTGGCATCCAGGTACCGCGAGATCTGGACCCGGCGCGCATTGAGCGCACCGCCTTCCACGTAGTCCAGCGGGTTCGCGTTCAGGTTCTTCATCAGGAAACCCGTCACACCGAGGATGCCCAGGTGGGAGTGGTTGGTGGCACCGGGATCGGCACCTTCCTGGCCCACATGGCGGGTGCCGATGAGCAGGCCCGAACCACTGGGGTCGGTCGTGGGTGCCCACATGCCGAACGACGTGACGCCATTGACCAGCGGGGTCGCAAACTCATACGGCGAATAGATGAAATTCAGCGTCTGGATCTGGCCATCGGTGAAACAGGCGGTGGCCGTGTTGTCGGTCGGATTCGGGTCGACGTTGCCCGGGCAGCGCTTGCTCAGCCAGGGATTGCGGCCGGGCGCGCCGGCCTTGACGTTGAAGATGTTGCGGCAGGCCTGGTAGTTGTTGATGATGCCGTCGGCGAGGCCGTCGAGCTTGTCGCACTGGCGAATGAACTCCTGGCGGATCGCCTCTGCCTTGACGGGCGGCACCCAGTTCGCCAGGGGCTTTTCCTGGATGCGGATCAGCTCGGGCGCGAGCAGCAGGGTGGAGAAGTTGACGATGGGCACCGTGAGGGCGGCGCCATCGTAGTCGGCCGGATAACGCTGCATCACCGTCAGGCCTTCGCGCCCGCCTTGCGAGCCGCCCTGCCAGTACGTGAAGCGGGGCTTCTCGCCATACATGCGCTCGGTCAGCTTGACACCCACGTCGCGCGTCTTTTTCATCTGCATGAAGCCCAGGTTCATCATGGCTTCTTCGTTCAGGGCCCAGGTCGAGTCCAGGAAGCTGTGGCCGGAGTCGCTGCCCCAGGTGGCCGCCCCCAGCGCGAGGATGGCGGCCGACGGAGCGCCGGGTGCAAAGCCGTTCATGCCACCGCCGCCCGTGTGCACCGCGCGCAGGCTCCAGCTCGATGGCAGCGCGACGCGGAAGTTGATCACCGGCGCGCTCGGGTCCACCGCATAGATGGCGCCCGTGACCGAGCAGTAGGCCTGGTTCGAGCCCGCCGCCGCCGTCCAGACCGGTGCATTCAATGTCACTGCCGACACCGGTTCGCCGATGTCTGCGACCGCGACGGTGGTGCCCAGCTTGGCCGCCGTGCAGTCGGCTGCCGTGACGGTCTTGGCCTCTGCCGCAGGCAGCAATGAGCCGGGTGCCGGGATGGCCAGGGAAGGTTGGGCCGGTGTGGCGGGTGGCGCGGCCTCACCGCCGCCGCCGCCTCCTCCTCCACATGCCGTGAGCAAAACCGCCGTGCTGGCCGCTGCGAACGCAGCCATCCTGATCTGACGCATGGATGTCTCCTTATTTGTTTGTGGTTTGTTGCGAATGACTTTCGTCTGGATCGCGAAATAAGATTAGTTCAGTTAACTAAATAAATGACTGGTGAATACCCTAGGATGCGAAGCAGGCAGAATCCCCCCTCTCCGGTACTTCCTGTGCGGAGGGGGATTTCATGGACCAAAAGCGCAGCCTCAACAAGCCACCTTCCAAGCCTGCCAGGCGCAAGCCGGCGCCACGCGGCGCCGAGCCCTCCCCGGCACCCGCAAGGGTGGCCCCGCCCAGGGCGGTCCGGCCCAAGCTCGACGAGCCCAAGCTGGCCATGGAGTCCACGCCCGCCGGGCGTCTGCGCGAGGGTGCCTTGCAGCAATTGCTGGGCTACCAGTTGGCTCAGGCCTCCATCGTCACCATCGGCCTGTTCCAGGATGTGGTCGGGAATGCGCATTCGCTGCGCACGGTGGAATACACCTTGCTGGCGCTGATCCACGCCAACCCCATGGTCTCGCCCGCCCAGCTGACCAAGGCGCTCGGGCTGAGCGCGCCCTACATCACCAACGGCCTGGACAAGCTGGCGGGCCGGGGCTTGATAGTTCGTGAAACAAACGAAAACGACCGGCGCGGATTTCACCTTTCCGTGACCGCGCAAGGTGAGGCCCTGGCGCAGGAACTCACCGCGCGCCTGCTCGACAACGAGAAGGCGAGCTTCAAGACCCTGTCGCCGGCCGAGCACCTCATGCTCGCGGAGTTGCTGCACAAGCTGGCACGCTCACGCTGAAGAGGCGGGTCGAAGGCCTTGCGCCTTCGACAGGCGCGCAGGGGTAGCGGGCACCGCAGTGGCCGCCAGGCGACAGCCGGTGCGGGTCCGGGCGGAATACTGTATAAAATGACAGCATGATGTCCGTCGCCCGAAAGATCCGCATCCTTGCGGATGCCGCGAAGTACGACGCGTCCTGCGCCTCCAGCGGCGGCACGCGCCGGGATTCGCGCGACCAGAAAGGGCTCGGGTCCAACGAGGGCATGGGCATCTGCCACAGCTACGCGCCCGACGGCCGCTGCATCTCGCTGCTCAAGATCCTGCTCACCAACTGGTGCGTGTACGACTGCCTCTATTGCGTCAACCGCGTCTCCAGCGACGTCGAGCGTGCCCGCTTCAGCGTGGAAGAGGTGGTCAACCTCACGCTCGACTTCTACCGCCGCAACGTCATCGAGGGTCTGTTCCTGAGCTCCGGCATCATCCGCACGCCCGACTACACCATGGAGCAACTGGCCGAAGTCGCGCGCCAGCTGCGCGAGGTGCATGGCTTTCGCGGCTACATCCACCTCAAGACGATTCCCGATGCCGACGAGGCCCTGCTCGCGCGGGCCGGGCGCTACGCCGATCGCCTGAGCATCAACATCGAGCTGCCCAGCCAGGCCGCGCTCGACGCGCTCGCACCGGGCAAGAGCAGCCAGCAGATCCGCCAGTCGATGGCCGGCATCCGCCTGAAGCTGGACGAGGCGCGCGAGCACAAGGCGCAGGCGCAGCAGATCCGGTCGCTGCCCGGCCGGCCCGCCGCCGCCGCGCCTCCCCCGCGCTTCGCGCCCGCCGGCCAGAGCACGCAGATGATCATCGGCGCCGACGCGTCGGACGACCGCAGCATCCTGCAGGTCAGCGCCGGGCTGTACGCGGGCTACCGCCTCAGGCGGGTCTACTACTCCGCTTTCAGCCCCATCCCCCACGCCAGCGCCAAGCTGCCCGGGCAGGCCGCACCGCTCGTGCGCGAGCACCGCCTGTACCAGGCCGACTGGCTGATGCGCTTCTACGGTTTCGACGCCAGCGAACTGGTGTTGCCCGGCGGCATGCTGTCCATGGACATGGACCCCAAGCTCGCCTGGGCCCTGGCGCATCCGGAGTGGTTCCCGGTGGACGTGAACCGCGCGCCGCGCGAGACCCTGCTGCGCGTGCCGGGGCTGGGCGCCCATTCGGTGCAGCGCCTGCTCGACGCGCGCCGCGTGCGCCAGGTGCGGCGCGCCGACATGGAACGCCTGGGCACGGCGGGCCGCAAGGCGCTGGACTTCGTGCACCTGCCCGACCACCGGCCCGGCGCGGTGCCGTTGGGCGCCCCGGTGCGCGAGCCCACGGCGCGGCGGCGGGCGGGCGCCCGCGCCGTGCACCTGCAACCCGATCTGTTCGGCTGGGCTGAAGCGCCCGCCGCTGCCTGAGGGCGCCCGTGCGCTGGCGGGTCGTCTACGACGCCAACGACGTGCCTGCCACGCTGCGTGCGCTCTCGTCGTTGCTGGCCTGCGGCGCCGAGCCGCACGACGTGGCGTGGCGCGACCGAAGCGAAGGGCAGGGCGATCTGCTGGGTGACGACGCGGCCTCGCGCGCCGCCGGGCCGCCTCCCGAAAGCGTGCCCCTGCGCGCCTGGCGAAGCCGCCTGCCGGCCGAGGCCATGGAACTCGCCCACACCGTGGCGCAACACGCGCATCCCGAGCGCTTTCGCCGGCTGCACGAACTCGCGCTGGACGTGGCTGCCCAACCGGCACGGTGGCACGATGCGCTCGATCCCCGCCGCCTCGCGCTGGAGCGCATGGCGCGCGAGGTGCGGCGCGAGATCCACAAGATGCACGCCTTCGTGCGCTTCCGCCAGATCGAGGACGGCCCTGGCGGCGACACGCGCTACGTGGCCTGGTTCGAGCCGGTGCACCACATCGTGCGCGCGGCCGCGCCCTTCTTTGCCCGGCGCTTCGCGGCCATGCGCTGGGCCATCCTCACGCCGCGCCTGTGCGTGCAATGGGACCGCGAGGGCCTCGCGTTCTCGCCCGGTGTGGACCGCTCGCTCGCGCCCCCGCCCGATGCCGGGGAAGCCTTGTGGCTCGACTACTACCGCAGCATCTTCAACCCCTCGCGGCTCAAGACCGCCGCCATGCTGCGCGAGATGCCGCGCCGCTACTGGCGCAACCTGCCTGAGACACAGGCCATCACCGAGCTGATCCAGACCGCGCCGCAGCGCAGCGCGCGCATGGTGGCGCAGGCCAGCGAATCGCAGCGCCGACTGCCCATCAGCGTGCCCCGCGCCGTGGCTCGCGCGCCGCGCACACCGCAGGAGCAGCTGGACGACCTCGGCCGCCGCGCGCGCCATTGTTCCGATTGCCCGGTGGCCTGCAGCGCCACCCAGGTGGTGTGGGGCGAAGGCCGCGTGGGCGCGCGCCTCATGATCGTGGGCGAACAGCCGGGCGACCAGGAAGACCTGGCCGGCCGGCCCTTCGTGGGGCCTGCCGGTGCGCTGCTGCGGCAAGCCATCGCCGAACTCGGCTGGCCGGTGGATGCGCTCTACCTCACCAACGCCGTCAAGCACTTCCACTTTCTCGCGCGGGGCACGCGGCGCCTGCACAAGACGCCCGGCCAGCGCGCGGCCGAAGCGTGCGAGCAGTGGCTGGAGGCGGAAATCCGCCTCGTCCAACCGAAGGCCGTGCTCGCGCTCGGCGCCACCGCCGCCTCCAGCCTGTTGGGTGCCGGCGTGGGGGTGGCGCAGAGCCTTGGGCGCTGGCAGGCGCGGGCCGATGGCCTGCCGGTGTGGGTGGTGCACCACCCGGCGGCCGTGCTGCGCCGCGCGGAGTCGGGCGCGCCGTCGTTCCAGGCGTGGGTGGAGGCGCTGCGCCCGGCGTGGCCTCAGGCCGCGCAGGCATCGGCCATGGCGCCCAGCCGCGTCGCAAGTGCCGACACCATCGCGGCCAGCCCATCGGCCGTTGCGGCCACGCCGTACACATAGTGATCCGGCCGCACCAGCGCCGCCACGCTCTGGTGGCGCTGCAACCAGGCCTCGGCCACGCCATCGGTCTCCAGCGCGTCCACCGTGCCGAGGGCCACGCACCGCAGCCAGGGCAGGGCGCCCGCCACCGCGGGTGGCGCCTGGCCAGGCGCCAGCACCAGCCGCCAGCCGTGGCCCGCGATGCTGTCCATGCGCTCGCGGTGCGGGCCATTGAGCAACCAGGGCTGGGGGAAGAGGCTGCCGCGCGCGGCGTGGTCTTGCGGCGCGAGCCAGCCGGTGGTCAGCGGCGGCAGGATGTCCTGGCGCGGTGTGTCCTGCACCGTGCCGCCGCACTGGGCCAGCATCGCCGCATCGCGCTCGCGGGCCTTCACCGGGTCGCGCTCGCAGATCACCGCGCCGACGTGTTTGATGCGGCTGGTGAGCTCGCGCACGTGGGCCTTGCGTTCGTCACCGTAGCTGTCGAGCAGGGCCTCGGCGCTGGCGCCGGTCACTTCGCCGCGCAGCACGGCCGCGAGCTTCCAGGCGAGGTTGCTCACGTCGCGGATGCCCTGGCACATGCCCTGGCCGAGGAAAGGCGGCTGCATGTGCGCCGCGTCGCCCGCGAGGAACACGCGGCCCCGGCGCCATTGCTGCGCCACCAGTGCATGGAAGCGGTAGCTCGACTGGCGCCACAGCGTGCCGTCGTCGGGTGTGATCCAGCGCGAGAGCAGGCGCCAGGTTTCATCGGGTGTGGCCGCGTGCTTCGGGTCTTCGCCGGGGTTGAGCGAGATTTCCCAGCGGCGGTGGTTCTTCGGGCCGATGACCAGGGTGCAGGGCCGTTCGGGTTCGCAGTACTGCACGCTGACCTGGGGCAGCCTGGCCAGGCCGCGCTCGTTCATGAGCACGTCCACCACCAGCCAGGGTTCATCGAAGTCCAGGTCTTCCAGCGGCATGGCCAGGGCGGTGCGCACCGCGCTGGAGCCACCGTCGCAGGCGATGGCGTACCGCGCGCGCACCGTGCGGGTGGGCTTGCCCTGCGCATCGGCGATGGCCAGGTCCACGCCCTGGTCGTGCGGTGTGAGGCCGGTCATCTCCACGCCGAGCTCCACCGTCACGCTGGGCAACTGCGCGACGCGCGCACGCAGGACCTTCTCGACCTCGGGCTGGGTGAACACCATCGACGGCGTGTGGCCCTGCGGGAAGGGCGGCGCCACCATGGTCATTCGGCGGATCAGCTGGCCGTCCACGCCAAAGTACTCCGAAGGCGTGAAGGGTTCGCAGAACGGCGCCACCGCATCGGCCACGCCGAGCTGCTGGAACACCCGCATGATCTCGTGGTCCAGCGCGATGGCGCGCGGGATCTGGTGGACGTCGGTCAGCCGGTCGCACACGTACACGCTCAGGCCGGCCTGGCCCAGCAGGCCGGCGGCCACCACGCCCGAGGGCCCGTAGCCCACGATGGCGACATCGAAGACGCGCTGCTGCTGCATGGTCAGGCCTGCTCGTTCACGATGGGGTTGACCAGCGTGCCGATGCGCTCGATCTCGACCTCGAAGGTGTCGCCGGCCTTCATCCACACGGGCGGCGTGCGCGCCTGGCCGACCCCGGCGGGCGTGCCCATCACGATCACGTCGCCGGCCTCCAGCGTCAGCACCTCGGCCAGCAGCGCGATGGTCTCGGCCACGCTGAAGATCATGTCGCTGGTGTTGGCGTCCTGCATCACCTGGCCGTTGAGGCGGCCCTGGATCTTCAGGCCGGCGGCGCCGGGCGGCAGTTCATCGGCCGTCACCAGCACCGGGCCGAAAGCGCCGGTGCCGTCGAAGTTCTTGCCGATGGTCCATTGCGGCGTGCGCTTCTGGTAGTCGCGCACGCTCATGTCGTTGAAGCAGCTGTAGCCAAACACATAGGCCAGCGCCTCGGCCTGGGGGGTGTGGCGCGGCACGCGGCGGCCGATGACCACGGCCAGTTCGGCTTCGTAGTCGAACTTGCCGGAGACGCGCGGCACCACGCCGGCATCGCCATGCGCGATCAGCGAAGAGCCCCCCCGGAAGAAGAACCAGGGGTAGTCCGGCTTCTCGCGGCCGCCTTCCTTGGCGTGGTCGAAGTAGTTGAGGCCCAGGCACACCGTCTTGCCGGGTTCGGGCACCAGCGGCGCGAGCGCGGCGCTGGCCAGCGCCTGGCGCTTGAAGTGCCCTGCCAGCGCGGCGTGGGCGGCGGCGTGCAGGTCCACGCCCGCCTTGAGCGCGGCGCGCAGGTCGGCGGGCACCCGGGGCTGGGCGTCGTTCAGGTCGATCAGGTCGGTGCCGTCGACGACGGCCAGGCGGGGTGCGCCGTCGCGCAGGTAGGTGGTGAATTTCATGGAGCGATCAGGTTTCGGGAAAAAAAAGGTTTCAGGCGGTGGGGGCGAACAGCACGCGGCGCTGGGCTTCCTTCAGGGTGGGACCGGGCGGGGGCGAGATGCCCCACTGGTCGACGCGGCCGGGCGGCCACTTCCACTGCGCCGGGCCGCGCGGCACGTAGCTCTCGTCCACCTGCTCCACTTCGGCCGTGTACTCGATGACGATGCCGAAGGGGTCGATGAAATAGTTGAAGAGGTTGTTGCCGGGGCCGTGGCGGCCGGGTCCCCACTCGATGGGGTGGCCGGCGTCCTTCATGCGGCCGCCGCCGCGCATCACCGAGTCGGCGTCGGGCATCAGGAAAGCGATGTGGTTGAGCGCGTCGTTGTCGGCCACACCCACCGCGAGCGTGTGGTGGTCGTGGTTGCAGTTCATGAAGGCGATGGCCACGGTGCGGTCGGCCAGCGTGAAGCCCAGCGCCTCGGTGAGGAAGCGCTGTGTGTCGTCCACGGCGTGGCTGTTGAGCACCACGTGCGTGAGCCGTGCGGGCTGGTCGCGCTGCGGGCCGGCGTCCTGGCCGCGCGCATCGCCGTGCACCACCTGGAGCACGCGGCCGTGCGGGTCGCGCAGCGTGAGGCCGGTGCCGCCGGCCGGGTCGTGGTGCAGCGGGCCGATGGGCGAGAGCAGGTCACCGCCTGCGCGCGGCGCGGCCTCGGCCACGGCGCTCAGCGCCTCGAGGCTGCGCGCGCGCAGCGTGACCTGGCGGATCTGCGGCACCGGGCCGCCCGCGTGCAGCGCCAGCAGGTGGTGGTCGCTGCCGGTGCCGCGCAGGTAGATCGCCTGCTCGCCGCGGTGCGCCACGCTCAGGCGCCAGACCTCGGTGTAGAAAGCCTCGGCCTTGGCGAGGTCGGGCACGTTCAGGGCCACGCTGCGCACGGCCTCGATCCAGGGGGAACTCATGGGGTGGTGACTTTCTTGGGCAGAGGGCCGAGGAAGCGCCTGGCGTTCTGGTGCACCAGGCGCGCGGTGGTGTCGGCGTCGAAGCCGGCGGCCTCGATGCGTTGCACCGGCGTGTGGTCGTGGAAGTTGAAGGGGTGGTCGGTGCCCACCATCAGCTGCGTGTCGCCGAAACGGGCCACCAGGTGGCGCAGGGTGGGCGTGTCGAACACCAGGGTGTCGTAGAACAGGCGGCGCGCCTGCTCGGCCGGGGCCTCGAGCACGCTGTCGCGCAGGGCCGGGAACACCCCCCAGCCCTGCTGCAGGCGCGGCAGCAGCGAGGCCAGCGTGCCGCCGCCGTGGCTGAAGGCGATGCGCAGCTTCGGCCGGCGCACCATCAGGTTGCTGGTGATCACCGAGGCGGCGGCCAGCCCCACGTCACCGGGGTAGGCGATCACCTGCTGCAGCGGCGCAGGGCCGACCAGCCGCTCCATGCCGGCGGGGCGGATGGCGTGCACGAACACCGCCGCGCCCAGCGCCTCGCAGGCCTCGAAGAAGGGGTCGAACACCGGCGCACCGATCGGCACGCCGTTGATGTTGCTGCCCACCTCCACGCCCGCGAAGCCCAGCGTCTCCACCACGTACGCCAGCTCTCGGATGGCGAGGTCCACGTCCTGCAGCGGCACCGCGCCCAGGCCGGTGAAATGCGCCGGGTCGGCCGCGACCAGCGCCGCCAGTTCCTCGTTCATGAAGGAGGTCAGCGACAATGCATCGTCGGCCTCCAGCCAGTACGACAGCAATTCAGGCATCGGCGACACCACTTGGTGCGTGACCCCGGACGGCTCCATCTCCTGCAGCCTGCGCCTTGCGTCCCAGCTCGCATCGGACACGGTGCGGTAGACCCGGCCATCGAGCATGACGTTGCGGTCACAGGCCGATGCGGCCGGCGCCATCGAGGGCCAGGCCACACTCTTGCGCTGGCCGACATAGGCCGGGAACTGGTGCGGCACCCAATGGGTGTGGGCATCGACCAGACCGCAATCGCAGCCCGCCCCTGGACCCAGGCTGCTCACCGGAGTACCCTCCGTGCTGCGCACTGCGGGATTCGCCTTGGGAACGGCCCGGCGGCTCACGCCTGCAGCTCCCCCGCCAGCGCCGCGGCCGACAACACCACCTGGCCGTCGCGGATCTGGACCGGATAGGTGCGCAAGGCCTTGGTGCACGGCGGACCGACGGCCGCACCGGTGCGCACGTCGAAGGTACCCAGGTGCATCGCGCATTCGACGATGTGGCCGTCCAGACAGCCATCTTCGGTCAGCGAGGAGTTGCCATGGGTGCAGCGGTCATCGGTGGCGTAGACCTCGCCCTGTACCAGATACACGGCTACACGGCGGCCATCCGGCAGGTCGCCGGCGCCGATGGCGCCGTCCGCGACGGCGTCCAGACCGCACAGCGCAATGAATTCGTTGTTGCTCATGAAGTTCTCTTTTCTCAGGCGGCCAGGGCTTGCTGCACCAGCGCGCGGATATTGGCCGTCGGCGCACGGAATTGTTCAGGGGTGATCGTGGGGCGCGGCACGATCAGCTTCTTGAGCTGCACGAAGTCACGCGCCGCGTTGAGCGTGGCGACACCGGTCACCTGCCCGCCACTCCAGTGCACCAACACGCGGCCGCCGGCAGCGTCGACGCGCCAGGCCTGCTGCTCGCCGGTGATCGCACCGGCACACTGCAGCCGGGCACTGCCCTGGTCGGACCAGAACCACGGCACCGCGTCATACGGCCGGGCTGCAGCGGGATTGCACCAGATGGCCGCGAGCGCCTGCGCCTGAGCCTGCGCATTGGACCAGGTCTCGATGCGCTCGAAGCGGCCGGTGACCGGATTGCGCTGGCGCGTCACATCGCCAACCGCGAACACGCCGGGCGCCGTGGTGCGGCACCAACCGTCGACGAACACCCCGTCGTCGCATGCAATACCGGCCTGCGCCGCCAGCGCATCGTTGGCCTGCACGCCGATGCCAACCACCACCAGGCCGGCCGGCACCCGCTGACCGTCGTCCAGCACCGCCTCGGCATTGCCTTCGTCGAGCGCCACCACGGTACGACCGAGATGGATGGCCATGCCCTGGCTGCGGTGGTGCTCCAGCAGGACATCGGCCATGGCGGCAGGCGCGCTGCGGCTCATCAGCCGCGGCGCCAGTTCGACCACGGTGGATTGCCGCCCCAGTGCGGCGGCGCTGGCCGCCAGCTCCAGCCCGATCGGACCACCACCGATCACCAGGAGACTGGCAACCGATTGCAGCGCGTCCCGGATCCTGCGGGCATCGTCCAGCGTGCGCAGCGTCAGCACGCGCGGCGAGGCGCCCCATTGCGGCAACCGCCGTGCACGGGAGCCAGTGGCCAGCACCAGCCGATCCCAGGGCAGCGTGCTGCCATTGTCGAGACGCAGTTCCTGCCGTGCCAGGTCGATGGCCTGCGCGTGGCACTGTCGCAACAGCCGCACGGCCGGCCCAAGCTCCGGCGCCAGCCAGATGTGCGACTCGTCACCATCGAGCTGGAACTGCTTGGACAGCGGCGGCCGATCGTACGGCTGCCAGGGCTCCTCACCGACCAGCGTCACGTCGCCCGGATAGCCTTGTTTCGCCAGCGCGCTGGCCAGATGGAATCCCGCCAATCCGGCACCGACGATCACCACGTTGTGTCGTTCTGCGCTCACGGTCGTGCTCATGCCGCCTGGTACACGGCAAACACCTTGTTGGAGTTGAAGATGTGGGTCTCGACGAAGCTGCTCCAGTCGAGCCGCGCCCCCAGCGCCTCCATCGCACCGAGCATCGGGCACCAGTTCAGCAGTTCCTGCTGGCCTGCGGCCTCGAAGTCCTCGGTGCGGGCGCTGCGCCAGGTGGCGAAGTCACCCGCCATCAAGGCGCGGTAGAGACTGCGATCGGCCGGAGTGTCCGGGCGCAGGCGCCAGGTCTTGTCGCACAGGAACGCATGCGACCAGCTGGAGGATGCCACCACGGCAACACGCCATGGCGAATCGCGCAGAATGCGCGCTGTGGCGGCACCCATGTCCATGCACCGCTTCGGCGAAGGACCCGGCGGGTCCAGATCGAGCTGCTGGTCGAATTGGGTCATGAAGCCGCGCGCCGAAATCACCTTGCGGCCATAGCAGTTGATCGGCACGGCGATCGTGGGATAGTTCCAGCCCACCCGGTCATAGTCCAGATACAGGATCGCGTTGGTGAAGGCGTGCGCCAGACTGGCATGGTGCAGCGGCTTGTAGGCATAGGCCATGTCGAACTCCGCGTCGATCAGGCCGCTCACCAGGTGCTTGGCGATGTCGCGCCGACCACGCAGGCGGTAGTGCTTGTCCGGCCCTTCACCCCACGCATTGGGCCTGCCGCTCATCATCGAAGACCCCATGGCGTGCCGCCACGGGTAAAGGTCCATGTCCTCGTAGGCGCAGACGGTGAACGGCGGGATCACGTCTTCCTTGAAGTTCTCGTACTGGTCGTCGCCCCAGATCAGCACCACGTCGGGGTTGAAGTCGTCCAGCGCCTTGCGCACCTTGCGGAACTGCTCCACCAGCGCGGCCCGATGGGTGGCCGCGGCAGCGACACCCTGGTCGGTGCCCCACTCGTCCCGCGCGGCCTGCGGCCAGTTGTCAGGCGACTTCACGTCGGCCGGTATGCCAGGGTCCTCCAGCGTCATGCGCAGGATGGCGGCCATCGCCGGATCCGGGGAGGAGAGGGGAGGATAGTGGGACAAGCCCAGTCCGAGGATTTCTGCCATGAATTTTTCCAGAACGTTGTAGTGGATACCTGGGCGTGGCCGGGGTCAGGCTGCACGGGAGCGTTTTTCGCTGTTGTCCGCTGCGCGCTCACGCGCCTGCTCCTGCTCGATGGAGACGACCAGTTCCCTGAGCAGATCAACCAGCTGAATGCGCTTCTCAGGTGAAAGCCCGTGCATCAGCCGCTCCAGGCGGCGCCAGTGCGCAGGCAGGTTCTCCGCCAGAAACGCCCGCCCCTGCGGCGTCAACACGGCCAGCAGACAGCGCTGGTCCGCCTCGTTGAGTTCGCGCCTGACCAGGCCGCGTTCGATCAGGCTGTTGATGTTGCCCGACAGGTTGGTCGGCTTCACCACCAGCATGCCCGACAACGCACCCATGGTCGTGGGCTGGCCGGTGCGCTGCAGCACCGTGAGGATGTTGAACTGCAACGGGGACAGGCCGATTGCGGCCACCTCGTCGGCCTGGTCCCGGTCGAGCACCGCAAACGCGCGATACATCGCCAGCAGCACCCACAGGGCCGT
>NZ_JAHCKK010000050.1 GCF_026125825.1 Hydrogenophaga sp. | reverse complement strand
TCGCCGCCCGAACCCGCCACCTCGCTGGTGCGGCGCGCCAGCGTGGCGGCGTCCTGGGCCGCGCTGGCGTTCTGCCGCATCGTGGCCGCCAGCTCCTCCATGGACGACGCGGTCTGCTGCAGGTGGGCGGCGGTCTGCTCGGTGCGGCTGCTCAGGTCGTCGTTGCCGTGGGCGATCTCGCCGCTGGCCACCGACACCCCGGCGGCCTGGGACGACATGTCGGCCAGCAGCGAGCGCAGGTTGAGCGCCGACTGGTTCACCGTGAGCAGCAGCATGCCGATCTCGTCCACCCGGTTCAAACTGGCCAGCCCGCCGGCATGCCCGCTGGCCACGCGCTGCGCCTGCTGCAACACCTGCCTGAGCGGTACCGCCAGCTGGCCATGCAGCCACAGCCCGGAGATCGCCAGCAAGGCGGCCAGGCCCGCGATCATCCACGCGGCCTGCGCGGCCGGCAGCCCCGACAACGCCAGCGCCGCAGCCATGCCCAGGCCCGGCAGCAGCAGCGCGAGCCGGATGCGCCCGCTCACGCCCAGCCAGCGGTTCCACGACAGCCAGGCCAGTGGACCGCTGCGCACCACCAGCCCCCGGAAAAAGCGCCAACCCTGCGCCCGGCCCTCGCGAAACCGCCGGTACAGCGCCTCGGCAGACCGCACCTCCTCGCGCTGGGGCCTGGTTCGCACGGAGAGGTAGCCCGTGAGCACGCCGTCGCGTATCACCGGGGCAGCGTTGGCGCGCACCCAGTAGTGGTCGCCGTTCTTGCGCCGGTTTTTCACCAGGGCCGACCAGGGCATGCCCTGGCGCAGCGTGCTCCACATGTCGGCGAAGGCCTGGGCCGGCATGTCGGGGTGGCGCACCAGGTTGTGCGGCTGGCCGATGAGCTCCTCGGCGGTGAAGCCACTGACCTCCACGAAGGCCGCGTTCGCATGCACGATGTGGCTTTGCGTATCCGTGGTGGACAGCAGGGTGCTGCGCTCATCGAACTCGTATTCCTGCTGCGTCACGGGCTGGTTGTTTCGCATCGGCAAGTGTCTCGCTCTGTGGGAGGTGGGGGCTCGCAACGCGGCCCGCGAAGGACCGCATGTGACGCCATTTCGGCACACATGCTCCTTGAGGCATCTCAAAAATCGCAGCAGAACGGCATGAATCTGCCACGGATGTGACGCAGCACGCGTTTCCAGCCCCCGGTTTGGCGTCTACTTGGGAGGAACCCTTGTTTAAATCCCGGGGCCCCTATGAAACAGCCGACCGCGCCCACCGATGCCTCATCTGGCCCGCCGCCTCGCTGCCGCAGCCGCTGCAACCATTGCGCCACGCTTCGGGTCTGCCTCATGGGCTGTCTGCCCGATGCCTCGCGCGAACGGCTCTCCTCGTGCATCGAGGAATCGGCCTTCACCAAGGGCGATGCCCTCCAGCTCGAAGGCATCGTGGCGCAGCGCATCTCCATCATCAAGATCGGCGCCGTGATGGCCACCCGCCAGGGCGAGGACGGACAGCCTCACCCGGTGGCCCTGCTCGGACGGGGCAAGACGCTGGGCGGCTACGCGATCTACGGACACCAGGAACAGATCGGCGCGCAGGCCCTTTCCACCGGGCGGGTGTGCAGCGTGGACGTGCCCGACTTCTACCGCGTGGGCGTGGTGAACCGCCAGTTCCACGCCTGCATCCAGACGCACATCGTGGAGGCCCACGGCCAGCTGGCCGACTGGTCGCGCGTGATGCGCATCAAGGGCCTGCAGCAGAAGCTGCTAGCCACGCTGCAGCTGTACGCGCGCGAGCAGCGCACCCAGGCGGTCCGCCTGCCCAGCCACGTGGCGCTGGCCGCCCTGCTCTCCACCACGCGCGAGACCATCGCGCGCTCGCTGAGGCAGCTGGAGGCGGCGGGCCACATCCTGCGGCACGACCGCTGGCACTGCGAGGTGGTCAAAACCCGCGGTGGCGACGAGGCCCCGGCCACGGCCTGACCCAGCCCCGGTTCAGGGCTCGCCGATGTCTTCGTTCCAGAGACCGGGCTCGGCGGCGATGAACGCCTGCATCAGGTGCACGCAGCTCGGATCCTGCAGCACCTGCACGTCCACGCCCCGGCCGCGCAGCCACGCTTCCTCGCCCAGGAAGGTCTGGTTCTCCCCCACCACCACCTTGGGTATGCCGTAGAGCGCGATCGCGCCACTGCACATTGGGCAGGGCGACAGCGTGGTGTAGATCACCGATGCCTGGTAGACGCTCGCGGGCTGACGGCCCGCGTTTTCCAGCGCATCCATCTCGCCGTGCAGGATGGCGCTGCCCTGCTGGACCCGGCGGTTGTGGCCGCGCCCGATGATGCGGCCCTGGTGCACGAGCACCGAGCCGATCGGGATGCCCCCTTCCTCGCGGCCCAGGCGGGCTTCCTCGATGGCGGCTTGCATGAACGGGTCCATGTCGTGTCCTTTCAAAAAAAATGTGTTCACCCCCGACCCGGGGGCGGGCTGGGTGTGCTGGGCGTTTCCATCTCGGCCGCGCCGCCTTCCACCGCAGGCGCTGCGTTGAGCACCGGTCCCGATGCCGCCGGCTCGGGCGGGTCGATCTCCGCCCGATGCCGCGGCAGGTAGCCCGGGTACTCGCGCTGGATGAAATCGATCAGGTGTTCGCGCACGTGGCAGCGCAGGTCCCATGCCGCGGGAGCGGAGGCGGCGGTGACGAGGCAGCGCAGCTGCATCGCCTTCTCGCCCGCTTCGGTGACCTGCAGCAGCGCAAAGCGCCTGTCCCAGTGGGGCGACTTCTCGCAGGCGGCCTGCAGGGCCTCGCGCAGCGGTGCCAGCGGCATGCGGTAGTCCACCCAGAGGAAGACCGTGCCGATCAGCTCCGAGGTGCGGCGCGTCCAGTTCTGGAACGGTTTCTCGATCCAGTACTGCAGCGGCACCACCAGGCGCCGCTGGTCCCAGATGCGCACCACCACGTAGGTGCCGGTGATCTCCTCGATCACGCCCCACTCGTTCTCCACGATCACCACGTCGTCGATGCGGATCGGCTGGCTCAGGCCGATCTGCAGGCCCGCGATCAGGTTGCCCAGCACCGGCCGCGCCGCGAAACCCGCCACGATGCCCACCACGCCTGCCGAGGCCAGCAGGCTGGTGCCGATCTGGCGCACGGCCGGAAAGGTCATGAGCATGAGAGACACGCCGATGAGCACCACCAGGCCCTGCACCGTGCGCGAGAGCACCATGGTCTGCGTCTGGATGCGGCGCGCCGAAAGGTTGTCCGACACCGCCAGCGGGTTGGCCTCGTTGACAGCCCGCGCCACGCCATGCACCACACGCGCCAGCAACCAGGTCAACGCGCCGATCAGCAGCAGGGTGAGCAGGCGATCCACCCCGGACAGACCTTCAGGGGCCTGCTGCCAGGCCAGGTTGAGGGCGAGCAACTGCAGCGCCAGATGCGCCGGCGCCTCGATGGCACGCCCAACGCTGGCCACCGTGGGCGCGCGCTGCGCGGCGCGCCGCACCACGCGGCGGCCCACGCGGAACACCAGCTCGGCCATCAGGCACAGCGGCAGCACCAGCGCCAGGGAAGGAAGCCAGACGGCCAGGAAGGGGGGGAGACTTTCGGGGAGTCCGTCAAACATGTTCATGGCCCATCGTAGCCAGAACCGTGCCTGAAGGAAAAATGCGCCGCTCAGGGCGGCACGGCCAAGGACGCCTGCGCCGCGCGCCGACGCCGCCAGGTGGCCGGCGGCACGCCGTACTCGCGCCGGAACGCGCGGATGAACGCCGTGTCGGTCTGGTAGCCCACATCCTCGGCGATGCGCGAGAGCGGCGCCTTGCTGCGGCACAGCAGGTTGGCGGCCAGCATCATGCGCCACTGGATCAGGTACTGCATGGGCGAGCTGCCCACCAGGTGCTGGAAGCGCTCGGCCAACACCGAGCGCGAGGTGCCGGCCTCGCGCGCCAGTTCCTCCAGCGTCCAGGCCTGGGCCGGGCGCTGATGCAGCGCGTTGAGGGCGGCGCCCACCACGCGGTCGCCCAGCCCCGCGAGCCAGCCGGTGCGGCCCGCGCTGTGCTCATTGATGTAGAGCCGAAGCACCTCGATGAACAGCACCTCGGCCAGCTTGGACAGCACGCCCGCGCCGCCGGGCCGGGGCGAACGCGCCTCGGCCAGCGCGTAGCGCACCGAGGCCTCCAGCCAGGTGCCTGCGTTCGATCCGCGCACGTTCACGCGCACCAGGGGCGGCAAGCCGGCCAGCAGCAGGCGGGCCAGGCGCTCGTCGCACGCCAGGTAGCCGCACAGCAGCCGGGTGGACGCGCCACCCCCGCCGAACATCAGTTGCCGGGGCCGGCGCTGCAGCAGTTCCTGGAGCGGGGTGGCGGGCGCGGGCTGGAGACCTGGGGCCGATCCCATGCGGTGCGCATCGCCCTGCGGGAAGACGATCACGTCGCCCGCGCCCAGCCGCACCGGGGGCAGGTCGTCCAGCTCGACGAAACACTCGCCCTCGGTAACGAGATGGAAGATCACCACCCGTTCGGCATCGGGCTCCAGCAGCGCCGCGGCCGCATCGGCGTGCGGTGACTGGTAGCACCACGGCGCGGTAAAGCGGCCCTGCAGAAAGATGGCTCCCACCAGGTGCACCACCCGCAGGGTTTCGGAGAGCGCATCCATGCCGTCTCAGCCGATGTCGATGCGCAACGCCAGCGGTGTCGCGACCTGCAGCGCGTTGGGGATGGGCGAGCGGCCCACCGCCACCTGCACCAGGTCGCGCAGGCGCTCGGGCGACACCCCGCCGGCCTGCACGCGCACGGCCAACTGCACATCCCCCGGACCGGCATTCACCGCCTGGCCACCGGCGTCGCACATGCCCAGCAGCCCACGCGTGTCGGAGCGGCTGGTGGCCTTCACCTCCAGGTGGGTGAGTTCCACGTCCTCGGCAGCCGCCGCCAACACAATGGACGTGGCCGCGCAGGACGCCAGACCCGCTCGGAACAGCCAGCCCGGTGTCACCAGATCGCCGGTGCCGCCGAGCTCGCTGGGCATGTCGGAGGGCACCTCGGTGCCGTTGGCGTGGCGGGCCACCACGCGCGTGCCGCCGGCCCAGCGCGCGGTGGCCGGGCCGTCCTCGTGCAAGCCGGTCTCGGGCCGGCGCTGCAGCACGGCTTGCACGCGCTCAAGGGCCTTTGCGATGTGTTGCTGCGTCACGGTGCACCTCCGGGCCGGGCCATTATGGGCGTCCCACCTGCTTGGCTCCAAGGCAGCACGTCGGCTGGTGCGCCCCGGGCCGGACGCCGGGACCTCTTTTCCGGACGCTGGGTCAGCCACGCCTTCGCCCCGGGCCAGATCCGGACGATCAGGCAGCCCTGAGCGCGGTTTGGACAGGACGCGCCGCGCCGCACCGGGTTCCACTGCAGGCCGGGCCACGATGACCGCGGCCCGCACGCCAGCCACCCTTGAGCGAGACAGACACCATGAACGCACCCACCGACTTCATCGCCCTGAAAACCCGCCAGCAGGCCGCCTGGGCCAGCGGCGACTACGCCGTCATCGGCACCACGTTGCAGCTGGTCGGCGAATCGCTCGCCGAGGCCTGCGACCTGCGCTGGGACGAGCGCGTGCTCGATGTGGCCGCCGGCAACGGCAACGCCACGCTGGCGGCTGCGCGCCGGGGCGCCCGCGTCACCTCCACCGACTATGTCCAGGCCCTGCTTGACCGGGGCAGCGAGCGCGCGCTGGCCGAGCGGCTGGACGTGCACTTCCAGCTCGCCGACGTGGAAGAGCTGCCCTTCGACGACGCCAGCTTCGACGCGGTGGTCTCCACCTTCGGCGTGATGTTCGCCCCCGACCACGCCCGCAGCGCGGCCGAGATGGCCCGGGTCTGCCGCCCCGGAGGACGCATCGGCCTGGCCAACTGGACGCCCGAAGGCTTCATCGGCCAGCTCTTCAAGACCCTGGGGCGCCAGTTGCCGCCGCCGCCCGGCCTGCCACCGCCCTCGCTCTGGGGCACCCCGGCGCACCTGCGCGAGCTGTTCGGACCCACCGCAGCGAAGATCGAGACCACGCCCCGGCTGTTCAACTTCCGGTACCGCTCGGCCGCGCATTTCATCGACGTCTTCCGGACCTGGTACGGCCCGGTGCACAAGGCCTTTGCCGCGCTGCCCCCCGACAAGGCCCAGGCCCTGGAGAGCGACATCACCGAGCTGCTCGAACGCCTCAACCGGGGCGGGCCCGCCTCGCTGGTGGTGCCCAGCGAATACCTCGAGATCGTCGTCACCCGCCGCTGACGCAACGGCGGGCGCGGGCGGGCCCGACGCGCTCGCGCCGCGGCCGGCCACGGACCCGGGCGATGCCGGGTCGCCCTGTGTCGTCTACAGTGGACGTTGAACTTCCACTGGGACGCAAAGAATGCACACAAGAATCGTGATCGTCGGTGGCGGCGCCGGCGGCCTGGAGCTGGCCTGCAAGCTCGGTCGCAGGCTCGGCGCGGAGCAAGTCACCCTGGTCGACCGGCAGCTCTTCCACATCTGGAAACCCTCGCTGCACGAGGTGGCCGCCGGCACGCTGGACATCCACCAGGAAGGCCTGTCGTACGAAATGCTCGCGCACGACAACCGCTTCACCTTCTGCTTCGGCGCCATGACCGCGCTCGATGCCACCGGCAAGACCCTGACCGTGGCCCCTGTCAACGACGAGGCCGGGGAAGAGCTCATCCCCGAGCGCAGCCTGCCCTTCGACCAGCTGGTGATCGCGGTCGGCAGCACGGCCAACCACTTCAACGTGCCCGGCGCGGCCGAGCACACGCTTTCGCTCAACCGCCCGGCCGACGCCGAACACTTCCGCCTGCGCATGCTCAAGCTGCTCACCGCCGCCGAACTGCGCAAGAGCGCGGGCGCCGAGGCCCAGGTGCGCGTCGTCATCATCGGCGGGGGTGCCACCGGCGTGGAGCTCGCCGCAGAACTGCGCGAGGCCAGCGTGGTGCACTCGCACTACGGCTTTCGCCGGCTCGACCCGCACCGCGACGTGCAGATCACCCTGCTTGAAGGCGCCGCCCGCATCCTCGCGCCCCTGCCCGAGAAAGTGTCTACCGCCGCCGCGCAGCTGCTGCGCGAGCGCCACGTCACCATCGAGACCGACTGCCGCGTGGCGCGCATCACGCCCGAGCAGGTGGAGGACGCCACCGGCCGCGTGTTCGCCGCCGACATCGTGGTCTGGGCCGCCGGCATCAAGGCGCCCGACGTCCTGGGCACCCTCGGCCTGCCCACGACCCGCGCCGGCCTGCTGGAGGTGCAAGCCAACCTGCTGGTCAAAGGCCAGTCCGACATCTATGCGCTGGGCGATTGCGCCGCCTGCCCCACGGCCGATGGTGGCTTCGTGCCCCCACGCGCCCAGGCCGCGCACCAGCAGGCCAGCTACCTCGTCGACGCGCTGCTGCGCCGCGCCCATGGGCAGCCCGCGCGCACCAGCCCCTACGTCTACAAGGACCACGGCTCGCTGGTGTCGCTGGGCACGCAGACCTCGGTGGGCAACCTCATGGGCAACCTGTTCCGCTCCACCTGGTACGTGCAAGGCATGTTCGCCCGCCTGATGTACGTGAGCCTGCACCTGATGCACCACCAGGCGGTGCTCGGCACCCTTCGCACCGGCGTGCTGGCGGTGGCGCGATTCCTGGTGAAGCGGGCGACGCCGCTGGTGAAGCTGCATTGAGGCAGGGAAAGAACGCCATGACCCAATACTGGCTGATGAAATCCGAGCCCGACGAGTGCTCGATCGACGACGCGCTCGCGGCCCCGCAAGCCACCGTGCCCTGGACCGGTGTGCGCAACTACCAGGCGCGCAACTTCATGCGCGACGCCATGCAGGTCGGCGACGGCGTGCTGTTCTACCACTCCAGCTGCCCCGAGCCGGGCATCGCCGGCATTGCGCGCGTGGCCTCCGGCACACGGCCCGACCCCACGCAGTTCGACACGTCATCGCCCTACTTCGACGCCGCCTCGAAACCCGAGTCGCCTCGCTGGCTGCTGCTGGACGTGCAGGCCCTGCGCAAGACGCGGCTGATGAGCCTGCCCGAATTGCGCGACACGCCCGAGCTGGCCGATCTGGTGGTGCTCAAGCGCGGCAACCGGCTCTCGATCACGCCCGTCAGCACCGAGCACTGGAAGCTCATCACGGACCGACTGGGCACGGACAGCTAGCGCCCCGCATCACCACATGAAACGTGTATGATTCATATACGTTTCATATATAGGTGTTGAATGGGTATCGTCAAGATTTCAGACCAGATGCACGAAAACCTGCGCGTGGCGGGCACCGCCCTGAGCAGGTCCATCAACGCGCAGGCCGAGCACTGGATGCGCATGGGCATGCTCTGCGAGCTGCACCCGGCGCTGGACCACCGGGAGATCTGCCGGCTGCTGGTTCAGGCCGAGCTCGCAGGAGGCCTGGACATGGCCATGGCGGTCGCCGCCCCGCCCGAGCGGCCCCGCGCGGCCAGTGCCGCAAAGCGCTGATGGCTCGCGGCATCACCCTCAAATCGGCCGAGGACATCGAGATGGCGCGGCGCGCCGGCCGGCTGGCTGCGGAAGTGCTCGGCATGATCGAGCCTCACGTCGTGCCCGGTGTGAGCACGGCAACGCTCGACCGCCTCTGCCACGAGCACATCGTGAACGTTCAGGGCGCCATACCCGCCAACCTGGGGTACCACGGGTACCCGAAGACCATCCTCACTTCGGTCAACCAGGTGGTCTGCCACGGCATCCCCTCGTCCGACAAGGTGCTCAAGAAGGGCGACATCGTCAACATCGATGTCGCCGTCAACAAGGACGGCTGGTTTGGTGACACCAGCCGCATGTACTTCGTCGGCGCGCCCAACGTGCTGGCCCGGCGACTGGTGCAGACCACCTACGAAGCCATGCTGGCCGGCATCCGGCAGGTGAGGCCCGGGGCCACGCTGGGCGACATCGGCCATGCGATCCAGTCCGTGGCCCACCGGGAGCACTTCAGCGTGGTGCGCGAATACTGCGGGCACGGCATCGGCCGCACTTACCACGAAGAGCCCAACGTGCTGCACTACGGCCGGCGTGGCGAAGGGCTCAAGCTGGAGCCGGGGATGGTGTTCACCATCGAACCCATGCTCAACGCCGGACAGCGCGAGACCCGCACCCTGGCCGACGGATGGACCGTCGTCACCAGGGACCGCTCGCTGTCGGCCCAATGGGAACACATGGTGGCCGTCACACCCGAGGGTTACGAGGTGCTGACGCCCTGGCCTGGCGGCACGGGCGCCTACGCGCCGGTCGGACCCGCACCGGCCTGAGCACGTTCAGGGACGCCCTTCGCGCACCAGCCGGATGCCCACCAGCGTGTAGCGCGTCTGAACCGTGTTCCAGTTGCGAAACGCGCACCGCGTGTACAAGGGCCAGGTGTGCCAGGACCCGCCCCGGCGCACCTTCACCTCGCCATCGGGCGGGCCCGTCGGGTCGTCGGTGGGCGAGTGCGCGTAGTAGTCGTCGCCATGCCAGTCCGACACCCACTCCCACACATTGCCGTGCATGTCGTAAAGGCCAAAGGCGTTCGGGGCGTAAGAGCCCACGGGTGCCGTGAACGCATGGCCATCGCGGCCGCTCACCGCCCGCTCGCGCCAGGCCGGCCAGTTCACCGCGGCGTCTTCGTCGAAGGTGTTGCCCACCCGGACCAGCCCCGCCGGGTCATCGCCGTGCTGGTAGCGCCCGGTGCCGCCCGCGCGGCACGCGTACTCCCACTCGGCTTCCGTGGGCAGGCGGTAGGTGCGGCCCTCCTGCTGTGACAGCCAGCGGGCCAGCGCGACCGCGTCGTTCCAGGTGACGTTGACCACGGGATGATCGTCGCCCTGCGCGAAGCCGGGGTTCTGCCAGGAGTAGCGCGGCGAGCGCCCTTCGAATGCATCGCGCCGAGGGCTGGTGGCGGGGTCGTAGGCCGGGTTGTAGCCATAGCCGCCGGTGCCGTCCGCGATCGATTCCGGCACATGGCCCGAGCGCTGAAGAAACGCGCGGAACTGCCCCACCGTGATCTCGTGCCGGCTCATCTCGAAGGGCCGGGTGATGCGCACGCGGTGCACCGGGCCTTCGTCCGCCAAGCCTTCGAAGCGGGAACGCTCCAGCCCGGGATAGGCCGCGGCCAGCGCGGGCACGGCTTCGTCGCTGCCCATCGCAAACTCGCCCGCCGGCACCCGGATGAACGAAATGCCGAGGGAGTCGGTGGTGCCCTTGGGCGGTGCGGCGCAGCCCGCGAGCAGCCCCACCAGGGCCAGCGAGGCCCAGCAGAACACGGTGCGGCCCGCCCCCATGGCGTTTACGCGGTCAGGCGCGCGTAGCCCCGGAATGCCAAGGCTTTCAGGGAGTCGACACGGTGGTTCCTGCCCACCGCCATGGGTGAGGCGCCCCATTTCTTGCGCACCCGGTGGTTGAACCTCATCGCGTTGAGCTGCCTGAGCGTTCGGCTGTCATTGAAGAAGATCGACAGGGTCACCGACACCTCGGGACCATTCTTGACGTGATGCCCCGCCAGGAACGGGATGTGGAGCGCGTCCCCCGGTGCGCAGTGGTAGGCGACACCGAGGCTTTCGCACTCGGGTTTCCATTTGAGGGCGCCCACTTCGCGCTCCATGTGCGATTCGTACTCCGGCTGCGTGATGACGCGTTGCTCCAGGGGCGGAAAGACCGTGACCTCTTTCGAGCCTGCGATCTGCAGCAGGAAATTCGAAGCTCGGTCGAAATGGAATGGCGTGATGCTGTGAGGCGACGAGAGAAAGATGTAGGAGCGAGGCTCGATCGGCACGCCATGGCCCCGGGCTTTCACGGTGCGGGCGATGTCTTTCACCAGGTCGTCGTGAAGCCCGCGAAAGGCCGGGTGGCTTTCGGGCTCGCGGATCATGATGTACGAGTTGGACGTCGGCAGGTTTTCGATGATCTTTTCGATCGGCAGGGTCTTGCGCCCTTCGGTGATGGCCGTCTCGAAGTCCTCGTCCTTGCTCATCTTGTGGCCTGAAAAATAGATGAGGTCCGGGTTGATCTCGGGAATGGCGCGCTGGATGTTCTCCAGGCTCAACGCGGGGTGATCGAACAGGCGCTGCCTGAACTGGAAGGACACCTTGTCGATCAGGGGAGACATCTCCCTGTCCGTGTCGAATACCTGGTACATCGAATCTCCTGGGGATAGGTCGGGCCGTCGCATTGTGCGGCGCCTGCGCCCAGACGCCTGGATGGCGGGTGTCAGAACAGGGCAAAAATCACGGAGCGTGGAAAGACCTCGCTGCGGCAGCGCCGCTTCTTCTCCTACATGACCCGAGGCGCTATTCCTACGGATGGCGCGCAGCGGCAGGGAGAAGATGCAGTCTCTCGAAACCCTCAGGAGAAAGAACCATGTACATCAAGACCCTCACCGCCATCACCCTGTGCGCCGCCTCTGCCATTGCGTCGGCCCAGGCCATGACCAAGGCCGAATACGACGCGGCGAAAGACCGTGTCGAGATGAACTACAAGAACGCCAAGAAGTCCTGCGACGCGCTCAAGGACAACGCCAAGGACATCTGTGAAGTCGAGGCCAAGGGCAAGGAAAAGGTCGAGAAGGCCGAGCTCGAGCACAAGTACAAGGCCACCCTGGGCAATGCCCGCAAGCTGGAAGAAGTCAAGGCGGACACCGCCTACGACCTGGCCAAGGAAAAATGCGAAGACCAGGCCGGCGATGCCCAGAAGGTGTGCAAGGCGGATGCCAAGGCCGTCCACGAACGCGCTGTGAAGGCCGCCAAGGAAAAGGCTTAACCAGCCTCTGCCATCGCGCAAACCGCCCTCCGGGGCGGTTTTTTTTAGCGCGTTTTCAATGGAAGTCCCGGCTCACGGTGGACAGTCCGTTGAGCAGGGGCGTGAGGTCTTCGAGGTGGCCGGCAATGAGGTTGCGCGTCTCGCCCTCGCGCTGCCACACGCCGCGCACGGCCAGCAGGCGCGCGCCAGTGAGCACGGCGCGCTGGCGGTCGCGGATGCGCTGCCACACGATGACCTGCACCACGCCGGTTTCGTCTTCCAGGCTCACGAACACCACGCCCGAGGCGGTCCCGGGCTGCTGGCGCAGGGTGACGATGCCGCAGTGGCGGACGAGGCGGCCATTGGGCGCGTCCTTGAGTTCTTCGGCGGTCATGAGCCTGCGTCTGGCGAGTTCTTCACGCAACAGGGCGAGCGGATGGCGGCGCAGGGTGAGGCCCAGGCTGGCGTAGTCCCACACGATGGCCTCGCCTTCGGGCGCGGGCGGCAGGGCCAGCGGGGCTTCGTCCACCGGCGCACCTTGGAGCAAGGCGGGGGCTGAGCGCAGCGCGGCGGCGTCCCACACCTGCTGGCGGCGGTGGCCGCTCAGGCCCATGAGGGCGTCGGCGGCGGCCAGCGCCTTCATCTGGGGCTGGTCCAGACCGGCGCGGCGCGCGAGGTCTTGCGCGTCGAGGAAGGCCTGCTGCGCGCGCGCCCGCACGATGCGCTCGGCCGCCTCCTGGCCGATGCCGCTGACCAGGCGCATGCCCAGGCGCACCGCGCCATCGGCTTCGAGCGTGCTGTCGCGCTCGCTGTGCCGCACATCCACCGGCCGCACGACCACGCCGTGGCGTTTCGCGTCCTGCACCAGCTGGCTGGGCGTGTAGAAACCCAGCGGCTGGCTGTTGAGCAGCGCGGTGAGGAACTGGGCCGGGTGGTGGCATTTGATCCACGCGCTCACATAGACCAGCAGGGCGAAACTGGCGGCGTGGCTTTCGGGAAAACCGTAGCTGGAGAAGCCCTTGATCTGCTCGAAGATGCTCTGGGCGAATTCAAGTTCATACCCGCGATCGGTCATGCCCTTGACCAGCCGTTCCTCGTACTTCTGCACATTGCCGTGCCGCTTCCAGGCGGCCATGGCACGGCGCAGTTCATCGGCCTCGCCGGGCGTGAAGCCGGCCGAGAGCACGGCGATCTGCATGCACTGCTCCTGGAAGATGGGCACCCCCATCGTGCGGCCCAGCGCGGCCTTCAAGGCCTTGCCCCCATGGGGACCGGGATAGTCCACCGGCACCTTGCCCTGCCGCCGGTTCAGATAAGGATGCACCGCCCCACCCTGGATGGGCCCGGGGCGCACCAGCGCCACCTCGATGACGAGGTCGTAGTAACAGCGCGGCTTGAGGCGCGGCAGCATGCTCATCTGCGCGCGGCTCTCGATCTGGAACACGCCCACGGTGTCGGCGGCGCAGATCATGTCGTAGGTCGGGCCGTCGTTGTCCGGAATGTCCTGCATGCAGAACGCCCGCCCGTTTTTTTCTCCGAGCAGTGCCATGGCCTTGCGCAAGGCGGTGAGCATGCCCAGCGCGAGCACGTCCACCTTGAGCAGGCCGACGGCGTCGAGGTCGTCCTTGTCCCACTGGATAACGGTGCGGTCTTTCATGCTGGCGTTCTCGATCGGCACCAGGCGCGAGAGCGGCAGTTGCGTGAGCACGAAGCCGCCGGTGTGCTGCGAGAGGTGGCGCGGAAAACCCATGAGGGTGGAGGTGAGTTCCAGCAACTGGCGCACTTTCAGCTGCCCGGTGTCGAGGCCGGCCTCCTGCAGGCGTTCGGGCGCGATGGCGTGCCCGTCCCACCAGCGCGACTGCCTGGCCAGCCTGTCGAGCGAGCCCTCGGCAAAGCCCAGGGCCTTGCCCACGTCGCGCAGCGCGCTGCGCGGCCGGTAGCTGATGACGGTGGCAGTGAGCGCGGCGCGCTCGCGGCCATATTTTCCGTACAGGTACTGGATGACTTCTTCGCGCCGCTCGTGCTCGAAGTCCACGTCGATGTCGGGCGGCTCGTCGCGTTCGCGCGAGATGAAGCGCTCGAACAGCAGGCCCGTGCGCCCCGGGTCCACTTCGGTGATGCCCAGGCAGTAGCACACCACGCTGTTGGCCGCGGAGCCCCGGCCCTGGCACAGGATGTCTTTGGAGCGGGCGAAAGCCACGATGTCGTGCACCGTCAGGAAGTAGTGCTCGTATTGCTTGCAGGCGATGAGTTCCAGCTCGTGCTCGATCTGTTTCGCAAACGCCTGCGGCGTGCCTTGCGGCCACCGCCTTCGGGCACCTTCTTCGGTCAGTTTGAGCAGGTGGCTCTGCGGCGTTTCTCCCTCGGGGATCACCTCGCTGGGGTACTGGTAGCGCAGCTCGTCCAGCGAAAAATCGCAGCGCGCGGCCACCGCGAGCGTTTCGGCCAGCAGCTCGGCGGGGTAGAGCTGGCCCAGGGTGAGGCGCGCGCGCAGGCGCTGCTCGGCGCTGGGCTCCAGCTCGAAGCCGCATTCGGTGAGCGGCTTGCCGATGCGCGTGGCGGTGAGCACGTCGTGCAGGGGTTTGCGCGAGCGCACGTGCATGCGCACATCGCCCACGGCCACCAGTGGCACGGCGGTGAGCGCGCTGCTCTGGCGCAACCGGTGCAGCCGCATTTCGTCGTCGAAGCGGCAGAGCTGCTCCGCGCCGAGCCAGCAGCGGCCCATGAAGTGCTGCAGCAGCCAGCGCGCGACGGTGTCCATCGCGTCCTGGTCGCTGTGGTGGTCGGGCACGGCGATCACCACGCAGTCGGCCAGGGCCTGGGCATCGATGTCGCCGATCGAGAGGCGGTAGGTGCCCTTGGGCGCGCTGCGGCGCAGGCGCGTGATGAATTCGCACAGGTTGCCGTAACCGTTGAGGTTGCAGGCCAGCACGACCAGGGTGAAAGGTGCATCGCACCGCACCTGGAACTGGCTGCCGATCAGCAGCTTGAAGCGGTGCTTTTTCGCGGTGACGTGCGCGCGCACCACACCGGCCAGGGAGCATTCGTCCACCAGGGCCAGGGCGCGGTAGCCCAGTTCTGCCGCGCGTTCGACCAGTTCTTCCGGGTGGCTGGCGCCGCGCAGGAAGCTGAAGTTCGAGAGACAGCGCAGCTCGGCATAGTCAGGAAGGGCGTCGGCGTTCATGCGAAATGCCCGTGGAGGTACCAGGCGGGCGCATCGTCCAGCCGGGTCTGGAACACCCACAGCACGCCGGCTTGCGGGGACAGGGCCACCCAGTAGTCGCGCACCACGTTGCGCATGCGCTCGGCGCCTTCGACGCGGTCCCACCACCCCCCCTCCACGCGCTGCGGCCCGAGCAGCATGACCAGTTCGCCGTGGTGAAGCGGCCGGTGATCGCGCACGGCCAGCCGCAAGGGCTCGGGCAGCAGGAAGCCGGGCTGCGGCAACTCGGTGCTTCGGGCGCCCTGGCGCGGCAGGGGCAGTGCGGCCGGTTGCCAGCGGCACATCCATTCGGGGCGGTGGTCTTCGCACAGCACCGGGCGCAACACGCGCTGTGGCCCCAGGCGGGCGCAGAGCCGCTCCAGCACCAGGCCCAGCTGCTCGCCCTGGCGCACGGTGTCCGGCAGCAGCGAGGCGCTCACGTCGTGCAGCGGCCGCACCTCGGTGGCCACCAGCACCAGGTCGCCCACGGGCGCGAGCAGTTTCACCCGCGCCAGGTGCTCGCCCAGCAGGCGGCAGAGGTGCTCGATGTCGCGCGTGGGTTCGGCGGTCCGGATGGTGATCTCGCCGCCCTCGCCCGCCGCGCGCGCGCGCATCGCGTCATGCGCCCAGCGCAGCGTGAAGGCAGTGACCCCCGCGCGCCGCGCGGCCAGCCAGCCGCTGAGCACGCGCAGCAGGCGGCGCGCGCCGAACAGCAAGGCCGGCGCCTGCTCCACGTGGGCCATGAGCTCAAGCCGCTCTTCAAACTGCTCGGGCAGTGTCACCCAGTCGTGCGCCTCGGGCGCGGCGCCATAAGCCTGGTCAAGCGCCTGCAGCAGAAGCTGGTCGAAGCGCCGGCCCAGGCCGCTGCGCGGCAACGCCCGCACGTCGCCCAGGGTGCGACAGCCGATGTGTTCGAGCGTGAGCCGGTGCGGCTGCACGGCGCTCAGCGTTTCCATGGGCAGGGTGTCGAGCAACGCGGCCAGGGGGCGCTGGAAACCGTTTTCGATGCCGGCGCGCGCCAGCGCGAGCGCGGCCAGGCCGTTGGGCGCCCAGGCCAGCCGAGCCACGCCGAGTTCGCGGGCTTCATGCAACACGCGATCGCGCAGGGCACGCCGGCCACCGAACAGGCGCGCGCTGGCCGCCACCTCCATGAGCACGGCCTCGTCGGCCAGCGCCACGCGGGGCGTGAACTGCAGGGCCCAGGTCGCCAGCGCGCGCTGCGGCGCAGCCTCAGTGGGCGGGACTGTGCCGGCGCTCGGGCTGGGCAGCAGGGCGGACCACAACATGCTCGTTCTCTTCGGTTCGGGGCAGCCAGCGGCTGGGCTGGCGCAGCCGGGGCGGGAGGATGGCGGCCAGGCCACCGGGCACCGAAGGCAGGTGCAGGGTGGCATCCAGCGGCGGGCCCCTGCGCTTGGCGATGCGCAACTGCAGCGCCCAGTCCACCCCCACGCAGACCTGTACGCGCAGCGGCGCGGCCGATGATTCACCCAGGGCGTGCATGGGCCGGCACACGAACACCGGCGACTCGAAACCGGTGGCCAGCACCTGCAGCCGGCGGATCTGCTCCGCCCTCGCCCGCGGCAGCCAGGCGACGATCGCCCCGCCGGCCTGGGCCTTGATGAGCTGCTCGGCCGACCACAGGCGCTCGGCCGCCGTGTCGGCCTGCACCCAGACCAGTTGGCGCTCGTCGAGGCCTTCGAAGCGCAGGCCGGGCAGGTGCGGCGGCAGCGGCGGGCCGATCACCACCACCGTCTGCCCGGCGGCACAGACCTGGCGCAGCGCCGGCCCGAGCAGGCGCCATTCCAGCGTGCCGCTGTGCGGGGTGAGGACTTCGGTCAGCCCATGGCCGGGCCAGCCGCCACCGGGCAGCTGCGCGTCCAGCGCGGCGAAGCCGCTGGGCCAAGCGGCCGAGACCGGCGCGCCGAGCTGGTCACCCCGCCACAGCGCCGCGGCCACGGCCGCCGGCAAGCCGCCGGCGGGGGGCGTTGCCGGGCGAACAGAGGGGGGGACCGGGGACGGGTGGTCCTCCTGCCAGGAAAGGGCGGGCAGCATGGCGGGGTAGGTGCGCGGGAGGGATGGAAAGCATCAAAAAATACTGTACCCATGTACAGTATATGAAAGCAGACCCCCTGTCCAGACAAGGCTGCGGAGACCCCGCAGCCAGGTCAAGCAGGCGTGTCGTATTGGACGAACAGCTGGCCCCCGGGTGCCAGCCAGCGTTCAGCCAGGCGCCGCGCGCGCTCGGGGTCCCGGTGAAAAAGACCGACCCGCATGGCAAAGATCTTGTCGAACCGCCGCTGTTCACCCAGGTCGAGGGTCTCCAGATCGGCCAGCAGAAACGTGGCGATCCCCTGTTCGATGAAGCGGGCATTGCGGGCTGAAGCCGCGTCGATCATTTTTCGGGAGCGATCGATGGCGAGGTACTGCCCCGATGTCAGCCATGCACACACCAGGCCACAGGCCACGCCGTGACCGCAGCCGATCTCGAGCACACGGTCGGTGGGGCGCACCTGCATGCGCCGCACGAAGTCCGGGATGCGATCGCCACTCATTGCCGACCGAGCCCGCAGCGCAACCTCAGACCGCCTGGGCCAGGCGCCCGATCCCTTCCTCGATCTTCTCCAGACCCACGGTGGCGAAGGACAGGCGCAGGGTCGCGTGGTCGGGATCGCGCGCGAAGAAGGGCGCGCCGGGCACGAAGGCCACGCCTTTTTCGATCGCGCGGCGGGCCAGCTCACCGCCGTCCTTCACCTTGCCACCGGCCCCCGTGAGGCTGGCCCAGACGAACAGGCCACCTTGCGGCTGCACGAAGTCGATCGCATCACCCAGTTCGCGGCGCAAGGCGTTGCCCATGGTGATGGCGCGCTCGGCGTAGACCTTGCGCACCTTGTCCAGCGTGGCGGGCATGCGGCCGGCCTTGAGGTATTGCGCGGCGGTGGCCTGGGCGAAGGTGCTGGTGTGGGCATCGCTGAACTGCTTGCACATGGTGGCCTTGGCCAGCAGCTCGGCCGGGCCCACCATCCAGCCCACGCGCAGGCCAGGGCTGAGCACTTTGCTCAAGGAGCCGCAGTGCACCAGGCGCTCGCGGCTGCCGGGCACGGTGGGGCTGAGCGCGAGCAGGCTGGGCGGCGGGGCCGAGCCGAAGTAGAGGTCGCCGTAAGGGTCGTCTTCCACGATCAGCGTGTCGTGCTTCACCGCCATCTCCAGCACCTGCTTGCGCCGCTCCAGGCTGAGCAAGCCGCCGCTGGGGTTGCCGAAGGTGGGTATGAGGTAGACGAACTTCGGCTTGTGTTCGGCGATCAGCTTGTCCAGCTCCTCGGTCTTCACACCATTGCCGTCCACCGGCGCGCTGATGAGTTCGGCACCGTAGAGACGGAAGCACTGGATGGTGGCGAGGAAGGTCGGGCCTTCGACGATGACCTTGTCGCCGGGCGAGACCAGCGTCTTGCCCAGCAGGTCCAGGCCCTGCTGGCTGCCGGTGGTGACGATGAGGTCGTTCGCACCCACGTCCTTGGCACCCTTGCTGCCCATGAAGGCGGCGAGCTGTTCGCGCAAGGGCTGGTAGCCCTCGGTGGCGCCGTATTGCAGCGCACCGCCGGCCTCTTCGGTCAGCGCGGCGTTCACCGCTTCGCGGATGCCCTCCACGTCGAACATCGCACTGTCGGGGAAGCCGCCGGCAAAACTGATGATGCCGGGCTTGCCCAGCAGCTTGAAAAGTTCGCGGATGGCGGAGGTTTCGACGTTGTTGAGGCGGTCGGCGAAGGGAATGGTGAAAGGCATGGTGGCGGTTTCCGTGAGGTCGTGATGGACAACGACCTCCATTCTCGCGCACCGGCGTGGGGCGCCCTCCCCCGACCTCCTCAGGCCGCGGCCAGGGCGCGCGGGCGGCGCCGCGGCAGCCAGTTCCAGCGCGAGGCGGTGGCTCGCCGCGCACAAGGCACGGGCTCCAGCCGCAGCACGGCGGCCTGCAAGGCGTAGGCGATCACGCGGTGGTGGGGTTGGGCGACGAAATGATCGCCCGCGTTCAGGATCACATCCTGCTGGTCGTGGTCCAGCGTGATCCAGACGATGCCTTCGCGGCAGACCAGGCGCAAAGCGCCCGAGGGAATGGCCTTCACCGCCCGGTGGGGCATGTTCAGGTCCACGGTGAGGATGTCGGTTGTCATGGAAGGCTCCTTTCGCATCAGGGATGTGCATGACTGTACGGAGCCGCCCTATACTGGACAAACGTTCATTTCGAATGCTTCGCATGCCATTCAAGAATGTGAAACCCGCCACCGAGCCGCTTGCGCGCTCGCAGATGCTGCGGCTGGACCTGCTGCCCTGCTTCGACGCCGCGGCGCGCGCGCTGAGCTTCACGCTGGCGGCGCAGGAACTCAACCTCACGCAATCGGCCGTGAGCCGGCAGATCCAGCTGCTGGAAGACAGCCTGGGCACGCCGCTGTTCGAGCGGCGGCACCGCGCGCTGGTGTTGACCGAAGCTGGCGAGGTGATGCAGCGGGCCACGCGCGATGCGCTGGAGCGACTGCGCGACGCCTCGGCGCGCGTGAGGCCCGGCCCGCGCCTGCGCCAGGTCGCCATGACCTGCACGCACGGCTTCGCCTCGCTCTGGCTCATCCCCCGGCTCGCGCGCTTCGCGGCCAGCCACCCGCAGGTGGACGTGCGCATCTCGGCCTCCATGGACATCATGGACCTGGAGCGCCACCGGCTCGACGTGGCGGTGCGCTTCGTGCCCTCCAGCCTGGGGCGCGGGCAGGCGCTGTTCGAAGAGGTGGTGCAGCCGCTGTGCTCACCCGCGCTGTTGCGCCACAAGGAAGCCCCGTTGCGCCAACCCGCCGACCTGGCCCGCCACACGCTGCTGACCGTGGAGAAGCCGGCCGGCCATGCCCTCACCTCCGACTGGGACCCCTGGTTTCAGGTGATGGGCCTGCACGACATGCGCATGAAGAACACCATGCACTTCACCCAGTACGCCGACGCGGTGGCCGCCGCCGTGGCAGGGCAAGGCGTGGTGATCGGCCGGCTGCCGCTGCTGCAGTCGCTGGTGGACGAACGCAAACTGGTCGCGCCGTTTCGCAGCGGCGGCGCGGCCACGCGCCGGGGCTACTACGTGGAAGTGGCACCCCACGCGCACGACAACCCCGACGCGCTGGACTTCGCGAACTGGCTGCGCGCCGAGGCCGAGCGCGCCTGAGCTGAGCGAGAATCCCAGCCCATGACGCCCACCCAGATCGAAGCTTTTTTCGCCACGCTCCAGGCCGCCAACCCGACCCCGCAGACCGAGCTCGAATACACCAGCGTGTTCGAACTGCTCACCGCCGTGCTGCTCTCGGCCCAGGCCACCGACGTGGGCGTCAACAAGGCCACGCGCAAACTGTTCCCGGTGGCGAACACGCCGCAGGCCATCCTCGACCTCGGGCTCGAAGGGCTGGAGAGCTACATCAAGACCATCGGCCTGTACCGCAGCAAAGCCAAACACCTGATGCAGACCTGCCGCATGCTGGTGGAACAGCACGGCGGCGAGGTGCCCGGCACGCGCGAGGCGCTCGAAGCCCTGCCCGGCGTGGGCCGCAAGACGGCCAACGTGGTGCTCAACGTGGCCTTCGGCGAACCCACCATGGCGGTGGACACGCACATCTTCCGCGTGAGCAACCGGACCGGCCTGGCGCCGGGCAAGACGCCGCTGGCGGTGGAGCTGCAGCTGATGAAGCGCGTGCCGCCCGCCTACGCGGTGGACTCGCACCATTGGCTCATCCTGCACGGGCGCTACGTGTGCCAAGCGCGCAAGCCGCTGTGCCCGCGCTGCGCGGTGATGGCCTATTGCGACTTCAAGGACAAAACCCTCTCCCTTTGAGCCGGGCGCAGGGCACCCTGCCGTCCAGGGGCGCGGAGTGTCGCGTTCGTCGCCGGGAACCGGATGCACACCTTTGGTGCATCTACGATGGATTCTTTGCATCCAGGGGACACTCAGAATGAAAACATTGTTTGCCCGCAGCCTGCTGGCTTTGTCGCTGTGCGCGGGAACGGCACAGGCCAAAGACCTGATCCTGGCCATCAGCGAAGGCACCTCGGGCGGGACCGACCACGCGCGCGTGATCGCCAAGTACCAGGGACTGGCGGATGTGATTGGCAAGAGCATCAACCAGAAGGTGAACGTGGTGTTCATCCGCGAGTTCTCGTCGCTCGAGGAAGGCATGAAGGAGCGGCGGTTCGCCCTGGCGATGGCGCGCCCCAGCGACTTCCCGGCGCGGGGCATGCGCGACTACGGCTACCAATACGTGGCCTCGGCCAAACCCGATGGGCAGTGCCTGATCGTCGTGCCCAAGGAGTCGACCTACAAAACGGTGGCCGACATCAAGGGCAAGCGCCTGGTGCTGCCCGAGCCGGCGGCCTACATGGCCAAGTTCTGCGCCTCGGCCCTGCGCGACGCGGGCATCGACATCGCCAAGGAGAACGTCCAGCGCGTGCGCGAACAAGGCGCGGTGCCGTTCTACCTCACCAACAAATTCGCCGACGTGGGTGGCGTGGCCTCCTACTCGGGCGTGGCCAAGTCGCTGGACAAGAGCGGCCACCGCGTGCTGCACACCAGTGTGTCCCAGCCCTACTTTCCGCTGATCGTCGACCGCGAGTTCACCCCGGCCCAGATCGAGGCCATGCAAAAGGCCCTGCGCGCCCTGCCGGAGAGCGAGGCCGGCCAGGCCGTGCTCAAGAGCGTGGGCATCCAGGCCTTTGACACCAGCGCAGAGAAGAAGCTGCGCGAGCTGCTGGGCTGGCTGGGGCTGTAGCCATCGATCGTCGGATTCAACGCTGTCGGTGGCTTCGTTCCGATACAGGCCTTGGGTGTGAGGTGCAGCATGTTCTGGCAAGGGGCCTTCAAAGCAGACGTGGGGCGGAGCTTCGTTGCTGGCACCTCGAGGATGCACCCCTCCGGCCACGCCGCGCACCAAGCACTCGGTACCCAGCACCGTCCGATGAGGGCTCAAGCCGGCGGCCCGTACAGAAACAAGTGCCGCGCCTCGGGCGTGATCGCTTCGGTCTTGTTGCCCGGCCAGTGCGTGAACGGCTCCAGCTCGAAGTGCTGCGTCTTGCCCACCGGCAGCGGCATGCGCACATCGCCCTTGACCAAGGTGGCCGTGATGCGGCTGAAGTCCTCATTCACATTCACCACCACCCGCGCCATGTCGGCTTCACCCGGCAGCTCGTCGTTGTCCTCCAAGGTGCGCCCGGGGAACAGTTCGTCGAACGCCGCGCGCACTTCGCTCAGGTCGGCCTCGCTCACCGCCCGCTCGCGCAGGTAGAAGCTCAGCCACAGGTGGTGCCGCTTGTCTTGCAGGTCGTGGAACCAGAACTTGCCCGTTTCAGGAATGCCCCGCAGGCGGTGAATCTGGGTGTAGGTCCCCATCTCCCACTGGCCCACCGTCTCGGCCTCGGCGTTGCCCTGGTAACTCTCCAGCTCGGTCACGCGAGACACATTGCCCGTCATCACGTGGCCCCGCTCAGAGCTCGACCGTCACCCACCCCCCCGGCTCGGGCGCGTCCTTGGGCCACTCGGCCGCTTCGCGGATGTGCACCCCGCTGCTCAGGATGTGCCGCACCGCGCGGATCACGCCGGCATGGGTGATCCAGAGCACGTTGGTGCTGGGCGCAGGCCGCAACTCGCCCAGCGCGGCGGCCACGCGGTAAAGCAGCATCTGCGTGCTCTCGACACCGCCGAAGCGGTGGTGCGCAAAATCGGCCATCCAGGCGTCGAAGGCATCGGGCGGCACGCTGTCCCAACGCTGCAGTTCCCAGACGCCAAAGTCCATTTCGTTGAGCCGGGTGTCGATGCGCGCGGCGCCCAGGTCGCTGCGCTCGACCTGCAGCGCAGCCGCCAGCTGTTGCGCGCGCAGCAGGCCGGACACCCACACCGGCGTGCCCGGTGGCAGCAGGGGCGATACCGCCATCGCCGCTTCGCGCGTGAGCGCGGCGTGGGCCGGCACATCGCTGGACCCGTAGCACAGGCCCGGGCCCAGCATCACCGGCGCGTGCCGAAGCAGCCAGAGCTTCATGCGAGCACGGGCAGCGACAAGGCCAGCCCCAGGTAGAACAGCAGTTCGCAGACCTGCTGCGTGGCGCCCAGTCCGTCGCCGGTGAAACCCTGCAGGCGGCGATGCAGCAGGCGCCCCATCCAGGCCAGGCCGACCAGCGCGCCCAGCACCGCGGGCCCCCAGGGGGCGCCAGGCAGCAGCCACCACGCCAGCGCCATGGCCAGCGCCCACCAGACCAGACCGGCAAGCAGGCCCGCGTTGGACAGGCTCTCGGCCAGCGGCTTGCTTTTGGACTGCGGCGTGTCCCCCACGTGGGGCAGCGCGCGGATGATGAACAGGGGCATGGTGCGCGAGGTGACGTGTGCGGCGAACAACGCCACCACGGCGAGCCACCCGCTGCCCTGCGCCAGCAGCGCGACCAGCGCCACTTTGCTGAGCAACGCCAGCACCAGCGCAATCGCGCCGTAGCTGCCAATGCGCGAGTCTTTCATGATGTCCAGCGCGCGTTCGCGCTGAGCGCTGCCGCCCAGCCCATCGGCGAGGTCGGCCAGGCCGTCTTCATGAAAGGCCCCCGTGAGCATCACGCTGAACACGGTGCTGAGCACCACCGCCACCCACAGCGCGGCAGGCACGGGCGGCAGCAGCGCGAGCAGACCCCACAGCACCGCCGCCGTGAGCGCGCCCACGACCCAGCCCACGCCGGGGAAATGGGCCGCGCTCGCGCGCAGCATGGCCTGGCTGAAACCCACCCAGGCGGCCAGCCGTCCCGTCACCGGAATGCGGGTGAAGAACTGCAGGGCGAGCAGAAAGTGGCGGATGAAGGCGGGCATCTCAGTGGCGCGCGGGTGCCGTCGTTTCGTCGCTGCGCGAGACGCCGGCCGATTCGAAACTGGCCATCTCGCGCAGCAGCGCGCAGGCACTCACGAGCAGCGGCCAGGCCAGCGCGGCGCCCGAGCCTTCGCCCAGCCGCAGGCCCAGGTCGAGCAGTGGCACGGCCTTGAGGTGCGCGAGCATCAGCGCGTGGCCACGCTCGCCCGAGCAGTGCGCGAAGACGCAGCGCTGCACGACGTGGGGCTGCAGGCGCGCGGCCACCAGCACGGCGGCGGTGGCGATGAAGCCATCGACCACGATCACGCGCCGCTCTTCGGCGGCCTGCAACACCGCGCCGGTGAGCGTGGCGATCTCGAATCCGCCGAAGGCGGCCAAGGCATCCAGCGGTGCCGTGGCCCTGGCGTGGCGCGCCAGCACCTCGCGCAAGATGCCGATCTTGCGCTGCACCGCCGCCGCGTCCAGGCCGGTTCCCGCGCCGGTGACGTCGGCCACATCGAGCCCCGCCAGCCGCGCGAGCAGCAAGGAGGCCGCCGAGGTGTTGCCGATGCCCATCTCGCCCAGCAGCAGCGCGTTGCCCGGCAGCCCGTGCAGCACCTCACGCCCGTTCTCGATGGCCTGCGCGCACTGGGCCGCGCTCATGGCCGGGCCGTCGAGCGCGTCGGCCGTGCCGGGCCCGACCTTGCGAATGAACAGGCCTTCGCGTGGTGCGAAGTCGTGCCGCACGCCGCAGTCGATCACGTTCAGGCCGATGCCATGCTGGCGCGCAAGGACGCTCACCGCCGCGCCGCCGGCCAGGAAGTTCTCCACCATCTGCCAGGTCACATCGCTCGGGTAGGCCGAGACACCGCGCGCGGCCAGGCCATGGTCGGCGGCGCACACCAGCATTTGCGGCGATCGCAGTTCGGGCCGGTCGGTGCCCAGGATCAGGCCGATGCGCTGCGCCAGGGTTTCGAGGCGGCCCAGCGAGCCCACGGGCTTGGTCTTGTTGTCCAGCGCGCGCTGCAACTGCTCGGCCAGTTCGGGTTGAGTGAGGTCGGAGATGGGGTTCATGGTCGGGGTGCGATGAGTTGGTCGAGCACGCCGGGCTCGATATGGGAGGCGAGGAAATCGGCCAGGCCGTCGAACACGGTCTCCAGCGTGGGCACGGTGGCGCCAAACAGCGCGTGCAGCACGCGCGGGTCTTCAAACAGGCCGTGCAGGTAGACGCCGAGCACATTGCCCTGTGCGTTCTGCCAGCCCAGGCCGTCGGGCAGCGCCTCGCGCGCCACATCGCCAGCGGCGGCCATGGCCGCGTGTGGCAAGGTCTGGCCGTGGTGGATTTCATAGCCTGCGGCGTCCCCGTCCGAGAGCGCGGCCCACGGCCCGGCGAGGTGGCCGAATCGGGTCTGCGTGCGGCGCACGGTCTTCTGCGGCTCGAACTGTGTCACCAGCGGCAACAGGCCCAGGCCGGGCGCGTTGCCGTCAATGCCGTGAGGGTCGATGAGCGCCTCGCCCAGCATCTGCAGACCCCCGCACACGCCCAGCACCGCGCCGCCCTGGGCGGCATGCGCGGCAATGGCACGGTCCAGCCCCTGGGATCGCAGCCAGGCCAGGTCGGCGGCCGTGGCCTTGCTGCCGGGCAGCACGATCCAGTCGGCCCCGGCGCATTCGGCTGGCGTGCGCGCCCACACCAGGCGCACACCGGGCACGTTCTTGAGCGGCTGGAACTCGTCGAGGTTGCTGATGCGCGGGTAGGCGATCACCGCAATGGTTTTTTGGACGGCACCCGAAGCGCGTGAGCGGTCGTCGAACACCCCATCCTCCTCCGGCAAGCCGTGCTGCCACCACATGGGCAGCACCGCCACCGTGGGCACGCCGGTGAGTTCCTGCAATTGCTGGGGCGCCGGGGCCAGCAGGCTCGCATCGCCGCGGAACTTGTTGAGCACGAAACCCTGGATGAGCGCGCGCTCCTCGGGCGGCAGCAGGGCCCAGGTGCCGTAGAGATGGGCGAAGGCGCCGCCCCGGTCAATGTCGGTCACGAGCAGGCAGCGCGCCTGCGCGTGCAGGGCCACGCGCATGTTCACGATGTCGCTGGCGTGCAGGTTGATCTCGGCCGGCGAGCCGGCGCCTTCGATCACCACCACGTCGTTCTCTTCGCGCAGCGCATCCAGCGCGGCGGCGATCTGCGGCCACACGTGCAGGCTGCGCCCCCGCCAGGGCATGTCGGACAGGGTGTCGTTCACCTGCCCCATCAGCACCACCTGGCTGCGCGTGTCGGCCTCAGGCTTGAGCAGCAGCGGGTTCATGCGCACCTCAGGCTGGGCGCGGGCCGCGAGCGCCTGAAAGTACTGGGCGCTGCCGATCTCGCCGCCATCGACCACGCGCGCGTTGTTGCTCATGTTCTGCGCCTTGAACGGCGCGACCTTGAGCCCCAGGCGCGCGTAGTGCCGGCACAGCGCGGTGGTGAGCCAGCTCTTGCCGGCGCCGCTGGTCGTGCCCAGCACCATCACGCAACGCGCCGTCATGCCACGTGCTCCTCTTGCGCCAGCAGGGCCGCGCGCAAGGCCGCCTGGGCCTCGGGCGGCTGGGCGCTCAGGCGCCACTGTCCCGGCAGGCCGAACGAGCGGGCGTCGCGCAGTTTGACGCCCCGCGCGCGCAGGGCAGGCACGTTCAGTGCCTGCGGTGGCGCAGCGCAGAAGTAAGGGGCATCGCTGGGCCGCACCGTCCAGCCCAGCCCGGCCAGCAGGGCCTGCTGGTCTCGCATCCATTGGCTCAGTCTGGGCAGGGTGCGCTCGACCCAGGCCTGCGCTGCGGGCGATGTCCAGGCCTCGAGCAAGGCCACGGCATGCGCGCCAAGCGGCCAGGAAGGGGCGAGTTGTTCCAGCGAGCGCGCCATGCGCGCCTGCCCCACGGGGGCAATGGCGTAGCTGCCGCGCACACCCGTGAGACCCAGCGCCTTGTTGGGGGTCCAGAGTTGCCAGACCCGCTCCAGGGCTGCCGGGTCGAGGCTGCTTTGTCCAGCCAGTCGCAGCGGTTCGTAGGCGCGGTCCAGCACCACCGTGGCCGCGCCCGATGCCGCCACATCGCGCGCACGAGGCTCTGCCTGGCCGAGCGGGCTGGCGGGCTCGCACAGCCAGGCCAGATCGGCCGGCGCCGGGTCCGTCGTGCGCTCCAGCCCCCAGGCGCTGGCCGCGCGGGCGTAGTCACCGTAGGCCTGCTCGGGCAGCCAGACGCGCCGGCCACCTTCGCGCGCCACCCAGGCGGTGATGCGGCCGATGAATTCGCTGGCGCTGCCAGCGATCACGATGCGCTCTGCATCGACCGCGTGAAAGGCCGCCAGCGCCTCGCGCAGCGCGGTGTAGGCCGGGTCGGGGTAGCGCCGCGCATCGGCCTGCTGCACGGCGGCCCACGCCTGCGGACAAGGCCCGCAGGCATTGGCGTTGGTGGAGAAATCCCAGGCCGGCACGCCCAGTGCGTCGGGGCCTCCATGAAAATTCAACGGTGTGTGTGTCATGCGATGGGGCTCCAGGCGAACGTGGTCCACAACACGGCCATGCCCGCCAACGCTTGTACCACCCCGCCAGCCAGTTGCAGGGCCCGCGCGGTATCGGCGGCCAGAGGGCTGCGACCCTCGGCGTTCAACACATAGACCCCCGGTTTGCCCAGGCGCACATTCAACGCCAGCGCCATGGCGGCCATGGGCCAGCCGCTGTTGGGCGACGGTGTGCGCCGCGCCTGCGCCGGCATCGAGCGCCAGCCCCGAAAAGCGCCCAGAAAACCCAGCAGGACCGCGGTGAGGCGGGCGGGCAGCCACGAGAGCACGTCATCGGCGCGCGCCGCCCACTTGCCGGCCCACGTCCAGTCGCGGCCCTGGCGCTCGCCCCGGTAGCCCCACATGGCGTCGGCGGTGTTGGCAAAGCGGTAGAGCGCTGCGCCGGGCAGGCCGGCGACGGCGAACCAGAACAGCGGCGCCACCACCGAGTCGTTGAGATTCTCGGCCAGCGATTCGATCGCGCTCTCGCGCACCTGCGCCTCGTCCAGCGCGGCCACGTCGCGGCTCACCAGCCAGCCCAGGCGTTCGCGCCCGGCCGCCAGGGATTCGCCCAGCGCCGCTTCGACCGCGATCACCTCCTCGCGCAGCATGCGCCACGCGAGCAGGGGCTTGAGCAGCAGACCGGCGACGAGGACTTGCAGCCACACCGGCCCATCGCTCACGAGCCGCATCAGCGCGAAGGCAATGGCCATCACCAGCAGCGCGCCGGCCATCCAGGCCAGGGCGCCGAGCACGAAGGGCCGCACTGCGCCCGCGGGTGCGCCCCAGACCGGCGCGATGCGCGGGCCCAGCGCCCCGAGGTAGCGCCCCATCCCCACCACCGGGTGCCACCGTGCGGGAGGCTCGCCCCAGAAGCGGTCCACCAGCAGGGCCAGCAGCAGGGCCGCCGGTGCCAGACCGGGGTGGAGGTCCATCGGGAGGTTCATGCGGGCAACGCCGCGGTGCTGGCCGCGGCGATCCGCAAGGCCTGCAGCAGCGCCTCGATGTCCGAAGGCTGGTGCGCGGCCGAGAGCGCGATGCGCAGCCGCGCGGTGCCCGTCGGCACGGTGGGCGTTCGGATGGCGGGCACCCACAACCCCTGTTCCCGCAGCGCGGCCATCACGCGCAGCGCGGCGGCGTTCTCGCCGATCACCAGCGGCTGGATCGCGGTGGCCGAGGGCATCAGGGCCCAGCCGGCCGCGTCGAACGCGGCATCGGCCCCCGGTGCCAGGCCCTCGCGCAATTGTGCGATGTGCGCCTGCAGCTGCTGCCGGCGGCGATCGCCATCGGGCCCGAGCACGCAGCGCAGGCCGGCGCGCACCGCCTCGGCCAGCAGCGCCGGCGCGGCCGTGGCGTAGGTGTAGCTGCGGGTCTTTTGCAGCAGCCACTCCACCAGGCGATCGGGCCCGGCCACGAAGGCGCCGGCCACGCCCAGGGCTTTGCCGAGGGTGGCCATGTAGATCACGCGCGGCGAGGCCTGCGCGCCGCACAGCCCGGCAGCGGCCAGGGCGCCGCGCCCCTGCGGCCCGAGCAGGCCAAAGCCATGCGCGTCGTCCAGCAGCAGCAAGGCGTCGTGCCGTTCGCACAGCGCGTGCAGCGCCGCGATGTCTGCGACGTCGCCGTCCATGCTGAACACCGCGTCGCTGATCACGAGCTTGCGCCGCGCCGGGCTGGCCGCCAGCAGTGCCTCGAGCTGCGGCAGGTCGGCGTGGCGGTAGCGGTGCACCGTGGCGCGGGACAGGCGCGCGCCGTCGATCAGGCAGGCGTGGTTCAGGGCGTCCGAGAACAGGGCATCGCCCTGGGCCACCAGGGCCGGCACGACGCTGGCGTTGGTGGCGTAGCCGGCGTAGAAGTACAGCGCGCGCGGCAGACCCACGGCCTGGGCGAGCTCGCGCTCCAGCGCGGCGTTGGCGGCGCTGTGGCCGCTGACCATGGGCGAGGCGCCAGACCCGACGCCATAGCGGTCCACGGCGGCGTGCACCGCCTCGCGCAGCAGCGGGTCCTGCGCCAGGCCGAGGTAGTCGTTGCTGCAGAAGGCCAGCAACGACGTCCCATCGACGCGCAGCCGCGCGCCCTGCTCCGGCACCACCTCGCGGCGGCGGCGGCGCAGCGACTGCGCGTCCAGCGCGGCCAGCCGGCCATCGAATTCATCCAGCCAGGTCATGGGGCAGCTCCAGCGCAATGTCTTGGGCCTTGGGGGCGGCGCCCTGCCAGGGCACACGGCCCAGCAGCGGCGCCGGCAGCCAGCGGCGCAGCGTCTCGATGTTCTCCTCGCGGCAGGGCATGTCGGGGTCGATGGCGTTGGCCACCCAGCCTGCCAGCGCCAGGCCGTCGGCGCGGATGGCCTCGGCGGTCAGCAGCGCGTGGTTCAGGCAGCCCAGGCGCAGGCCCACCACCAGCACCACCGGCGCACCCATGGCGCGCGCGAGGTCGGCCAGGGTCTCCTCGCCGTTGAGCGGCACGCGCCAGCCCCCCGCGCCCTCGACCACCACCACGTCGGCGTGCGCGCGCAGCGCGCGGTGCGCGGCCAGCAGCTCGGCCACCGTCAGGGTGCAGCCCACGCGCTCGGCCGCGAGATGCGGTGCCATGGCATCGGGCAAGGCCACGGGGTTGTCGAGTCCGGCCGGCACCACCACCGTGGACGCCGCGCGCAGGGCCAGCACGTCTTCGCTGACCCATTGCCCCTGGTGCTCGATCAGGCCGGCCGCCACCGGCTTCATGCCGACGACGCGGCGGTGGTGCCTCGCGAGCGTGTGCAGCAGGGCCGCGCTGACCAGGGTCTTGCCCACGCCGGTGTCGGTGCCGGTGACGAAGCAGCCGTCAAACGCCATCGCGCACCTCCGCCATGCCAACGGGGCGCGCGCCGGCCTCCTCTTCCGCCAGCGTGGCCTGGAGCGCGGCCAGTGCGCCTCGGGCCAGCCACTCGCCTTCGGCTTCGTCGATCACGTAGGGCGGCATGGCGTACAGCGTGTGGCCGATGGGCCGCAGCACCACCCCCTGCGCCAGCGCGTGGCGGGCATAGCGGCGACCGAAGTCGGGCAGGCTGCTGAGCACATCCCAGGCGAACACCATGCCCTGGCGGCGCACGTGGCGCACGCGGGCGTGCGCCGAGAGCGGCTCGAACTGCGCGGCCAGCCGTTCGGCGGTGGCCACGTTGCGGCGCAGCGCGTCGGTCTGCTCGAACAGGTCGAGCGTGGCCAGGGCGGCGCGGCAGGCCAGCGGGTTGCCGGTGTAGCTGTGCGAATGCAGGAAACCGCGCGCGACCTGGTCGTCGTAGAAAGCGGCATAGACCTCGTCGGTGGTGAGCACCACCGACAGCGGCAGCGTGCCACCGGTCAGGCCCTTGGAGAGGCACAGGAAGTCGGCCCGGATGCCGGCCTGCTGGTGGGCGAACAGGGTGCCGGTGCGGCCGAAGCCCACGGCGATCTCATCCAGCACCAGGTGCACGTCGTAGCGGTCGCACAGCTCGCGCGCGCGCCGCAGGTAATGGGGATCGTGCATCGCCATGCCGGCGGCGCACTGGATCAGCGGCTCGACGATCAGCGCCGCCGTCTCAGCGTGGTGCTCGGCCAGCCAGGCCGCCAGCGCGCAGGCGGCGCGCTCGGCCACGTCGGCGGCGGACTCGCCCGGCAGCGCGCCACGCGCATCGGGGCTGGGCACGGTGGCGGCCAGGCGCACCAGCGGTGCGTAGGCCTCGCGAAAGAGCGCGATGTCGGTCACGGCCAGCGCCCCCACGGTCTCGCCGTGGTAACCGCCTGCCAGCCCGACGAAGCGGCTCTTGCCCGGCCGCCCCGCGTTGCGCCAGTGGTGCGCACTCATCTTGAGCGCGATCTCGGTGGCGCTGGCGCCGTCGCTGCCATAGAAGGCATGGCCCAGCCCGGTGGCCGAAGACAGGCGCTCGGACAGCTCCACCACGGGCTCATGGGTGAAGCCGGCCAGCATCACGTGGTCCAGCCGGTTCAACTGATCCACCAGCGCCGCACGGATGGCCGGGTGGTTGTGCCCGAACAAGTTGACCCACCAGGAGCTGATCGCGTCCAGGTAGCGCCGGCCATCGTGGTCGTGCAGCCAGACCCCTTCGGCCCGCGCCACCGGCACCAGCGGCAGGCCCGCGCCACCGGGCGCATGCAGCTTCATCTGGGTGCAGGGGTGCCACACCGCCGCGAGGCTGCGCTGGCGCCAGGTCTCGTTGAGCGAGGACATGCGCGGTGGCTTCAGTCGGCCGACACGTGGCGCGGCCGCAGGCCCAGCTTGGCCAGCAGGCCCATGTCGGCCGCCACGTCGGGGTTGCCGGTGGTAAGCAGCTTCTCGCCGTAGAAGATGGAGTTGGCGCCGGCCAGGAAACACAGGGCCTGGACCGCCTCGCTCATCTGCTGGCGCCCGGCCGACAGGCGCACCCGGGCGCGCGGCATGGTGATGCGCGCCACCGCGATGGTGCGCACGAACTCGAGCGGGTCCAGGTCGGGCTGATCGGCCAGCGGCGTGCCCTGCACCTTCACCAGGTGGTTGATCGGCACCGACTCGGGATAGTCGGGCGCGAGGTTGGCGAGCTGGGCCACCAGCGCGGCGCGCTGCAGGCGCGACTCGCCCATGCCCACGATGCCACCGCAGCAGACCTTCACGCCCGCGCCTCGCACGCGCGCCAGCGTGTCCAGGCGGTCCTGGTAATCGCGCGTGGTGATGATCTCGCCGTAGAAGTCGGGCGCGCTGTCCAGGTTGTGGTTGTAGTAGTCCAGGCCCGCATCGCGCAGGATCTCGGCATGGCCGTCGGACAGCATGCCCAGCGTGGCGCAGGCTTCCAGGCCCTCGGCCTTGACGGTGCGCACGAGTTCGGCCACGGCGTCGACGTCGCGGTCCTTCGGCGCGCGCCAGGCCGCGCCCATGCAGAAGCGCGTGGCACCAGCCTGCTTGGCGCGCTGCGCGGCCTCGCGCACCGCGTCCACACCCATGAGCTTGCCGGCGGTGAGGCCGGTATCGAAATGCACCGACTGCGGGCAGTAGCCGCAGTCCTCCGGGCAACCGCCGGTTTTCACCGACAGGAGGGTCGCGAGCTCGACCTCGGCAGGGTCGAAGTGTTCGCGGTGCACGGTCTGCGCACGGTGGATCAGTTCGGAGAACGGCAGGTCGAACAGCGCCTGCACCTCCTCCACCCGCCAGGCGTTCGTGCCGGCGCCGGTGGCGGGCTCAGCCGTGGGTTTGGCGTGGAACTGCAGAGGCCGCTCGGCGATGTCGGTCGTGGTCGTCATGTTGATGGTCCTTTCGACTTAAGGGGAGCGGTATTCTGCCTGCCTCCGCGGGCAGGCAGACCACCGCACGGTCAGGCCGTTTGCGGCAGCTTGCCGGCTTCGCCGAAGGTGGCGCGCAGAGCCGGCTGCAGCCAGCGCTGGAACGCCAGGCCCGAGGCCACACCCATGCAGAGCCAGAACGTCAGCGACACCCAGGTGGTCGCCCAGACAAACTGGGTGCCGAGGTCGCGCAGCACGGCCTGGGCTTCGCCCTGGAAACCGGCCAGCGGATCGGCGGTGATGTGCGGCGCACCCACCACGTAAGGCAAGGCCAGCAACGCGGCGGCGAGCAGCCAGCGCAGGGGGCTCTTGAGGCCGGCGGCGCAGGCACAGGCCAGCGCCGCGCTCACGGCGGCCAGCGTCCACCAGCCCTGGCGCGAACCCAGGCGGGCGGCATCCATGCCGGGAATCTCGGCATGCAGGCCGATCGAGGGCCAGAAGTGGAACGCCAGCCAGCCGGCGGCGGCGGTCACCAGGGCCAGCGGCAGCGCTCGCAGCGTGGTGCCGCGCCACAGGGCCACGCCCATCACGGCGAACACCAGCAGCGCCATGCTGAAGGCATGCAGCACGTTGGCGGCGAAGGTCCATGCGGTGCGCTCGAAGCCGTCGGCCGGGGCCCATTCCTCGGTTGCCTCGGCCATGGCATGGCCGGCATGGCCCTCATGGCCGGACGGTGCGGCCTCGCTGAAAGTGGCTGGCGCCTCGATCTTCTGGTCTTCGTAAGCCTCGGCGGCCAGGATGATGGGCACGGCCTGCAGGTGCTGCACACCGGTCTGCACGATGCCCACGGCCAGGGCCACGGCAAGGCCGGCCCAGATCAGTCGTTGAAAAATCATCTTCAATCTCCAAAAAACGAACAGGAATGCCCTATTCCAGAGGTGCCTCGGAACCGGCTCTGCCGGGCCGCAGGCGCCGCCCCCTGGAGGGGGTCGCGCGGAGCGCGGCGGGGGTGCCTCTCAGTGGCAAGGCTTCACGGTGACGTGGCGCACGTCGTGCGCCGCGTTGTGCGCGACCGGGCTCTCGGCGAACGCCACGCCGTAGAGAACCACCAGCCCGAGGGCGGCGGCGGCGGCCAGTTGCAGCAGCAGGCTGCGCACGGCGGACGTGACGCCCGCGGGCGCCGTGGTGCTGGTTCCAATCATGGGATGCTCCATTTCAAGAAAGGTTGAGGCGTGCGAACAGGGAAGCCGGGGCGCCGCGCCTTTCGGCGCCCAAGGCAGGAACAGGAGAGAAGGAAGCCGACGGCGCTCATTCGTCGGGCCCCATCAGGCTGGGCGGCAGGCGCGCGAGGATGCCGCTGCGCAGCCGCGCGGGCCGCTCGTTGCGCAGCAGGTTGCCGTCGCTCGCGGCCGCGTGCAGGCCGGCGCAGGCGAGCACGTGCTCGGCCGTCTCGGCGTCGGGCAGCAGATCGCCAAACAGGTAGGTGTGTTTGCCCGGTGCCTGGAAGGCCACCGAGCAGGCGCGCGAACAACTGCTGAGGCAGGCCATGCCGCGCACGCGCACGCGGGGTTCGGCGCCGCGCCCTTGCGCGGCCTGCACGGCTTCGAACAGCAGGGCGCCGGCGGCAGGTTCATCGCGCGGCGCGCCCGGCGGGCGGCAGGTGGTGCAGACGATCACTTCGGTCATGGGTGTGAGGGACATGGTGTGCAAAGCGTGGTCAGGCCGGCAGGCGGTGTTCGGCCTGCCAGCGCTCGGCCCAGGCCGCGCACCGGCCCAGGGGCCGCGAAGGGTCGTCGAAATCCACGACGACGATGTGGCCCGCTGCGGTCGGGGCCGTGGGTTGTTCGAGCGTGCGGCCATCGGTGAGCAGCCACAGGCAATCGCCGCCTGCGGTGCCGCGCTGCCGCCGGGTCTTGCGCAACAGGCGGTCGGCCTCGCGCAGGCAGGCCGACAGCGGCGTGCCGCCGCCCCCGCCCACGGGCCGCACGCGCTCGCTGCCCGCCACCCGGGCCGGGCCCGGGGGCAGCAGCAACTGCACGCCCTGGCCGCCGAAACACAGCAGGGCCACGTGGTCGCCCGCGCGCGCGGCTTGCTCGATCAGGCGCGCGGCATAGCCCTTGGCCCAGGCCAGGCGCCCACCCCGGCGCATCGAGCCCGAGGTGTCGAGCGCAATCAGGTGCAGCGGGGGCACCCGCGGGCTCACCCCGCGGCGGCGCAGGT
>NZ_JAHCKK010000005.1 GCF_026125825.1 Hydrogenophaga sp. | reverse complement strand
TGTCCTGCGCCGCGGTGGCGCCGCCCTCCGCGCCCCATCGGCCGGCCAGGGCCTGCGGCGGGGTGGCGGCGCGGCCTTCGCGGCCGGAGCCGCTCTGGGCCTTGCCTTCGTTGCCTCCCGCCTGCACGGGCTGCACGGCGGCAACCGGCGACACCGGCGCGACGGCGGTGGAAACCGGCGTCGGCCAGGCAACGGCGGTGGTGCTAGAAACGTTGAGCATGGGCTACCCCTCACGGCGGCCACCGGGCGAAACAGGCCCGGTGTTCTAGCCGGGTTTTCGGCCAGGGGCGCCCGAACTTGAGAACTTTCTTCGCCCTGCGGCGCCCATGGCCGACGGACGGGCGGTGGGCCTACACGCCCCCGGTGGGGTGCGTCGGGTCCACCCAGAGCACCTGCTCGGGTTTTTCCACCGGCTCGATGTCCAGGTTCACCGCCACCGCCTGCCCGTCGCTGCGGCACAGCACGCACTCCAGCACCTCAGTGGCGCTGGCATTGATCTCCTGGTGCGGCACGTACGGCGGCACATAGATGAAGTCCCCCGGGCCGGCCTCGGCGGTGAACTCCAGCTGTTCGCCCCAGCGCATGCGGGCCCGGCCACGCACCACGTAGATCACGCTCTCCAGCGGGCCGTGGTGGTGGGCACCGGTCTTGGCGTCGGGGTGGATGGTGACGGTGCCGGCCCAGAGCTTCTGCGCGCCCACGCGCGCGAAGTTGATGGCGGCCTTGCGGTCCATGCCCGGGGTGGAGGGCACGTTGCCATCGAGCTGGTTGCCCGGGACCACGCGCACGCCGTCGTGCTTCCAGGCCGGATCGGGGCGGTGATCGTGTCCATGGGGCGCGTGGGGATGCTCGTGGGCCATGTTCGGGTCTCCTGGTCGGGTCTTCAGTGTGCCAGCAAGCGCGGGCACGCGCCTGGCGGGAAAATGCGGGCCTGCCCCCCCCATTGTCCGGAGAACCTGTCTTGCCCCTGCCCACTCCCGCTCCCCGCACGCCCATGCACACCCGGCGCGTCACCTACCAGGGCTTTCGGCGCGACGACGGCCTGTGGGAGGTCGAGGGTGAACTGCACGACAGCAAGCCCCACGACATCGACATCCACGACGAAGGCCGCTGGCTGGCGGGCGAGCCCATCCATCACATGCGCCTGCGCGTCACCTTCGACGACAGCATGGTGATCCACGCCGTCGACGTGGCCATGGACGCCTTCCCGCACAGCCCCTGCCCGCAGGCGATGCCCCAATTGCAGCGCATGGTGGGCGAGGTGCTCGGGCGCGGCTGGCGCCAGACCATCCAGCGTCACCTGGGCGACGTCCAGGGCTGCACGCACCTGCGCGAATTGCTGTTCAATCTCGCCACGGCGGCTTTCCAGACCTGCGCAGACGCGGGCGCATTCGCGCCCAAGGGCGACGGCCGCCCGCCCGCGCACCTGGGCCAGTGCGTGGGCTGGGACTTCAACGGGCCGGTGGTGGAGCGTGTGTACCCGATGTTCTTCCGCTGGCAGGCGCCGGCCAGGCCCACCGGCACCACCTTGCCCTAGCCGCCGCGCGCGGGCGCGGCATGGCCTGTGCTGGGCAGCGCAACGAGGAGCAGCGCGATGGCGAGAAAGACGTGGATGCGTGGGGTGCTCGGTGTGCTCGGGGCGCTGGTCGTCCTGGCCGCCTTGCTGGTGGGGCTGGGCCTGTACCTGGCGCAGCAGAAGATGCAACGCCGCGTGGAAGTCGCGGTGCCGGCGGTGGCGCTGCGCGACGATGCGGCGTCGATCGAACGCGGCAGGTACCTCTATGCCTCGCGCGGCTGCGTGGACTGCCACGGCGCCAACGGCGCTGGCCGCATGTTCCTCGACGATGGCAAGGGCATGCGCATCGCGGGCCCCAACATCACCACCGGCGCGCAGGGGGTGGTGGCCGCGTACCAGCCGCAGGACTGGGTGCGCAGCATCCGCCACGGGGTGAGCCCGCAAGGCCGCCCGCTGATGGTGATGCCCAGCGAAGACTACAACCGATTCACCGACGCCGACCTGGCCTCGCTCGTGGCCTATGTGCGCTCGCTGCCCCCCACGGCCGGCCATGGCGCCATCGTGGACTTGCCGCTGCCGGTGCGCGTGCTCTACGGCCTGGGCGCGATCCCCGATGCCGCGTCCCGCATCGACCACACCCTGCCACCTCAGCAGCCGGTGCCCGAGGGCGTGACGGTCGAACACGGTGCCTACGTGGCCAACATGTGCATCGGCTGCCACGGCGCCGGCCTGGCGGGCGGCAAGGTGCCCGGTGGCCCGCCCGACTGGCCCGCTGCCGCCAACCTGACGCCGGGCGAAGACAGCGCGATGGCGCGCTACCCGGACGCGGCGTCCCTGGCGAAGATGTTCCGCAGCGGGCAACGCCCGGACGGCCAGGCGGTGCAGGTCATGCCCTTCGAGTCGCTGCGGGCCATGAGCGATACCGATCTCAACGCGCTCTATCTCTATCTGAAGACCTTGCCAGCTCGGCCCAAGGGCTGAGGTTCTCTCGCCTTCACCTCGCAAGCGCCCCGTTGCGCCCCGTTGCGCCCCGCTGGATGTGCAAGCGTTGACGCGCGCGCGCCTGCCCGCCGGGCGCAAGATCGATGTCAACCGCGATGAACTGCCCGAGACCGCGAGGACCGTGCCGCAGGAAGGGGGACAAGGCGCCTGACGCACCTTGCTCACGTTTTGGCCCGCACCGAAACGTGAGAGGGTTTGCGCGTCCCGCACTGCGTTACGCTGGCCCCATGAACGCCCCGCACGAACCTCGCCTCGCCCGCGTGGCCGCCATGGTGGCCGACCCGGCGCGCTCGCGCATGCTGTCCTACCTCATGAACGGCGAGTTCGCCAGCGCCGGCGAACTCGCCAAGGCCGCCTCGGTCACCCCCGCCACCGCCAGCGGCCACCTCACCCGGCTGCTGGAGGCGCGCTTCGTGGTCTGCGAACCGCGCGGGCGCCACCGCTACTACCGGCTGGCCGACGCCGACGTCGCCCACGCCCTCGAAGCGCTGGCCCTGGTGGCCGAGCGCGACGTGCACGACCAGGCCTGGGCCCACCCCGAACGCCAGCGGCTGCGCTATGCGCGCTGCTGCTACGGCCACCTGGCAGGGCGTCTGGGCATTCTGCTGCACGATGCCCTGCAAGCCCGCGAGGCATTGAGCACCCAGGCGGAGGGCTATGCCCTGACCGACGCCGGCCATCGCTGGCTGTCGGGGCAGCTGGACCTGCAGCCCGAGCCACCGCGCACCAGCCGCCGCTTCGCCTACCCCTGCCTGGACTGGTCGGAGCGGCGCGACCACCTGGCGGGCCAGCTCGCGGACGACATCCTCCAGCACCTCACCCGGCAAGGCTGGCTGCAACGCGGCACCGGCCGGGCATTGGCGCTCACGGCCAAGGGGCAGCGCGAGCTGCTGCCCCGGCTGGAAGCGGCGGCCGGCCGACCCGCCTGAGCCCTCAAACGGCCTCGAAGGCCAGCGGATTGCGCCCGCTGCGGGTGGAATGCGCGCGCCGCGAGAGGTAGGTGACCGCGTCCAGGAAACCCGTGCAGCGCACGACGCCCACGTCCAGATCGGCCACACCCACGCTCGGCGGCAAGGCCTGGGCCCAACCGTCGAAAGGACCGGGGTATGGGGCCAGCGCGTAAAACTTCTCGGTGGCCGTGCGCCAGTCGAGCGGGCCCACGCGCTCGAGCAGGTAGAGCAGCCAGGCTTCGGTGGGCGACAGCCGGTAGAGCGTGAAGCTGACGTTCGGCGCGTGCGCGGGCGCGCAGGCGTAACGCGGCGCCTGCCTCGGATCGGGCCGTGTGCTCGGCCCGTAGAACAGCGGCGGCGGGCGGGCATCGACGACGGTGGCCGGGCCGCCGGCGGCGTCGGCCATGGCAAGCCAGTTGGCGTAGATCTGGCGGCTGCGCGCCTCCAGCCGGGCCTGCGCGGCAGCGACCAGGCCCAGCGTGTCCGGGTGGTGGGCCCAGGCAAGCTCGCCGTGCTGCGCGAGGTACTGCTCGGCCGCCTGGCGATCGCGCAACACCGAGCCCGGGGGCAGGCGGCAGCGAAACACCAGCTGCGCGCAGCCGGTCTGGGGCGGCGGGAGCTGGCCCTCGCCGACCATCACGAACAGGTGCAGGTCCGCGCCGGTGTCGAGCCGCGCCTGCGCCACCGGTTCGTCAGGCGCCGCTTCGGCCCGCCATTGCAGGCCGCCCATGGCCTGGGCACCCCATTGCACGTCTTCGTGCACGTTGATCAGCGCGCGCACGATCGCCACCCGCTGCTGGTACGGTGGCAGCGAAAGCCCCCCGGCCTCGCCACGGGTCTGCACGTGCTCGACCATGAGACGGCGCAACATGCGGTCTGCCGCGGTCTCGCATTCGGGCCGCTCCTGCGAGGCCTCGTGCGCAAAGTGCCACTCGTTGGCAGCGCCCTGGCGCGCCACCAGCGCACTGCCACACACCGGGCACGAACAGCCGCAGACGGCCCCGCGCTCGACTTCGCCGATAAAGCGAAGTGCGCCGGAAGCATCGGGGGCGGCAAACAGGAGGGTCACAGGCAGAGAGGGGAAAGGGGAGAAAAACCGATAGGCGATCGTTGAACGAGCGAAGAGCCGGCCTGGGCCGGCTCCTCGATGCGGTGCTGCCGCAGGCGTCAGTCGGGCGTCGCGTCCTCAGGCACCTTCACCAGGGTCACGGGCACCGGCGAGCGCTGCACCATGTCCTGCGACACCGAGCCCAGCACGGCCGAGCGCAGACCGCCGCCGCGCGTGCTCATGATGACGGCGTCGCAGCCGTGGGCCTCCAGGATCTCGGCCAGGCGGTGGGCCGGGTCGCCGCTGGCCACGGCCGACTCGACCTGCAGCCCTGCGGCGCTGAGCAGGGCGACCGCCGGGCGCACGAGATCGCGCCCGGCGGCCTCGCTCACCTGCTGCAGCACCGCTGGATCGTGCGCGACCACCAGTTCGTAGAGGTTGGCCGCCTCCTGCACGTTCGCCACGACGAAGCGCGCCTTCAGGCCCGCGCCCACGAGCTGCAGTGCGTGGTGCACAGCCCGCAGGGCGTGCGAGGAACCGTCGACGGGGATCAGAATTTTCAGCATGGTCGCTCCATTCCTGGGTGTGTGGTCAATAGGGCCGCTCGTTGAGCACGCACCAGTACAGCTCAATGCGCTCGGCCACCTCGATGAACTTGCTGAAGCTCACCGGTTTCTCGATGTACGAGCTCACCCCGAGATCGTAGGCGGACTTCAGGTCGCTGTCCTCCCGCGACGATGTCAATATCACCACAGGAATGCGGCGAAAGCGGGGATGGTCCTTGAGCTGCTGCAGCACGTCCAGGCCATGCACGCGCGGCAGGTTGAGGTCGAGCAGGATCACCGAGGGCAGGCCTTCGCCCGCCTCCCAGCGGGCCATCCAGGCCAGCGCCTCCTCGCCGTCGCGCGCCACGTGGATGGTGCTGGAGAACTTGCGCTTGTTGAAGGCCCGCAGGGTGAGGTCCATGTCCATCGGGTTGTCCTCCACCAGCAGGATGGGCGGCTGGGGCTTGACGGCGATCATGGCGGGAACTCCAGAAAGAACGTGGCGCCCTGGCCCGGCGCGCTTTCGGCCCACACGCGCCCGCCCATGCGCTGCATCGCCTTGGCCACCAGCGCCAGGCCCACGCCGGTGCCGGCGTAGTCCTCGGCGCGCTGCAGGCGCTGGAAGATGCCGAAGATGCGGTCGTGGTACTTCATGTCGAAGCCCACGCCGTTGTCGCGCACCCAGAGGATGCGCCGCCCCGCCTCGCTGCGCGAGCCGATCTCCACCCGGGGTGGCTGGCGGGCCTGGCTGAACTTGATGGCGTTGCCAACCAGGTTGCGCAGCACCACCGCCAGACCCTCGCGGTCGAGTTGCAAGGTCATGGGTTCGAGCTGCAGGCTCACCTCGGTGCGGGCCGCCTGGATGTCGGCGGCGTGCCCTTCGAGCACCAGGTCCAGCAGCGGGCCCAGTTCCACGGCCTGGTGCTCCATGGTGCGGCGCTCCATGCGCGAATAGTCCAGCAGGTCCGAGATCAGCGCGCCCATCTGCTGCACGCCGCGCCGGATGCGGCCAATGAACTGCCGGCCCTCTTCGTCCAGCCGCTCGCTGTGCTCCTCCAGCAGCAGCTGGCTGTAGCCGTCGATGCCGCGCAATGGCGCCTTCAGGTCGTGCGAGACGGTGTACGAGAACGCTTCGAGCTCGCGGTTGGCCGCGCTGAGCTGCTCGGTGCGCTCGGCCACGCGCTGTTCCAGCCGGGCGTTGATGCGCTCCAGGTTCATCTGCGCCTGCTTGATCTGGGTGATGTCCAGCAGCGTGCCGCTGTAGTGGTGGCCGGCGTTCTCCGCGAGGACACGGCACTCGACGCCGCCGCGGAACCAGCGCTCGGGCCCGAGCGAGGGGTGGCGGCGGAACTCGGCGTGCAGGCGGCCCCGGTTGCTCGGCATGGCGCTCATGAAACGCGCCACGCGTTCGCGGTCGTCCGGGTGCAGGCAGTCAAGGTAGTCCTTGAGGGTGGGCGGCGGGCCCAGCGCCATGTCGCGGCCGATGTTGCGGTACATCTGGCGCGACCACCAGATGTGTTTGGTCTGCGAGTCGTACAGCCAGCTGCCCAGGCCCGCCATGGCCTCGGCTTGCTCCAGCAGGCCTTTCTGGTCGTTCAGCGCCTGGCTGGTCTGCAGCCGCTCGGTGACGTCCTGCACGATGGAGAACAGATGCTTGAGCGCGCCATCGGGCTCGCGCACCGCTCGCACGTGGATCTCCGTGTGCACGAGGCTGCCGTCGCTGCGCCTGAAGCGCTTGTGCATCTGGTAGCTGTCGGTCAGGCCCGCCTTCATGCGATCGAGCAGCGCAAGGTTGCGCTCCAGGTCGGGTGCCGGGGTCATGTCCGACCAGGTGCGTTGCAGGAGCGCCTCGCGGGAATAACCCAGGATCTGGCACAACCGGTCGTTGACTTGCAGCCACCGGGTGCTGTGGGGCGAAGAGATCGCCATGCCGATCAGCGGCAACTCGTAGAACAGCCGCTGGAACTCGGCCTGCTCGCGTTGCGCGATCTGCGCTTCCTTCTGCACCGTGATGTCCAGCAGCACCCCGCTGATGGCCGTGACTTCGCCCTGGGCGTTGCGGGTGAGCGCGCTGCGGTCGTCGATCCAGATCCAGCGGCCGTCGGCGCAGCGCAGGCGGTACTCCTGGCGGTAGGCGTCCGGGCCGTGCTGGAGGTAGCCCTCGATCTCGGCGTTGACCTGGTCCACGTCGTCGGGGTGGATCAGGTCGTCGTAGGTCATGCGGCCCTGCAGCAGCGGCTCGGGTGCATAGCCCCACTGGGCGATCGAGGGGCTCACGTAGTGGATGGGACAGCCGACCACGTTGTACCACTCGATCACCACCAGCGGCGAGCGGTCCACCACGTCGTTCATGCGCTGCAGCTGCGCGTGGCTGGCCTGCAGGCGCTCGGCCATGCGGTCGGCGGCCGCGCCGATCAGCGCAAGCTCGTCGCGCCCCTGCAGCCCGGTGCGCGCCTGCAACTGGCCCTCGCCCATGGCCGTGAGCGCGCGGGCCAGTTGCTCGGCGCGCCGGAACCAGACCCAGTGCAGCAGCAGCGCGAGCAGCCCCACCAGCGCCAGCAGGACCAGGCCCTCGCGCATCACCTGCGTGCGCATGCCGGCGAAGCGCACGGCCATGGGTTGGCTCAGGTCGACCACGGTGAGCAACTCGTGCCCCGGCTCCAGCGCCGCCCGCCCGAACAGCAGCGCCGATCCGGCCGGGCGGGCCACCTGCAAGGTGGCCCCGGCCATGGGTTCGGCCAGCAGGGGCTTCACCCCGGCGAGTTCGGGGTACAGGCCTTGGAGATCGACGAAAGGCAGGCCGATGTCGGCGCGCATCAGCGACGCCAGCACCGTGCCCCGGGCGTCGATCAGATAGGCGTGCTGCATGCCGCTGTACAGGCCCAGCCCGCCCACCAGCCGGCGCACCAGCAGCGAGTTGGGATTGCCGGTCTGGGCGCTCAGCCGGCTCTGCTCGACCCCAAGGCGTTCGCGCAGGCGCCGCGTCTCGTTGTCGGTCACCTGCTGATCGACCTCGCGCCACTCCAGCAACAGGTTCACGCCCGTGGTCGTGAGGGCGAAGGCCGCCAGCAGAAAGGGCGCCAGCCAGCGCGCCGGAAGCGAGAGCAGGCGGGCCACCGGCTTCATGGCAGGGGACCGGAGGCCGGCGCGCGCAGCGCCGCAGCGGTGTCGATCAGTGCGGCCCAGTTGGGCGGCGAGCGCAGCAGCCCCAGCTCCATCAGCAGGCGGGCCACGCCCTCGCCCTGCCGTTCCAGCGGGGCCGGGTGGCCGGTGAGCATGGCCAGGGATTCCTCGGGCGAATAAAAGCGCAGCCCGCCCATCACCGCCTGGTACTGCGCGGGCGTCAGGTCGGCACCAGGCGCGAGCGAGGTGGCCGCGCCGCCGGGGTCCAGCCGCATCACGTTGAGGCCGGCGGCCCAGGCCGCCAACAGCGCGTCCACCGCCTGCGGGCGCTGGCGCAGCACCTCGCTGCGCACCACCAGCACGTCGACGATCTCACCGGGCATCTGGCGGCTGTCGAAGATGGCCCGATAGCCCAGGGCCTGGATCGGCCCGGCGATCGGCGCGAAACTCACCGCGGCGGCCACGCGGTCGCTCAGCAATGCGGTCTGATGCTGGGTGGCGTCCATGCGCACGACGGTCACGTCTTCTCGCCGCAGGTGGGCTTTGCGCAGCAGGCGTTCGAGCACCAGCGTGCCCACGGTGGCGTCTTCCACCGCGATGCTCTCGCCGCGCAGCTTCTGCAGGCTGGTGATGCGCGGGGCGGCCACCACGACGTCGGCACCGGCCGAGGTGTCCAGCAGCGCGATGATGCGCACGTCGAAACCGCTGTCGACCAGGCGCAGGGCCTCGTCCATGGTGAGCCCGGCCGCGTCCAGCAAGCCGTTGCGCAGATGGCGCAGCGCCTCCGCGCTGGAGATGAGCTCCACCACCTTGAGCTGCCGGGCATCGGCCAGGCCGCGATCGCGCGCGAGCACCAGCGGGTCGTAGCCCACCCAGGTGTTGAGACCGACCACCAGCGGCGGCTGCGGCGGCTCGCTGCAGGCCATGAGGCCCACCAGCGCGCCTGCGCAGGCGATCCAACACACGGCCGCGCGGACACGCGACCGCCACCCGAGGACACCGTGTCCATCGGGCCCCCCTTCGAGCCCTGAATTGCCTCGCATCCCATCCATGAAACCATTCTGTCACCATCAAGGGCGGTTTCGGACCGCCGGGCGCCGCGACTGGCCGCAAAACTGAACTTTTGCGCGCTTTCCCACCCCCACTGCACATGATCCACCGACCCGTCCTGCTCCCGCACGAAGCCCGTGGGGGCCGAGCGCATCCGAAGGGGGCACGGGCTGCGGCTGTCCTGCACCCCGACCCGGCGCGCGGGCCGCGCCGCACGGGCTGAGCGCGCGTGGCACGCCGGCGTTCCGCATCGGCCTGGGTCAAGGCCTTCAACCGCAACCTGCGCGCGATGGCGCGTGCCACCACCCGCGCGCCCCGCGCCGCCAAGGCCGTGCGCGCCCGGGCGACCGCGCGCGGCGTGGCCACCGGCCCGGGCGACTGGTTGCCCGGGCTGGCCCTGGGCCCTGGTGGCGCGCGGCGCTACCGGCTCTACCGCCCTCCGTCCCTGCCGGTGGGCGAGAAAGTGCCGTTGCTGGTGATGCTGCACGGCTGCGGCCAGGACAGCGCCGGCTTCGCCGCCAGCACCCGCATGAATGCCCTGGCACGCCGCGAAGGTTTTCTGGTGCTCTACCCCGAGCAGGACCACCTGGCCCACCCGCAGCGCTGCTGGAACTGGTACGACACGCGCAGCGGACGCGCCCAGGCCGAAGCCTCGCTCATCCTCTCTGCGATCGACCAGGTCGTCCTGCTGTACGCGGCGGACCCCGCGCGCATCGCCGTGGTCGGCCTCTCGGCGGGCGCTGGCATGGCCGCGCTGCTCGCCACGCGCGAGCCCACCCGCTTCCAGGCTGTGGTGATGCATTCGGGCGTGGCCCCGGGGGTGGCGGAGTCCACCGCCACCGCGCTTGCCGCCATGCGAGGGCGCCGTCTGTCGGCGCCCGACGCAGCCCCCGCCGGCCCCGCGGCCAAGCCCTGGCCGCCCCTGCTGGTGATCCAGGGCGGCAGCGACGCCGTGGTATCGCCCAGCAACGGTGCGGCCGTGGCGCGGCTGTGGGCGGGGCAGCTGGGCGCCAGCGCCGGCACGCCCCGCGAGCGGCAGCGCGGCCAGCGACACCCCATGCGGGTGACCGATTTCCAGCACCGGGGACGTGCCCTGGTCAGCCTGGTGGAAGTGCCCCGGCTGGGCCACGCGTGGAGCGGCGGCACGGCCAGCCAGCCCTACAGCGACGCCCTCGGCCCCGACGCCTCGCGCATGGCATGGGCCTTTGTCGCGCGCCAGTTCCGCCGGACACCCGGCGGGGGAACGCCCGCGAAACCTGCCACACTGGGCCGATGACGAAAACCACCCGCACCGCCTCCCAAGCCGTCGCCAAGGCGCCCGCCCCCGCCCCCGTGCAGGTGGACCCGCTGTTCCTGGCCGCGCCCCAGGTTTCCACCTTCGTGGGCACCCATCCGCTGACCAACGCCAGCGGGTTCTTCTTCGAGCGCGACGAGCGGCTCTACCTCGTCACCAGCCGCCATGTGCTGATCGACGAAGCCACCGACCACCGCCCCGACCGCATCGAGATCGGCTTGCACATGGACGCGGTCAACCTCACGGTGGCCACCGGCTTCTCGGTGCCCTTGTACGTGGACGGCCTGGCCGTGTGGCGCCAGGGCGAAGACAGCGGCGGCGAGATCGACGTGGCGGTGATCGAACTCGACCGCAGCGCCTTTCCCGCCCAGGCCGTGGTGCGCGCCTTCACGCCAGCGCACCTGCAGACCGCCTTCAACGCCGTGCCGGCCGACACCTCGCTGATGGTGGTGGGCTTTCCGCTGGGCTTCCACGACGTGGTGCACCACCTGCCGGTGCTGCGCCACGCGGCCATCGCCTCGCCCTTCGGCATCCGCTTCCAGGCGCAGGGCTTCTTCCTGACCGATGCGCGCACCCACCGGGGCACCAGCGGCGCGGCGGTTGTGATGCGCGAGCCGCAACCCACCCCGCAAACCGCCGCCCTGCCCTGGAAACTGCTGGGCGTGCACTCCTCGCGCATGGACATGGGCAACCGCGACCTCGTGCTCGACGAGTCGCTCGGCCTGAATTGCGCCTGGTACGCCGACATCCTGCTCACCCTGACCGAAACCGCTCCCGCCGAATGAACCCGCCGCTGCCCGTCCGCCCCGCCGTCATCGCCAGCCCCGACTACCCCTTCTCCCCGGTCACGGCGCCCATCAAGCTCGACCAGAACGAGTCCTTCGCCGACTTCCCTCCCGAACTCAAGGACCTGGCGCTCGAACGCCTGCGCCAGTTGCCCTGGCACCGTTACACCGACCTCAACGCCGAAGCCCTGTGCGAAGCCGTGGCGCGGCACGACGGCTGGTCGCCCGAAGGCACGGTGGTCACCACCGGCAGCAACGTGCTGATCGCCCTGCTGATCCAGCTCAGCGCCCTGGGCGGCGGCCGCGTCGTCACCGTCAAACCCAATTTCGCGCTCTACGGGCTGGACGCCGAGCTGCTCGGCGCCACCCTGACCGAGGTGCCGCTGCGCGAGGACACCTCGATCGAGGTGGACGCGGTGATCGCCGCCCTCGGCACCGGCGCCGGCCTCACGCCCAAGGGGGTGATTTACTTGCCGCGGCCACACGCGCCCACGGGCTCGCTGTGCGAGCTCGACGAACTCGATCGGCTCGCGCAGGCCAGCGCCAACGGCTGGCTGCTGGTCATCGACGAGGCCTACCACCACTTCACCGAACACGACGCGCGCGACCTCGCGCGCCGGCACCCGCATGTGGTGCTGCTGCGCACGCTCTCCAAAGCCTGGGGCCTGGCCGGCCTGCGCATGGGCTACGCACTGGCCGGCGAGGGCGTGGCCCGCCAGCTGCGCAAGCTGGTGCCGCCGTTTGGCGTGTCGGTGCTGCAGACGGTGTGCGCCCAGGTGGCGCTGGAGCACCCCGGCTACGTGAAGGAGCGCGTGGCGCACACCCTGCGCGAACGCGAGCGCCTGTTCACCGCCTTGCAGGCTCACCCGAGCTGGCGGCCCCTGCCCTCGCACGCCAACTTCCTGCTCGTGCGCACGCCCGATGCGGCCCAGGCGCATGCGCAACTGCTCGCGGGCGGCGTGCTGGTGCGCCGGCAAGACCGCCTGCACGGCCTGCAGGGCTGCTTTCGCGTGACCGTGGGCACGGTGGCGGAAAACGACGCGTTCCTGCGCGCGGCCGGGCTGAAGGACTGAGGCGGCACGGGCCGCTCACGGGCCCTGCAGCGGCGTTGGCGCCTTGAGCAGTTCCCAGAGGTAGACGCAAGACGGCGGCCAGGCGAACGCGCGCCGCACGGTGATGCCGATGCGCCGATCCACGTCGTGCAGCGTCACCGGCACGCGCACGAGCGCGCCGCTGGCCAGGTCTTCCTGCACCTGCAGCGGCGACATCAGCGCGATGTGGTCGCTCTTCATCAGCAGTGCGCGCACCAGCGGCGGGCTGTTGGCGTGGAACGCCACCTGCGGCAGCGGCTCGCGGGCAGCGCGGAACGCGCGCTCGAAGGCGGCATGGGCGGGCGTGTTCGCCAGCGGTGCGATCCAGGCCTGGCTTCGCAACTGGCGCAGCGAGCGCAGCCGCCCCGCCGAGGCCAGCGCATGGCCCTGGCGCACCACCGCGATCAGCGACTCCCGGAACAGCTCTCGCTCTTCCAGCTCGGGCGCCACCATGTCGCCGCGCAAGGGGCCGAGGATCATGTCCAGGTCCCCGGTCTTGAGCTGGCGGGCCATGGCGTCGTAGGTGCCATCGCTCACGGTCACCACCACCTTGGGCATGCGCTGCAGCAGCCCGGCCAGGGCGCGCGGCGCCAGCGAGGTGCTGGCCATGGGCAGCACGCCCAGGTGCAGGCGCCCCGTGGCCTCGCCCCGGTAGGCGGACATCTGCTCCTGGAGCACGCGCAGGATGTTGAGCACGCGCTTGAGCGGCGCGAGCATGCGCTCGCCGTCGCGCGTGAGGCGCAGCCCACGCTGGGTGCGCTGCATCAGCGCACGGCCATAGGCCTGGTGCAGCGAGCGCAACTGCTGGCTGACCGCCGGCTGCGACAGGCCCAGCGAACGCGCGGCCTGCGTTTCGTTGGTCAGCTCGGCGCAGGCCACGAAGCAGCGCAGCATCGGCACCGTGAGCACGCGAAACAGGCTCTCCACCTGGCGCCGCAACGGCTGCGGGCAGGGGTCCTGCAGCGGGCCTTCCGAGGCGCTGAGCACCAGCTCGGCGCGCACCGCCGCGCAGCCGCGCACCACGGCCAGCCCGGCGGTGGTGCACACCATGCCCCGCGCCCCGCGATCGAACAGTTCCACGCGCAAGGCCTGCTCGGTCTGCTGGATGGTGCGCGAGACGGTCGAGGGGGAGACATGCAGGGTCTGCGCGGCCACGGCCGCGCTGCCGCCTTCGTGGGCGGCCTCCACCGTGCGCAGGGCGCGCAATCGGGTCACTCCGTCGTCGTTGGGGTCCATGCTGCCATAAGAAGAATGCAACTCGGGCCAAGCATATTGCAGTTGCGCCAGCCTTGCCAAGCCGCGACACTGGACGGCGTTTCCAACCGTTTTCCTATAAGCAGAATCTCATGACCTTTCCCCTCCCCCGCATCACCCGCCGCCAGCTGGTGCTGGCCAGCGCCGCCGGCCTGGCCGTTGGCCACGTTCAGGCGCAGGCTTCCCTGCCCAAGACCATCAAGCTGGTGGTGCCGTTTCCACCGGGCGGCTCCACCGACATCCTCGGACGCGCCATCGGCGCGCGCCTGGCCACGCAGCTGGGCATCACGGTGGTGATCGAGAACAAGGGCGGCGCCGCCGGCTCGGTGGGCGCGGGCGAGGTCGCGCGCATGGCGCCGGACGGCGCCACCATCATGATGGGCCACATCGGCACGCTGGCGATCAACCCGTCGATCTACCCGAAGCTGCCCTACGACCCGGTCAAGAGCTTTGCGCCGCTGGCGCTGGTGGCGCGCGTGCCCAACGTGCTGGTGGTCAACGAGAAATTCCCCGCCACCGACTTCAAGGCCTTCATCGCCAAGGCCAAGGCCGAGCCGGGCCGGCTCAACTACTCGTCCGGCGGCAACGGCAGCGCGGCCCACATCACCTTCGAGTACCTCAAGCAGGAAGCGGGCATCTTCATGCCGCACATCCCGTACCGGGGCGCGGCGCCAGCGGTGAGCGACGTGCTGGGCGGCCAGGTGGAGGCGATCTTCACCGGCTCGCCGGCCCTGATCGCCCACATCCGCAGCGGCCGGCTGCGGCCGCTGGCGGTGTCCAGCCCGCAGCGCATGCCGGCCCTGCCCGACGTGCCCACGGTCGCCGAAAGCGGCTACCCCGGCTTCGATGCGGACCAGTGGTACGGCATCGTCGCACCCGCGGGCCTGCCCGCGCCGCTGATCGCGCTCTACAACAGCGAGATCAACAAGGCGCTCACCTCGCCCGAGGTGGCCCGAGCCCTGGCGATCGAAGGCGCGGTGCCCACGCCCACCACGCCACAGGCCTTCGCGCAGCTCATCGCGCGCGAGATTCCCCGCTGGGCCAAAGTGATCCAGCGCGGCAACGTGAAGGCGGACTGACCATGGCCTCGACCCGGCGCGACTTTCTTCTCTGGGGTGCGGCAAGTTCCACCGCGCTCGCCTTCGGCTCGGCCTGGTCGCAGAGCGCGGGCAACCTCGGCACCGCCCCGTTGCCCGCCCAGGGCTGGCGGCGCTTCTCGCTCGGCTCGGCCGAGGTGATCGCGCTCAACGACGGCGTGGTGCGCCGCCCCCTGGGCGAAGAGTTCGTGCGCAACGCGCCACTGGAACAGGTGAAGGCCGTGCTGGCCTCCCAGCAGTTGCCGACCGAGCACATCGACGTGCCGTACAACGCGTTCCTGCTGGTGGTGGGCGGCAAGCGCTGCCTCATCGACACGGGTTTCGCCGACAACGGGCCCGCCCAGACCGGCCGGCTGCTGGACAACCTGCGCGGTGCCGGCCTGAGCCCCGCGGACATCGACGTGGTCCTGCTGAGCCACCTGCACGGCGACCACGTGAGCGGCCTGCGCCGCAAGGACGGCAGCCTCGTGTACCCGAATGCCACGGTGCTCGTGCCCACGCCCGAATACGACTTCTGGATGGACCCGAAGCGGCTGGAGGCAGCGCCGCCGGCGGCCAAAGCCGGGTTTGTGAACGCGCGGCGCGTGCTGGACGGCTACCCGGCCGACAAGCTGCAGCGCTTCACCCCAGGGGAGCGGTTGCTGGGCGCGGTGGACAGCATCGCCGCCTATGGCCATTCACCGGGGCACACGCTGTTCTCGCTGCGCGGTTCGAGCGCGAACTTCACCTACCTGGCCGACGCGGCGCACTACCCCGCGCTGTTCACGCGCAACCCGGACTGGCAGGTGCAGTTCGACATGGACCCCGAACTCGCCCGCGCCTCGCGCCGCGCGGCCCTGGCGCGCGCGGCGGCCGACCAGGGCATCGTGGGCGGGTACCACTTCCCCTTCCCGGCCTTCGGCCGCATACGGGAGGTGGGCAGCGGCTACGCCTTCGAATCGGCGTAGCCACCAGGGCGGCTTCAGCCCTTGGCGACCTCGTGGTTCGCCATCAGCTCCAGCGCTTTCACCAGGGCGGAGTGATCGAGGTCGGCCAGGCCATTGGCCGCGCAGGCGCTCATGAGCTGCGCGGCGTTGGCGGTCTGCGGCAGGCCCACGCCGAGTTCCTTCGCACCTTGCAGCGCGAGGTTCAGGTCCTTCTGGTGCAGCTTGATGCGAAAGCCGGGGTTGAAGGTGCGCTTGATCATGCGCTCGCCATGCACCTCCAGGATGCGGCTGGCCGCGAAGCCGCCCATGAGGGCCTGGCGCACCTTGGCCGGATCGGCGCCGGCCTTGCTGGCGAAGACCAGGGCCTCGCTCACCGCCGCGATGTTGAGCGCGACGATGATCTGGTTGGCCACCTTGGTGGTCTGGCCGTCGCCGTTGCCACCGACCAGGGTGATGTTCTTGCCCATCAGCTCGAGCAGCGGGCGCACCCGTTCGAACACCGCCTCGTCGCCACCGCACATGATGGTGAGCGAACCGGCCTTGGCGCCGACTTCGCCGCCGGAGACCGGCGCGTCGATGTAGTCGCAGCCGAGTGCATTGATCTTCTTCGCGAACGCTTTCGTGGCCATGGGCGAGATCGAGCTCATGTCGACCACCACCTTGCCCTTGCTGAGCCCTTGCGCGACACCGTTCTCGCCGAACAGCACGGTCTCCACATCGGGCGTGTCGGGCACCATGGTGAAGATCACCTCGGCCTCTTTCGCCACGGCAGCGGCGTTCTCGCAGCGCACGCCGCCGGCGGCCTGGATGGCTTCGGGCACCTGGCTGCGTGTGTGCACGTACAGCGTGTGGCCGGCGTTGACGAGGTGCAGCGCCATGGGCGTGCCCATGATGCCCAGGCCGATGAATCCGATCTTCATGAGAGGCTCTTTCTGCGGTAGGTGGAAAAAAGGGGTCAGTAGCCTTCGGGCGCGGCCTTGGGCTGCGAGGCGCGCAGCGTGGCGAGCACCTGCTGCGAACCAGCGGCGATCAGGCGCGCGTCCGAGCTGATGGTGACGAACTGGAAACCCATGGCGATGCGGCGCGCGGCCGCTTCGGGCGACCCGTTGTGGATGCCCGCGACCAGGCCGTGCGCCTTGGCGCGCGCCAGGATGTGCTCCACCGCGGCGGCGGCCTTGGGATCGAGGTCGTCGAAAGTGGGGTTGCAGCCCAGCGCCAGCGAGAGGTCCGAGGGGCCGATGTAGATCGCGTCCAGACCGGGCGTGGAGAGGATCTCCTCCAGGTTCTCCAGCGCCTGCGCGGTCTCGATCATGGCGAAGGTGACGATGGTGTCGTTCGCGTGCCTGGGGTAGTCGGCGCCACCGTAGAGCAGCGCGCGCACCGGGCCGAAGCTGCGCGTGCCGCGCGGCGCGTAGTGGGTGTAGGCCACCAGTTTCTCGGCGTCCGCCCGGCTGTTGACCATGGGACAGATGACGGCGTAGGCACCGGCGTCCAGCGTCTTCATGAGGATGCCGGGCTCCAGCCACGGCACGCGCACCACGGGCACGGTGTCGGTGGTGGAAATGGCCTGCAGCATCCCGACCATCGCCTGGTAGTCCACCACACCGTGCTGCAGGTCGATGGTGAGCGAGTCCCACCCCTGGTGCGCCATGGTCTCGGCGGAGAAGCTGTTGGGGATGGCCAGCCAGCCATTGGCCACCGCGCCGCCGCGGGCCCAGATTTCACGCAGACGGTTGGGTCTCATCAGGTTCCTTCTTGTTGAGAAATGGGTTCGGGGGGATTGTCAGCGGTCCAGCGCCGCCCGCTTGGGGTTGAAGGTCCAGTTCGGAATCAGGAACTGCATGGCGATCGCGTCGTCGCGCGCGCCCAGGCCGTGCTCCATGTAGAGCCGATGGGCCTTCTCCACCTCGGCCATGTCGAGCTCGACGCCCAGGCCGGGCTTCTTCGGCACCTGCACATGGCCGCCCACGATCTTGAGCGGCTCCTTCGTGAGGCGCTGGCCGTCCTGCCAGATCCAGTGCGTGTCGATCGCGGTGACCTTGCCGGGCGCGGCCGCGCCGACGTGGGTGAACATGGCGAGCGACACGTCGAAATGGTTGTTGGAGTGCGAGCCCCAGGTCAGGCCCCAGTCGCGGCAGGTCTGCGCCACGCGCACGCTGCCGGCCATGGTCCAGAAGTGGGGGTCGGCCAGCGGGATGTCCACGCTCTGCAGCGCCAGCGCATGGCTGAGCTGGCGCCAGTCGGTGGCGATCATGTTGGTGGCCGTGGGCAGGCCGGTGGCGCGGCGGAACTCGGCCATCACCTCGCGGCCCGAGAAACCGTCTTCCGCGCCGCAGGGGTCCTCGGCGTAGGCGACCACGCCCCGCATGTCGCGCATGAGGCGGATCGCGTCCTTGAGCAGCCAGCCGCCGTTGGGGTCGAGCGTGACGCGCGCCTGCGGGAATCGCTCGTGCAGCGCGGTGACGGCCTCCACCTCCTGCTCGCCGCGCAACACGCCGCCCTTGAGCTTGAAGTCGTTGAAGCCGTAGCGCTCGCGCGCGGCCTCGGCCAGGCGCACCACCGCCTCGGGCGTCATCGCGCTCTCGTGCCGCAGCCGGCTCCAGGCGTTGTCGGCATCGGGTTCGCTGGCGTAGGGCAAGTCGGTCTTGCGGCGGTCGCCGACGAAGAACAGGTAGCCCAGCATCTCCACCGCGTCGCGCTGCTGGCCTTCGCCAAGCAGCGCGGCCACGGGCACCTCCAGGTGCTGGCCGAGCAGGTCCAGCAGGGCCGATTCCACCGCCGTCACGGCGTGGATGGTGGTGCGCAGGTCGAACGTCTGCAGCCCGCGCCCGCCCGCGTCGCGGTCGGCGAAGCGGGTCTGCAACCGCTGCAGCACCGTCTGGTGCGCCCCCAGGGGCTGGCCCACCACCAGCTCGCGCGCGTCCTCCAGTGTCTGGCGGATCTTCTCGCCACCGGGCACCTCGCCCACACCGGTGCGCCCGGCGCTGTCGGTGAGGATGAGCAGGTTGCGCGTGAAGAACGGCGCGTGCGCGCCGCTCAGATTGAGCAACATGCTGTCGCGCCCGGCGACAGGGACGACACGCAGTTCGGTGACGCGGGGGGTGGATGAGGCGGTGGTCGGCATGAAAACAATCGAGAAAGGGCTTCCGGAGGGCGATGTCTCATCCAGAGACACCGAGGAACCGGCCTGGCCGGGCCCCTGGTGCCACCCCCTGGAAGGGGGCCGCGCGCAGCGCGGCGGGGGATGGGCCGATCAATCGGCCTTGATGTTCCTGGCTTCGATCAGCTTTTTCCAGCGCGCGAACTCGCTGGCCTGAAACGCGGTGAACTGCTCGGGCGTGTTGGCCACGATCTCGAAACCCAGTTCCAGCAGCTTGGGCTTGATGGCGGGGTCGTTGAGCGCGTCCTTGATGGCCAGCTGCAGCTTGTTCTTCAGATCGGCCGGCATGCCCCTGGGGCCGGAGACGGCCTGCCAGGAGTACACATTGGCGTCCTTGATGCCCAGTTCCTGCAGCGTGGGCACGTCCGGCAGCAGGGGCGAGCGCTGGGCGCTGGTGATGGAGAGCGCGCGCAGCTTGCCGGCCTTGATCTGCGGCATGGCGGTGTTGATGTTCATGAAGGACGAGTCCACCTGATTGCCCAGCAGGTCGGTCATCACGGGGCCGCCGCCCTTGTAAGGCACGTGCACGCCGGTGGTGTTGGTCTGCTGCCAGTAAAGCTCGGCGGTGAGGTGGTCACTGCTGCCGTTGCCGGACGACGCGAAGGTCATCTTGCCCGGGTTGGCCTTCTGGAACGCGAGCACGTCGGCCATGCTCTTGTGCGGCGAGGCGGCGGGCACGACGAGCACGTTGGGCGCCTGCACCGCCACGCTGATGTAGTCCATGTCCTTCGTCGCGTCGTAGGGCACCTTGGTGAGGTGGGGCGCGATCACGTAAGGGCCTAGCGAGGCGACGAGCAGGGTGTAGCCGTCGGGCGCCGAGCGCACCACCTGCGCAGCGCCGATGGTGCCGGTGGCGCCGGCCTTGTTGTCGACCACGAAGGTGCCGCCGAATTTCTCCTGCAGCTTGGGCTGCAGCGTGCGGGCGATCAGGTCGGTGGAGCCGCCCGGGGGGAAGGGCACGATGATCGTGACCGGTTTCTCCGGCCAGGCCATGGCCGCGGTCAGGGTCATGGACGCGCCAAGCGCGCACAGCAGCTTCTTCATGTGTCTTGTCTCCTGTCGTTGAAATCGTGTGACGAAGGGCTCCACTTGGTACCGGTACCAAATGCAGGTGAGGCGAATGGTACCGGTACCAAATTGACGCGTCAAACGGTTTTTTTGGTTGAGCGCCTGGATGGGGATTGGCCAGTGCCTGGGCCTCGCGGGCGCGGGAGCGGCCATGCCGGCCCACCCATGGGCCGAGCGCCGCAAGGTCTCCGGCGACCGGAGAAAGGGCGATCTCAGGTGGTTTCCCGCTCGACGATGGAAAACCCCACGTCCACCACCCGCTGGGCCACCTCGCGCCCCTCGGCCCGGTCGATCAGGCAGCGCGCCGCCATGCGGCCGATGTCCGCGCCATTGATGTGCACCGTGCTCAGCGCGGGCACCATGTCGGCCACGAACGGCACATCGCCGAAACCCACGATCGCCAGGCGGCCCGGGATGTCGATGCCCAGCACCCGCGCCTGCGTCACCACGCCCGAGGCCAGCAGGTCCGAGCTGCAGAACACGGCGTCGACGTCCGGGTCGAGCGCCAGCAGGCGGGTCAGGGCATCGCGCCCGCTCTTGATCGTGCGCGATGCGCCCACGTCCACCACCTCCACCTTCGCCTCGGCCAAGCCGCTGCGCGCCACCTCGGCCGCAAACGCCTTGGCGCGGCGGTCCGCGCGTTCGTCGTCCGCGCGGATCATGGCCAGGCGCCGCCGCCCCTTGCCAATGAGGAACTTCGCCACCTCGCGGCCAATGTCGGCGTGCGAGAACCCCACCAGCATGTCGATCGGCGCGGGCGTCAGGTCCCAGGTCTCCACCACCGGAATGCCCGAGGCCAGCAAACGCGTGCGGCCCTTGCCCGAGTGCAATACGCCCGTGAGAAAAATGCCGTCGGGCCGGCGTCCGATGATCGCCTCCAGCAGCGACTCCTCCCGGCTGGCCGAGTAGCTCGACTGGCCCAGCATCAGCTGATAACCCGCATCGAACAGCGTGCCATTGAGCGACTCGATGGTCTCCATGAAGACCGACATCACCGTGCTGGGCACCACCGCCGCGATCAGCCGGCTGCGCGAGGACGCCAGCCCGCCCGCCATGCGGTTGGGCACGTAACCCGTCTTCTGCACCGCGTCCAGCACCTTCTTGCGCACCTCCACCGACACCTGCTCCGGGGTGTTGAGCACGCGCGAGGCCGTGATGGGCGCCACGCCCGCGAGCTTGGCCACATCGCGCAGGGTGATCGCCCCGCTGCCACGGCGCGAACGCCGGGTGTTGTCGGTTTCTTTCATTTGCGGCTTAGAATGGTACCGGTACCAAATTGATCACATCCTAGCCCGAAACGGCCAGCGATGCGCGCTGAATCATAGGAGATGCGCATGCCCGAGACCCTGGCTTCCTCCCCGGCCGTCGTGCCGCTGACCATCCGCATGCACGCCGCCGACAACGTGGCGATCGTGGCCAACGTGGGCGGCCTGCCGGCCGGCACCGCCCTGCCCGGCACGGCCGTGGTGCTGCGCGAGCGGGTGCCGCAAGGCCACAAGGTGGCGCTGGTGGACCTGGCCCGCGGCGCGCCGGTGCTGCGCTACGGCGTGCCCATCGGCCACGCGCTGGACGACATTCCCGCTGGCAGCTGGGTGAACGAGCGCCTGCTGCAGATGCCCGAGCCGCGCGGCCTGGAGGACCTGCCGATGGCCACCGTCCAGCCCGAGCCCCTGCCCCCGCTGGAGGGCTACACCTTCGAGGGCTATCGGAACGCGGACGGCTCGGTCGGCACGCGCAACATCCTGGCCATCACGCAGACGGTGCAATGCGTGGCCGGCGTGACCGACTTCGCGGTGCAGCGCATCAAGGCCGAGCTGCTGCCCAGGTACCCGAACGTGGACGATGTGGTGGCGCTGGAGCATGGCTATGGCTGCGGCGTGGCCATCGACGCGCCCGACGCGGCCATTCCCATCCGCACGCTGCGCCACATCAGCCTGAACCCGAACTTCGGCGGCGAGGTGATGGTGGTCAGCCTGGGCTGCGAGAAGCTGCAACCCGAGCGCCTGTTTCCCGCCGATGCGATCCCGATCCAGAACGCCCGCGGCAGCGGCGCCGGGGATCTGGACACCGTCTGCCTGCAGGACGACGCGCACGTGGGTTTCATGTCCATGGTCGAGTCCATCCTGCGCCAGGCCGAGGAACACCTGAAACGCCTCGACGCCCGCCGGCGCGTGACCGTGCCCGCGAGCGAGCTGGTGGTGGGGGTGCAGTGCGGCGGCAGCGACGCGTTTTCCGGCGTCACGGCCAACCCGGCCGTGGGCTTCTGCACCGACCTGCTGGTGCGAGCGGGCGCGAGCGTGATGTTCTCCGAGACCACCGAGGTGCGCGACGGCATCGCCCAGCTCACCGCGCGCGCCACCACGCCCGAGGTGGCCCAGGCCATGGTGCGCGAGATGGCCTGGTACGACGCTTACCTCAAGCGCGGCAGCGTGGACCGCAGCGCCAACACCACGCCGGGCAACAAGAAGGGTGGCCTGTCCAACATCGTGGAAAAGGCCATGGGCTCGATCGTGAAGTCGGGCAGCGCGCCGATCAGCAACGTGCTCTCACCCGGCGAGAAGCTCAAGGCCAAGGGCCTGACCTACGCCGCCACGCCCGCGAGCGACTTCATCTGCGGCACGCTGCAGCTGGCCGCCGGCATGAACCTGCACGTGTTCACCACCGGGCGTGGCACGCCCTATGGCCTGGCGCCGGTGCCGGTGATCAAGGTGGCCACGCGCAGCGAGCTGGCGCGGCGCTGGCACGATCTGATGGACCTCAACGCCGGCACGATCGCCGATGGCACGGCCAGCATCGAGGACGTGGGCTGGGCGCTGTTCCACCTCATGCTCGACGTGGCCAGCGGCCGCCAGAAAACCTGGGCCGAGCGCTGGAAGCTGCACAACGCGCTGGTGCTGTTCAACCCTGCGCCGGTGACTTGAGCACCGGCTGGCCGTGTGAGCTTAGTAAGTCAGCGCGCGGGCGCAGCGCACCGGCGTCAAGTCGCCCGCTTTTGCTCCGGGCGTCTGCGTGCCGCTGGCCAGACCGATCGCAAATTCCTGTTGCCAGGCATTCGTCATTGAGGATTGAGTTGAACTCCAGTAGCGTGGAGGCAACCCTGTCAGCGTGCCATCGGCCACGAGGTTCGACTGCATGTTCTCGACGAGAGGCGAAGCGGCAGAACCACAACCCGTGCCAGCGGCGGCCTCGTCGTGTCCCATTTCGCAGATGGCTGGCAAATACCAACCCGATACGCCCCCATTGGAAGAAGTGCTGCAGAGGCCTGCTGCGTAGTTGGAAGGCAGTTCAGATCCCGTGTATTGGGCCAGGATCGCGGCGGTGTTCGCCTGGCCATCCGTGAGGCTCGTGCTGGCGACGACGTCGTTGGTCGTGCTCCACGGCTTCGTCGGCGCGGGGGCTCCCCCCGCGTCGTCCAGTGAAGCCACCTTGCCGCCCACACTACCGGTATCGGGGGTGGTGTCGTCAATGGCAAACACATAGCCACCTTGATACACATTCGCGTAACCGACCACCTGCACCGTCGGCGAGAGAAGGTTGGTGTTGCTGCCGCCCACGCTCAGTGTGACTGGTACCGGAGTGCGGTCGCCTCGGGCGGACGACGGTGTCGCGCCGGGTGTCACCGTGATCGTGCAGCTGGCTCCGGGCGCAAGCGTCGTGCAGTTCGATAGCGTCGTCGTGTCCGTTGGCAGGGCCGGGCTGCCCGTGGCAACGGCGTAGATCACGGCCAGTGCAGGCGCGGTCCCGGTGTTCGTGATCGTGAACTTGCGGGGCTTGCCGGTGAGGGTTGGGGACCTCGCGGTGTCTTTGACCGACAGCACCAACGACGAAGGACTGATCGACAGCGTGGTCGAGGGCGCCGCCCCCCCACCTGTGGGCGCGCCCGCTCCGCCCCCGCTCCCGCCGCAAGCGGCCAACAGCACAGCGGAACACAAGGACATCCAACGGGCGGAAGAAAGGTGACGCAACATGGTGAACACTCTGCAAAATGTCAATGCGCTGACCATACCATTCGTTACAACTCGCCCACGCTCCATGCCCGCCCCAGCTCCCAACAAAGTCACAAAAGAGATTCAAAGCATGTTGCAACAGCCCCACGCCCCGTGGCGGAAGACCCTGGGTGTGGCCGCGGGCCTGCTGCTCGCGCTCGGCCTGGTGGGCTGCAAGAGCCTGCCCCGCGTGGTGCCCGACCTGGACCGCCGCCCGCCCCCCGTGCGCCTGGAAGGGTCGCAAGGCCCGCTGTCGGCCGAGCGCAGCCGCGCGATCCTGGAGCGCCTGCGCGCCGGCGGGCAAGGCAGCGACGTGCTCTCGCGGCACCTCGCGCTCGAAGAGGCCATCGTCGGCAGCCCGCTGACCGCCGGCAACAAGGTGGATCTGCTGGAAGACGGCCCAGCCACCTACAAGGCGATGCTCGCGGCCATCGACACGGCCAAGGACCACATCCACCTGGAAACCTACATCCTCGACGACGACGAGGTGGGGCAGAAGTTTGCGAATGCGCTGATCGCCAAGCAACAGCAAGGGGTGCAGGTGCACCTGATCCACGACAGCGTGGGCACGCTCGGCACGCCCGACGAGTTCTTCAAGCGCCTGACCGACGTGGGCGTCAAGGTGCTGGAGTTCAACCCGATCAATCCCGCGCAGGCGCGCAAGGAGTGGGAGCTCAACGAGCGCGACCACCGCAAGCTGCTGATCGTGGACGGCCGCATCGCCTTCCTGGGCGGCATCAACATCAGCGGCGTGTATTCCAGCGGCTCGCTGTCGATGGGGTCCAGCAGCAGCGGCAAGGCGGGCGAGAAAAAAAGCGATATCGACGGCATCCCCTGGCGCGACACCCACGTGCAGCTGCAAGGCCCGGTGGTGGCGGAGTTCCAGAAGCTGTTCCTGGAGACCTGGGCCGCCCAGAAAGGCGAGCCCATGGCCGCGCTCAACTACTACCCCACGCCAACCCGCGCCGGCTCGGACGTGGTGCGCGCCATCGGCAGCTCACCCAAAGACAACTACAGCGCCATCTACGCCACGCTGCTCTCGGCCATCGCCAGCGCGGAGACCACGGTCTACCTGACCAACGCGTACTTCGCGCCCGACCCGCAGCTGTTGAGCGCACTCGAGGACGCGGCCCGCCGCGGTGTGGACGTGAAGCTGATCCTGCCGGGCAAGACCGATTCGTGGCTGATCTTCCACGCCGGCCGCAACTACTACACGCGCCTGCTCAAGGCGGGCGTGAAGATCTACGAGCGCCAGGGCGTGATCCTGCACACCAAGACCGGATCGGTCGATGGTGTGTGGTCCACCATTGGATCGACCAACCTGGATTGGCGCAGCTTCCTGCACAACTACGAGCTCAACGCGGTGGTGCTGGGCGCCGAGTTCAGCGCCCAGCTTCAGCGGCTGTTCGACGCCGACCTGGCGGGCTCGAAACAGGTCACGCTCGATGCATGGCAGCGGCGCGGCCTGAACCTGCGCGCCAAAGAGTTCTTCGCGCGCATGTGGGAGTACTGGCTCTGAAGCCGAGCTGAGCCTCAGCGCGGCATCGTGGGGCTGGCCGGCGGCAAGGGCGGCGCAGCCGGTTGCAGCGACGGCGTCGCGGGGGGCAGCGGCTGCGACAGCATGGGGGCCGGGGCCTGGGGCGGCGGCGGCGGCGCCGGCAAGGTCTCCTGCGTGACCAGCTCACGGATCGTGCCGCCGCCCTCGACGGACCCGGACACCGCACCCTCGCCGCGCGCCATGCGCTCGCAGATCGTGCGCTGTTCGCCGGTGTGCTTCTGGCAGCGCTGCAGCGCGTTGCGTTCGAGATCCTGCGGCGACGTGCCGCCTCGGATGCCCGAGCGCAAGGCCTGTGCGCGGTGCGCGCCGGCGTCGCGCAGGCAGCTGGTGCGGTCCTGCGTGGGGCTCAGGGCCTGGCAGGCGGCGCGGTCTCGCTGGTAGGCGGCTTCAATGGCGGCCTTGTCGGGGCCGGCGGCCCAGGCGGCGGGCAAGCAGACGGCCAGGGCCGCTGCGGCGATCCAGCCGTGGGTGTGTCGATGTGTCGATGCGTGCATGGTGTGACCTCCTGTGAGCAGGGCGGTGCGGGGGCATCGCCCTTGGCTTGCACCATGCTAGGAAGGGCCACCCGCAGCGTCTGTAGGCCCAGTCCGACCCTGGCCTCGGACATTCACTCCCATTGCAGCTCGATCAGCTTCCAGTCGCTGCCGTCCAGCCGCCATTGCAGCCGGATGGCATAGGGCTCGGCCCGCTCGGGAATGAGCCCCTGTGCCCCCGTCACCACCACCTGGGCCTCGGTGTGGCCGACCTGCGAGCTGCCGGTGTCGATGCGGCTGCTGCGCGTGACGGCAACGATCCTGATGTGGGCATAGCGCAGGAACATCAGCGCCATGGTGCGCTTCGCCCATTCGCGGTCCATGCCCTCGCCGGCCTGGAAGTTCGGGTGCAGCTGGTCCATCACCGCGCCGCTCTTTTTCGCTTCGAGGTTGTCCTGCAGCGCCTGCACCGCCGCTTCGAGCGCCGTCTGGGGATCGGTCTTGCCACAGCCCGCCAGCAGCAAGGGCACGAGCAGCAGGGTCCAGGCAAATCGGCGGGCCAGCATCCGGCGTCCTTTCAGCGTTGAAAAACGCGCGACCATAGCACCCCTGCGTGGCGCACGACAAAGGCCCGCGCTGGGCGGGCCTTCTGCGGCGACGCACGCGGGCGCTCAGGCCTTGGGCTTGTACTTGTTGATCAGGTCGCGGCCGCCCTGCAACAGCTTCCTGCCGTCAAACCCGCGCTTGTCCATGTCGGCCACCCATTCGTCGGTGATGGGCGCGGTGAGCCGGATGAACTCCTCGGTCTCGGTCTTGCCCATCACATGCACCGTGTTGCCCTTGTCGATCGCGCCCTTGCGCACCACCGGGTCGGCTTCGGCGATCACGCGGCCGAACTGGCCCGAGGCCTCCAGGCCCGAGTTGCGGTCGATGATCTGCCTGAGGTCGGGCGCCAGGTTTTCGTAGCGTGCCTTGTTCATCACCATGTACTGGATGCTGTTGTTGAAGCCTGGCATGCCCTTGGCGAACTCGGTGTGGAACTTCGTCAGCTCGTCGAGCTTGGCCGCAGGCACGGTGTCCCAGGGAATGATGGCGCCGTCGATCACCCCCTTGGAGAGCGAGTCCGGGATCTGCGGCAGCGGCATGCCCACCGCAATGGCACCGACCGCGCTGAGGATCTGCGTCGCCTTGCGCGAGGGACCGCGCACCTTCAGGCCCTTGAAGTCGGCCGCCTTGGTGATCAGCTTGTTCTTCATGTGCAGCACGTTCAGCCCGTGGGTGTGGAAGGTCAGCACCTTCACTTCCTTGAGCTCGTCGGCGCAATAGGTGGTCATGTACTCCCAGGCCGCCTTGGATGAGCCTTCGCCGTCGTAGGTGAAGAACGGCAGTTCGAAAACCTCGGCGCGCGGGAAGCGGTTGGGCGTGTAACCCGCGAGCGACCACACCATGTCCACCACGCCTTCGCGGGCCTGGTCGAAGAGCTGGGCTGGCGCGCCGCCCATCTGCATCGCCGCGTAATGCTCGAACTTCAGCCGCCCGTTCGACTCCTTCTCGACCTTGTTCATCCAGGGCACCAGCACGCGCGAGTACACGTTGGACGTGGCCGGCACAAAGGTCTGGAAGCGCAGGGTGATGGGCGATTGCGCCCGCGCCACGATGGCGGGGGCCGCGATCAGGGCGGCGGCGGACTGGAGCAGGGTTCTGCGTGGAATCATGGTGTCTCTCTCGGGTGGATGGGTGGGGAGGCGGGTGGGGTGGCGGCCTGTGGCTCAGGCCATCTCGAACCCCTGGTAATTCCGGGCGGCGACGTCTTCGATGATCCGGCGGTACAGCGGCACACCGGCGACAAAGGCCATGAACACCCGGGGCTTGCCGGGGATGTTGGCGCCCATGTACCAGGAGTTCGCTCGCGGATAGAGCGTCTTGTCGGCCTCTTGCGCGCAGCGGCGCACCCAGGCATCTTCGGCGGCCTGCGTGGCCTCGATGCGGCGCACGCCGGCCGAGCGGGCCTGCTGCAGCAGCTTCGCGATCCAGTCGACGTGGGTCTCGATCGAATGCACCATGTTGCTCAGCACCGAAGGGCTGCCCGGGCCGGCCACCACGAACATGTTGGGGAAACCGGCGATGCCCAGGCCCAGGTAGGAGGTGGGGCCGTGCGCCCATTTGTCGCGCAGCCGCACGCCGCTCGCGCCACGGATATCGATCGCCTTGAGCGCGCCGCTCATCGCGTCGAAACCCGTGGCAAAGACGATGGCGTCCACCTCGTACTCGCGCTCGTCGGTGCGCAGCCCGCGGGCGGTGGCCTCGACGATCGGGTGGGCCGCGGCATCGACGATGTCCACATGCTCGCGGTTGAAGGTCTCGTAGTAGTGCGAGTCCACGCACAGGCGCTTGCCGCCAAAAGGCAGTTCGTCCTTGGGGCACAGCAGCTCGGCCTTGCGCGGGTCTTTCACCACACTGCGGATGCGGCTGCGCGCGAACTCGGCCACCATGCGGTTGGTCTCGAGGTTGCTCATCTGGTCGGCAAACGTGCGCAGCATGCGGAAGCCGCCCCCCGCGCCCCTCCAGCGGTACTCGAGCTCCGCGCGCTGCTCCTCCTCGGTCATCTCGGCGGCGGTCTTGGTGTTGGCGTTGAGGAACTGGCCGGTGATCGCTTCGCGCCCCATGGCGCGGCGGTCCGGGTATCGGGCTTTGGCGGCCGCCAGCGCGGTTTCGGTGAAGGGCACGTTGTGCGCTGGCACGCTGAAATTGGCGGTGCGCTGGAACACCGTGAGCCGCGCGGCCTGCTCCGCAATCACCGGCACCATCTGAACCCCGCTGGAGCCCGTGCCGATGAGGGCCACGCGCTGGCCCGTGAAGTCCACGCCCTCCTTGGGCCACTGGGCGCTGTGGTACCACCGGCCCTGGAAATCCGCCAGCCCGGGCAGCTGCGGGCGCTGCGGGATCGACAGGCCGCCGGTGGCCATGACGAGGTAGTTGCACTCCACCACATCGCCCGCTTCGGTGCGCACCGTCCAGAGCAGGCGCTCGTCGTCAAACACCGCGCTGGCCACCCGCGCGTTGAGCTGGATGCCGTCGCGCAGGCCGAAGCGGTCCACCACGTGTTCGATGTAGCGCAGGATCTCGGCCTGCGGCGCGTAGCGCTCGCTCCACACCCATTCCTCTTCCAGCTCGCGGCTGAAGGAGTACGAGTAGTCCAGGCTCTCCACGTCGCAGCGCGCGCCCGGATAGCGGTTCCAGAACCAGGTGCCGCCCACGCCGTCACCGGCCTCCATCACGCGCACCGACAGCCCCATCTCGCGGGCCTTGTAGAGCTGGTAGATGCCCGAGAAACCCGCGCCGACCACCAGCATGTCCAGACGACTCACCGTATCCACCATCGTTGCACTTTCCGTCTTGAAGCCACCGCCGCGAATCGCGGCACGGGTCGGACTATGATCGCAGTAGGTTGACATGTCAACACATAGACTGCAAGGGTTTACCATAGGTTGACCCATCAACCTGATATCCATCCAATCCCCGCATGGTTTCCTCCGACACAAGCAGCCCCGGCCCGGCGCCGACCGGATTCACCGGCCGGCACGTGCTCATCACCGGTGGCGCGGGCGGCATCGGCATGGCCTGCGCCCGCCACTTTCTGGCCGCTGGCGCCTCGGTGCATCTGATCGACGTGGATGCCGCGCGGCTGGACGGCGCGCGGCGCTCGCTCGGTGGCGAGGCCGCGGTGAGCACCAGCCTCAGTGGCCTGAGCGATGCCTCGGCCTGCGCGCGCGCCATCGACGAAGGCGGCCGCGCGCCGTTTGCGCTGGTGCACATGGCCGGCCTGTTCGAGACCGACCGGCTCGACCCCACCGACCGCTCCGGCTGGGACCGCGCCCTCGCCAGCAACCTCACCACCGCCTACGACATGGCCCTGGCCTTTCGCGCCGCGCGCGACCGCCAGACGCCGTCTCGCATGGTGTTCTCCACCTCGCGCGCCTTCCAGCGCGGCACCGCGGGCCGCGCCGCCTACGCGGCGGCCAAAGGCGGTATCGTCGGTCTGGTGCGCGCCTTCTCGCGCGACTTCGCGCCCGAGATCCTGGTCAATGCGGTCTCGCCAGGCCTGATCCGCACGCGCATGACCGACGACCTGATCGCGCAGCACGGCGAACAGCGGCTGGCCGAGATTCCGCTGCAGCGCCTGGGCACGCCGCAAGACGTGGCCGGCGTGGTCGGCTTCCTGTGCAGCGAGGCCGCGTCCTACGTGACCGGCCAGGTGATCACCGTCGACGGCGGCGTGATCAACGGTTGAACCTTTCTTTCTTGAACCCTGCTTCCATGAACTTCGACGCTCCCACCCTCGACCTGCTCGAACGCGTTCGCGCCGCCGGCCGCAAGCCCTTCTCCGCCTGCACCGCCCCGGAGGCGCGCGCCTTCCCCACGCTGATGAAGAGCCTCTTCGGCGAGGGCCTGCCGGTGGCCCGGGTGCAGGACCTCACCCTGCCCACGCCCCAGGGCCCTGCGTTGCCCGCGCGCCTGTACGTGCCCGACGACGCCAACGGCGACCTGATCGTGTATTTCCACGGCGGCGGCTGGGTGCTGGGCTCGGTGGCCGACCACGACCCGTTCACCGCCACGCTGGCAGCGCGCACCCACGCGGCCGTGCTGTCGGTGGACTACCGCCTGGCCCCCGAGAGCCCGCACCCGGGCCCGGTGGACGACGCCATCGCCGCGCTGCTGCACGCCGGCCAGGCCGGCACGCCGTGGCTGGGGCGGCCGCTGCGGCGCCTGATCGCCATGGGCGACAGCGCCGGTGCCACGTTGGCCACCGTGGCCACGCGGCGCCTGCGCGGGTGGCAGGGCGCGCGGCCGGTGGATCTGCAGGTGCTGGTCTACCCGGTGACCGACGCCGGCTTCGACACCGCCAGCTACCGCGAGTTCGCGCAGGGCCACCTGCTGAGCGCGGACGACTTGCGCTGGTTCTGGGACCACTACTGCCCCGACGTGGCGGCGCGGCGCCACCCCGATGCCTCGCCGCTGCAGGCCAGCGACCTCGCCGGCCTTCCGCCTGCGCGCATCTTCACCGCCGAGTGCGACCCGCTGCGCGACGAAGGCGAGGCCTACGGCGAGCGCCTGGCGGCCGCGGGCGTGGACTGCGAGACCGTGCGCTGCCCGGGCCTGCTGCACGCCTTTCTGTCCATGATCCACTATTCTCCGAATGCCGCCCGGGCCTTCGACCGCATCGTGCAAAGCCTGGCGGCGCCAGACGACGACCACCGCCCCTGAAAGCCCATGCAACTCGATCTCGATACCTACGTCCCCGGCCTGCTGCTGTGGTTGTCCAACCGGGTGTCCAGCAGCGCGTCCAGCCTCTACAACGAGAAGTTCGGCATCGGCGTGACCGAGTGGCGCATCCTGTCGTATTTCAAGATCTACCCCTGGTCCACCGCCTCCAAGGCGTGTGAGCTGATGGGCCTGGACAAGGGCGCGGTGAGCCGGTCGATCGCCTTTATGGTGGAGAACGGCTGGCTCGAACCCCGGCCCCAGGGCCTGCGCAAGATCGAATACCACGTGACGCCGCCCGGCAACAAGCTGCACAACGCGGTGTTCCGCCTGGCCATGGCGCGCGAGGAGGCCTTGCTGGAAGGCTTCAGCGCGGCCGAACGCGCGCAGGTCATCACCCTGCTCAAACGCATGCTCGGCAACCTCGAAGGCGTGCAGCGCGTGGGCCGCTGAGGGCGATCAGCGCGTTCAGCCCTGAGCGGCGGCCCTCACCGGCAGGGTCCACCAGAAGGCCGCGCCTTCACCAGGCGAAGACCACGCGCCCACGGTGCCGCCGTGGCGCTCCACCGCGCGCTTGACCACCGTGAGCCCCAGGCCCGTGCCGCCGGCCTGGCGCTCGTCCAGCCGGGAAAACGGCTTGAACAGTTCACCGCTCTTGTCGGGGTCGAAGCCCGGGCCGTTGTCCGCCACCGAAAAGCGCCAGAAACCGCCCTCCTCGCGGGCGTCGAGCGCGATGTGCAGGTCGCGCCGCTCGGCACCGAACTTCAGCGCATTGCCCAGCAGGTTCATCAGCACGTGGCGCATCAGGCCCGCATCGGCCTGCACCACCGGCAGCGGCGCGGCCTGCACCGCCTCGGGCGCCTGCGGGAATTGCACGGCCAGCGACTGCAGGCATTCGCGCAGCAGGGCCTGCATGTCCACGGCCTCGGGGCTGGGCGGCCCCTGGTCCACCCTGGCCAGCGTGAGCAGGTCGTTGACCATGTCGGTGGCGCGCTGCGCCTCGCGGCGGATCAGCTCCAGCGAGCGCTCTGCCGCGGCCGTGTTGCCCGCGCGGTAGTCCTCCAGCGCCATGTCGGCCAGGCCGGCGGCGTTGCGCAGGGGGCCACGCAGGTCGTGCGACACCATGCCCGCGAACGAGCGCAGGCCCTGGATGATCTCTTCGAGCTGGCGCGTTCGGCTGCGCACGATCTCCTCCAGGGAATCGGTGAGCTGCTGCAGGGCCTGCTCGGCCCGCACACGCTCGCGCAGCTCGCGCGCCAGGATCAGCGAGTCGCGCTGCAGGATCAGGGTCATCACGAACACATAGGCAATGCTCACCGGCAGCGGCGTGACCTGGCGGAACTGCAGCAGGCTCATGTCGGAGAGCATGGCCACGACGAACAGCACCGGGTAGCCCAGGCACAGCACGGCCAGCACCAGCTGACCACCCCAGCCATCGCGCGTCCACAACCAGGCCAGCCAGCAGGCCGCCGCCGTGAAGATCAGCGCGATCGCCGCCGGCCCGGCGAAGGCCCAGCCGTCCATCAGGCCACTCATGGCGACCACCAGCACGGGGGCCCCCACCAGCACGGCCGCGAACACGCGCGACGGCGGCGTGCCGCCCGGGCTGAAGCAGGCCTGCAGGCCCGCCAGCAGAGCGGCCATGGCGCCCAGGCCCATCGCGGAGCCCACCGGGCCGGCGACCTCGCCCGAGATCCATCCCAGCGCATCGGCCGACACCAGCAGCCCTTGCGTGACACCGAATACCAGCGCCGAACCCGCCAGCCATTTCACATACGGCCATGAGCGGGGGCTGGCGTGCGAAAGAAAGGTCATGCCCAGCATCGCGATCAGGATGGCGGACAGGATGCGGATGTCGCTGAAGAAACTCAGGACCGGGTGGGTCACGACGGCCTCCTCCGTGATGCGCTTGGGCTCGGCATGCTTGGCGCCCGCCTCGTCCGGGCGCCGTCCGCGCAGTGTAGGGCAGCCGGCCCCGCGGCGCGAGGGCCGATCCCGATCCCCTCACAGGGCGCCAGTCGGTGCATGATGGTCAAGTCCGCGGGGGGGCTGAAGAAAGAGACGATCGTAGCGCCATGACCTCCTGCGTCATGGATTTCATGTCGCCCATCCGTCACAGTGAAGCCAGTCCCAACAGAAAGGTGTTTCACATGTCAGACCTCAGCCAACTCCCCCTCGCCGTGGGCCACATGATCGGCCTGGGCGCCCTCGGTTCCTGCATCGGCATCGGCGTGATGGCCAGCAAGTACCTGGAGGCCTCGGCCCGGCAGCCCGAGATGATGGAGGCCCTGCAACCCAAGGTCTTCCTGCTCGCCGGCCTGCTGGACGGCGCTTTCATCATCTCGGTGGCGCTGGGCGTGTGGTTCGCCCTGGCGGCGCCGTTCGCCTGATGCGCGCCGCCCCGCCCACCCGCCATGTGGTGGTGATCGGCGCGGGTGGCGGCGCCGGTGGGGCCGCCTTGCGCGCCGCGCTGGGCGACCCCCGGTACGACGCGGTGACGGTGCTGACCACGCACCGCTTTCTGCGCATGCCCTCGCGCCTGGCCGACGCCGTGGTGCGGGAAGGCGACTGGGCCGCCGCCCTGCCGGCGGCGGGCCACGCCGTCATCGTGTTCGACACCGTGCGGCGCGCGCGCGAGCGGGTCTACTGGCAGCCCGCGCGCACCGACCTGGTGCCCCTGGCCACCGCGCTGCACGCCCAGGGCGCGCGCACGCTGGAGGTGGTGCTGGCCGACAGCCCGCAGCCGAGCCCGGCCGAGCGCCAGGCGCTCGCGGCCCTGGGCTGGGAACGGCTGGACATGCACCAGGCCGTGGTGGCCGTGCCGCCGCCCGCGCCCTCCGGACCCTGGCTCCAACGGCTGGCGCTGTGGCTGATCCGCACCCTGATCGCCACCCTGCAGATGGCGCAGGCCGCCTACGGCCGCCGCCCGCCGCGCTGAGCGGCGCGCGGACCCGCCTCCCTCAGGCCGGCACGGCTTCCTTGGCGATGTGCTCGTCGATCACGCGCCGCGCCTGCACGCCACCCGCGTCGATGTTGAGCTTGAGCAACTTGCGCTGCGCGAAAGCCTCCAGGTTCTGCTGCTGGCGCTCCAGCACTTCGAGGTCTTCGGAAAAAATGCCGTGCTGCCCGGCGCGGATGCGGTCGGTGAGGGCCTCGTCCTGCGGGCGGAAACGGCGCGCCATGCCCCAGAAATACCACATGGAGCCGTCGGCCTCGGGCGTGATGAAGTCCGTGACCACGCTGTAGACCTTCTTGTCGTCCGGTGCGTCATAACCGCCGTGCCCGGCCAGCGCCACCCCCACCTCGATCAGCACATGGCTGGGCGGCGAGAAGCGGCAGATCTGCCAGCGGTCGACCTTGGGGCTGCCCTCCACACCAATGGCGCGCAGCGCATCCAGCCAGAACGGCGGTGCCTCGATGTTCTCCATGAAGCGGCTGGTCACCACCGTCGCGCCCTCGCGGCGTGTGGTGCAGGGCGTCTCGTCGATCTCCTGCTGGCCGATGCTGGTCGAGTGCACGTAGGTCTCGTGCGTGAGGTCCATCAGGTTGTCGATCATCAGGCGGTAGTCGGCCTTGATGTGGAACAGGCCGCCGCCGTAGGCCCAGTCCGGGTTGTCGTGCCATTCGAGCACCGGGATGGTCGAAGGATCGGCCTGGTCGGCCTCGCCCGCCCAGATCCAGATGAAACCGCAGCGCTCCTCCACCGCGAAGCGCTGGATGCGCGGAAACGCCGCCACGCGCTGGCCCGGCATCGAGCGCGTCACGCCGTCGCCGCCCATCACCAGGCCGTGGTAGCCGCACACCAGCTCGCCCTTGCACACCCGGCCCAGCGACAGCGCCGCGCCCCGGTGCGGGCAGAAATCCTCCACCGCCTGCACACGGCCCTGCGCGTCGCGAAAAAAGGCCACGCGGGCCCCCAGCAGGCGCCGGCCCAGCGGGGCATCGCCCACTTCCGCCGAGGTGGCGCCCACGTACCAGGCATTGCGCATCCAGCTCATCATGTCTCCTTCATTCAGTACACTGAATCAGATGGTAGCCCAAGCCGGGGCGGCTCGTCAACCAGGTTCAGGCGGGGGTCTTGCCCAGCAGCTTGTGCATCAGGCCCATGAGCACCTCGCGCTCGCTGGCGTCGAGCGTGGCGAGGATGCGGTCGGCCAGCACCGCCTCGGACTGCAACATCTCGTTGATCACGCGCTGCCCTTCGGCGGTGAGTGCCAGCCGGCGCTGTCGCCGCGCGCCCAGCTCGCGCACGATCCAGCCGTCGCGCTCCAGGCGCACCGCGATTTCGGCGGTGGTGGAGGTGTCCAGCGCGATCGCCGCGGCCAGCGTCACCTGGTCGATGCCCGGATGCTCCTGCAACACCCGCAAGGCCGCGTACTGCAACGGCGTGACGGCCCGCCCGAACACCGCGTTGAAACACGACACCGAATGCTGGTGGGCACGCCGGAACAGGTGCCCCGGTTCGTGCAGCCCCAGCGTGGCCTGCGGGTGGTCATGAACGGCGGCAACGGCCTGGGTGCGGGGGGTGCGGGACGAAGCGGGCATGGTGAAGCGGTGTTGGAGCGGCCAAGCGGTGGAAGCACCGCTCATTGTCACCCCGGCAGCGGCCGCTCATGCCCCGGCCGCCCCACTTCGTGCCGGCCGTGGCGCACTTGATGAGGGTGGCGATCGGCATACCCCCCACGGTACGAAGATGGCCCCCACCCTGCCTCGGAGCGACCACCATGCAAGCCACCGCCGCCTTGTACCCACCCGACATGCGCACCCTGCTGGCCGACTTCGCGACCCACGATGCGCCGCTGCTGGTCAGCGACTACCTCCGCAAGGTCTTGCTGTTCGTCTACGCGAACAGCGAGCCGCGCGCCCGGGACCTGCCCATCGAGCGACAGCTCGCGCTGCGCCTGCTGATGCGCCAGAGCCTGATCGGCAACCGCTTCGCGACCCTGTTCCTCCACGAACTGCAAGGCCCGCCCTCGTCGCCCGTGCGCTCCAACAACGTGCACCGCCTGTGCAAACGCATCAGCGCCAACACGCGCGACGAGGCGGCGGCGCTCGAACGCATCCTGCAACAGGCGCAACGGGAGTTCGAGCTCGCGGCCAGCGCGTTCGACGCGGTGCGCTACGCCCATTGCCTCGAAGGCGCGCTGCAGGACGCGATCGAACTCGCCCCGCTGGAGAAGGACATCATCTTCCGGGCGTGGTCGGGCCTGTTCGCGGAAACCGTGCGCGAGTCCTACGTCAAGTACATCCAGGTGCTGCTCGGCGGCAGCGCGCTGGCGCCCAAGGTCCAGCAGGACTTCGTGGACACCATCCCCTTCTCGCTCGAAACCCGCCCCGGCCCGGCCCTTGCCGGTGCCCGGCATCTGCCAGGGCGCTCGCGACAGACCGGGGAAGCGCTGGCACGCGGCCAAGAGGGCCGGTGAGGTGCCGGGCTGGTCCCGTCCGCGTGGGCACCGACCGGGGGGTGTTGAAAGGACCCGCACGGGCAGAAAAAGGGGCTGCAGCGCAGCCGGCTCGGCCACCTTCAGGCGCCGCGCACCCGATCGATCAGCGCCAGGGGATCGGCCGGCAGTGCGTCACCGCGCCAGGCCACATGCTGGTCGGGCCGAGAGAGCACCCACCGGTGCCGGTACAGGCTCTCAGCCTCGGCCGAAACCAGGTCCACCACGCGCAGCGGCAGGCCGCGTTGCCGCGCGGCGTCGAGCAAGGGGCTGGCATCGGCCTGCGGGTCGGCGCGCAGCAACGCGAAGCCGTCGCCCATCGCGTCGTACAGCGAACGCCCATCGTCCAGCCACACGTGCGGCGTGCGGCAGCCCGGCACGGTGGACGGGGTGAACGTGTCCATGGTGTAGCCGGGCGGGCTTTCGCCGTCGGGAACGATCAAGGGTGAAGCGTCGTAGAAGTAGCCAAAGTTCAGGCCCGCGCAGCAGTACTGCTTGACGTTGAGGTCGTACAGGGCCTTGCCGGCCGCAGCGCGCAAGGCCTCGCCAGCCGTGCCCTGGGCCTCCAGGTCGGCGGGCACGCTCTCGCGCTCCTTCTGCAGCGCGATGGCGTGGTTCATGGCGAAGCGCGACACCTGCTCGGTGATAGGCAGGCGCTCGGCTTCGTGGGCATCGAGCGCACGCGGCCCGGCCCAGCCCTGAAGGTGGCCCGCCAGCAGCCAGGAGAGGTTCATCGCGTCGGCGATGCCGGCGTTCATGCCATAACCGGCCATCGGCACCCAGAGGTGCGCGGCGTCGCCGCAGATGAAGACGCGCCGCTCGCGCAGTTTGTCGGCCACCAGGCGGCGGCCGATCCAGTCTTCCTTGGAAATCACCTCGTACTTGAAGTCGGCCCCCACGCCGAGGATGGTGCGGATCGAGGCGTCGCGGTCCACCGACTCGAAGTCGGTCTCGCCCGGACGCAGGTAGTTGTGCAGCACGAAGGTTTCGATGCCGTCGATGGCGTACACATTGCCACTGCGGCGTGGGTTGTACGAGAAGGTGGCCCAGGCTGGCGGGTGCCGGGCACGCCGCAGCAGGTCGGGCGCGCGCAGAAAGGTGGACTGCACGCGCTGCACCACGTCCACGCCTTGCAGCGTGGCGCCGATCGCCTTGCGCACGCGGGAGCGGCCGCCATCGCAGCCGATGAGGAACTCGCAGCGCAGGGTGAGCGTGGCGCCGCTGTCGAGGTCCGTGGCTTGCGCGCTCACGCCCTGCCCGTCCTGCGCGAAGTCCTCGACGCGGGTGTGCGCGAGGATGCGCACACCGGGCGTGGCGCGTGCGTGGTCCATCAGCACCGGCTCCAGGTAGATCTGGTTGATGCGGTGCGGCGGCTCGGGCGTGGGCCATCCGGTGTCGGGGCCCTGGGTGGCGGTGTAGCGGTCGCGCCGCGAGGGAATGGGGATGCGCGAGAGTTCGTCGCCGGTGAAGGTGATCCGATAGGCCACGTCGGCGGGGTGGTCGGCCGGCAGCCCGGTGTCGCGCAGGGTTTGGGCCAGCCCGAGGCGGCGGAAGATTTCCATGGAGCGCGCCGAGACGTGGTTGCATTTGGCCTCGGGCCGTTCGCCCTGGGGCCTCTGCTCCACGAGCAGCACGTCGATGCCGCGCTGCGCCAGGTCGATGGCGAGTGTGAGGCCGACCGGGCCACCGCCCACGATCAGCACCTGGGCTTGTTGGGGGAGATGATGCGTGTTCATGCGGTGCGAAGATGAAAGGGTCGCAATTCGCCGATGCGGGTGCAGCCCAGCAAGGCCAGGCTGGTCTTGATCTCGCTCTGCAGGAGGCCGATGGCCTGCTCGACGCCGGCCTGCCCACCGACCGAGGCGGCATAGAGCATCGGCCGGCCCATGAAGACCAGGCGCGCGCCCAGCGCGAGGGCCTTGAGCACGTCGGTTCCACGCCGGATGCCGCCGTCCAGGCACACGGGCAGCCCGCCAGCCGCCTCCAGCACCTCGGGCAGCACATCCAGCGGCGCGGCCGCGCCATCGAGCTGGCGCCCGCCGTGGTTGGACACGATGAGGCCGTCCACGCCGGCCTCCCGGGCCAGGCGCGCGTCGTCGGCGCTGAGCACGCCCTTGATGACCAGCGCTCCGCCCCAATGGCGGCGAATGAAGGCCACGTGGGCCCAGGTGAAGCGGTCGCGGTCCGAGCGGGCGGCGGCCGTGGGGGTGGCAATGATGGGCCGGCCGGTGGCCTCGCCACCGAAGTTGGGCAGGCGCGGAATGCCGTCGGCCAGCAGGGTGCGCGCGAAGGTGCCACACAGCCAGCGCGGGTGAAGCAGGCCGTCCACGGCGAGCGAGAGGCGCGGCTTGAGCGGGATGGTGAAGCCCTGGCGCCGGTCGAGGTCGCGGTTGGAGGCGATGGGCACGTCCACCGTGATCACGAGCACGCCCACCTGGGCACTGCGCAACCGCGCGAGCAAGGCGCCCAGGCGCGTTTCGTCGCCGGGGAGGTAGCCCTGGTACCAGCTGCCAGGTGCGGCCCGCATCACCTGCTCCAGCGGCACGCTGGAGGCGGCGCTGAGCACGAAGGGGATGCCGCGCTCGCGCGCGCCCTGCGCCAGCGCGAGATCCGCACGATGCGCGAACAGCGCGCAACCGCCCATGGGAGCGATGCCGAAGGGCGCGGCGAACGGGGTGCCGAACAAGCTGGTGGCCAGGTTCACCGAGGACACGTCGACCAGCGTGCGCGGCACAAAGGACCAGCGCTCGAATGAACGGGCATTGGCCCGCACCGAGGCGCCGCGTTCCGAGCCGTTGGCGGCGAAGCCGTAGAGCGCGCGCGGCAGGCGCGAGCGTGCAGCCGCCTCGCAGTCGTCGAGGTTCAGGATCACGGCGTCAGGCCCGCAGCGCCTGCACGGCACCGGGGATCAGGTCGAAGCCCAGGCCGGGCGCTTCCGACATGGTGATGCGCCCGCCGACGGGCTCGGGGAAGCCCCGGTAGAGGTGCTTCATCATGGCCACCACCGGCAGGTGCCACTCGACCTTGGTGCCGTTGCCCACGCCGGCCTGCAGATGCATGTTGTGCAGCGGGTAGGCGCCGCCGCTGGTGATGGACACGTTGAAGGCATTGGCCAGCGCAGCGATGCGCACGCACTGCGTGAAGCCGCCGGTGATGACCACGTTGGGCTGCACGAAATCCACACTGCGCGCCATGAGCCAGTCCCGGAAGCGGTAGGCCAGGCCTTCGTTCTGGCCGCAAGTCAGCGGCATGCCGGTGCGCGCGCGCAGGTCGGCCATGGCCAGCACGTCGTTCTGCGTGACCGGTTCCTCGAAGAAGCCGAGGTGGCAGTCGGCGGTCAGGCGGATCAGACGCTCGGCGTGGTAGGCGTCCAGGCCACAATTGGCATCGATGTAGAGCGAAACCTCGTCGCCTGCGGCTTCCCGCACGGCACGCACGCGCTTCGCGTCTTCCTGGATCACGGCCATGAGGCTGCGGCTCTCGCGGCGCGGCAGCGCGCGAAACCCAACCACCATCTTCAGATGCTCCACGCCCTCGGTGGCGAGGGACTTGACAGCACCGCGCAGGCCTTCGATGTCAAGGAACTCGAAACCGAAGGTGGCGTAGATGTCGAGCTCCTTGCGCGCGGCGCCGAGCAGGCGCCAGATCGGCTGCCTGAGCGCCTTGCCCTTGAGGTCCCAGAGTGCCACGTCGATGGCCGCGATGGCGTGCTGCGCGTAGCCGGTCTGGCCGCGCGAGGCGGTGAGCCAGTACATCTGCTCCCAGCGCGCCTCGTGCGCCAGCGGGTCGGTGCCGATGAGGGCCGGCGCGAGCACGTGGGTGATGATGGACTCGGCCACCTTTTCCTGCGTGATCGCGGTCAGGCCGTGGCCGATCAGGCCCTCGTCGGTCTCGACTTCGACGACGCAGCAGCCCAGGGCTTCCTGGTGCGTGCCGCCGCCGGGCACGTCGAGCGTGAAGGGGATGTGCAGCGCGGTGGCGGTGATGCGGATGATTTTCATGGCGAAGAAGGGAGGTGGGGTGGCGCTCAGGCCATGGAGAACAGACGGCCGCCGGCGGTGCGGCTGCGAGGGTCTGCGCCCGCCGCCCGCACCACGTCCCAGAAGCCGCAGGGCGAGCTGCCGATGGCGGGAATGCCGAGCTGGTCCTCCAGCGCGGCGATGGCGTCCAGCGTGAGCAGGCCGCCGCAAGACATGAAGAGGCCTTGCGCGCCGGGCGCCTTCGCATGCACCTGGCGGCTCAGGGCCATCAGGCGCTCGGTGGACACCTCGGCCGCGCCGCCGACCGGCTCGATGCCCAGGCCTTCGATGGCGGTGACCTGGAAACCCAAGGCCCCAAGGAAATCCACCAGGCGCTGGTTGAGCTCGTCGATGTAGGAGGTGGCCACCGCCACGCGCTGCACACCCAGGGCGCGCAGCGCCGATACGACCGCGTGGCTCATGGTGGTGCAGGGCACGCCCGTGGCCTGCTGCAGGGTATCTCGCAGCTGGTCGGTGAAGGCCGGTCCCTGGTAGAAGCTGAGCGAGGTGCCCATGAGCGAGATCGCCTGCGCACCCTGGGCGCGCAGGGCGCGTGCATGGTCGACGATCTGGTCGACCACGGGCGCGAAGCCCCGGGGCGAGACGCCGTCGATGCCCAGGCCGCGCGCGACGAAGTCGAAGCGCTCGCCGTAGAGATGGGGCGCATCGGGTGGCACGCGGCCATGGGCCGGCGGCACGATCAGGCCGATGCGGGGGCGCAGCGCACTCATTCGGCCGAGATGCCCTGGGCCTTGATGACCTTGCCCCACTCCGCGTACTCGCGCTTCACGTCGGCCGCCAGCGGGCCCGGCGCCAGGTAGGCGGTGGTGACACCTTGAGCGGCGGCAGCGCTCGCCGCCTCGGGCGTGGCCAGCACCTCGCCCACGGCGGCGCTGAGGCGGTCGATGACGGCCTGCGGCGTGCCCGCCGGCGCCAGCAGCATCTGGCGGGGCGCCACGTGAAAGCCCGGCACCACCTCGGACAAGGTGCCGATGTCTTCCGCACCGGCCAGGCGGGTCGAGCTGAACATAGCGACGGCCTTCACCCGCCCGCTGCGCACCTGCGGCACGCCGGCCGCGGCGCTGACCACGCCGAACTGCAGCTGGCCGTTGATCACGTCGGTGACGAGTTGCGACGCGCCGCGGTAAGGAATGTGCAGCAGGTGCGTCCTGGTGCGCGATTTGAACAGCTCCACGCCCAGGTGGTGCACCGTGCCGATGCCCGAGGTGCCGTAGGTGAAACGGCCCGGGTTGGCCTTGACCAGCGCGAGGAACTCCGCCGGGTTGCTGGCGGCCACGGCGTTGTTCGCCACCAGCAGCAGGCGCGACTGGAACAGGCCCGCGACAGGCACGAGCGCCTTGATCGGGTCCAGCGAGGACGTCTGGTTCTGCAACTGCGGCGCGATGAGCAACGCACTTTCGCCATGCAGGAGCGTGTAGCCATCGGCTGGTGACTTGGCCACGGTGTCGGCCGCCAGCAACCCGGCCGAGCCGGCCCGGTTCTCCACCACGACCGACTGGCCCAGCACGGTGGTGAGGCGCTGCGCGACGATGCGCGCCATGGTGTCCACCGCGCCACCGGCGGCGTAACCCACGAAGAGGCGGATCGGCCGATTGGGGTAGGGCCCGGCCTGGGCCAAGGCCAGGGGTGTGGCTGCGGCGGCGACGGCCGCGCCCACGAAGGTTCGGCGGCGCATGGAAAGGTTCATCGTCTTGTCTCCGGTTTCGGGTTGTTCAGGCGACCCGCACTTCCACGAGCGAGGGCCCCGTCGAGGCGAAGGCTGACTTCAATGCCGCGTGCAACTGGGCAGCGTCCTCCACGCGCTCACCGGGCACGCCGTGCCCAAGGGCCAGCGCGACGAAGTCGATGCCCGGCAGGTCCGTACCCGGCAGCACGGCACCGGCGGGGAAGCCGAGCACGCCGCCAAAACGCTTCATCGCACCGTAGCGGCGGTTGTTGACCACGACGAAGCTGATGTTCAGGCCCAGCTGCGCCGCGGTCCACAGGGTCTGGATCGAGTACATGCTGGAGCCGTCGCCGATGACGGCGATGACGCGGCGCTCGCGCCAGGCCAGGGCGATGCCGGCTGCCGCCGGCATGCTGTGGCCCAGGCCACCGCTGGCCATGGTGAAGAAGGAGCGCGGCTTGAGGATGGGCAGGTGCTGGTGCATCACCACGCGGGCGGTGGGCGCCTCCTCCACGATCACGTCGTCGGGCGAGCGCAGTTCCGCAATGGTCTGCAGCAGGTAGGCCACCTGGATCGGCGTGCCGGGCTCGACGCGGGCTTCGCGCACCCAGGCCGGCGGCGTGGCCCGCGCGCGCTGCGGCTGCGCGCCTTGCAGGGCCTGCAGCGCCAGCGCCACGTCGCCCACCACCGACGTGCCCACGGGCGAACGCGCGGCGGCATCGGGGTCTTCGGTGAGTTGCCACAGCGTGGCACCCTCGGGCAGGTGCGGGCCCTCGCCTTCGACGTGGTAGGTGAACACCGGCGCGCCGATCACCAAAACGAGGTCGTGGCCGTTGAGCTTCTGCACGATCTGCGCCTTGACCGCGGGCAGGAAGCCGTGGAAAAGCGCGTGGTCTTCGGGAAATCCTGCGCGCGCCGACATGGGCGCGTTGAACACCCTGGCGCCATGGCGCTCGGCCAGGGCGACGATGGCATCCCAGGCGCCGGCACGATCCACTTCCGCGCCAGCCACGAACACCGGCCGCTCGCAGGCCGCAAGCGCCTGCGCCAGCGCGGCGATGGCCTGCGGCTCGGGCGCCGTGCGCCGGCTCATGGCGCGGTGCACCACCGGTTCGGCGGGCTGGTCCCAGTCGTCCGAGGGCACGGACACCAGCACCGGGCCACACGGCGCCTGCAGCGCGCGGCGGCAGGCGGTGGCGATGGCCTGGGGCACGTCCTGTGCGCGCGCGGGCTCGATGCTCCACTTCACATAAGGCTGTGGCAGCTCGGTGGCGCGTTCGGAGGCCAGATAGGCATCCAGCGGCTGGATGGAGCGCGACTGCTGACCCGCGATGACCACCAGCGGCGTGCGGTTCTTGAACGCGGTGTAGAGGTTGCCCATGCCATGGCCCACGCCGGCGGCCGAGTGCAGGTTGACGACGCCGACCGTGCCGCTGGCCTGCGCATAACCATCGGCCATGCCCACGCAAACGGCTTCCTGCAGGCCCAGCACGTACCGGATGTCGCTGGGGAAATCGCGGAACATGGGCAACTCGGTGGAGCCCGGGTTGCCGAAGATGGTGTCCACGCCGAACTGGCGCAGCACGTCGTACACGCCGTCGCGCACGGTGAAAGGGGTGGGGGAAGCGGGGCTCATGCGGAATAGCTGCGGTTGACGAACTTGGTGTGGAGGTAGCTGTCGAGGCCCTCTTCGCCGCTCTCGTAGCCGTAGCCGCTGTCGCGCACGCCACCAAACGGCGCTTCGGCCACCGTGACCACGGTGCTGTTGATGGCCACGCTGCCCACCTCCAGGTCGCTGATGAGCTGGCGTTGCAGGCGCGCGGAGTCGGTGAACACGTAGGAGCCCAGCCCGTAGCGCGTGGCGTTGGCCAGCTCAATGGCCTGCGCGGGCGTGTCGAAGGCGCGGATCAGTGCCACCGGGCCGAAGGGCTCCTCGCGCATGGCTTTCGCATCAGCGTTGACGTCGGCGAAGACCGTGGGCTGGTGGAAATAGCCCTGCTCGCCCACGCGCTCGCCGCCGGCGACCACCGTGCCCTCGGAGCGCGTCTGGGCCACGAGTTCGCGGATCGCGCTCAGGCGCCGGCCGTTGGCCAGCGGCCCCATGTCGGTACCGTCGGCCAGGCCGTCGCCCACGCGCAGTTGCGAGGCCGCGGCCGCGAAGGCATCCACGAAGCGCGCGTAGGCGCCGCGCTGCACGAAGAAGCGCGTGGGCGCGTGGCAGAGCTGGCCGGCGTTGCGGAACTTGGCCGCGACCAGCTGGCGCGCCACGGTGTCCACGTCGGCGTCGTCGAACACGATCACTGGCGAGTGGCCGCCGAGCTCCAGCGTCAGGCGCTTGAGGCCGGGCGCGGCCAGGCGGGCCAGGCCCTGCCCCACCGCCACCGAGCCGGTGAAGGAGACCTTGCGGATCACATCCGAGGCGATGAGGTGCGAGGACACGAAGGCGGGCACGCCGAAGACGAGGTTGATCACGCCATCGGGCGCACCCGCTTCGACGAAGCACTCGACCATCTTCGCCACCGAGGCCGGCGTTTCCTCGGCCGGCTTGAGGATGCAGGCGCAGCCCGCAGCCAGCGCGCCGCCGAGCTTGCGCGCTGCGAGGATCACCGGCACGTTCCAGGGCGACATCAGCAGACAGGCGCCCACGGGCTCTTTGCGCACCTCGTAGTCCGCGCCCGGCTGCGGCGCTGGCAGGATGCGGCCGTACACGCGCCGGGCCTGCTCGGCGTACCACTGCACCATGTCGGCGGCCACGTCCACCTCCAGGCGCGCCTGGGCCAGAGGCTTGCCCTGCTCCAGCGTGAGCAGGTGCGCGATGGTCTCGCGCTGCGTGCGCAGGTTCTGCACCCCTTGCAACAGCACGCGCTGGCGTGCCGCCGCCGGCGTGGCGCGCCAGACCTTGAAGCCCTGCGCCACGGCGACGAGCGCGTCATCGAGGTCGCGCGCCGAGGCGTGCGTGAGTTCGTCGAGCACGGCCTCGGTCGCCGGGTTGATGACCGGGCTGCGGGTCTCGGCGCTGCCGGCTCGCCACTGCCCGCCGATGAACAGGCGCGGCGCGCGATATAGGGCCTCGTTCATGCTCACTGATCGGCTCGGATGTTGTTCTTGCGGGCAACCTCGGTCCAGGCAGGAATCTCCTGCGCGATCTGGCGCGCGAAGGCTTCCGAGGTAGTGGAGGCCGGCGTCAGGCCCAACTGGGCCATGCTCTTGAGCGTCTCCGGGTGCTGCACCGCCTTGGCCACCTCGCGCTCGAGCAGCTTCACAATGGGCGCGGGCGTGCCGGCCGGGGCGAACAGCCCGATCCAGAACTGGATGCTCAGGTCGATGCCCTGCTCTTTCAGCGTGGGGATGTCGGGGAACGACGGGTTGCGCGCGTCGGACGACACCGCCAGGCCGCGCACCAGCTTGCCGTTGATCGCACCGGCCGCCGGGCCGGGATCGAGCATGCTGAACGTGGTCTCACCGCCGGCCACGGATTTCATCGAGTCGCCGCTGCCTTTGTAGGGTACGTGCTGCGACTGGATGCCGGTGCGCTCCTTGAGCAGCTCGGTGGCGAGCTGGAAAGTGGAGGCGCTGGAGGCGTAGTTGGAGAGCTGCGGGTTCTCCTTGGTGTACTTCACCAGGTCGGGCATGGACTTGAAGGGCGAGTCGGCCTTGACCGAGACGATCAGCGGAAAGGTCGCGATGGTGGAGATCGGAATGAAGTCTCTCTGTGGCGAGTACGGCAGGTTGGAGTACGTGGCGGCATTGATCACCAGCGGGCCGCTGGCGCCAATCATCAGCGTGTAGCCGTCAGCAGGCGCCTGCTTGGTCACCACCGCCCCCACGATCGCGCCCGTGCTGGGGCGGTTTTCCACCACCACCGGCTGGCCCAGGCTGTCGCCCAGGCGCTTGGCGACGATGCGCGCGAGGATGTCGTTGGAGCCACCGGGCGAATAGCCCACGATGAACTTGATGGGCTTGGACGGGTAGGTGTCCTGGGGTTGCGCCGCCACGGCGAAGGCAGACAGCGCGGCGCAGGCCAGAAGGGTTCGGCGAATCATGGTCTTGTCTCCTGTTCTTGGAAGGCTTCGAGTATTTGGCCGATGCCATGCCACGTAAAATGATGAATTGCTCTGATCCATCACATTTCGAACATAGCAGGACGGCCCATGGACTGGACGAACCGATTGCGCCTGCGGCACCTGCAGATCCTCGTGAGCCTGGCGCAGACGCAGAACATCAGCCACTCCGCCGAGCGGCTGCACATGACGCAGCCGGCGCTCTCGAAGTGGCTCAAGGAGCTGGAGGCCGACATCGGACTGACCCTCTTCGAGCGGCACGCGCGCGGGCTTCGGCCCACCGCCCATGGCCTGATCCTGCGCGAGTTCGCGGTGCACATCGGCAACGAACTCGACCGCGCGCGGGACGAGATGGCCGCGCTGCGCGACGGCGGCAGCGGGCGCGCGGTGATCGGTGCCTCGGGCGCCACCATCGCAGGCGTGGTGCCGCAGGCGGTGCTGGCCTTGCTGGCCCGCATGCCCAACGCGAGCGTGGAACTGGTCGAGGCGCCGATGGACCGCCTGTTCCAGCAACTCACGCAACGCGAGATCGACATCGCGGTCGGCCGCCCGGCGACCAAGTACCACGACCCGAGCCTCGCCTCGGAGGTGCTCTACGAGGAGCGGTTGCATTTCGCGGTGCGCCCGGACCACCCGCTGGCGCAGCGCAAGTCGCTGCAGTGGTCGCACCTGCTGGCCCAGCGCTGGGTGGTCTGGACGCGCGACATCCCTGCGCGCGACCTGCTCGAATCGGCGCTCTCGGCTGCTGGCCGCACCATCCCCCCTGCGAGCGTGCAGTCCAACTCCCTGCTCGCCACCATCGCCCTGGTGGCCGAGAGCGACATGGTGGCCGTGGTCTCCGAGCGCGCGATCGAGCTGCCGGAGCGCTGGAAGATGCTCAAGCGCCTGCCGCTGCTGCTGGAGACGCCCAGCGCCATGACCATGTACTGGCGCAAGGACGCATGCGGTTTCGCGGCGGTCGACGGCCTGCTGGAAGCGCTGCGCGAGGTGGCGCGGCGACCGGCGCGCACCACGCGCGGCAAAGGCCGGGCCTAGCCCGGCAGGCGCGACGCGGCATTGCGCACGGCCGAGGCGAAGGCCTTGGCCGCCAGCTTAGGCTGCGTGCCGCGCAGCGATACCACATGCAGCTCGATGTGCACCGTGGGGTTGCTGAGCATGGACACCTTGAGCCCCTGGCGCAGGCAGTCCTCCAGGGCGAAGGACGGCACGATGGCATGGCCACGGCCGGCGCGCACCATGGCGATCAGGGTGCCGATCAGGTTCATGCGCGGGCGCTCCTCGTGCGCGCGCCCAAGGCGTGCGAGGTGCTTCTCAATCACCGCCTGGATCGGGTTGTCGACCGGCAGACTGATGAGTGGCAGCTCCGCCAGGCTGCTCCACATCTGGCTGGGGCCCAGGCCGCCAGCGCCCTTGCCCGGCGGGCTGATGCGCATCAGCCGGAACTTGCACAGCGGCTGGCGCTGCAGGCCCACAGCGGGCTTGATGAAAAAGCCCAGGCCGATGTCGGCCTCGCCCTCGAGGATGCGCTGCCGCACCACGCTCACGTCCACATCCGCCAGGTGGATCTGCACCTGCGGATGGCTCTGGTTGAAGGCGCTGATGACCTCCGGCAGCAGGCTGGCCGAGACCATGGGTGTGGCCGCCACGTCGATGCGCGAGCGCACCGCCGCTTCCGTGCCGCCGATCACATCGTCGATGGCGCGCAGCTCGGCAACGATGCGCTCGGCCACCGGCTGCAGCCGCCGCCCGGCGTCGGTGAGCGTGACCGAGCGCGTGGTACGGTCGAACAGGCGTGCGCCTACCTGGTCTTCCAGCTCCTTGACCAGCATGCTCATGCCCGAGGGCGACAGGTGCACCTGTTCGGCCGCCTTGGCAAAGCTGCGCAGGCGCGCGACCTCGAGGAAGGCCTGGAGTTGCCGGCTGCCTACATTGATCAGTTTTCTTGAAGAGTTCTTCAAAATCTTCCGTTTGATGAATGTCAAAGGTGTTGCTTTAATTCTCCCTCACCAATGGAGACAACACCATGAACCGCCTTTCCACGCTTCTTCCCCGCTCCCCTTTTCGACGACGCCTCGTGCTCGGTGGCCTGGCCACAGTGGCCGCGCCTTTCGTGCAGGCCCAGGCCCCCGCGAACGGGCCGGTGCGCCTGGTGGTGCCCTTCACCCCGGGCACCGGCATCGACCTGATCGCGCGCCAGATCGCACCCCAGCTGGCCGAGCGCCTGAAGCGGCCATTCTTCGTCGAGAACAAGGCCGGCGCCTCCGGCAACATCGGCACCCAGGAGGTGGTTCGCGCCACACCGGACGGCAGCACGCTGCTGGTGAGCGTCAACACGCTGGTGATGAACGCCGCGCTGTACCCGAACGCGGGCTTCAACCCGGTGAAGGACCTGGCGGCCGTCTCGCTCACGAGCTGGGGCCAGCTGTTGCTGGTGACCCATCCCAACACCAGGATCGATTCGCTCAAAGACTTGCTCGACCGCGCCCGCGCGCGCCCGGGCGCTCTCAACTACGGCTCGCCCGGCGCCGGCACACCGCACCACCTGGCGATGGAGTTGCTGAAGAACCGCGCCAAAATTTCCATCACCCACATCGGCTACCGGGGCACGGCACCGGCCGTGACCGACCTGCTGGGCGGGCAGATCGAGCTCATGTTCCTGCCCATCCACGTGGCGCTGCAACACATCAAGGCGGGCAAGCTCAAGGCGCTGGCCATCAGCTCCAGCCAGGCGAACCCGCTGCTGCCCGACGTGCCGCCGCTCAGCAGCCTAAACCTGGGCAACCTGAACGTGGACATGTGGTACGGCGTGCTGGCGCCCGCGGGCACACCGCGCCCGCTGATCGATCAGCTGAACAAGGAACTGCGCGACATCCTCGCGCAACCCGCGATCGCGACCGCCTTTGAAACCCAGGGCATGACGCCTGCCCATTCCACCCCGGAAGCGTTCCAGCAATTGATGGCGACCGACGCCCAACGCTGGGCCAGCCTGATCAAGGCCCAGGGCATCACCGCCGACTGAGAAAGCACCCATTGAACATGAGCAACGACAACACGTTCGACACCGAGGTGGTCATCGTCGGTGGCGGACCGGTGGGCATGGGCCTGGCGATCGAGCTGGGCCAGCGCGGTGTGCGCTGCGTGGTGGTGGAGCGCTACCCGCAGCCGCAGCCGATCCCCAAGGGCCAGAACCTGACCCAGCGCACCATGGAGCACTTCCATGCCTGGGGCGCGGAGCAGGCACTGCGCGCCGCGCGCACCATTCCCCCCGAATACGGCATTGGTGGCCTGACGGCCTATGGCACCCTGCTGGGCCCGCACTATGACTGGCTGCAGCGCGACCTCGTCAAATCGTACTACTTCACCACCAACGAGCGGCTGCCGCAGTACGCCACCGAGGCCGTGCTGCGCCGCCGCGTCGCGCAACTGCCCAGCGTGCAGACCTTGTACGGCTGGGAAGCGCAGGACGTGCAACAGGACGCCGAGTGCGTGACAGTCAGCGTGGCAGAGCGTGGCGGCTCGGGCCGCCAAGTGCTGCGCGCGGCCTACGCCGTGGGCTGCGACGGCGCGCGCTCGGTGATCCGTGACAAGGCCGGACTGACCCAGACCCGGACCGACCACGACCGCATGATGGTGCTGCTGGTGTTCAAGTCCGAAGGCCTGCACGAGTTGCTCAAGCGCTACCCTGGCAAGTCCTACTACAACGTGCTGCAGCCTGGCCTGAAGGGCTACTGGAAGTTCTTCGGCCGGGTGGACCTGGGAAGCACCTGGTTTTTCCACGCGCCGGTGCCGCCGGGCACCACCATAGACAACTTCGACTTTGCCGCCTACCTGCACGAGGCGGTGGGCGCATCGTTCGAAGTCGAGTTCGAGCACATCGGTTTCTGGGACCTGCGCTTCATGCTGGCCGACCAGTACCGCCAGGGCCGGGTCTTCATCGCCGGCGATGCCGCGCACAGCCACCCGCCGTACGGTGGCTATGGCGTGAACTCCGGCCTGGAGGACGCGCGCAACCTGGGCTGGAAGCTGGCGTCCACCCTGCAGGGTTGGGGCGGCGAACAGCTGCTTGACTCGTACGACGCGGAACGCCGCCCGGTGTTTGGCTCCACGATCCGCGACTTCATCGCCAAAGCCATCGACACCGACCGCGAGTTCCTCGAGACGCACGACCCGGCCGTCGACCAGGCGCGTTTCGACGCCGCCTGGCAGGCCCGCGCCCAGGGCGCGGTGGGCGAGGTGCACGCCTTCGAGCCGAACTACGAAGGCTCGCCCGTGGTGCAGCGCGACGGCAGCGGGAAAAGCCCGAGCTCGGTGGGCTCCCACCAGTTCGCCGCACGGTCCGGGCACCACATCGCGCCGGCCGTGCTGTCCAGCGGCCGCAACGTGTACGAGGCCTTCGGGCCTGGCTTCACCCTGATCGCCCTGGGTGCCAGCGCCGATGAGGTGCAGGCGTTCCAGGAAGCCGCAGCCGCCATGGCGCTGCCACTGAATGTGGTGGAAGACGCCCGGACCGGCGAGGCCGCGCGCTACGAGGCCCGACTGGTGCTGGTGCGGCCCGACAGCTTCGTTGCCTGGACCTCGGACACGCCGGGGACGGACGCGGCACAGGCGCGCGAGGTGCTGGCGATGGCCCGCGGCGACTGACTCCGTCGAGGCAGCGCCGTTGTTCGGGATCGCCAGGACCCGGGGGCGTTCGTGCCGTGCTGGTCTGCGCCCTGGGCCCTCCCTCAGTACAGAAACACCTCGCCGCCGCGACCGGCGAAGAGCTTTCTCGCGAGGTCCCGCGCCATCCCCCGCTCTTGGCTGGCGATGGCGCGAACGTAGTCCAGCTTCTCGGCGTTGAGCCCGGGGAAGTGGACGGCGATGTCGGCCTCGCCGCGCGCCGCGCAGCGCACGGCCTCGCCGTAGGACCAGCGCAGGTCGTTGCACAGCTCCAGCACCTGTCTGGCCGCCACCGCGCGCGGCAGGCGCAGGCCGTGGAATTCCAGGTAGCGCACCAGCTGGGCCTCGTCCTCGGGCTCGATGAGCAGCGTGCCGTTGTCTTCATGCGAACGGGCGCGGTCGTAGAAGTCCAGCTGGGTCAGCGCATCCACTTCGTCGGGCCGCAGGCGCCCGGGTGGCTCCGGGGCACGCTCGGCGGGCGCGCTAGGCCGGCTGTGGGACAAGGGAAACGGGATGACGGGCATGGCCAGAAGAGAAGTTCGACTGGCTGGATTCTGCAGACCCTGGCGCGCACGCGCGGCCCCCACCGCCCGCCAGGCGCAGAAAGCCCGTGAAAGCGTGAATTCGTCACCGGGCTTTCACCGCCCGGCAACACCCCCGCTCATTGCTGGGGAACGTGGATCACCTTGTTCAGGTCCACCCCCATGCGGGCAGCCTGGGCCAGCAGCGCCTGTTTCTGCGCCTCGGGCATCGTCTTCTGCCGCGAAAGCAGCCAGAAGTAATCGCGCGTGTTGCCGATCACGAGCGCGGTCTGGTAGTCGTCGCTGAGGTGAACCACGTTGTAGCCGCCGTAGAAGGGCCCGAAGAAGGACACCTTCAGCGCGGCCGTGCCGGGGTCGCCCAGGAAGCGGGCCGTGCCAGTGGCCTCCTTCCACTCGTTCTTCGCCGGGTTGAAGCCGCGGTTGACCACTTTGACGGTGCCGTCCGGGTTCAGGCTGTATTGCGCGGTGGTGTTGACCAGGCCTTTCTCGAAGCGGTGGTCGATGCGCGCCAGCTCGTACCAGGTGCCCGCGTACCGCTTGACATCGAAGGAGGTCACGGGTCGCACGTTGTCGGGCACGCGCACGGCACACCCGGAGGCGAGCAAGGCGCCAGCGAGCAGCGCGGCCGGCCAGAACAGGGAAGGCAGTTTTTTCATCATGGCGCCTTTGTAAGCAGGCGCGCCCGCCAGGTCTGTTCGGCACCGCACACGGCCGGCCCGGGCGCGCTCATGCCACCGTCTCCCGCGCCAGCGCGCCCTGCAGATCCGCGGCCAGCGCCTTGAGCGAGCCCGAGAGCTCGCGCACCACGCGCGAGAGCGGCTCGTCGGTGGAGACGCTGAGGTTGAGCACGTGCACACCTTCCACCGTGCTCAGCGGCATGGCCATGGCCACCACCTCGGGCTGCCAGGACGCCGCGCAGTAGCCCTGCTCGTGCACTTGCCGGATGGCCGCCAGGATGTCGGCCTGCACCTCGGGCCAGTGGCTGCCGCAGCGCCGCTGGAACACGGCGAACAGCGCCTTGCGCCGGCCCGCCGGCACGGTGGAGAGGTAGGCCCGGCCCAGCGAGGTGAGTTCCATCGGCACCCGCTGGCCCGAGACCACGTTGCGCAGCGCCACGCGGCGGTTGTAGCGGATGGATTCGAGGTACACCATCTCGTCGTGGTCGGGCGCGGCCAGGCCCACGTTGACGCGCTGGCTTTCGGCCAGTGCGCGCATGCGCGGCGCGGCCACCGCGAGCACCTGGGAGCCCGCCCGCATGGCGTGCGCGAAGCTCAGCACCGGCGGCGCGAGCCGGTACGCGCGGCGCTGGCGGTCGTGCTGCAGCAGGCCCGCGCCCACCAGGGTCTGCGTGAGGCGGCTGATGGTGGAGGGCGACAGGCCGGTGCGCTCCGCGAGGTCGCCGTTGCCCAGCCAGCTGGAGCCGGGGCGAAAGGCACGCAGGATCAGGATGCCGCGCTCCAGGGATCGGTTGGTGGGCGAGCTGCCAAAGCTGTCCTCGGACGGGGTCGGATCGGGTGGGTTCTTCATGCGCGGAATTCCACTGATTGGAATTGAAGGGGTGCGGCCGGGAAGCATCGACCGTAGCATGCTTCCCTGAGAAGAACACCGTTTTCCCCATGGCCCTACCGGAGACAACCATGCCCTTTTCCCGTCGAACCGCCGCAGCGCGGATGAGCCTTCTCTTCGTGTCGGCGGCGCTGGCCGCCACCGCCGCGCTGGCCCAGTTCCCCGACAAGCCGATCCGCCTGGTCGTGCCCTTCGCCCCGGGCGGCGGCACCGACCTGATCGCGCGCACCCTGGGCCTGGGCATGTCCAGGGAGCTGGGCCAGACGGTGGTGATCGAGAACAAGCCCGGCGCGGGCACGATCATCGGCACCGACCTGGTGGCCAAGAGCCCGGCCGATGGCTACACGCTGGTGATCTCCACCTTCGCGCACGCGGTCAACCCCAGCCTGATGCCCAGGCTGCCCTACGACAACGACAAGGCATTTGCGCCGGTGATCCTCATCGGCAAGGGCCCCAACGTGCTGGTGGTGCGCGCCGAGAGCCCGTACAAGTCCGTCAAGGACGTCCTGGAGGCGGCCCGCGCCAACCCGGGCAAGCTCAACTACGCCTCGCAGGGCAACGGCACCTCGGCGCACCTGGCCGGCGAGATGTTCGACAACCTCGGCAAGGTGCAGATGAAGCACATCCCCTACCGCGGCGCGGGCCCCGCGCTCACCGACCTGATGGGTGGGCAGGTGGACATGATCTTCGGCACCGCCACCGCCGTGTCCTCGGGCCTGGAGAGCGGCAAGCTGCGCGCGCTGGGCGTGACCGGGGCCGAGCGCTCGCAGGTGCTCAAGAACGTGCCCACGATCGCGGAGACCATCCCCGGCTACGTGATGGAGAGCTGGTACGGCCTGTACGCGCCCGCCGGCACGCCGCCCGATGTCATCCACAAGCTCAACGCCGCCGCGAAGAAGGCCGTGTCCACCGACGAGTTCCGCAAGAAGGTCGAGCAGGAGGGCCTGGTGATCAGCGCTGGCGCGCCCGCCGAACTGGAGACCTATGTGCGCGCCGAAGAAGCGCGCTGGCGCAAGATCGTCAAAGAAAACAACATCACCTCGAACTGACCTCTCCCTCTGGAACCCACCATGTCCACGCCTCCCCTGATCGATCTGCAGGTTGACACCGGCATCGCCACGCTCACGCTGAACCGGCCCGAGAAACGCAACGCCATGAGCGACGCCATGCGCGCCGAGTTCATCCACGCACTGGAGCAGGTCGCGGCCGACAAGGCCATCCGCGCGCTGGTGCTCACCGGCGCGGGCAAAGGCTTCTGCGCGGGCGGTGACGTGGCGGGCATGGAAAAGCGCATGAACGCCCCGGCGGGCGAAGTGGGTTTCAACGGCTGGCACCGGCAGCAGCGCGTGCACCACACGCAGATGCTGCTGCACACCATGCCCAAGCCGGTGATCGCCGCTGTCAACGGCGCGGCCTCCGGCCTGGGCGCGGACACCGCCCTGGCCTGCGACTTCGTGATGGCCAGCGAGTGGGCCAGCTTCACCTGGTCGTACATCCACCGCGGCATCGTGCCCGACGGCGGCGGCATGTACTTTCTGCCGCGCCGCGTGGGCCTGCCGATGGCCAAGCAGCTGATCTTCACCGGCCGCAAGGTGGATGCCGACGAGGCACTCTCGCTCGGCATCGCGGACCGCAAGACCTCGGCGGACCGCCTGCTGGCCGACGCCCAGGCCTGGGCGCGCGAGCTCAGCCAGGGCTCGGCCACGGCACTGGCACTGAGCAAGACCATCCTGAACCAGACCTTCGAGTTGCCGGCGCAGCAGGTGTTCGCCCAGGGCAGCCAGGCGCAGGGCATCTGCTACACCAGCACCGAGCACCGCGATTCGGTGATGGCCTTCCTGAACAAGGCCGCGCCCAAGGAATGAACGCCCCATGACGCCCTTGTCTCCCATTTCCCGGCTGCTGCAGCCGCGCAGCGTGGCCGTCATCGGCGCCTCGGCCGACGCGGGCAAGACCGCCGGCCGCCCGGTGGCCTATCTGCGCAAGCACGGCTTCACCGGCGACATCTACCCGATCAACCCGCGCGTGGACCACATCGACGGGCTGCGCTGCTATCCCGACGTGGCCTCGCTGCCGGCCGTGCCGGACGTGGGCATCGTGCTGCTCGGGGCCGAGCGCGCGCACAAGGCCGTGTCGGACCTGTCCGCGCGCGGCACGGCCGCGGCCATCGTGCTGGCCAGCGGCTACACCGAGACCGGCGAGGAAGGCGCGCGCCGCCAGGCGCAGTTGCGCCAGGCCGCGGGCTCCATGCGCATCCTCGGGCCGAACACCATCGGCCTGGTCAACCTCACCGACCACATCGTCCTCTCGGCCAGCGGCGCGCTGGAGATGGACCACTTTCCCGCCGGCCCGGTGGGCGTGGTCTCGCAAAGCGGCGGCATCCTGGGCGCCCTGCTCTCGCGCGCGGCAGCGCGCGGCATCGGGCTGTCCAAGCTGATCTCCACCAGCAACGAGGTGGACCTGGACCTCGCCGATTTCGTGGACCACCTGGCCGACGACGAGGCCACGCGGGTCATCGCGCTGTACGTGGAGAGCGTGCGCCATCCGGAACGCTTCCGCCAGGCCGCGCTGAAGGCGGCGCGCGCGGGCAAGCCGGTGGTGGCGTTCAAGATCGGCCGCTCGGAGGCCGGCGCGCAGGCCGCCGTGTCGCACACCGGTGCGCTCGCGGGCGCCGACCGCATGTACGACGCGCTCTTCAAGGAGGTGGGCGTGATCCGCGCGCAGACCTTCAGCGACCTGCTGGACATTCCGGCGGCGCTGTCCACCGGCCGCGTGCTGCGCGGCCCGCGCGTGGCCATCCTCACCTCCACCGGCGGCGCCGGCACCCTGGTGTCGGACAGCTACGGCGTCTCGGGCCTGGAGACCCCGCCGCCCGACGAGGCCACCGCCGCGAAACTGCGCGCGCTGCAGACCGGCGACCAGGCCGCGCTGGACCGCAACCCGATCGACGTGACGCTGGCCGGCCTGCAACCCGAGCTGCTGCGCGGCGCCATCCGCGCCCTGCTGGAGAGCCCGAGCTACGACGCGCTGACCATCATCGTGGGCTCGTCCAGCCTGGCCATGCCCGAGCTGATGGCCAACGCCATCCAGGACTGCCTGCCGCTGAGCGACAAGCCGGTGATCGCCTATGTGAGCCCGCACGCGCCCCAGGTGGCCGCCCTGCTGACGCAGCGCGGCGTGCCCGCCTTCGCCGACGCCGAGAGCTGCAGCGTGGCCCTCAACAGCATGCTGCAAACCCGCCGCTGGGCCGAACCGGCCGCCGCGCCGCCGGGCGCCCCGGTGGCGGTGCAGGACATCGGCGGCGGCTCGCTCGACGAAGCCGAGTGCAAGCGGCTGTTCACGCGCTTTGGCATCCCCTGCACCGCCGAGACCGTGGTGGGCTCACCCGCCGAGGCCGAGCAGGCCGCGCGCGCGCTGGGCGAGCGCGTGGTGCTGAAGATCCTCACCGGCGAGATCACGCACAAGAGCGACGTGGGCGGCGTGGCCGTCGGCGTCGCACCCGGGCAGATCGGCGCGCGCCTGACCCGCATGGCCGACGAGGTGCAGGCCCGGGCCGGTGTGAAGCCCACGCGCTTTCTGGTGCAGGAGATGGTCTCGGGAGGCACCGAGCTCATCCTCGGCATGCACCGCGATGCGCTGGGCACCGCCATCCTGCTGGGCATGGGCGGGATCACCGCCGAGCTGTTCAAGGACACCACCCTGCGCATGCTGCCCCCGCAAGGCGGCCTGAGCCGGGCGGTGGCGCACGGCATGTTGCGCGAGCTGCGGACCTGGCCCCTGCTCGACGGCTACCGGGGCCGCCCCAAGGCCGACGTCGAGGCCCTGGTCTCGGCCATCGTCGCGTTCTCCCAGATGACCGCGCAGCTCGGCGAGCGCCTGATCGAGGCCGAGATCAACCCGGTGTTCGTGCTGCCCGAAGGCCAGGGCGTGAAGGCGGCCGACGGCGTGGTGGTGCTCGCGCATGCGGACTGACGCGGCCCTGATCGACACCCTGTCGGCGCAGGCCCGCACCGAGCGCGTGGCATGGGCCGGCGGCCAGGTCTGCTGGCGCGGCTTCGGCAGCGGCACGCCGGTGGTGCTGGTGCACGGCGGCCATGGCAGCTGGTTGCACTGGGTGCGCAACATCGAGGCCCTGGCCGGACAACACACGGTGTGGGTGCCCGACCTCCCCGGCTTCGGCGATTCGGACGCGCCCGAAGGCGAAGGCCTGGCCTCGCTGCTGGCGCCCACGCGGTCCACGCTGGACGCGTTGATCGGCGCACAGACGCCGCTGCAACTGGTGGGCTTCTCCTTCGGCGGCCTGGTGGCCGCGCACCTGGCCGCCCAACGGCCGCAGGTGCGGCGCCTGGCCTTGCTGGGCAGCGGCGGGCACCAGGGGCCGCGCCGGCCCCGGGGCGAACTGGTCAACTGGAAGCCCGCCTGGCGCGCGGGCGACGCGCCCGCCGTGGAGCGCGCCATGCGCCACAACCTGGCCATGCACATGCTCAGCGGCGCGCCCGACGAGATCGATGCGCTCGCGCTGCGCGTGCACACCGAGGCCTGCGTGCGCACGCGCTTTCGCAGCAAGGAGATTTCGCGCGCCGGCGGCCTGGCCGACGCGCTGGCCCGCTGCGCCGGGCCGACCCTGCTGGCCTGGGGTGAACACGATGTGACGGCCGAACCCGCCACCATCGCCGCCGCGCTGGCCGCGCCCCTGCGCGATGCCCACACCCGCACCGTGGCAGGTGCCGGGCACTGGGTGCAGTACGAGCGGGCCGACGCGATCAACCCGCTGCTGCTGTCCTGGCTTCGGGGTTGAGCACCCCGGTCGGGCGGCCTTGCGCGTAGGCCACGATGTGGTCGAAGGCGATGCCGAAGTAGCGCTCGTAGTTGTCCTTCTCCACATAGCCGATGTGCGGGGTGCACAGCGCGTTGGGCAGGCGCAGCAAGGGGTGGTCCGCGCCCAGCACCGGCTCCTCCTCGTAGACATCGACCGCGGCAAAACCGGGCCGGCCCTGCGACAGGGCGTGCACCAGCGCACCGCGCTCGATCAGCTCGGCCCGGCTGGTGTTGACCAGCAGCGCCGTGGGCTTCATGCGGGCGAGGTCCTGGGCCGTGACGATGCCCACCGTCTCGGCGTGGAGCCGCACATGCAGGCTGATCACATCGCTCTGGGCAAAGAAGGCGTCGCGCGAGGGCGCCACCTCGAAGCCGTCGGCGCGCGCGGCGGCGGTCGAGGCCTCGCGGCCCCACACCCACACCTTCATGCCGAAAGCGCGCCCGTAGCCCGCCACCTGCCGGCCGATGCGGCCGTAGCTCCAGACGCCCAGGCGCTGGCCGCAGAGCTGCTGGCCCAGGTGCCCCTGCCACTGCCCCTGGCGCAGCCGGTTGGCTTCGCTCACCAGGTGGCGCCGGCTGGCCAGCGCCAGGGCCCAGGCGATCTCGGCCGTGGCCGACCCCGCGCCACTGCCTTCGGCCACCAGCACGCCGCGCGCGGTGCAGGCGGCCAGGTCCACATGGCCCGCGAGCTTGCCGGTCTGGCTGATCAGGCGCAGCTTGGGCAGGCGATCGAGCAAGTCCGCGTCGATGCGCGTGCGCTCGCGCGTGAGCACGATGGCCTCGGCATCGGCCAGGCGCGCCGCCAGCGCCTCGGTGCCCTTGACCGAGTCGTTGAAGATGCGCACCTCGTGGCCGGCGAGTTGGGCGAAGCAGTCCAGCTGCCGCACGCAGTCCTGGTAGTCGTCGGGAATCGCGATGATCATGAGTTTATTGCAGTGTGATCTGAAGCTGGTCCACCGTGCGCTTCCACATGGCCAGGTCCTTGCGCACGATCTCGGTGTAGTCCTCGGGTGGCATGCCCCCGGCTTCGATGCCGTAGTTCTGGAACAGCTCGCGGATCTCGGCCGACGCCAGCGCCTTCTTCACCTCGGCGTACAGCGTCTGCATGACCGGCGCGGGCGTGCCGCTGCGGGCGAAGAGGCCGTACCAGCCGTGCACGTTGAACCCCGGGTAGCCCTGCTCGGCGACGGTGGGCACCTCGGGCAGGCCCGCGAAGCGGTTGGCGGGGGCCACGGCCAGCGCGCGCAGCTTGCCGGTCTTGATCTGCGCCAGCGCGGAACTCATGTCGAGGAACATGAACTGGATCTGGCCGCCCAGCAGGTCCTGCACCGCCGGGGCCGCGCCGCGGTAGGGCACGTGCGTGACCTTGATGTCGGCGCGCTGCGCGAACAGCGCGGCGCCAAGGTGGGCCGAGGTGCCGTTGCCCGAGGAGCCGTAGTTGACGCTGCCGGGCGCGGCCTTGGCCATGGCCACCAGGGCCTGCAGGTCCTTGGCGGGGAAATCGGGCCGCACCACCAGCGCATGCGGGATGTAGCCCACCACCGTCAGCGGCGCGAAATCGCGCAGCGTGTCGAATGGGTAATTGGCCATCAGCGCGGGGTTGGTCACCGCGAGGATGGACGGGAACACGAGCGTGTAGCCGTCGGCCGGACCGCGTGCCACCTCGCCCATGGCGATCACGCCACCGCCACCGGGCTTGTTCTCGATGATCACCGGCTGGCCCATGGAGGTCGAGAGGTTCTTGCCCACGGCGCGCGCCATCAGGTCGGTCGGGCCGCCGGCCGCGAACGGCACCAGGATGCGGATCGGCTTGTTCGGAAAGGCCTGCGCCTGGGCTTGCGCTGGCGCCGCGAACGGCAGGACGAGGCTGGCGCCGAGCGCAGCGCTGAAGCGGCGGCGCGACAAGGGAAGTGGGTGGCTCATGTGTCTGTGTCTCCGGTTCTGGGTATGGACGGGCGCACGGCGTCCCCGTGCGCACCTGTGCGGAGCTTAGGTCGACTGCCCTGGGCGCGCACCACCCCAATTCCAAGGAGTGGAATTCAGTCGCACACCCACCGCGGTCGCGGGGCGGCGCTGCGCCTCAGGCCGCGATGCGGAACACCTGGCGCAGGTAGGCCAGGAAGGTCTCGTCGTCGCAGATCGTCTTGCCCGGCGAGTCCGAGAGCTTGGCCACCGGCTGCCCGTTGCAGCTCACCAGCTTCATCACGATGTTCAGCGGCCGCAGCCCCATGTCGTTGGTGAGGTTGGTGCCGATGCCAAAGCCGGTCTGGATGCGGTCGGCGAAGTGTTCGTAGAGGCCGATCGCGCTCGGCAGGTCCAGCCCGTCGGAGAACACCAGGCGCTTGGTGTGGGCATTGATCTTCAGGCGCTCGTAGTGCGCCAGGGCTTTTTCGCCCCACACCACCGGGTCGCCCGAGTCGTGGCGCAGGCCATCGAAAAGCTTGGCGAAGTACAGGTCGAAGTCCGCCAGGAAGGCGTCCATGCCCACCACATCGGTCAGGGCCACGCCCAGGTCGCCGCGGTACTCCTGCACCCAGGTCTCCAGCGCGGCTTTCTGGAAGCCCTTGAGCTGCACACCCATGGCCTGGAAGGTCTGCAGGTACTCGTGCGCCATGGTGCCGATCGGCACCAGGCCGTACTTCTTGGCCAGGTACACGTTGGAGGTGCCCTTGAAGTACCCGGGCACCTCTTTCGCGAACGTGGCCACCACCTCCTCCTGCCAGGCGGCCGAGAAGCGGCGGCGCACGCCGAAGTCGAAGAACTCGAAGGGGTGCTGGCGCCGGGCGCCGACGGTGCGCAGCAGCGCAATCTTCTCGCGCAGGCGCCGGCGGCCTTCGGCCAGCACCTCGGGCGTGGACAGGCGCCGGAAGTAGATCTCGTTGACGATGGCCAGCACGAAGATCTCGAAGAACATCACATGGATCTGCGGCCCCTTGGCCACGATGACCAGGTGCTCGCCTTCGGCGCCCACCGTCACGTAGCGGTGCTGGAGCTGGAAGATGCGCAGGAAGTCGACGAAGTCGGACTTCATGTAGCGCAGGCCGCCCAGGTATTGCAGCTCGTCCTCGCTGAAACGCAGGGTGCACAGGTGCGCCATCTCGCGCTCGACCTCCTCCCGGATCTCGCTCAAGGGATAGCCGGGCGGGTTGCGGCACACGAAGCGGTACTCCGCCTGGTTGGCCGGCATCGAGTGCAGCATGGGCTGCAGCATCGTGAACTTGTAGAGGTCGGTGCCCAGCAGCGAGGTCACGACGGGCGAGAACGCCGGCTCGGCCGCTGGGGGGGTGTCGGTGGCAGTGCCCATGGCGTGCTCCTTGTCTTGATCCGGCATCAGCGAATGCGCGCGGCGAACTCGTCCACGCTCAGCACCAGGGTGCCGGCCGAGCGCGCCCTGTCGAAGAGGCGCTCGGCCAGGGTTTCAAAGCCGGGCACCGGGCTCATGCAGTCGCGCAGCAGCACCACCTGCGGCGCGAACGCCGGCGCGCTGGCCAGGAAGCGCATGAACTGGTCGTAGCTCGCGGCCACGCAGTGGCTCGATGCCTGACCGGCGAACGCGACGACGTCGGCCCCGTCGGCCAATGACGCGGCCAGCTCGCGGTTGAACTGGGTGCCCGGCACCGACGCCACGGGCGCGTCGGCCTCGAAGACGCCGAAGTGCTCGCTCAGCGGGTACGCCCCCTTGAGCACCTTGGCCACCGCGCGCTGGTGGGCCATTTCCCAGGCGGCGAGGCTGTCGGCGAGATCGCTCTGGATGTTGTGGCCCCAGGTGCCCGTGACGCAGTGCACCGGCCACACCACCATGCCGTCCTTGCCCGCGGCGGCCAGTTGATCGAGCATGGCCACGACCTGGCCGGTCAGGCGGGCATCGCGCGGGCGGTGGTCGCCAGCCCTCACGCCCGCGGCCGTGATGAAGGTGAACGGCGCCACGGCCTGCCCCTCGCGGGTCAGCCAGAAGGTGGTGCGCTCGACCGCCACGCTCGCGTGCGAATCCAGCGTCACCGTGATGTCGCTCAGGCGCGCCGTGTGCGCGTCGATGAAGCGGGCCAGCCGCCGCAGGTCTTCACGCGCACCGGCCACCGGCAGCGCTGCGCCCTCGATGTCACAGAAGTCGTTCTGGGGGTCGATGATCAGGAGCTGGGTGCGCATGTCCGTCCTCCGCGTGGCAGGTGCCGATGGCCTCAGTATACCTACTTTGATTCTTTTTGAATCTTAGTCTTGAGCAAGACCGATAATCTAAGTATTAGAGCTCCATCGCCTATTCGGTGCATTCTGAATCTAAGCATTAGAATCCCGGAAAAATCCCCGCCATGTCCATCATCCTGACCGTCGACGCCGTGCTCCTGACCCTGGTCGAAGGCGAGCTGGCGGTCGCGCTGTTCAAGCGCGAGCGCGCGCCCTTCAAGGGCCTGTGGGCGCTGCCCGGGGACCGCGTGCGGGAGGACCGGGACGACCACGCCGGCGCGGCGGCTGCGCGCGTGCTGCAACACAAGGCCGGTGTCGCCAGCCCTTACCTGGAAGAGTACGGCACCTTCTCCGGCCCCGGCCGCGATCCACGGGGCTGGTCGCTCAGCGTCGTCTACTACGCCCTGGTGCCCGCGCGCCTGCTGGGCGAGACGGTGCAGCGATTCCCGGTGGGCAGGCTGCCCGCCCTGCCCTTCGACCATGCGCAGATCATCGCCGGCGTGGTGGCGCGCGTGCGCAGCAAGGCCGCCTACTCGTCGCTGCCGGCGTTCCTCTGCGGCGACGAGTTCACCGTGCCCGAGCTTCATGCGGTCTACGAGGCCGTGCTGGCGCAACCCTTGAACCTGCCCAACTTCCGGCGCAAGCTCGACGACCTTGGCATCCTGGAAGAAGTGCCCGGCGCGACCAAGCTCGGCGGCCGCAACCGCCCGGCCCAGCTCTACCGGCTGAAGAAACCCTTCCGTTCCTCGCTGAGCGTGCGCGAGCGCGGCCTCTGACCCTGTCAACCACCATCCCCATGACCCCACCCCTACCCCCACTGCACCTGCGACTCGCCACACGCCACAACGGCACCCGGGACGGTGAACTCATGCTGGTCAGCCCCGATGGCCAGCAATGGGTGCCCGCAGGCCGCGACCTGCCCACGATGCAAGCCCTGCTGGACGCGTGGGACACCCAGGCCCCGGGCCTGGAGCAGCGCCGCCTCGCGCTGCAGGCCGAGGGCTGGCGCCACGCCGAGCCCCTGGACCCCGCGCGGTGCATGGCGCCGCTGCCCCGGGCCTACCAGTGGGCCGACGCCTCGGTCTACCGCAACCACGCGCGCCTGATCTACCAATGGCGCAAGGAGCCCATTCCGCCACGCTACGACATCGAGCCCCTGGTGTACCAGGGCGGTTCGGACGTGATGCTCGGCCCCCTGGACCCCATCGTGGCCACCGACGCGGCGCACCTGGTGGACCTGGAGGCCGAGGTCGCGGTGATCACCCAGGACGTGCCCATGGGCACGACCGCCGAGCAGGCGGCCGGGCGCATCGCGCTGGTGGTGCTGCTCAACGACGTGTCGCTGCGCGGCCTGATCCCGGGTGAGCTCGCCAAGGGCTTTGGCTTCTACCAGAGCAAGCCCGCCACCAGCTTCGCACCGATTGCCGTGACCCCGGCCGCGCTGGGCGAGGCCTGGAAAGACCACATGTTCGATGGGCGCGTGCGCATCGAGGTCAATGGCCAACGTTTCGGCGAACCGCATGCCAACAGCGAGGTGGTGTTCAACTTCGCGCAGATCATCGCCCACCTGGCGCGCACGCGGGCCCTGGTGGCGGGCAGCATTGTCGGAGCGGGCACGGTCAGCAACGCCGACCCCGCCTCGGGCAGTGCCTGCATCACCGAAGCCCGCGTGCGAGCCCAGCTGCAGGGCGAGCCCGAGGACCGCCTGCCGCCCTACCTGCAGCACGGGGACCGCGTGCGCATCCTGGCTGGCGGCCCGCAGGGCGAGGCCTTGTTCGGCGCGATCGACCAGGTGGTGGAGATCCGTTCGCCCTGAGCGGCTGCCCGCGGCCTTGCCGCGGCAGGCAGGGCCAGGACACGTGGCCTGTCATCGCGGCCCGGCCGCGTTGTCGAGCATGCGATGGAGAAAGGACTGCAGCTGGTGCCACTCGTCCGTGGAAAAACCTTCCAGGCGGGCATTGAGCACCTCGCACAGGACGAACGGAATCCGCGCGGCCGCCGCGCGGCCTTGCGGCGTGAGCGCCAGATCGACCACCCGACGGTCCCTCTCGGAGCGGCTGCGGCGCACCAGCCCTTTGCGTTCGAGCCGGTCCAGCGTGCGGGTCATCGCGCCCGCATCCATCAGACACAGGGCCGCGAGTTCGGCCACGGTGCGGCCCTGGCCCAGGTGCAGCTTGTAGAGCGGCATCCACTGCGCGTGCGTCAGACCCTGGGGTTCCAGCAAGGCATCGATGTCGTGCCCGAGGCCGTTGACGACGCGCTTCATCAGGTAGCCCACGTTGTGGTCCGCGGGAAGCGCGTCGGGTCGGTAGAAAGTGGCAGGCCGGGGCATGGGCGGCCTACCGGTTCACCAGGGACATGTGCACCTCGACAAAATCACCCCGGAAGACGCCCAGCGACTCGTAGACCAGCACGCCCTGGGCATCGGTCGCGGACCGCGCCACCGTCAGCACCGGGGCGCCGGGCTCCAGCGCCAGGCACTCCGCGGTCCGCAGGTCTGCGATCGCCGCCCGCACCGTCTGCTGGGCGGTGGCGATCCCGCCGGCCAGGTGCTCGTTGAGCACCACCATCGGCACGGGCCTGGCAAACCGGTGATGGCCGATGGCCTCGAAGGCCCGCGCCTCGATGTAGGTGGTCCCGATTCCGTAGGGCACTTTGTGCCGCAGCATGCGGCGGCGCAGGAAGCGGTAGGCGGGTGCCACGGTGCCGATGGCGTGGGCGGGCGATGGAAGCCTGTCGGCCACGCCATCCTCCAGCACGTCGAATTCGATGTCGGGCACGGTGGACAGCAGCTCGTCCCAGGTGGGCGGCACGCGGTAGAAGACCTTGGAGGCGGGCTTCTCCACCACGAAGGTGCCCCGGCCTTGCTGCCGCTGGATGAGGCCTTCGGCTTCCAGCAAGCCCAGCGCGTGCCGCAGGGTGACGCGCGCCACATGGAACTCCGCCATGAGTTCCTCGAGCGCGGGAATGCGTTCGTGCACGGTCCACTCGCCGCTTTCGATGCGCTGGCGGAACAGCGCATACAGCTGCGCGTACATCGGCGGGCCGCCGGTGCGGGGCGCGAAGGACCGCAGATCGAGCATCAGCGCGCCAGGGCGATCACGTCCAGCGCGAACAGGGCACCGCCGCCGGGCGAGGCGTTCGGGTCTGCCACGCCCACGGCGGTGCGCGCCGGCGGATCGGCCGGGAAGGCCTCCATCCAGGCCTGGTGGAAGGCGTCGCGGTGGCGAAGGTCGCCCAGATAGAGCGTGACCTTCACGACATCGGCCAGCGTGCCGCCCGAGGCCTTGAGCACTTCCGACAGGTTCTTCAGCGCCAGCCTCGCCTGCTCCAGGGGGTCCGCGGGGAACCGGCCCGTGCCCGGTTCCCGGCCACGGACCACCGACAGGAACAGAAAGCCACCGGCGCGCACGCCAGGCACCATGCCCGGCATGCGCTCGGGAGCGGCGTCGGATTGGGGCATGGTGGTCCTATTCATGCAGAAAGTCCCTGATGAGCCGGGCGGAGGCTTCCGGTGCGTCGGTCTGCACCTGGTGGCCCGCGCCCTCCACCCATTCGATGCGCGCGGCGGGCAGCAGGTCTGCCAGCGCCTGGCCGGTCTCGGGCAGGGCAAAGGTGTCTTCCTTGCCCCAGAGGATCAGGGTCGGGATGCGCTCGGTGAGGATGGGCAGGGCGCGCTGCCACTGGGTCTGCAGCGAGAGCACCGGGTCGTTGCGCACGTGCTCGATGCCCGCTGCCATGCGGCGGAAGGCATCCAGCGCCCCCGGGCGGGTGGCGGCGGCCTGGCGGTCGTCGATGAGCTGGTCGGTGATGCGGGCCGGATCGATGATGAGCGCCTCCAGCAGCGCCTTCATGCCCTGGCGCGTGCCGTCGTAGCCCATGAGGGCTTTCATCGCGGCATTGGGCGCCTGCTTGATGCCCATGGACCCGGCGATGGTGAGCGAGGAGACGATGACCAGTTTTTTCACGCGGTCGGGGTGCAGCATCGCGTAATAGACGCCGGCCCAGGCCCCTTGCGAATTGCCGATGAGGCTGCAACGGTCGATCGCCAGCGCGTCGATGAAGTCGGCGGTGTGCCGGGCCCGGCTGATGAGGCCGTAGGGCGTGGGCGCGTGGACGTCGGTCAGGCCGAAGCCGCCGATCGAGTCGGGCGCCAACACGTGGAAATCGCTGCCCAGCAAAGGCAGCACCGGCCCCATGCCGGAGGCGCCGGAGGAGCCGGCACCGCCGCCGTGCAGGGCGAGCACCTTGTGCTCGCCATCGCCGGCTTCGGCATAGTGGGTTCGAACGCCCTGGGCGACGACCCAGCGGGAGCGGACGGAAGGGTGGTGTTTCATGAAGGGATTCCTTGGTCTTGATTCAGGCGTTGAGCCCACGCTTGGCGTACTCGGCGACGTATCGAACGCCGACGGTGCCGGCGAAGTTGCGCACCAGCAGCGGGTGCACGCCCCACTGGTAGAGGGTGGCCACGTCCTTGGCGAAGATCGCGGCCTTTTCTTCCGCGGTGAGTTCGTAACCCTGGAAGCTGGCTTCGGGGTTGTCGCGCAGCGCGCTTTGCAGCGCGCTGCGCTTGTCGAAGTCGAAGAGGAAGCGTTCGAGCGCGTGCCGGTTCATGCCTGCATCTCCAGCACGCCAATGCCGGTGCTCCAGGCCCGGACCGGCTCATAGGCCAGGGACCGCGCCGTGCGCGCGCCAAAGGCGCCGGCCGCGACCAGCCAGTTGCGGATCTCCGCTGCGCCGTTGCCCGCCGTGCGGATGACCTCGTCGGAGTCCCAGCGCGCGATGTCCTCGAAGCGCCCCTGCGTGAAGTCGCCGAGGAACTGCCGGTCAAAGGCCTCGTTGATCGTGCCGGTCTGCGGTGTGCCGACCCAATGGCTGATGCCGCCCGTGCCCAACACCGCCACACGCTCCACCACGCCCTGCGCCCGCAGGGCCTGACCCAATGCCTTGCCCAGCTCCAGGCATCGCCGGTGCGTGGGCAGCGGCGCCACGGTGCAGTTCACGTAGAGAGGGAGCACCGGCATGGACAGGCGCTTGAACAAGAGCTGCAGCGGGCAGGCGAAGGCATGGTCCAGCGGCATTCCCCTGGCGCTGGAGACATCGAAGCCGCCCTGCACCAGCGAGGCATGCACCGCCTCGCCCAGGCCGTCGACGCCGTCGAAGTCGCGCTGCGGCACACCGAACTCCCCATGGCCGCGGAACTTCGTGCCGGTGCCGATGGAGAACACCGGCAGGTTGGCGTAGTCGAAGGTGAGGAAGTGGTCGGTCGCGACGGTCACCAGCACCTGGGCGCCGCAGCGGTGCAGCGACTCGGCGAGTTCGTCGAAGGCCGCGAACACGCGTTCGACGCGTTCGCCCTCGCCATCGCCCGCCTTGGGCGCGCGCATCATCGCCCCGGTGTGCGAGCAGACACCACCCCACACGATGGCCGCGCTCATGACGGCACCTTCAGATGGCCCCGGAAGAACGCGACCATGCGCCCGTAGGTCAGCTTCGCCGCCTCGGGGGAGTAGCGGTCCAGCGTGTCGTCCATGTAGGCATGGCGCGCGCCCGGGTACAGGTGAAAGTCGACAGGCACCGGGGCCCGGGTTTCCAGCGCGTCCTTCAAGGCCTGAGCCTGGTCCAGCGCAATCGCCTCGTCCGCCTCGCCGAAGTGCAACTGCATGGGCGCGGCGATCTTCGGCGCCAGCGCGATGCGCGAACGCGCCTGGCCATCCGGCGTGTACGCGGCCGGGATCACCGGCAGCGCGTAGAGCACGACCGAACAGGCCAGGTCCCGCGTCTGGGCGGCCCACGCGAGCACCGTGCCCCCGCCAAGGCAGTAGCCGACCGCACCGATCGCCTGCGCGGCCACCCGCGGATGGCCGCGCAACCATTCGAGCGCGGCCTGGCAGTCGGGCACCACCGTCTCGTCCCTGGCCGCGATGAAGGCCTTGCTGCGGCGCTCCTCGACCGTGGTGTAGTCCTGCGGCGGGCGCCCGCCGATGCGGCTGTACGGGTCCACCGTCAGCACGATGAAGCCTTCGGCCGCCAGGCGCCGCGTTTCTGCCTGCCGGTGCTCGGTCACACCCAGGTTCTCGGGCGCGCAGACGATGGCCCCGACCACGTCGGTGCCGGAGGGCTCCGCGAGGTAGGCGCGGACCTGGTCAGTGCCGCTGGGAAAGGTGATCCAGCGCGCCGTCGTGTCGCGCGCGCTCATACCGCCACCTGGATGTCGAACAGGCAGGCCTCACCCTTGCGGCGCACTTCCACGTCGAGCAACTGCGCGCAATGGGGGCAGGCATGCTCCACCACTTCCAGATCGCGGTGCACCTTCACGCGCGGGCCCAGCTCTGCGGGCAGCGCCACGTGCTGGCGCGCGTAGTCCTTCCAGTTCTCGTCGGCCGGCGCGACCGCGGTGTCGCAGGCCTCGCAGACGAAATAGGCACCGTCGGCCCCGCGCTGCAGGCGGGCCACGTCGCCGACGATGGCCTTGACACCGTCGTGCTTGCCAAAGCTGAGCTTGCCCGGCAGCGCGCGCGCCGCTTTCCACTGCAGCCGCGATGCGCGGATGTGGCTGCGGCGCTCCTGGGTCGCCGCGGCGTCCAGGCGCCCGTTCGTCACCACCACGCCAAAGATGGCTTTGGCCACCGCATCGGAGAACACGCCCTGAGCCACATCGTCGGCCACCTGCACCGGGTCGCGGCGCAGCGGATCGCCCCAGCCCCCGCCCGCGGTCGGGTTGCACTCGTAGACGTCGTCGCTCTCGAAAGGAAACTCCGGGGGCTTGGCGGTGAACACGGTCTCATCGCCCTGGATGCCGTCCAGGCGGTCTGGAAAGACACCGTCCTTCATCAGCGCACGGATGTTCGAGTGCTTGAGCAGGCGGCGATGGTTGCAGCCGCTCGGATAGCCACCGAAGAGGCCGCGAGACGTGGGCGACTCGTAACCATGGCAAGCGACCAGCGACTCGACTTCATCCACCCCGTGCAGCACAAAGGCCGCGCCGGCCGCCTGGCCACCGACCGAGGCGCCTGCGCCGGAACTGTCGGTGATGATGCGGCGGTACAGGTAGAGCACCGGCAGCTTGAGCTCGGTGGCCTCCACGTTGGGCGCCTTGCCCGCCGTGATGTTTCGCTGGCCCGAGACGCTGATGCCGTCGCGGTGCGCATAGGCGCCACCGCCGGAGAGCATGACCTCGAGGATGGGCGCCGTCGCAGGTTCGCCGTACTGGTTCTGCCCATGGATGTGAAAGAGGTCCGGGCCGCTGGCCGGCGCGGCCTGGGCTTCCCGCAGGTAGTCGGGATGGCTGGCCATCAGCTTGGACATGACTTCGGTCGTGGTCACCTCGATCAGCCACATCGCACCCAGCGGGCCCTGGCTGCAAGGCGCCGGGAACTTGCAGGACACGATCGAGCCTTCGGTGGAGAGCACCTCCAGAGGCCGCAGCAGGCCGTCGTTCCAGGGCAGGTCGTACGCGATGATGGGCAGGATGCCGGCGTAGATGCCAGCGAGCAGGCCGGTGCGCGTCGCGTTCACGAAGCCCGGCGCCTGGGCGTCCGAGCCGGTGTAGTCGAAGACGATCTTCTCGCCCTGCTTGCGCAGTTCGACGTGGATCTTGTAGATCTTGTTCTCGAAGCCGTCGTGGTCCAGGAAGGCCTGCGCGCGGAACACGCCATCGGGCAGCTCCTGCAGGCGCTTGCGCATCTTCGACTCGGAGAGGTCCATCATGCCGTCCATCACGGTCAGCACGGTTTCCACGCCGTATTTGCGCACGGTCTCGAGCAGGCTCTTGATGCCGATGTGGTTGGCCGCCATCAGGCCCTTGAGATCCAGGCTGATGTTGGTCGGCAGGCGCGACATGCCGGTGATGAAATTGAGCACATCGCTGCGCAGTTCGCCGCGGTCCACCAGCTTCACCGGCGGGATGAGCATGCCCTCCTGCCGGATGTCCTTGGCCATGGAGGCGAAGCTGCCGGGCACCATCCCGCCCACGTCGAGCTGGTGGGCGCACGCACCGGTCCAGCCGATGCGGCGGCCGTCCACGAAGATGGGGGCCAGTATCCCGATGTCCGGGCAGTGCAGCGCGCCCTTGTGGGGGTGGTTCACGATGAACATGTCGCCCTCGTGGATGCCCACGGTCTGCTCGCAGTCCTCGATGACGTGCTTGACCATCAGCGAGAGCGAGGCGGCGTGGAACGTCACGGTCTTGCCCATGGTGACGACTTCGCCGAACGCGCGGTACAGGCCGGTGTTGAAGTCGGTCGCTTCGTTCACAAGGGCGGAACCCGACACCGAGGCCAGCGTGCTCGCCTGCTCGTCGGTGATCGACAGGAGTCGGTGGCGGATCACCTCGAAGGTGACGGCGTCGACGTCTTTCTTTTGGTATTCGAATACGTTGCTCATGGTGCCTCTCGCTTCAGTGGCTGGGTTGGATGCGGATCAGGAAGTTGCCGTAGGGCTCCATTTCGGCGACCTGTCCCGGGCCCACGACGATGGTGGTGTCGGGCCGCTCGACGATGGCGGGGCCGGCGATCGCGTGGCCCGGGCCCACGTCCTCGCTGCGGTAAATGTCGGCATCCACGAAGTCGGTGCCGAAGAAATACACCTGGCGCCGGCCGCAGGGCTTGTTGGAGCGGCCCGCCGCGGCGACATGGCGCGGTGTCGGGCGGATGACCGGTGAGGTGGCTTCGACGCGCACCACGGTGAACTCCACGCCCGAGACGCGCAGGGCCGTGTTCTTGCCGTAGATGCGCTCGTACTCGGCTTCGAAGGCGTCGACCAGTGCGTCGACGTCGCCGGCCTGCAGCACACCGGCCGGGGCCGGGATGCCAATCTCATGCACCTGCTGGCGAAAGCGCATGCCGATGTAGCGGTGGATGGAGACCCCCTCGCCGAGGGCTTCCTTCGCGCGGTTCTCGATCTGGTCGAAGCCCCGGTTGAGCACGGAGGGGTCGACATGGTCCGAGGCCTTGGTGAAACGCGCTGGCGCGTGCTGCCCGATGGCCAGGGAGAACGAGCGGTGGCGGTCGCCCGTGACGGTGCCGAAAGCCGAATGCGCCGGGCCCGTGCTGGGAATGACCACCGTGCCGATGCCGGCGACCTCGGCGTACTGGTGGGCGTGCGTGGCGCCCGCGCCCCCGTAGGCCATCAGCACGAAATCGCGCGGATCGTAGCCGGCGCGCAAGGTCACGCGGCGCAGCAGGTCGGCCATCTGGTTGTTCGCCACCTCGCGAATGCCGGCCGCGGCCTGCGCCACCGTCAGGCCCAGCGGCTCGGCGACGTGCTTGCGCACCGCTTCGTGCGCGGCCGCCACGTCGAGCTTCATGCGGCCACCGAGGAAATACTTCGCGTCGATGATGCCCAGCACCACGTCCGCATCGGTGATGGTGGGCTCCACCCCGCCCCGGCCGTAGCAGGCCGGGCCGGGCGTCGAGCCCGCGCTCTCGGGCCCGACGTGCAGGTGCCCGTCCACCACGCGCGCGATCGAGCCGCCGCCGGCACCGATGGCCGTGACCTTGATCGAGGGCAGCGCCACGTGGAAGCGCCCCACTTCCCGAACCGTTTCCAGCAGCGGCTGCCCGTTCACGATCAGGCCCACGTCGAAGCTGGTGCCGCCCATGTCGGCCGTCAGCACGTTGGGGTAGCCCAGCAGCTCGCCGAGCTTTTGCGACGCGAGCACGCCACCGGCCGGCCCCGAGGTCATGAGGTTGGCGGCCTGGAACGCGGCCTCCGAGGCGGGCAGCACGCCGCCACCGGACTCCATGATGGAAATCGGACCATGGAAGCCGAACTTGCGGATGGAGGCTTCCAGGCCGTTGATGTAGCGGTGGATCACCGGGCCCAGGTAGGCGTTGATCGCCGTCGTCGAGGTGCGCTCGTATTCGCCGATGATGGGCACGAGGCTGGACGAGGCAGTGACAAACATGCCCGGCGCCTCCTCCTCCACCAGCGCCACCAGACGCTGCTCGTGAGCAGGGTTGCGGAAGGACCACAGCAGACTGATCGCGATGGCCTCGACGCCCTTGGCGACGAGCGCGCGGATCGATTGGCGCGCCGCCGCTTCGTCGAGCGCGACGATCACGTCGCCCTTGTAGTCGACGCGCTCCACGATGCCCTCGATGAGGTCGCCAGGGATGATGGGCGTGGGAACGTGGCGCTTGGAGAAGTGCGAGATCTCGTGCGAAGGCAGGCCGATCCAGCCCCCCATCGCGCGCTGGATGCGCAAGGTGTCTTCGAAGCCACGGGTGGTCAGCAGACCGGTGCGCGCACCCTTGCGCTCGATGAAGGCGTTGGTGGCGGCCGTGGTGCCATGGGCAAAGTACCCAAGCTGCTCGATCAGCTGATCCAGGCTGATGCCGTCGGCCTCGGCGGCGAGCCGCATCGCGTCGATGACGCCCTGCGTGCGGTCGTCCGGGGTGGTCAGCGCCTTGAAGATGCGCACGTCGCCTTCGTCAGAAAGGTAGACAAGGTCGGTGAAGGTGCCACCGATGTCGGTCCCGATGTAGTTCACGGAATGGTTTCTCCAGATAAGCCGCGCGTCGGCACGGCAGAGGGTCAGTGAAGGAATTCGCGAGGTGTATTTGAACAGATCAAAGGGATAGACAATAGAACTTTCAGATGTTTATCTGTTGGGGTTTTCCCGGAGCATCGGTCCGACGAAAAAAAAAGGGGGCCTGATGGCCCCCCCTGGATGCATCCCCCTGGATCAGGCGGCGGCTGGCTGCCCTTGCTTGAGCAGGTCCAGCGCCACGTCGACGATCATGTCTTCCTGCCCGCCCACCATGCGGCGGCGGCCGAGTTCGACGAGGATGTCCACGGTCTTCAGGCCGTACTTCTGCGCGGCGGCCTCGGAGTGGCGCAGGAAGCTGCTGTAGACGCCTGCATAGCCCAGGGAGAGCGTCTCGCGGTCGACCCGGACCGGGCGGTCCTGCAAGGGGCGCACCAGGTCGTCGGCCGCGTCCATGAGCTTGAACACGTCGCAGCCGTGCTGCCAGCCCATGCGGTCCACCGCGGCGACGAAGACCTCCAGCGGCGCATTGCCCGCGCCGGCCCCCATGCCCGCCAGGCTGGCATCGACGCGGTCGCAACCTTCCTCCACCGCCACGATGCTGTTGGCCACGCCCAGCGACAGGTTGTGGTGGGCGTGGATGCCCGTGAGCGTCTGCGGCGCCAGCACGTCCTTGAAGGCGCGGAAGCGATCGCGCACGCCGTCCATGCTCAGCGCGCCGCCGGAGTCCACGACGTACACGCATTGCGCGCCATAGCCCTCCATGAGTTTTGCCTGCCGCGCGAGGTTTGCCGGGTCGGTCATGTGGCTCATCATCAGAAAGCCGACCGTGTCCATGCCGAGCCGGCGCGCGTACTCGATGTGCTGGCGCGACACATCGGCTTCGGTGCAATGCGTCGCAACGCGAACGATCCGCGCGCCCGCGTCGTAGGCGGCCTTCAGATCGTGCACCGTGCCGATGCCCGGCAGCAGCAGCGTGGCCACCTTGGCCCGCTTCACGGCCGAGGCCACGGCCTCGATCCATTCGAGGTCGGTGTGGGCGCCGAAGCCGTAGTTGAAGCTGCCGCCTTGCAGGCCGTCGCCGTGCGAGACCTCGATGGAGTCCACCCCGGCGGCGTCCAGGGCGGCGGCGATCTGCGCCGCCTGCTCGACGCTGTACTGGTGCCGGATGGCATGGCTGCCGTCGCGCAGGGTCACGTCGGCGATGTGGATTTTTCGTTGGTTCACGGGCGGGTGCTCCTTGCGGCGTGCGCGGCCTGTGCCTTCGCCGCCATGCGCTCGGCGATCGCCAGCGCCGCGCTGGTCATGATGTCCAGGTTGCCGGCGTAGGCGGGCAGGTAGTGCGCCGCGCCTTCGACCTCCAGGAAAATCGAGGTCTTCAATCCCCTCATGCCGCTGCCCACGCCCGGGATCTTCAGGCCAGACACGCGGTCGAACTGCACTTTCTGCTTCAGGCGGTAGCCCGGCACATCGCGCTGCACGGCCAGCGCCATGGCCTGTACCGAGGCTTCGATCGCGGCCTCGTCACCGTCGGCGCTGAAGGTGTAAACCGTATCACGCATGATGAGCGGCGGCTCTGCGGGGTTGAGCACGATGATGGCCTTGCCCTTGCCGGCACCCCCGAGGATTTCGATGGCGCGAGATGTGGTCTCGGTGAACTCGTCGATGTTGGCGCGCGTGCCCGGCCCGGCGCTTTTGCTGGCGATGCTGGCAACGATTTCGGCGTACATCACCGGCGCGACGCGGTTGACCGCCGCGACCATCGGGATCGTGGCCTGGCCGCCGCAGGTGACCATGTTCACATTGAGCGCCTGGAGATGCTCGTCGCCATTCACCACCGGGATGCAGTAGGGACCGATGGCCGCCGGCGTGAGGTCGATCATGCGGATGCCAGGCTTGCGTTCGCGCAGGCGCGCGTCGTTGTGCACATGGGCCGCCGCGCTGGTTGCGTCGAACACGAAGTCGATCTCGTCGAAGACCGGCAGCGCGAGCAGCCCCTCGACGCCTTCGGCGGTCGTGGCCACGCCCAGGCGCGCGGCGCGGGCCAGGCCATCGGAGCCGGGGTCGATGCCGACCAGGGCCGCCGCCTCGACGCCCACGCCATGGCGCAGGAGCTTGATCATGAGATCGGTGCCGATGTTGCCGCTGCCGATGATGGCCGCCTTCATCTTTCGGCTCATGGCCGCGCCTCCGCCTCGAACTGGCAGGCCACCGAACCCAGGGCGCCGAGGTCCGCGTGCACCAGGTCGCCCGGCGCGACCGGCACCATGGGGCCCAGGGCGCCGGACAGGATGATGGCGCCCTCGGCCAGGGTCTCGCCCCGTTCGGCCATGGTGCAGGCCAGCCAGTAGGCCGCCCGCAGCGGATGCCCCAGGCAGGCCGCACCTGTGCCAACGGAGACCACACCGCCGTTCTTCGACAGCTGCATGCCGATGTCGCGCAGGGAAATGCCACCCAGGGCCACGGGCTGGTCGCCGAGCACGAACACCCCGCACGAGGCGTTGTCCGCCACCGTGTCCACCAGGGAGATCTTCCAGTCGGCGATCGCGCTGTCGACCACCTCCAGCGCGGGCAGCGCATAGGCCAGGGACGCCAGGAACTCCCCCCAGGAAGGGCGCTCGCGGCGCAGCTCGCGGCCCACCACGAACGCCACTTCGGCTTCCACCTTGGGCTGCATCAGGCGGCCCGCCGGCAAGGTGTCGCCATGGAGGTAGGCCATGTTGTCCAGCAACACGCCGAAATCCGGCTGGCTCACGCCCAGCTGCTGCTGCACCGCCTTCGAGGTCAGGCCGACCTTGAGGCCGACGGCGCGCGCGCCCGCTGCCAGGCTGCGCTGCAGGTTCAGCGAGGCGACCGCATAGGCGTCTTCGGCGCCGGCCACACCGAACGTGGTCGAGACCGGGGCGATGGGCACGCGCTCGGCGCGCGCCCTGTGCAGCGCATCGGCTGCGGCAAGGATGTTCTGTCGTGTCATGGTGTTGCTTTCAAGCTTGTTCGTTGAGGCCGCATTCGCGCAGCCAGAGTTGCCAGGGCCGCTCCACGGTGCCGGCGTTCGCCGCCTCGGCGAGCGCGGCTTCTTCCTCGCTCAGGTAGGTGACATGCCCCCCCAGCGAGATCGCTTCGCGCTGCAGGCGCGCGTTCCATTCCGTGTAGACCGCGCGGTACACGGCGGACTGCACCGAGCCGCCCACCACCACGAAGCCGTGGCCCCGCATCAGCGCGGCGGCATGGCTGCCGAGCGAGCGCGCCAGCTCGGCGCCCTGCCCGGCGTTGCGCACCAGCATGTCGGTGCAGCCAAAGTGCCGCCGGATGTCGAACACCGGCGCACCGCCGCCCAGAAAGCCGCTCATGTGGCACACCGGCCGCAGCCGGGCGCTGGAGACCGAGAAAGGAATCACCGAGGGCGCGTGGCTGTGCACGATCGCCTGCACATCGGGGCGCGCCCGGTAGATCGCGCCATGGATGAAGCGCTCGAGGTACGGCTTGCGCTCGTCGCCAGCGGCCGGCTCGCCGTCCAGGTCGAGTTCCATCAGGTCCTCCACCGTCACCAGCGCGGGCGCCAGCGAGCGGGAGATCAGGAAGCGATCCGCCCGGCCAGGCAGCCGCGCACTGACATGGCCATACGCATCGAGGATGCCCAGGTGCGCCAGGATGCGGTTCGCCTGCGCGACTTCGGCCTGTGCACGCGCCTTCATTCGATGGAGATGCCCAGCCGCTTGACCACCTCGGCGTACGTGGCGTTGTCGCTGGCGGTGCGCGCGCGCATGGCCGCCGGGGTGGACGACTCGGGCTCGATGCCCAGCCGAGAGAACTGCTCCACCACCTCGGGGTCGCGCAAGACCTCGGCCACATCGTCGGCCATCTTCTGGATGGCGTGTTGCGGGGCGCCGCTGCGGGCAACCAGCCCGACCCAGGTGTTCACGTCGTAGCCCATGGGCCCACCGGCTTCGCCCACCGTGGGCACATCCGGCTGGCGCGCCAGGCGCTTGGGAGCCGCGATGGCGATCAGCTTGAGCTTGCCCGCCTGCACCAGCGGCAGCGTCGAGCCGATGGTCGCCAGCGAGAGGTCCACGTCACCCGCGGCAATGGCCGTGTAGATCTGCTGGCCATCCCGGAACGGAATCACCGTCATCTTGATGCCCACGGCCTTCTCCAGCATGGAGACGGCCAGATGCGGCGGACTGCCCAGGTAGGGCACGCCCACGTTGAGCTTGCCCGGCGACGCCTGCGCGGCCGCGATCAGGCTCTTCATGGACTGCAAAGGCCCGGCGGCCGAGGTGACGATGAAGAACGGCGTGTGGAAGACGAGGGAGATGGGGGCGAAGTCCTTCTCGACCGAGTAATTCACGTTGCGCAGCAAATGGGGATTGACCGCGAGGTGCGAGCTGCTGGCCAGCAGAAGGTCGTGGCCGGTGGGCGGCGAGGACTTCAGGGCCGCGATCGCGATGACACCATTGCCACCCGGCCTGGGTTCGACGATGACCTGCTGGCCCCAACGGGGCGAGAGCTTGGCCGCCAGGATCCGCGCCACCACGTCCGGGGTGCTGCCGCTGGCAAACGGAACGATGATGCGCACCGGGCGCTCGGGAAAGGCCTGTGCGCGTGCCAGGGGCACCATGGCGGTGGCGCATGCGGCGCCCATGGCGCCAAGCGCCGTTCTGCGATCCATCTGTCTGTCTCCTTTTATGGGTTTTCGATCCTGTGCCGCATCTTAATGGGTGAATACGTAAACGTCTAGTAGTTTATCCCTATGTACGTTTGATGGCGCAAACGCGGACACTCTCGGTGCCCGCCATCCGGCCGGCTTCACAACACGCGGTCCCGACATCCGTGGCCCTTTTGGAGACTTGAATGCACAGACAACATCTTTGGCGCGGCCTGCCACGGCTCGCCGCTGGCGCCACCCTCCTTGCAAGCGCCTCCTGCGCGTGGGCGCAGGACGGGGTGCAGATCTACGGCCGCGGCAACGTGGGCCTGGACCGGTACGACGCCACGGGCGCCACGGCGGGCCCGGCCATCCACCGCACCCGCGTGTACGACGCGATCTCGCGCCTGGGCTTTCGTGGCACGGAAGACCTGGGCGGCGGCTACAAGGCCGTGTTCCAGATGGAAGCCGGCGTGAACTTCGACACCGGCACCGACCGCGCACAGGACGGCACGGCCAACACGAACGTGGGCGCCTTTCTGCGCGACACCTTCGTCGGCCTCGACACGCCCGCGGGCCGCTTCACGGCGGGCCGCCAATCGGTCTACTGGCAGAACGGCGCCATCATTCCCGCGAGCAACTTCTACATCAACGCGGACGTGCCTTTCTTCACCGGCGTGAGCACCGGGCGCCTGCCCTTGCTGATCTCGCGCGTGAACAACTCGCTGATGTACACCACGCCCACCCTGGGTGGTGCGAATGCGAGCCTCTCGGTGTCGCCCACCACCAGCCCCGGCCCCGGCTTCGTCGACAGCGAGACCGTTGCACCTGGTGCGGCACACGATGCGCGGCTGCATGGCCTGACGGTCCGCTGGCAAGGCGCGCCCTACGCGGCGCAACTGGATGTCGCGCACAAGCGCACCTCGTCCGATGCAGTGCCCGGCTTGCGGCCCAGCGGCACGGGCTTGAAGGTGATGGCCGGCTGGCGCTACATGCCGGGTGCACAGATTTCGGTCATCGGCGTGCGCGTCGCGCTCAAGGATCTCGCGGTGCCCATGGCGGGGTTCGCCGCGCGGGGCGACGACCTGAGCCAGTGGGGCTGGGGCTTTGCATGGGAGCACATGATCACGCCCAAGGTCCAGTTGCTGGCGTCCGCGGGCGTGCTGCGGGACGCGAAGGGCTGCACCTCGGTGGTGGCGGGCGCGGCGGGGCGGGGCTGCAAGGACACCGGCGCCACCTCGTACATGGTCGCCGCCCGGTACCTGTTCTCGAAGCGGACCGCCGTCTACGCCTCGCTCAACCAGGTCAAGAACCGCGCGAACGGCACGCTGGACTACACGGGCATGGCGCTCAATGCGGTGCCCAACCTCAGCCCCGGTGCGGACCCCCGCATCATCGCGCTGGGGATCATTCACAACTTCTGATCGTTCATCCGACCAGACCATTCTGCCGTACCATCCGGGATCCCAAGGCAGGAGAACCTGCAGAACCGCAAAGGACCCTGATGAAGCCACTGAACGACTCGCCGCCGGTGAGTCCAAGACCTTTGACAAGCGCACTGGACATCGGCACGGCCACCTACGTGAAGCTGCTCATGCGATTTCGCCGAAGGATCGAGACCGGAGAATGGCCGGTTGACCAGCAGATCCCTTCGCTGGAAGCGCTGGTGGAGGAAACCGGGGTGGCCCGCGCCACCGTCCGGCATGCACTGAGCTTCCTCGAGAGCGAAGGCCTGATCGGCCGCTACCGGGGCCGCGGCACCTTTGTGCTGCGGCGCCCGGTCAGCGAAGTGTTCTACGACATCCCGACCGACTGGCACACGCTGGTGGACCAGACGCCCGAGATCGACATCGAGTGGCTCGCCACCGCAACGGTCAACGATGCCATTCCGGTGTCCCATCCGGGGGGCACGCTGTCGCCCAGTGGCTACCAGTACTTCCGCCGCCTGCAGCGCCACAACCAGATCCCCTACTTCCTCGGCATCTCCTACCTGGAACAGGGCCTCTTCAAGAAGATCGGCAAGAAGCCCTTCAACACGCCGGCACCGATGCGCGTGCTCCAGAAGCACGCCGGTGACCGGCTCGGCCGCGCCGAGCAGACGATCACCGCCACGACCGCCGACCCGGAGATCTCCACGCTGCTGCAGCTGGCCATTCACGCGCCGGTGATGGTGGTGTCGCGCACCGTGTTCGACGTGGACAAGGTGGTGATCTACGAGTCCACGGGCATCTTCAGGGCGGACTTCGTGCGCGTGCGCAACGTGCTGCGGGAGGGGCCGGGCTGAGTCTTCCTGACCTCAACCGGCCGCATAGGGGGTTTCGGGCACCGGGGTGTGAAAGCTGGCATTGAGCATGTTCCAGGCCCGGATGGCGCCGACGGCGAACGTCAGCTCCGCCACCGCGCCGTCGCTGAAGTGCCGCCGCAGGTCTTCGAAGTCGGCATCGCTCGGTGTCCGTTGTGGCAAGGCATTCACCGCCTCGGCCCAGTGGAGCGCGGCGCGCTCGGCGTCGCTGAAGAAGCGCGGCGCCTCGCGCCAACCCGCCACAGCGTTGACGTGGCGTGGGTCCATGCCCTGCTTCACCAGGTCGGCCCAGTGCATGTCGATGCAGAACGCACAGCCATTGATCTGGCTGATGCGCAGGTTCACCAGCTCCTTCAGCCGTTTGTCCAGCGTGGCGCCGGCAACGTGTGAAAGCTGGGCGAGGGCCTTGGCGGCCTTGGGCGCCAGTGTGAAGTAGTCAAGTCGGGGAGAGGACATCGTGAGCTCCTGGGTTGAAAAGGGGATCCTTGTCTTGCTAGACGGGCTTGGGCGCCGTTTTGTGACAGACGGTCCAGGCCATGGCCAGTGCCGCAGCCAGCACCCAGACCGCAGCGGCCGGCCAGCCGTGACGGTCCACCGCACTGCCGACCAGCACCGGCCCGAGCGCCTGGCCCAGGTTGCTGCCCTGCATCAGCAGCCCCACCGCGAGGGCCGCCTGCGCGGGCGTGGAGGTGACCCGAGGTACCGCGGACAGCAGGGTGGCCGGGATCAGACCGCCCACGGCCGAGAACACCAGGCACAGGGCGAACGCCATCCCAGGACCCAGCACCGGCAGAAAGATGCCCAGGCCACAGAGGCCCATCGCGATCGCCGCACAGGCACCCAGCGCCTCACGGCGCACCTTGCCCAGCAGGACTGCCGCGCACAGGTTGCCCACGATGTTGGCCGCGCAGGCCACCGCAGCGAGCAGCCCGACGGCAACGGCGCCCACCTGCAGGCGCTGGTGCAGCAGCACGGGCAGAAAGCTGAAGAGCGCGAAGAACATCAGGCTGTAGAGCAGGAACGTGGCGGCCATCGCCAGGGGTTCGGAGCGCCAGACCTCGGCCAGGCGGGCCGGGTCGCCCTCGCGGGCAGGCCGTGGACCACGCGGCACCCACCCCACCACCAGGACCACGAGCAGACCGGCCGCCAGCGCGGCGGCCCCCCACAGGCCGCGCCAGCCGCCAAACCACGGCCCGGTGAGCATCGCCAGCGCCATGCCTGCAGGCATGAAGCAACTCCACAAGACCAAGGCGGTGGCCTGATCCTTCGCACGCACCCGGCGCGCCAGCACCGTGGGCCCGGCCACCGTGATCAACAGGAACCCCAGCCCCTCCACCACGCGCGACGCCAGCAGCACACCGAAGCGGTCGGTCGGCACCGCCATCGCCGCTCCCAGTGCCGTGGCCAACAGCCCGAGGACCAACATGCGGTGGTCGCCGGCACGGGCCACCACGGAGCCCGCCACCACGCCGCCCAGTGCGCCCAGCACGGCGAAGGTGGCGCCGAGGGCGCCCAGCATGCCCAGGCTGAGGCCCAGATCGGCCTGAAGCTGGGGGGCCGCGATGGCGGCCTTGCCCAGGTGAAAGGCCGAGACCACCCCGGCCGCCACCACCACCCACACGGCCCGCCAGTCGGTGCGTACCGGGTTTGAAATGGCCTCGCTCACGCCACCGCCATCGGCTGCGACAGCGCGAGCGCCCGGGCCACCCGCGCCACATGGGCGCCCTGGTAGCGGGCCGCTTCGATTTCATTCAGGCTGGGCTGGCGGTCGCCGCCCAACCCGTCATCGGCCAACGTGGCCGCGCCATAAGGCGAGCCACCGGTGATCTCGTCCATGCGCATCTGACCCTTGAAGCTGTAAGGCAGGCCCACCACCACCAGGCCCAGGTGCATCAGCACGATGTGCGTCGATAGGATGGTCGACTCCTGCCCGCCGTGCTGGCTTCCCGTGGAGGTGAAGACGCTGCCCACCTTGCCCACCAGCGCATCCCGGGCCCACAGGCCACCGGCCTGATCGAGAAAGTTCTTCATTTGCGCGGCCATGTTGCCAAAGCGCGTGGGCGTGCCCAGCACGATGGCGTCGTACACGGCAAGCTCCTCCACGGTGGCCACCGGCACGTCTTGCGCCAGCTGGTAGCCGGCCTTGCGGGCCACGGCGTCCGGCACCAGTTCGGGCACGCGCTTGACCACGGCCTGCGCGCCCGCCGTGCGCGCACCCTCGGCCACGGCGCTGGCCATGGTCGCGATGTGGCCGTAGGAAGAGTAATAAAGCACCAGCACTTTGGTCATGGCGTGAACTCCTTTCATGTGGGAATGGCAGAAGTATCGACAACCAACTTGATCTGCGGAAGGCCTAAAATTACGCGCTTCATGATCTATGAAATCGATCAATGCTGGACGCCCTCACCCTCGATCAGATTCGCATGTTCGTGACCGTGGCCGAGGCCGGCAGCTTTCGTGCCGGGGCCGCGCGCCTGCGGCGCGCGCAGTCGGCCGTGAGCCACGCGATCGCCAACCTCGAGCACCAGCTTGACGCGAGCCTCTTCGATCGCGGCGGCCACCGTCCCACACTCACGCCGGCCGGCGTGGCCTTGCTGGAAGACGCGCACGCGGTGCTGCTCAAGGTGGACTTCATGCGGGCACGCGCGCGCGGCCTGGGCCAGGGCGTGGAGATCGAGCTGTCGCTGATGGTGGACACGCTCTACCCGCTGCCCGTGGTGGCCGCCGCGCTCAAGGAGGTGCGCGAGACCTGGCCGTCGGTTCGGCTGCGCCTGGCGGTCGCGCCACTGGGTGGTCCGCTGCAAGCGCTGCGCGAGCGGCGGTGCGACCTGGCCATCATGGCCGGCGAAGACTTTCTCGACCCGCGCATCGAGACCGAGGCGCTGCAGCGGGTGCCCATCGTGGCGGTGGCCGCCGCCAGCCATGCGCTGGCCCGTCGCCGCAAGGCGCTCACCAGCGTCGAGCTGGCCGACCACGTGCAGATCGTGCTGGAGGATCCCACGCCGCTGTCCGAGGGACGCGACTTCGGTGTGCTGTCGCCCCAGACGCTGCGCGTGGGCACGCAGGACGCCAAGCGGGCCCTGATCCTGGGCGGGGTGGGTTGGGGCCGCCTGCCGCGGTGGGTGATCGAGCGAGAACTGGCCGAGAAGCAACTGGTGCCCTTGGCCGCCACGGCCCTCGGTCCGCAGGGCGTGGCGCACACGCAAACCTACTTGGCCCGCCGCACCGACCGCGCCCTTGGTGTCGCCGCGACGGCCCTGCGCCTCGCCTTGCACCAGCACGCGTCGCTGCCGCAGGCGCGCCAGCGGCGCGCGCGCAATGCCCCACGTTCAGACCCGGCGACGCCCTGATGTTCTGACACAGCGTTGAACCGGCACCGGCCGGGCGCCGGCCCGGTGGTCGAAACGCCACAGGGCCAGAGCGAAGTTCGCAGCCTCAGTCGGCCTTGAGTTTCGCGGCCTGCACCACCTGCTTCCACTTCACCTGCTCGGCGGCCACGAAGCTGCGCATTTCGTCCAGGCCCATCGTGTCGACCTCCGCCCCGTGCTCTTCGAGGCGCTTGACCACCGCCGGGTCGGCCAGCACCTGGTTCAGCGCCTTATTCAACTGCTCCAGCACCGGCTTGGGCGTCTTGGCGGGCGCGAAGATGGCGTACCACTGCGACACGTCCACGTTGTTGATGCCCTGCTCCTTGAGCGTGGGCACGTCGGGCATCAACGGAGACCGCTTGGACCCGGCCAGGCCCAGCGCCTTGAGTTTGCCGTTCTTCACGTTCGGCATGGCCGTGAACAGGCTCGGAAACATCACCTGCGTCTGGCCCGCCATCGTATCGGTCACGGCGGGCGCCGAACCTTTGTAAGGCACATGCGTCATCGCGGTGCCGGTGGAGAGCTTGAACATCTCCGCCGCAAAGTGAGGCGCCGTTCCATTGCCCGCGGACGCGTAGTTGATCTTGTCCGGGTTGGCCTTCATGAAGGTCACCAGCTCCTTGGCGCTGTTGGCGGGCACCTGGGTGTTGGCCACCATGAGCGTGGCAGAGTAGCCCACCATGCCCACCGGCTCGAAGTCCTTGACGGGGTCGTAGCGCAGCTTTTGCAGCGAGGGGTTCATCGCATGGGTGGCGATGTAGCCCAGCATCAGCGTGTAGCCATCGGGCGCGGCTCGCGCGACGAACTCGCTGGCGATCGCGCCATTGCCACCGGCCTTGTTGTCCACGATGACGGACTGCTTGAAGATGAGCGACAGGGCCTGGCCGATGGTCCGCGCCATGGCATCGTTGGCGCCGCCGGCCGAGGTCGGGACGACGATGCTGATGGTCTTCTCCGGGTAGGCCGCCTGCGCGGCCGAGCAGGCCCACGTGGTGGCGATCGCCAGGGCAACTGCGCTGAGCACACGTCTTTTCTGAATCTGCATTTGTCTTCTCCAATGGGTGGGGGGTGACCTCGATGGCCCGCTGCGAAGAGCTTCCAGGTGTGCCGGCACTCTTTGATCGCGCAACGTATGGTCGCCGTTGTCGCATGCCAAGTAAATTGCATGTTTGCGAATCACTGATGCACAATTTGGATCAACCAGAACCCATTCGCACCCAGCCATGGCCATCAACTTCAACCTCAACGACCTGCAGGCCTTTCGTGCGGTGGCCGAACTGAGCAGCTTTCGCAAGGCCGCCGACGCCCTCCATGTGTCGCAGCCCGCATTCAGCCGGCGCATCGAAAAGCTGGAAGAAGCCCTGGGGGTGAAGTTGCTGGAGCGCACCACGCGCAAGGTCGAGCTCACGGCCATCGGCCGCGACTTCGACAGGAAGGTGCAGCAATTGCTCGATGAGCTGGACAACACCTTGCTGGGCATCCGCGGGGTGGGCAGCACCCGCATGGGCGAGGTCACCATCGCCTGCGTGCCGTCCACGGTGTACTACTTCATCTCGCACGTGATCTCGCGCTACCGCGAGCAGTACCCCAAGATCCGGGTGAAGATTTTCGACGCCAGCGCCAACGAAGTGCTCTCCGCCGTGTCGCGCGGCGAGGCGGATTTCGGGCTCAACTTCATGGGCGCCCAGGAGCCCGACATCGAGTTCAAGCCGTTGCTGGAGGAGCGCTTCGTCGCGGCCTGCCGCCGCGACCACGCCATGGCCAGGAAGCGCCGCGTCTCCTGGGCCGAGCTGGCCAAGTACGACTACATCTCGGTGAGCAAGGCCTCGGGCAACCGGCTGCTGATCGACCAGGCCCTCTCGGGCCAAGCCGGGTTGCCGCAGAACATCTACGAGGCGCAGCACGTGACGACCATGCTCGGGCTGGTCGAAGCAGGCCTGGGCGTGGCGGCCGTGCCCGCGATGGCCATGCCGGCTCCGGGCCACCCGCTGCTGGTGAGCGTGCCGCTGGTCGACCCGATCATCACCCGCAAGGTCGGCCTCATTCGGCGCAAGGGCCGCTCGCTCTCGCCGGCCGCACTGCAGCTCTATGAATTCTTCGCGGAGATGAAGCCCAAACGCGGCAAGGCCGCCGAGGGCCCTAGCGCCGCGCCGCGAGCACCCGATCGACCATGACGCCCGCCTGCCCCAGGTGGTTGGCGGGCTCGCACATGGCTTCGAGCTGGGCACGGGTCACGTGCGAGGTGATCTCCGGGTGCACGGCCAGGATCTCGATCAGCGGCCGATCCTCCTTGAGCGCCTGGCGGCAGAGGTCGTAGACCAGGTCGTGCGCGTACTCGCGGCCGATGTAGGGGCCCAGGCCCATCATCACCGCCTCCGACATCACCAGGCCGTTGGTGATGTCGATGTTGGCGCGCATGCGCGTGGCATCCACCTCCAGGCCCTTGAGCACGAACTTGGTCTGCTTGAGCGCACCGGACATGAGGCAGAAGATCTCGGGCAGCGACACCCATTCGATTTCCCAGGGGCCGGTGGAGCGCTCGTGGTCGGCGACCATGGCGTCCATCAGGGCCGCGGCATGCTGCCGGGCGACCGAGATGTTGGCGTGGATGTAAAGGCAGGAGATCGGGTTGCGCTTCTGCGGCATGGTGGAGGACGAGCCGCGCCCCGGTGCGTAGGGCTCGAACACCTCGGCCACTTCGGTCTGCATCATGAGCTTGACGTCCATGGCGATCTTGCCGAGCGAGCCACCGACGAGGCCCAGGAACGCGCCGACTTCGGCGATGGTGTCGCGCACGGTGTGCCACGAAATCAGGGGCTGGGCCAGGCCCAGCTCCTTCATCAGGCCGGCCTGCGTTTCCATGGCGCCCTTCTCCAGCGACGACAGGGTGCCCGAGGCGCCACCGAATTCGCCCATCAGCACGCGGGGCTTGAGTTGCTGCAGCCGCTCCCGATGGCGGTCGATGCCGGCCAGGATGCTGGCCATCTTGTAGCCAAAGGTGATGGGCGTGGCCTGCTGCAGGTTGGACCGACCGATCACCGGCGTGTCCCGGTACTTCCGGGCCAGCGAGGCGAGGGCTTCACCGATCTCGTCCAGATCCTGCTCCACCAGCGCAAGCCCTTCGCGCATCTGGAGAACGGCGGCGGTGTCGGTGATGTCCTGGGTGGTGGCGCCCCAGTGGCAGTACTCGCCGAGCTTGTCGCGGCAGTTGGCATTGATCTGGTTGACCACCGCGATGATCGGATAGCCGATCTGTTCGGTCTTGGCCTTGAGCTTGACCCAGTCGATCTGCGACAGCTCGCAGTTCCTGACGATTTCATCGGCCGCTTCCTGCGGAATGATGCCGAGCTGCCCCTGGACCTTGGCCAGCGCGCGCTCGATGTCGAGGTACTTGGCCGTGCGGTTCTCGTCGGACCAGACCTCGCGCATGCGCGCGTCGCTGAACATGTCGCCAAAGATGCGCGAATCAATGATGGTGGAAGCCATGGTGTTTCTTTTCTCCGTGGTGATCGATGGGAAGGGATGCCGCTTTCAATGCCGGGCGGCCAGCAACGTGCGCCGCGCCTGGCGCACCACGGGTGCGTCGACCATGCGGCCATCGAGCCGGGCCACGCCGGGCGAGGCCGCGTCGGCCGCCAGCACCCGCCGCGCCCAGAGCAGTTCGGCCTCGCTGGGTTGCAGTGCGCGGTGGATCGGCTGCACCTGATCGGGGTGGATGCACAGCTTGGCACCGTAGCCGTGGCACCGCGCCAGGGCCAGGTCGGCCAGCAGCCGCGCCTCGTCATGGAGCTGAGGTGTGACGCCGGCCACGGGTGCGGGGAGATCCGCCAGCCGCGAGGCCAGGGCGATGCACGCCGCCGCGTGGTTCAGGCCCGTGGCGTCCTGCCGGATGTCGAGGTCCAGGTCCAGCGCGAAGTCCAGCGTGCCGAACACCAGCCGGGCCACGCCGTCGGCCCCCGCCACCTCGTCCACGCGGGCCAGGCCCCTGGCGCTTTCAATGAGCGCCAGCACCTGGGCGCCTGGCAGGGATTCGACGACGAAGCGGATCTGCTGTGCCCGCTCGGTCTTGGGCAGCATGATCTGCGACACACCGGTGCCCAGAAGCGCGGCCAGGTCGTCCGCGAACGCGTCTGAGGTCAAATCGTTGATGCGCACCACGCAGCGATCACGGTCGGCGGGCGCGGCGGCCTTCAACCAGCGGACCACGTGGGCGCGCGCTGCGGCCTTGTGCTCCGGCGCCACGGCGTCTTCCAGATCGAGCACCACCGCATCGGCGCCACTGGCCAGGGCTTTGCCGAAGCGCTCGGGCCGCGTGCCGGGCACAAACAGGTAGGTGCGCGCGGGGGCGGGCAATGAGGACATGCCCGTGCCCTCAGATGGCCTTGGCCGCGCGCAGCGCGGCGATGCCGTGCGCGCCATAACCCAGCTCGGCCAGGATCGCATCGGTGTGCTCGCCAAGCGCGGGCACCGGGTCCATGCGCGGGCCCTCGTTCCAGGTGCCCGGCGGCAGCATCGCGGGCAAGGGCCCTTGCGGCGAGCCCACCTCGGTCCAGCGCTGGCGCGCGCGCAGCTGCGGATGGGCCCAGACATCCGCCATGGTGTTCACGCGGGCGCTGGCGATCTGCGCCACCTCCAGCCTCGCTTCCACCTCGGCCACCGTCAGCGGCCGGAAGGCGTCCACAATGATCTGGCGCAGGGCGGCGCGCTCGGCGACGCGTTTGAAGTTGGCTGTGAAGCGGGGGTCGGTGGCCAACGCGGGCTGGTGCAGCACCTTGTCACAGAAGCTGACCCATTCGCGCTCGTTCTGCAGCCCCAGCATCACGTGCGCGCCCTCCTCCTGCGGCCCGACCGGAAACGGGCCGTACGGATAGATCGTGGCATGGCTGGCACCGGTGCGCGGCGGCGGTGCGGCGCCCTCGAAGGCGTAGTAGAGCGGGTAGCTGGTCCACTCGGCCAGCGACTCCAGCATGGAGATGTCGATACGCTGGCCCCGGCCGGTCTGGCTGCGCTGCATCAGGGCCGCGAGGATGTTGCTGTAGGCGTACATGCCCGCGGCGATGTCCGCGATCGAGGGGCCGGCCTTGCAAGGCTCGTCGGCCGTGCCGGTCACCGAGACGAACCCCGCTTCGCTCTGGATCAGCAGGTCGTAGGCCTTCCTGTCGCGGTAGGGGCCCGGGTTCTGCGGGTCATCGCCGTACCCCGAGATGTCGCAGACGATCAGGCCGGGCTTGACCGCGGCCAGCGCCTCGTGGCTCAGGCCGAGCCGGGCGGCCGCACCGGGCGCGAGATTCTGCACCACGACATCGGCCTTCTCCAGCACCAGGCGCTCCAGGATGCGGGCCGCCTCGGGGTGCTTGACGTCCAGCGTGAGGCTTTCCTTGGAGCGGTTGGTCCAGACGAAGTGCGATGCGAGGCCGCGCACCCGCTGGTCGTAGCCGCGCGCGAAATCGCCCGTGCCGGGGCGCTCGATCTTGATGACGCGCGCGCCCAGGTCGGCCAGCTGGCGCGTGGCAAAGGGCGCGGCGATGGCGTGCTCGAGGGTGACGACGGTGATGCCGGCAAGGGGCTGCATGAAGGTCTCGTGTGATCGTGGTGGAAGGAATCAGCGCAGCGCCACGGTGGCATCCATCGTGAGCCAGCCTTCGTGGTCGCTTGCCCACAGGTGCACCGTCTTGCCGTCGGCCGCAGGCGCCCCCTGCACGTGAAAGGCATGCAGGTCGAAGGTGGGGCGCACCGCCTTGAAGCGGAAGCTGGCCACGTCGGCCTCGGGCATTTCCCGGCGCAGCAGGTCCAGCAGCAAGGTGGCGATCAACGGGCCGTGCACCACGAGGCCCGGGTAGCCCTCGACCTGGGTCACGTACCGGCGGTCGTAGTGGATGCGGTGGCCGTTGAAGGTGAGCGCCGAGTAGCGGAAGAGCAGCACGTCGTCGGGCACGATCTGGCGGCGCCAGGCCGCCTGCGCGGGGGCGGCCTGCGGGGGCGGGGCCACATCGCCCGGCTGCTGGGCGTCGCGGTAGACGATGTCGTGGAACTCCACCAGGGCCGGTGCGCTCGCGCCGTTGCACCGGATCTCGTGGCGCACTTTCACGAACACCAGCTTGCCCGTGCGGCCTTCCTTGCTGCTCACGTCTTCGATGGTGGACGTGCGGGCCACCCGGTCCCCCACCCGGATCGGGGCGATGAAGTCGAACTGGCTCCCCGCCCACATGCGGCGCGGCAAGGGCACCGGGGGCAGAAAGCCGCCGCGCCGGGCGTGACCGTCGGCACCGATGTCGGATTGGCGGTGCAAGGGCAGGAAATACAACCAGTGCCACAGCGGCGGCAGCGGCGTGCCGGGCGAGGTGTCGGCCGCGGGGTGGTCGAGCGTGGCGGTCAGGGCGGCCACGGGCGTCGGGTGGACGGTGTCATGCACCGTCTCGCTCCGACCGATCCATGCACGCAATTCGTCGGTGGTCTGGGTCATGCGGATGTCTTTCGTTCCCGGCGCTGGAACGGGAAGCGCCGGACAGACAGTTTCGGTCCATCCCGCGGCAAAGTGAATTGCAATATTGAGAACAAGTGATGCGCTCGACGCATCAATGCAGGGCCACCCCGTTTGTTGCAAACGATGGATCAATGCATCTCAACTATGCAATTCACAGAAGCATGGCAGCTCTTGAGAATGCGCCCATGAACAAAGTCATTCCCTGCGTCCTCATGCGTGCCGGCACCTCGCGCGGCCCGTTTTTTCTGCGTCACTGGCTGCCCGACGGCGACGAAGCCCGCGACCAGGCCCTGATCGGTGCGATCGGTGCCTCGGACCCTTTGCAGCTCGACGGCGTGGGCGGCGGCAGCACCTTGAACAGCAAGGTGGCCATCGTCTCTCGCTCCACCCAGCCCGACTGCGACCTCGACTATCTGTTTGCCCAGGTTGGCGTGGGCCACCGCTCCGTGGACACCCGGCCCAACTGCGGCAACATGCTCTCGGGCGTGGCGCCGTTCGGCATCGAGCAAGGCCTGGTGAAGGCGCAGGACGGCGTGACCAAGGTGCGCGTCTTCAATGTCAACACCCGCTCGCGCATCGACGTGACCGTGCGCACGCCCCATGGGCGCGTGACGTACGAGGGCGACGCGCGCATCGATGGCGTGGCCGGCACGGCCGCGCCCATCCTGCTGGACTTCCTGGATGCCTGGGGCGCGGTGACGGGGCAGGTATTTCCAACGGGCAACCGCATCGACCACATCGACGGCACCGCCGTCACCTGCATCGACGCGGCCATGCCCCTGATGATCGTGCGCGCGACCGATCTGGGCGTCACCGGCCGAGAAAAGCCGGTGGCACTGGACGCCAACAACGCGCTGCTGGCGCGCATCGAATCGCTTCGCCTGCAGGCGGGCCGCAGGATGGGGCTGGGCGACGTCTCCCAAAGTGTGATTCCCAAGCCGGTGCTGGTCAGCGAGGGCGATTCACCCCACAGCGTCACCTCAAGGTACTTCACGCCGCACCGCTGCCACGCCTCGCATGCCGTCACGGGCGCGATCGGGGTGGCCAGCGCCTTCGCCTTGCCGGGCACGGTGGCCAGCGGCATTGCGCGCGAGGCCGGCCGCCACAAGCTGGTGGTGCTGCATCCTGCGGGCCAGATCGATGTCGAGGTGGATCTCGCCGGGCAGGGGGATGGCGCCGAGGTCAGGGGCGCCGCGCTGGTTCGCACGGCGCGCAAGATCATGCAGGGCGAGATGCACCTGCCCGACTACGTGTTCTCGCGCCCCGAGGAGGCGCCAGCGCCCACCCCCAAGCCCATCACCATCATGGTCCCGACCGCCGCCGGCGGAGGGAACGACACCATGGCCCGCATCATCGCCAGCAAGATGGGGCGGCTGCTCGGGCAGGAGGTGCTGGTGGACAACCGGGCCGGTGCCAACGGCGCGATCGCCAGCGAATTTGTCGCCCGCGCGCAGCCCGATGGCCACACGCTGATGTTGGGCTATGTGGGCACGCACGCGATGAACCCCGCGCTGCAGAAGCTGGGCTACGACCCTGTGAAGGACTTCGAGCCGATCGGCCTGGTGGGCTCATCGCCCACCCTGATGGTGGTCCACCCCAGTGTCTGCGCGCCCAGCGTCCAGGCTCTGGTGGACCGACTCCGGGAGGCCCCCGGCGACCTGATGTACGCCTCGGCAGGCGACGGCACGCCGCCCCACTTCGCTGCGGCGCTGTTTCTGCTGGGCAGCGGAACCCACATGGCCGGTGTGAAGTTCGACGGCGCGGCGCCGGCCATGGCCGACCTGGTCAGCGGACGCACGCAGGTCATGTTTCCCAGCCTGTTCACCGCCCACCCGTTCGTGCGCAGCGGCCAGCTGCGCGCCATGGGGGTTGCGGGCGCCAGCCGCCTGCCCAGCCTGCCCGGGGTGCCCACATTGGCAGAGGCCGGCATCGAGGGCGTGGACGTCACGCAGTGGTATGGCCTGTTCGCGCCGGCGCACACACCGGCGGCGACGCTGGCCCGGTTGAACCAAGCTTTGAACGCGGCATTGACCGACGCGGCCGTGGTCGCCCAGTTCGAGAACCACGGGGCGAGGGTGGAGCCCGGCACGCCGCAGGCGTTGCGGGCCAGGGTCGACAGCGACCTTGGCCGGTGGCAGCGGCTGGTCGCGCAGGGCGCGCTGGACGTGGCGGATGCTCGGCTCGTGGACGGCGGACTAACCGACGCCGGGTGAAAGCGCCTGGATGGCCTGGTAGTGGGTGAGAAACACCCGCCCGCTGAGCTGGCGCATAAAGTCCGTGTGCTTGAGGCGGTCCATCACCGGCCCCTTGACCTCGGAGAGGTGCAGCCGCAGGCCGGCGCCGCGCAGGCGCAGATCGATGGCCTCCAGGCTCTCCAGGGCGCTGGCGTCGATGTCGTTGATCGCCGAGCACTGCAGTACCACATGCGCCAGCTCGGGCCGGCTGGCCACGGCGTCGTTGATGCGGTCTTCCAGCGCGCGCGAGTTGGCGAAATACAGGCTTTCGTCGACCCGCAGGCCCAGCACCCGTGGGCTCACCACCACGGCATGGCGCTGCACGTTGCGGAAGTGCTCGGTGCCCGCCACCCGGCCCACCTCGGCCATGTGCGGGCGGCTGGTGCGGTAGAGGTAGAACGCCAGTGACAGCGCCACCCCCACCACCAGCCCCGTCTCCACCCCCACGGCCAGCGTGGCCACCAGGGTGGCCGCCACCGCCAGAAAGTCCGGCTTCGCGTAACCCCAGGTTTTGCGCAGGACGCTGAAATCCACCAGCGAGAGCACCGCCACCACAATGGTGGCCGCCAGCGTGGCCTGAGGCAGGTAATACAGGGCCGGGGTGAGGAACAGCGAGGCCAGCGTGATGCCGACGGCCGTGAACACGCCGGCCGCCGGTGTCTGCGCCCCGGCATCGAAATTCACCACCGAGCGCGCGAACCCCCCGGTCACCGGAAAGCCCCCGGTGAAGGCGGCCGAAAGGTTGCCCGAACCCAGCGCCACGAGCTCCTGGTCCGGCTCGATGCGCTGGCGCCGTTTGGCCGCCAGCGTCTGCCCCACCGACACCGACTCCACGAAACCCACCACGCTGATGAGCAGGGCCGGCACCAGCAACTGCTGCCACAGGCCCAGGTCCCACAGGGGCAGCGTGAACGGCGGCAGGCCCTGCGGCACCGCCCCCACGATCTTCACGCCCTGCGCCGGCCAGTCCAGCCCCCAGGCCAGCAGCGTGGTCACGGCAATGGCCACCACCGGGCCGGTCTTGGCCACCACGTCGGCGGTGCGCGGCGCCATGCCCAGGCGCTGCAGCAGCGGCTTGAGGCCGCTGCGCACCCAGAACAGAAATGCCACCGTCAGCGCACCGATGAGCAGCGTCAGCCCATGCACCTGGCCCGCCTGCGACCCAAGCGAGAGGCTCAGCTCCACGAAGTTGTGCCCTTCGGCCTTCACGCCCATCAGCGTCTTGAGCTGGCTGGCCGCGATCAGGATGCCCGAGGCCGAGATGAAGCCCGAGATGACCGGGTGGCTGAGGAAGTTGGCCAGAAAGCCCAGGCGCAACAGGCCCATGGCCAGGAGCAGCAGGCCCGAGAGAAAGGCCAGCGTGATGGCCACTGCCCAGTAGGCGGGCGTGCCCGCCGCCGCGTGCTCAGCGATGGCCGCGGCCGTCATGAGCGAGACCACCGCCACCGGGCCCACGGCCAGCACGCGGCTGGTGCCGAAGACGGCGTAGAGCAGCAGCGGCGCCACGCTGGCGTACAGCCCCACTTCTGGCGGCAGTCCCGCGAGCATGGCGTAGGCCAGGCTCTGGGGAATCAGCATGATGGTGACGATCAGCGCGGCCACGCCGTCGCCGAGCAGCGTTTCCCGGTTGTACGCCCGGCCCCACTGCAGCACCGGCAGCGAAGGCCACCACGGGCGCGCTCGGGTCGATGGGCTCATGGGTGCGGGCTTGGGCGGGTCAGGCACCCATGCGGCGGCGCAGGCCCGAGCGCTCGGCCACTTCGAAGATCAGCATGCCCACCACCATGGCCGCCACGAACACCGCGGCCTTCCATTCGCCGGATGCCATGGAGACGATGCCAGGGCCTGGGCAGAAGCCTGCCAGGCCCCAGCCGGCCCCGAACGTGAGGCCGCCGATCACCAGGCGCTTGTCGATCTGGGTGGCCTTGGGCAGGTGAAAGGCGCCACCGAGCAGGTTGGTCGTGCGCCGGCGGGCCAGGGCAAAGGCGAAGAAGCCCACGGCGATGGCGCCGCCCATGACGAACGCCAGCGAAGGGTCCCAGGTGCCGAAGAGGTCCAGGAAGCCGAGCACCTTGCCCGGGTCGGTCATGCCCGAGAGCAGCAGACCCAGGCCGAACAGCAGGCCCACGAAGAATTCGGTGATGCGGTGCATGTGAACGCTCCTTACAGGACGTGGCGAACCACGAAGACCATGGCAAAACCCGCGCCCATGAAGGCAAGGGTCGCCACCATCGAACGGGGCGAAAGGCGCGAGAGCCCGCACACCCCGTGTCCGCTGGTGCAGCCCGAGCCGTAGCGGGTGCCCAGGCCCACCAGCAAGCCGGCGGCCACGATGGTGGCCGAGCCCGCGTCGATGCGCGGAGCCTGCACGAAGCCGGCAGGCGCCAGCAGGCCATAGACCATCGGCGCGGCCAGCATGCCCAGCAAAAAGGCGATGCGCCAGCCGGCGTCGCCCACCTTCGGCGGCAACAGCCCGCCCAGGATGCCGCTGATGCCCAGCACCCGGCCATTGACAAGGATGAACAAGGCCGAGGCCACGCCCAACAGAATGCCGCCGCCCAGCGATGCCCACGGCGTGAAATGGACCCAATCGATGTTCATCGCTTCTTCCCCTTCTTGTCGCAGAACTGTGCGTACAGCACCTGCATCACCGCCAGCGCCTGCGGGCTGTCGAGCAGGTAATAAATGTTCTTGCCTTCGCGGCGCGTGCTCACCAGCGCTTCCTCGCGCAGCACGGTCAGCTGTTGGGACAGCGTGGGCTGCACGATGCCGAGCAGTTCCTCCAGCTCACCCACGCGGTGTTCGCCTTGCGAGAGCTGGCAGAGGATCAAGAGCCGGTCCGGGTTGGACAGCACCTTCAGGAGCCGGCAGGCATCGGCCGCGGCGGCCTGCATGTCGTCGAGGTCAAGGGTGGCGTTCTTCATTGCGGGAGCATCTCCGTTTCATCCATGTTCAAAATTATATTGACTGACATTATATTTGTCAATAAACTATCTTCAGCCTATCTGAAGGACCCCACCATGAACCCTCTGAGTACCTCACCGCAAGTGCACGGCCAGTTCGATCCGGCCACCTGGACCGTGACCTACGTCGTCCACAACGGCCCGGGCAGCGAGTGCGCCATCATCGACTCGGTGCTGGATTACGACCCCAAGTCCGGCCGCACGCGGCACGCCTCGGCCGACCGGGTGATCGAGTACGTGCGCACCCACGATCTGAAAGTGCGCTGGATCCTGGAGACCCACGCCCACGCCGACCATCTCTCGGCAGCGCCTTACCTGCGGGCCCAGCTCGGCGGGAAGATCGGCATCGGCGCCCACATCACGACGGTACAGAAGGTGTTCAAGGGCATCTTCAACCTGGAGCCCGGCTTCAAGATGGACGGCTCGCAGTTCGACCACCTGTTCCAGGAAGGGGAGGCCATCCCGCTGGGCGCCTTGTCCGGCGAGGTGATGTTCGTGCCCGGCCACACGCCGGCCTGCGCCGCCTACCGGTTCGGCGATGCGGTGTTCGTGGGCGACACGCTGTTCATGCCGGACGTGGGCACGGCGCGCTGCGACTTCCCCGGCGGCAACGCCCGCGCGCTTTACGCCTCCATCGGAAAGCTGCTGAGCCTGCCGCCGCAGACGCGCCTTTTCATGTGCCACGACTACCCGCCCGACGACCGCCCGGTGGCGTTCGAGACCACCGTGGCCGAGCAACGCGCCAGAAACATCCACGTGCACGACGGCGTGAGCGAAGACGCTTTCGTGGCCATGCGCACCCGGCGCGACGCCACGCTGGAGATGCCCACGCTGATCCTGCCCTCGGTGCAGGTCAACATCCGCGCCGGTGAGCTGCCGCCCCAGGAGGACAACGGCGTGGCCTACCTGAAGATTCCCCTCAACGCACTCTGACCGGGTGCATCCTTCGTTCCCTCACTTCCGGAGCATTGCCATGACCAAGAACGTCGGCGGTATCGACCGCATCCTTCGCATCGCCATCGGCCTGGCCCTCATTGCGGCCGCGGCCACGGGCACCATCGGCCTGTGGGGCTACATCGGCGCCCTGCCGCTGGTGACGGGCCTGATCGGCTGGTGCCCGCCCTACGCCCTCTTCGGCTGGAACACCTGTTCGATGAAGAAGCCATGATGGCGGTGTCCGTCTCGCTCCAGCAGCAGGCCGACTACCGCTTCGAATTGAGCATGCTCAAGGCAGGGGGCTGCGCCCCGCTTCACACTCCAGGCATCGCTGCCGAGAGCGGCTTTTCGGAGGCCATCCGACGTGAGCACAGATCCCCAGAAACGCGGCACCGCCTTGTTCCGCGTGCTGATCGCGGTGGACGGCTCCGAGCACGCCGACCACGCTCGTGCACCGCGCGGCCGTGCCGGTGTCGTTGGTGAAATGAATTCGAACCAGAGAAGCGGTCCATGAAGCGCGTTCTGGTTGTCTACTACTCCCGCAGCGGCTACACCGAGTTCGTCGCGAAAAGAATCGCCGCCGCCTGCCATGCCGATCTGGAGCGCATCGAGGATCCGCGAAAGCGCGAGGGCGTGTTCCAGTACCTGCGCAGTGCGCTGGAAGCGCTCCTGGGCTGGAGACCGGCCATCGCACCAGGGCGGCGCCGCCCCGCCAACTACGATCTGGTCATCATCGGTACGCCGGTGTGGTTCTGGAACGTGGCCAGCCCGGTGCGCACCTGGCTGCAGCGCCACCACACGGCGCTGAGCCAGGTGGCGGTGTTCTGCACCTTCGGCGGCTCCGGCCACGCCAAGGTGCTGGACGACCTGGAGGGGCTGTGCGGACACCGGGCACTGGCCCGCCTGGCGCTGACCGAAGGCGCGGTGGACCAGTATCAGCTGGACCCGCCCCTGCACACCTTCCTGCTCGAACTCAAGCGCTGGCAGCCGACGCCAGCGCCGCTGCCGCAGCCAGAGCGTCAGGCGACTGCCTGAACAGGCCAGGAAAACCGCGCTGCCGTTCCTGCTCGCACCGCATGAGCCCGGCCCCTTCCCACCCGGCTCGGCCGGACCGGCTCAGGCGGCGCCACCGGCCAGAAGCGGTTGAGGATCGCGCAATTGATCGATCACCAGCGCCAGAAAGCGGCCGCCCACGGCCCCATCGATCACACGGTGGTCATAGACCAGCGTCAGCGGCAGCATCTGACGGGTCGCGAAAGCGCCGTTCACTTCGACCACCCTGGGGCTGGTCCACCACGACGACCGCCTCCAGCGCCGCATGCACAAAGGGCGACGAAGCCTGCGAGGCAGGCGAGTCGGCAAAGTCCGAGGCGGGTGGGAAGGTCACATGGGATCCCTCAAGCGTGGGGCGAATCGGCGCGACCGCTCCTCGCGATCCAGGCCTGCCTCCACATCCTGAGATGCTAGTGAGATCCGCCGGACAGGCCCAGCGGCTTCGCCTGGATCCTTGACCAAGATCAAGCGCCATGGCCTGGCATCGGACTTTTCTGATGGCCCCCTCGGATTCCGGCACAGAACGCTGCGGCGATGTCCGAACGATCGCGGTGGCGCAGTCCGATGGCGCGGCGCGAGCGGCTGAAGGATGCTCGCACCATCGACAAGCCCACGCCCATTCCCGAGGAGTCCCCCTTGAGCAAGCCCACCTTCATCGCCACCCCGTCAGCCCCTGAAGAGGGGGATGCGGCGCCCGCGGGGCGCACCACCCTGGCCGACCTGCTCCGTCTCTTCGACCCCGATGCGCCCAACCGCCCCGAGGCCGGCGACGAGGCGGCCCGCACGGCGGTGGGCATGCGCCGCGTCAAGGCGGGCGCGAACCTGATCCGCATGGGTGCGCCGGCCATGGCGCTGTACTTCGTGCGCACCGGCACTTTCAAGATCTCGCGCGTCGACGAGGACGGCTACGAACAGGTGCTCGCCTTCGCCGGTCGCGGCGAGGTCATCGCCTACGAGGCGATCTGCCAGGACGCATACCCCACGAATGCGGTGGCGCTCGAAGACGCCACGGCGTATGTGGTGCCCAAGGCGGACCTGGCGAATTTCTGCCGCGCGGTGCCGGCCTTCGAGATGGCCTTGCATCGCGCGGCAAGCGCGGCGCTGGTTCACACCAACGACCTGGTGGACGTCATGGCCGCGGTGTCGTCCGAGGTGCGCCTGGCGCGGTTTCTTCTGCAGCTCTCGCGCAAGATGGCCCAAGCCGGTCAGTCACCACGCCGTTTCATCCTGCGCATGGGGCGCCGCGACATCGCCAGCCTGCTGGGGGTCGCGCACGAAACGGTCAGCCGCTCCTTCGGTTCGCTGGCGACGGCCCGCGTGCTGCATGTGGACGACCGCGACGTGGAGATCCTGGACCTGGACGCGCTCCGCGCTTACGCGCGCTGCACGCGCAGGGCCCACGAGGACCCCATGGCGCCCCGGCCCGGCCGGCTGGCCGCGGCGCCGCACCGCATGCCGGGAAGGCAGTCGCTGGCGGCATGACCAGGCCGGCCCTCGCCCTCGCCCTCGCCCTCGTTGAGCATCCTCAAGTGCGCACGAGGTAAGAGGGCCAAGGCACGCATGGCCTCGGCTGCGGCAGCACGGCTCACCTGCGCGGACGACTAGGCTGGCGCCTCGGGCGGACCGGCCGGCCGGAGCAGCGCCACGACCTCGGCGTCCTCCACCTGGGGAAACGAGCGGTACCACTGGCTGACCGCCGCGAAGTCGATGGGTGCATGCAGGCACACCACCTCGTCGGCCAGCGGGCGCACCGGGATCAGGCTCTGCGGGGCGGCCACCGGCACAGCGCAGACAAGCCACGCGGGATGGCACCCGCGCACGGCGTGCAGGGAGGCGATCATGGTCGCGCCGGTGGCCAGGCCATCGTCCACGACGATCACGGTGCGGCCCGCGATCGGCAACGGCGCGCGCTGCGGCGTGTAAAGCGCACGGCGGCGCTGCATCTCGTCCAGCTGAAGCCGCCGCTCGCCCTCCAGGTAGGCGGGGGTCATGCCGGCGGAGGTCGCATGGGGGACCATGTAGGTCCGGCCCGTCTCGTCGATGGCACCGATGGCGAGCTCGGGATTGTGCGGCGACCGCAGTTTGCGGACCATCACGAGGTCCAGCTCGCCGTTGAGCCGCCGGGCCAGTTCCGCACCCATGGGCACCGCGCCGCGCGGGATGGCCAGCACCAGCGGGTGACGGTCCCGATAGCGCCACAGCGCGTCGGCCAGCTGCCGGGCTGCATCCTGTCGATCTTCAAATCGCATGCTTTTGCGCCTCGCCAACGGCCTGGGCATGCACGCGCAATACCGCGCCCCGGATCGGGTTGGGCCGGTAAGTGGTGATGCCTTTGAGACAGCCGCTCCACGCCTGGAGGTACAGGTCCCGGAATGCCTCATACGGCAGATCGACCGGCACGTTCACCGTCTTGGAGATCCCGGCATCGACGAATGGCTGCACCGCTTCCACCATGGCGATATGGTCCCGCGCCGACATCGACTGCGCACTGACGAAGTACGCGGGCAGGCGCTCCACATCACCGCCCAGGGCCCGGTACTGGCGCCACGCCGCGTCCTCCACGCCGCAATCGAGCTTGCCGCCCGCGGCATCGCGCAAGGTGCGCCGGTAGCACCAGTCAAACGGGGGTTCGATTCCGTTCGAGGTGTTGTCGGCAAACGCGAGGCTGACACTGCCGGTGGGCGCGATCGACAGCAGGTGGCTGTTGCGGATGCCGTGTTCGCGAATGGCCTCCTGCAGCGCCTTGGGCAGGCGGCTGGCGAAGTTGTCCGGTGCGAGGTATTTGCCGGCGTCGAATCGGGGAAAGGCGCCTTTCCCGCGCGCCAATGCCACCGAGGCGGCGTACGCCGCGTCCCGCATGCAGCGCGCCACGCGGGCAGCCATGTCGCGGCCTTCCTGCCGGTCATACCGAAGACCCAACATGGCCAGGGCATCGCCCAGACCCGTGAGGCCGACGCCGATGCGCCGCTTGGCCTGGGCCTCCAGCCGCTGCTGCGGCAGGGGCCAGGCGGTGAGGTCGATCACGTTGTCGAGTGCGCGCACCTGAATCTGCACCGCCTTTCGAAACGCACCGAAGTCCAGCTCGGGCGATCCGCCGATGCCAAACGGATGAAGGACGAAACGCGGCAGGATCAGTGGGCCGAGGTCGCAGCTGCCATAGGGCGGCAACGGTTGCTCGCCGCAGGGATTGGTCGCCTCGATGTGCTCGCCGCAACGCAGGTTGTTGTCCTGGTTGATGCGGTCGAGGAAGAGCATGCCAGGCTCGCCGTGGTCGTAGGCCGAGCGGACCAGGCGGTCCCACAGCTCGCGCGCCGGCAGAACGCGGTAGACGAAGCGCCCGTCGGCGCGCTCAAGCGCGCTGGGCGCCTCGCCCGCCGAAGCGGGCCGCACAGGGTGGACCAGCGCCCACGGCTGGTCCTCGACCACCGCGCGCATGAACGCGTCCTGCACGCCCACCGAGAGGTTGAACGTGCTCCATCGGCCGGGTGTGCGCTTGGCCTCGATGAAATCGAGCACATCGGGGTGGTCGGCGCGCAGCACACCCATTTGCGCCGCACGCCTCCCACCCTGGGTTTCCAGGGTCGCGCACGAACGGTCGAACAGGTCGATGCAGGCACAGGGGCCGGGTGGGGCGCCGCCGCTGGCATACGGCTGCGCCGCGCGGGGACGCAGGCGCGAGAAATCACAGCCCACGCCGCCCCCGCAGCGCAGCGTCTGCAGCGCCTCGCGCAACGCCACCTCGACGCAGGGATACCCCGCCGCGTCCACCCCTTGAAGGGCGTCCCCCACCGGCTGCACGAAGCAGTTAATCAACGTGCGCCCGAGCGCGGTGCCCGCGCCGTGCATGATGCGGCCGGCGCCCAGGGCGCCCGCACGCAGGTTGTCCAGGAAAAGGGCCTCGTACCGGACGCGCTCCGACGCGGCCTCCACCGACGACAGCGCGCGGGCCACGCGCTGAAAGACATCCTGCGCGCCACGCTCGCCGGGCTGGAGATACCGCTGCCGCAGCACATCGAGGCAGATGGCCTGGGGTGCCAGAAGCTCGCTGTCCTGGAGAGATGCGCGTGCCATGGAATCCTCTTCGACAAGCCTCGGCATCGAGCGGGCCACGCCATTTTTTTACCGCGTCGGCTCATGGCGTTCAACCGAGGAGCGCCTGCAGTGTGCGCGCGGCTTTTCGGCACGCCTTGATCCTGGTCAATTCAAGTCATCCGCCTCGCACGGCCGTCGCGATCTACTGGATGGCAATGCGCTTGTTGGAGACACCCGCCTTCTTCGGCAGGGTCAGCTCCAGGATGCCGTTCTTGTAGCTGGCCTGCACCTTGCCTTCGTCCACCGGGCAGGCCAGCGTGAAACTGCGGCTGGCATAGCCGGCCTGGCGTTCGCGCCGCAACACGCGCCCCCCGTTGCCCTTTTCTTCCTTGTCCGACTTCACCTCGGCGCTGATGGTGACCGTGTTGCCGTCCACGCGCACGTCGATGTCGTCCTTCTGGACGCCGGGAATCTCGGCCTTGACGGCATAGTTGCCGTCCTTCTCCGAGAGGTCGATCTTGATGCGCGGCGCGGCGTCGGGCAGCTCCATGCGCCATGGCCGCATGAGCGAGCGCAAGGCATCGTCAAAGGGGTCGAGGGAGAAAGGGTCAATGGCACGAAGTTCGTTCATGGTGATGCTCCTTGGAGGCCGTGAATGGGGCTCGCCGCCGGGGTCCGTGGTGACACCACGGAGCGCGGGCGAAGCGGCATGTTGCGGCGCGGCCGCTCCCGCTGCATTGAGCATGCGCAACACCCCCGCGGGCTGTGCGTCGCTGCCGGCCTCTGAGCCTCGTCTGGGTTGATGGAACGCAAGGCCCGGCAGGACTGCCCGCTTTAGAGTGACCGTTCTTGAACTTGCAAGCCCCGCCATGAAGGAGCCGTGGATTCCGGTTGCCAGCGGCTCGCCCGCACCGCTTTGCCCCCGCGCCGCCAAAGGCGGTCCGCCGAGGGCGGCGCAGACCCCTGCGCCCGACCCGGCGAGCCCCCTCGAAGGGGGTCTGTCCGACGCCCAGGCCGCGCAGCGCCTGATCGAAGACGGGCCCAATGCGCTGCCCGGCGGACGGCGCCGCTCCTTGCTCTCGATCGCCCTGGCCACCGTGCGCGAGCCGATGTTCCTGCTGCTGCTGGGGGCGGCCACCCTGTACCTGCTGCTGGGCGAACCGCAGGAAGGCGCGACGCTCCTGGGGTTCGTGGCCGTCACCCTGGGCCTCACCCTGTACCAGGAGGGCAAGACGGAGCGCGCGATCGAAGCGCTGCGCGATCTGACCAGCCCGCGCGCCCTGGTCATTCGCGGCGGGCGAGCGCAGCGCATTGCCGGACGCGAGGTGGTGCGGGGCGACCTCCTCAAGCTGAGCGAGGGGGACCGCGTGCCCGCCGACGCCCTGCTGATCACAGCCGACGGGGTGCGGGTCGATGAATCGCTGCTGACGGGTGAGTCGGTCCCCGTCGGCAAGCGGTCGGCGCAGCCCGATGAACAGGCTGCCGCGGCGGCGGCCTCTGCGCGCGGTGCGCCGGGCGGCGACGAAAATCCAGCGGTCTATGCGGGCACGCTGATCGTCCAGGGCAATGCGCTGGCGCGGGTGACGGCCACGGGCGCGCGCAGCGAGATCGGCCGCATCGGTGCCAGCCTGAGCCATTGGCTGGACGAGCGTTCGCCGCTGCAGAAACAGACGGACCGCCTGGTTCGGCAGCTGGCCTGGATCGCGCTGGCGCTGAGCCTGACGCTGGTGCTGTCGCAGGGGCTGATGAAGGGTGAATGGCTGCCGTCCTTGCTGTCGGGCATCGCCCTGGCGATGGCCTTGTTGCCCGAGGAGTACCCGGTGGTGCTGACCCTCTTTCCCGCGCTGGGCGCGCGCCGCCTCTCCCAACAAGGCGTGCTGACGCGGCGCATCAACGCGATCGAGACCCTGGGTGCAATCACCGTGCTGTGCAGCGACAAGACCGGCACCCTGACCGAGAACCGCATGACGGTCACGCAGCTGGTGGGCGGCGGCGTCGGCCTGACCGACAGCCTCTCGCTGGACGCGCGGACGCAAGGTCCCTTGCCCGAAGCCTTGCACCTCTTGGTGGAACTGGCGATCCTGGCGAGCGTGGTCGACCCGTTCGATCCGATGGAAAAGGCCTTCCATGAGCTCGGCAGGCGCTTTCTGGCCGGCACAGAGCACCTGCACCACGACTGGCAGCTGGTGCAGGCCTATGCGCTGAGCCCCACGCTGCGAGCGATGTCGAATGTGTGGGCCGCACCGGGCGAAGCGGGCTGCACGGTGGCGGCCAAAGGCGCGCCCGAGGCGGTGATGGATCTGTGCCACCTCGACGCGGCGCAGCAGTCTCGCGTCGTCAGCGCCGTCGAGGCCATGGCCGCCAGCGGACTGCGCGTGCTGGCGGTGGCGCGCGCATCGATGGCGGGGCACGCCTGGCCGGCGGATGCGCACGGCTTCGATTTCGACTTCATCGGCCTGATCGGCCTGGCCGACCCGGTGCGCGCAGAGGTGCCTTCGGCGGTCGCCGAATGCCATGCCGCCGGCATTCGCGTGGTCATGATCACCGGGGACTACCCGGCCACCGCGAAGGCCGTGGCGCAACAGGCCGGGATCGCCGGGCGCGCAGCGCACGTGCTGACCGGCACCGAGATCGAGGCGCTGGACGATGCGCAGCTGCGCGAACGCATGGCCGGCGTGACCCTCTGCGCCCGCATCGCCCCTGCGCAGAAGCTGCGCATCGTGCAGGCGCTCAAGGCCCGGGGCGAGATCGTCGCGATGACAGGCGACGGCGTGAACGACGCGCCGGCACTGCGTGCGGCGCACGTGGGCGTGGCCATGGGCAGGCGCGGGACCGATGTGGCCCGGGAGTCGGCTTCGCTGGTGCTGATCGACGACAACTTCGCGGCCATCGTCGCCGCGATCCGCCTGGGGCGCCGGATTTTCGACAACTTGCGCCAGGCGATGTCGTACATCCTGGCTGTGCACGTTCCCATCGCCGGCATGGCGATGCTGCCGGTGCTCTGGGGATGGCCGGCCCTGCTGTCTCCGATGCACATCGCCTTGCTCGAACTCATCATCGATCCCGCGTGCTCGATCGCCTTCGAGAATGAACCGGCGCAAGGCCAGGTGATGCGCCGCCCACCGCGCGATGCGGCCGCGCCCCTGTTCGGCGGCGCCACCCTGGGCTGGTCGCTGGTCCAGGGGCTGGGGGTGCTGTCGGTCGTGTTGGCCGCGTTTGCCTGGGCCAGCACGCGCATGGACGAGCCACAGGCAAGGGCCTTTGCGTTCGCGACGCTGGTGGTGGGCAACCTGGCGCTGATACTGGCCAACCGCTCGGCCACCCGCTCTCTGTGGGCCACCCTGCACACGCCAAACGCCTTGCTCTGGGCCGTGATGGGGCTGGCCACCGCGCTGTTGCTCATCGCGCTCTACCAGCCCTGGGTCGCCGGCGTGCTTCGGTTCGCCCCCCTGCCCCTGATGGAACTGGCTCTGGCCTGTGGCCTGGGCATGCTGAGTGTCTTCTGGTTCGAGGGCGTCAAGCGGCTGCGGCAGGGCGCGCGGTGACCCGGTGGCCCTTTGTGCAGGGGCGCCGCGTCATGGCTCAGGGCCCGCGTCCACCCCCGAGACCGCAGGCGCTTACAGCCTCACATCAGACCGGGATAGGTGCCGCCGTCCACCTGCACGTTCTGGCCCGAGATGAACCCGGCGAGGTCGCTGCACAGGTATGCGCAGATGGAGGCAAATTCCTCCGGCGTGCCGAAGCGCTTGGCGGCGATGGTGTTCGTGATGGTTCGTCGGGCGTCTTCCAACGAAACCTTGTCCAGCTTCGCTCGGCGCTCGATCATGAATTGCTGCCGTCCGGTGTCGATCCGCTCCGGCAGCAGGTTGTTGATCGTGACGTTGTCCACCGCGACATCGCGCGACACGGCCTTGCAGAAGGCCGTGAGGCCCGCGCGCGCCGTGGTGGACAGCGACATGTGCACCAGAGGGGCTTTCACCATGGCCGACGTGATGTTCACCACCCGCCCGAACCTGCGCGCGCGCATCCTGGGCACATAGGCCTGGATCAGTGCGATGGGCGCCAGCAGGTTCGATTCCAGGGCCGCCAGCCAGTCCTCGTGTTGGAAGCCCGCCCAGTCTCCGGGCGGTGGACCGGCGTTGTTGTTGACCAGGATGTCAGGATCAAGGCAGGCGGCGATGATGCGCTCACGCCCAGCCACCGTGTTCAGGTCGGCCTGGATGGTCGATACCGTGG
>NZ_JAHCKK010000049.1 GCF_026125825.1 Hydrogenophaga sp. | reverse complement strand
AAGAGGCCGAGCTGGGCCCGCTGCGCCGCGCCGGCGCCGTGGTGCGCTGCGTGCAGCGCCCAAGCGGGCTGAGCGGCTGGGTGGAGCAGCGCTTCCAGTCCATGCAACGCCAGATCGCGGTGGTGGATGGCCGCACCGCCTGGTGCGGCCCCGGCGCGCCGGCCGCCAGCGCGGGCGCCCAGGGCCCGCACCTGCGCGTTCGCGGCCCCATCGTGCAGCGGCTGCAGCGCCTCTTCCTGGACACCTGGAAGACAGCCGAGCCCCGCCTGCGCATGCCCTCGCCACCGCCGCAGCCGCCCATCGCGCTCGCGGGGCGCCAGCGCATGGGCATGACCACCCGCGCGGGGTCGGCGCAGGCGGGCGGCTGCCCGCTCATCGGCGCGCTGGAGACGGCGCGCTTCAGCGTCTTCATCGCCCTTGCGCGGCGCGCCCCCTCCCGCCGGCTGGTGCAGGCCATCGCCGGCGCGGCCGGGCGTGGCGTCAACGTGTCGGTGCTGCTGCAGCACGGCGGCGCCTCCCACGCCTGGCCCTGGCGCGCCTGCTGCGCCGAACTCATGCGCGCCGGTGCCTGGCTGTACCAGGCGGACGGCACCCGCCCCCTGCCGCCGCACAGCATCGTGGACGGCGTGTGGTCCAGCGTCGCCATCGACACTGGCGCGGGGTGGCACAGCGGCGACGTCATCGAGGCGGCCCAGCTGATCGTGCTCGACCCGGGCTTCGCCAGCGAGCTCGACGACGTGTGCCAGGCCGCGATGGCCCACGCCCTGCTGCTCGACGCCCGGTCCCTGGCCGGCGCGGCGCCGTTCCAGACCTGGTTTCGCCCGCCCCAGCCGGCTCGCGCACCGGTGGCGGGCGATCACCCCCTCACGCCGTCGGTCGGCCGCTCCGTCGAAGGACCCGGTCTGAATCCTTGACGCCGGGGCGGCGCAGCGCGCCGCTGCGACGTGCCGCCGCCTCGCTCCAGGCGTAAGCGGGCAAGGCCAGCGCCAGGGGCAGCAGGTAGTAGGCGGCGCGGTAGGCCAGCACCACCGCGAGCACCTCGGTGGCGGGCAGCGCGCCGCTGAGCGTGGCCACGAACACCGCCTCCAGCACCCCCAGGCCGGCCGGCACGTGCGTGATCACCCCCGCCACGGCGGCCATCAGCAGCGCCCCGAGCACGGTGGCGAAGTCCACCCGCCCCTCGAACAGCACCCACACGATGGTGCCCATCAGCACCCAGTTCGCGCCACCGGCCAGCGCCTGCGCCAGCGCCAGGCGGCCCCCGGGCAGTGCCAGCTCATGGTCGCGCCAACGCAGCGTGCGCGGGCGGGAGACCGCGCACAACACCAGGTAGGCCAAGGCCAGCACGACCATGGCCGCACCCAAGGCGCGCAGCACCGCGTCGCCCGGTGCCCAGCCGCCTGGCAAGGCCGGCGGCGACCACAGCAGCACGCCGCCGGCCACCCAGAGGTACCCCAGCCAGTTGGTCGTCATGCTCAGCGCGATCACCTTGGCCACCGTGGCCGCGGCCACGCCCCAGCGCGTGTAGAGGCGCAGCCGCATCGCGAAGCCACCCACCAGCGCACCGAAGTTGAGGTTGAAGGCATAGCTGATGGCGGCCGTGCCCAGCGTGCGCGGCACCGACAGGCCATGGCGCGTGAGGTGCCGCCCCACCAGATCGAAACCCGCATAGACCGCGTAGCTCAGCGCCACCAGGCCGACGGCCAGGGCCACCCGCGCCGGCGAAAGCTGCCGCAGCGACACCCCCACCTGCGCCCAATCCACCGCGCGCGCCTGCTGCGCCACCAGGGCCAGCACCAGCGCGGCCAGGGCCCAGGGGGCGACGCGTTTCGTCCACCACCACAGGCGCTGCCATGCCGGGCTCATGACGGGTCCGGGTCCACCGTCATGGGGACCACGCGCGGCGCGCGGGTCGTGGTCTGCCGCGACCAGTCCGGGAAACGCCGCAGCGCGTGGAACACCACCATGCTGCGCACCGCGATCCAGGCCGAGCGCAGCCGCCCGGGCGTGGGCAACTCCACGCGCTGGCAGCAGGTCTGCAGCAGTTCATCGATGCGCCCGCACAGATGGCGGGCGAAGGCCTCGTCCCGCACGATGACGTTGGCCTCCAGATTCAGGCTCAGGCTGGTGGGGTCCAGGTTGCTCGAGCCCACGGTGGCCCACAGGTTGTCCACCACCGCCACCTTGCCGTGCAGCGGGCGCTCGTTGTACTCGTAGATGTTGATGCCCGCGCGCATCAGGTGCCGGTACAGCAACTCGCTGGCCCGCTTGACCCACAGCATGTCGGGGCGGCCCTGCAGGAACAGATCCACCTGCACCCCGCGCCGGGCGGCGCGGCGCAAGTCGCGCAGGAAGCGGTACCCCGGGAAGAAGTAGGCGTTGGCGATCAGGATGCGCTGGCGCGCGTTGCGGATCGCGGCGCGGTAATGGCGCTCGATGTCGCTGCGGTGCTCGTTGTTGTCGCGCGTGACGAAGGCGGCCAGCGCGCCTTCGCCCGTCACCTCGTCCACGCCCTTGCGCCGCAGGCTCGCGCGCCAGCGCCGCAGCCATTGCCCGCGCGCGGGCTGCGGCGCGTCCACGTTGGCGCGGCAGAAGGCCTGGATCTGCCCGACCAGCGGGCCCTGCACCTCCACCGCGTAGTCCTGCTTGGCCTGCTCGCCGAATTCGGCGAGGTGGTCGATGGAATAGTTGATGCCGCCGACGAAAGCGCACTTGCCGTCCACCACCACCAGCTTGTGGTGCATGCGGCGCAGCAGGTTGACGCGCGCGCCCAGCACGCGCTGCACCGGCTCGAACGCGCGCAGCTGCACGCCAGCCTCCAGCAGCGGCTTGGTGAACGACACCGGCAGGTCGGGCGAGCCCCAGCCATCCACCAGCACGTGCACCTGCGCGCCGCGCCGCGCGGCCTTCAGCAAGGCCTCGTGCAGCTGGCGGCCCACCTTGTCGTCGAACAGGATGAAGGTCTCCAGCAGCACCTCCTTCTCGGCGTTGGCGATCGCCTCGAACACGCGGGGGTAATAGCCCTCGCCGTTCTCCAGCAAAGTGATCTGGTTGCCGGGCACCCAATGCGAATTCATGCTGCGGTCTCCAGTTGAATGTCAGCGGCCAGCGGCGCGTGGTCGGACAGGCGCGCCCAGGGCCGGCGCGGCATGGGAACGGGCACGGCACTGGCCACGCCGCGCGTGTAGATGCGGTCCAGCCGCAGCAGCGGAAAGCCCGCCGGGAAACTGCGCGCGTGCTGGCCATGCGCGTGGCGAAACACCTCGCGCAGGCCGCTGGGCGCGAGCAATTCGTCGGCGCGCAGCCGCCAGTCGTTGAAGTCGCCCGCCACCACCAGGGGCGCATCCGGCGGCACATAGCGGTTGACGATGTCGCAGATCATGCCCAGCTGCTGGCGCCGGTGCGACTCGCGCAACCCCAGGTGCGCGCACATCACGTGCATGTCGGTCGCCAGTCCCGGCACATCCAGCACGCAGTGCAACATGCCGCGCGGCTCGAAGCCGTCGATCGACAGGTCGTGGTTTTCGTTGTGCAGCACCGGGTAGCGCGACATCACCGCATTGCCATGGTCCAGCCCCTCGGCCACGGCGTTGCGGCCGTAGGCGTGCTGCGGCCAGATCTCGTCGGCCAGGAACTCGTACTGCGCCGCGCTGGGCCCGCTGCCGCCCTTGACCTCCTGCAGAAAGACAATGTCGCTGCCCATGGCGCGCACCGCTTCCCTGAGCCCGTGCAACACGGAGCGGGTGTTGAAAACGTCGTAACCCTTGTGGATGTTCACGGTGAGTACCTGCATGCAGCCATGCTAGGCAGCGCACCACCCCGCGCTCTGTCAGACAAACGCGCATTCGCGCGCAGGCGCGCGCCCCTTCGCACCAAGCCGGGGCGGCGCGGCGGTGCCCCATGCACCGGCCGGTGCCGCTTCGCCCTCGTTTTGGTGCACCACCACGGCCGAATCGCGCGCCAACCGCTGGCACGCTTTCTGCTGACACTCCTGGCGCAAGAAGAGCCATCTGGGGTCCGCCCCGAGACAGCTCGGCACTCAGGTGCACTAGGGTTCCGACCGCGGCATGGCTCGCGGTGTCTGGTCCGAGAGTGTGCCGGCCTCATCGCAGGCTCCACGGAGGGACAAAAGCCCGGGAGAACGATCACAGATCGGTTCTTCCTGCGCGTCCCACCAACCCATGGAGTCCTCTGATGAAAAGCACCGCCGCCCTCACTGCATCCGCCAGCCCGCGCTCCAGCTCCCGCCGCAACCACTTCCTCAAGCCCGCCCTGGGCCTGGCCCTCTCGCTGGCCACCGCCGGCGCCTTCGCGCAGGCCAGCGCCCCCATGAAGATCGCCACGGTGGTGTGGATCGGCTACGGCCCCTTCTACGTGGCCGAGGCGCTGGATCTCTACAAGAAATACAACCTCAAGGTCTCGCTGCAGGTCTTCAACGACCCCGCGCTGATCCCCGCGGCCATCGCCTCCGGCGCGGTGGACGGCGGCATGCTGACCTACGACCAGGTGGTGGGCCAGGTCGCGGCGGGCCGCAACATGAAGGTGGTCATGCCGATCGACTACTCCAACGGCGGCGACGCCATCGTGGCCGACAGCAGCATCGCCAAAGTGGCCGACTTCAAGGGCAAGAAGATTGGCTACAACCCGCTCTCGCCCAGCGACTTCCTGCTCTCCTATGCACTCAAGACGGTGAACCTGAGCGAGAAGGACATCACCCCGGTGAGCATGACACCCGAAGCCGTGCCGGCGGCCATGGCCTCGGGCCAGTTGCCCATCGGCGTGACCTACGAGCCCAGCCTGTCGCAGATCCTCGGCCAGGGCGGCGGCAAGAAATTCAAGGTGGTGTTCTCGTCGAAGAACGCCCCGGGCCTGATCGCCGACGTGCTGGTGTTCGACGACAAGGTCATCAAGGCCAAGCCAGCCGAGATCACCGGCATCATGAAAGCCTACCTGGACGGGATGGCCTACATGAAGGCCAAGCCGGCCGAGGCGCACAAGATCATCGGCAAGTTCATGGGCGTGTCCGCCGCCGAGGTGAAGGAACAGCTCACCGGCGTCTACAACATCCCGCTGGCCGAGATGCCCAAGGCCTTCGTGCCCGCGAAGGAAACCACCTCGTACTACGCCAGCGGCGACATCATCGCCCAGCTGCTCAAGGCCAAGGGCCAGATCACCACGATCCCGGCCATCGAAGCCACGTTCGACGCCGGCCTGGTCAAGGCCATGGTCGCCAAGTAAGCCCCACCGGCTGCGGCCGCGCCAGCGCCCTCCCGGGCGACGGTGCGGCGCGCCCCGCCCTCCCGAAAGAGACAGACCCATGAAATCGGTATTCCGCTATGAGGACGGCGTGTGGCCCAACGTCGCGGCCCTCGCCTTCACCGTGCTCGGCTGGCCCGCGGGCATCGCCCTGCTCGGCCAGGCCAACGGCTGGCTCAACGCGCTGGGCGTGCTGCTGGTGGCGCAGACCCTGGTGTGGTCGGCCTACTTCATCCACGAGTTCGCGCACTACGCGATCTTCAAGACGCCGCAGGCCAACGAACGCTGGGGCACCTTCATGAGCTGGATCAACGGCAGCTGCTTCGCCAGCTTCGCCGACCTGCGCCGCAAACACATGCGCCACCACGTCGAGCGCGCCGACGTCATCACCTTCGACGCCCAGGCCTTCCTGCGCGCGCACCCCGCCATCCGCCGCACCGTGCTCGCGCTGGAATGGGCCTACATCCCGGCGGTGGAATTCGTCATGCGCGGCTTCGTCATCGCCATGCCCTTCATGGGCGAGAAAAAGAAGGCCGCGCGCGGCCGCGTCGTCGGCGTCGCCCTGGTGCGCATCGCCGCCTGGGTGGCGCTGGGCTGGTGGTCGCTCAAGGCGCTGGCGCTGTACGCGCTGGCCTACCTGATCTTCGTCACCGTGCTGCGCTTTGCCGACTGCTTCCAGCACACCTACGACGCCTACCCCATCCTCGACGACACGCCCATCCCCAAGGACAAGGTGCGCGACCGCGCCTACGAACAGGCCAACACCTTCAGCGACGTGGTGAGCCTGGACGCGAAGTGGCTCAACCTGGTGTGGCTCAACTTCGGCTTTCACAACGCACACCACGAGCGCCCCACCGCGCCCTGGTACCGGCTGCCCGCCTTCCACCGCGAGCTGTACCCGGCCGACTATGCGCAGGTGGTCACCGTGGGCGAGCTGCTGCGCAGCTTCCACATCAACCGCGTCAAGCGCGTGCTGGCCAGCAACTACGGCGCGGTGCAGCCGCCCGGCACGCCGGGCCGCGCCGACGGGTTCCTGGGTGCCGTCGGGGTTTCCTTCCTCACCGCGGTGTGATGCACCGCCCCCCCGTTGCTTGCTCACCGCGGGTCGCAGCCTTCGTCACAGCACACTGATATGGCATCCCTCCACTACGGCCTGGAAGGCAAGACCGTGCTCGTCACCGGCGCGGCCGGCGGCATCGGCAGCGCGCTCGCGCGGGCCTTCGCCGCGCAGGGCGCGCGGCTGATGCTGCTCGACCGGGCCGACACCTCGCTGCCCGTGCTCAGCGCCGAACTCGACGCCGCCGCCGCCGTCTGCGACCTGGGCGACGCGGCGCAGATCGCGCGCCTTGCGCAGCAGGTGCGCGAGCGCTGGGGCACGCTGGACGTGCTGGTCAACAACGCCGGCACCGAATACCCCACGCCCCTGGCCGACCCAGCCCCCGATGCCATGGCGCGCTGGTCGGCCCTGCTGGACAACAACGTGGGCTCCATGGTGCGGCTCACCCAGGCCCTGCTGCCCCTGCTGCCGCGCGGCGCGTGCGTGATCAACCAGAGCTCCATCTGGGGCCGCATTGGCGTGGCCGGGTTCTCGGCCTACGCCGCCAGCAAGCACGCGGTGGTGGGCCTCACGCGCTCGCTCGCGCTGGAACTGGGCCCGCGCGGCATCCGCGTCAACGCGGTCTGCCCCGGCTGGGTGCGCACCCCCGCCGCGCTGCGCTCGCTCACCGCCATGGCGCAGGCACAGGGCCGCACCGAGGCCGAGGTGGAGCGCGAGATCCTCTCCAAACAGGCCATGCCGGTGATGCTCGCGCCCGAGGACCTGGCCGGCGTGTTCCTCTTCCTCGCCAGCGACGGGGCCGCCCCGCTCACCGGCCAGTGCCTGGTGGCCAGCCATGGCGAGGTGATGGCGTGAAGAACCGACCCACCCCCGCGCCGGGCTTCGCCCGTCACCCCCTCAAGGGGGCCACACCAGCGGCCCGGCAAAGCCGGTTCCGCGGTGTGACCTTGACGGATACCTCGTCTGCCACAGGCACCTGACATGTCACAAGCCCAAAGCCTCTCACTGCAAGGAAAAACCGCGCTGGTCACCGGCGCGGCCACCGGCATCGGCCGCGCCATCGCCATCGTGTTCGCGCAGGCCGGCGCGCGCGTGGTGATCAACCACCTGGGCCAGGCCGAGGCCGCCCAGGCCGTGGTGCAGGCGATCCAGCGCGATGGCGGCGACGCGTTCGCGATCGACGCCGACGTGAGCCAGGCGGACGCGGTGCAGCGCCTGGTGGCCGACGCCGGGGCGCTGCACATCCTGGTCAACAACGCCGGCATCATCCAGGAGAAGCCCTTCCTCGACACCACCGAGGCCGACTGGGACCGCCTGCTCGGCGTCGATCTCAAGTCGGTGTTCCTCACCTCGCGCGCCGTGCTCCCCGGCATGGTGGCGCGCGGCAGCGGTGTCATCGTCAACCTCGCGTCCGACCTGGGCATCCTGGGCCGCGAGCTGTATGCCCCCTATTGCGCGGCCAAGGCCGGCGTGATCGGCCTCACGCGCTCGCTGGCGCGCGAGTTCGCGCCGCACGGCATCCGCGTCAACGCCATCGCGCCCGGGCCGGTCAACACCGCCATGGTCTCGCTGGCCCACATGAGCCCGCAATGGCTGGAGAAGGAACTGGCGATTCCGCAGCACCGCGTGGCCGAGCCCGAGGAGATCGCGGCGACCGCGCTCTTTCTCGCGTCCGACCTCGCGCGCTTCTACTGCGGCCAGGTGCTCGGGCCCAATGGCGGATCGGTGATGCCATGAGCGCCCCACCGTCCGACCGCCTCGCCACCGGCGTGCTGCTGTTCTCGGCCTCGCTCTGGGGCCTGTCGTGGATGCCGCTCAAGTGGTTCATCGCGCAGGGCCTGAGCGGGCCGTTGGTCTCGCTCGTCTCGTATGGCGCGGTGGGCCTGTGCGCGCTGGCCGTCATCTGGCGCCAGCGCGCGGCCTGGCGCGCGCACGCTGGCTGGCTGCTGGCGCTCGCGCTGGTGGGCGGCTGGGCCAACACCTCCTTCGTCAACGCGCTCATGGTGGGCGACGTGGTGCGCGTGATGTTCCTGTTCTACCTCTCCCCCGTGTGGTCGGTGCTGGGCGGGTGGCTGTTCCTGAAGGAGCGCATTCCGCCCACGCGCTGGGCCGCCGTGGCGGCGGCCATCGCGGGCCTGTGGCTGGTGCTGGGCGGCCCGGGCGCGCCCGACCTGTCGCTCTCGCTCTCCGACGCCCTCGCGCTGTCGGCCGGCCTGGCCTTCGCGGGCAACAACCTCATCGCGCGCGCCGCGCAAGGCGTGCCCCTGCAGAGCAAGACGCTTTCGGTCTTCGTGGGCTGCGGCGCCATCTCGCTGCTGGTCACCACCGCGCTGGGCCATGGCGCGCCCGCCCTGCCGGCGGGCGTGTGGCTCGCGGTGCTGGCCTACGGCTTCGTCTGGCTGCTGCTGGCCACCGCCACCTGGCAATTCGGCGTGACGCACCTGGAGAGCAGCCGCGCCGGCGTGATCCTGCTGGCCGAACTCGTGGTGGCCGTGCTCACCGCGCTGTGGTTCGGCGGCGAAACCCTCACGCCCATGGGCTGGGCCGGCGGCACGCTCATTGCAGTGGCCGCGCTGGTGGAAGCCCTGGACAACCGGACAACCGAACCCCGACCCCAACCCGCTTCGACAGGAGGATGAACCGATGACCGACACCGTGTGGATGAACCAGCTCTCCTGGGTGGACTACCAGGCCCGCGTGGTGCGGGACCAGCCGCCCGTGCTGCTGCCCGTGGGCGCACTCGAACAGCACGGCCCGCACCTGCCCCTGGGCACCGACGGCCTGCTCTCCAGCGCCGTGGCCGCCGACACCGCCGCCCTCGTCGGCGGCCTGGTCGCGCCCACGCTCTCGTATGGCTACAAGTCGCAGCCCAAATGCGGTGGCGGTCAGCACTTCTGCGGCACCACCAGCGTGGACGCCGCCACCCTCATCGGCCAGGTGCGCGACGCGGTGCGCGAGTTCGCGCGCCACGGCCTCACGAAGCTCGTCATCGTCAACGGCCACTACGAAAACCAGTGGTTCCTCATCGAGGGCATCGACCTCGGCCTGCACGACCTCGGCCCCGGCGCCAGGCTGCAGGTGATGCGCCTGGAGTACTGGGACTTCATGACGCCCGAGACCCTGGGCGACGTGTTCCCCGACGGCTTTCCCGGCTTCGCGCTGGAACACGCCGCCGTGCTGGAGACCTCGATGATGCTGCACTACCACCCCAACCTCGTGCGCATGGACCTGCTGCCCGACGACGGGCCGGCCGACTTCCCGCCCTACGAGATGTACCCGCCGCGCACCGACTGGGTGCCCGCCTCCGGCGTGCTCTCGTCGGCCAGAGGCTCCGACGCCATCAAGGGCCGGCTGCTGGCCGAGGAGGTCGCCCGCCGCATGGCCCAGGCCGTGCGCACCGGCTTCGAGAGGCCCGCGCCATGACCACCGCGCTCCTCGTCATCGACATGCAGCGCGACTTCTGCAGCCCCGGCGGCTATGCCGATGCCGCCGGCATGGACGTGCGCCGACTGCGCGAACCGATCGCGAACATCCAGCAACTGCTGGCCGCCGCGCGCGCCAAGGGTCTGGTGGTGGTGCACACGCGCGAAGGCCACCTGCCCGACCTGAGCGACTGCCCGCCCGCCAAGCTCGCGCGCAGCATCGCCGCGGGCGCGGCCATCGGCAGCCAGGGCCCGCTGGGCCGGCTGCTGGTGCGCGGCGAACAGGGCCACGACTTCGTGGACGCGCTGCAGCCCGCCGCGGGCGAATTCGTGGTGGACAAGCCCGGCTACGGCGCCTTTCACCAGACGCGCCTGACGCAGGTGCTCGCCGCGCACGGCGTGCAGCGGCTCATCCTGTGCGGCGTGACCACCGAGGTGTGCGTGCACTCCACGCTGCGCGAAGCGGTGGACCGGGGCTTTGCCTGCACCACCGTGGGCGACGCCACCGCCGCGAGCAACCCCGCGCTGCAGGCGCCCGCCCTGGCCATGATCGACGTGGAGGGCGGCATCTTCGGCCGCGTGCGCAGCACCGCCGAGGTGGTGGCCGAACTCGGCCAGGCGGCGGCCGAGCGCGACCGCGTCACCACCTGGGTGCAGGCATTCACCGGCGCCTGATGCCCATGCAAGAACCGACCATTCCCGAGCGCTACCACGGCGTGTGGCAACGCACCCTGCTTGAAACCCCCGAGGGCCGGGACACCACCAGCTGGGTGCACTGGCTGCAGACCGGTCTGTGGCACGGCGACCTGCGCGTGCCCGCCGGCGCCGACCGCACCACGCGCGCAGGCCGCGCGCTGCAACAGGGCTTTGCCGGCACCACCACCATCACCCGCCCCGACCCCGCGCAGCCCGAGGTCTGCACATGGCAACGCACCGTCGACTTCCAGCCGCCGCGCAGCACGCCCGACGCGGGCCACATGGTGTTCGAGACGCCCGCGTGCGTGATCGAGACCGGCCTCCATGGCCGCTACCTGGAGGTGTGGGAACGCCTGCCCGGCTCGGTGGGGCGGCGCATCGCGCTGGCCGCGCTGGACGCGCAGGGCCAGCCCACGGCGCAGCGCCTGCTGGTGAGTGGCCGCTACCTCATGCACCTGCGGCCGCGCACCACGCCCTGGCCCGGCGATACCGCGCCCGACGACACGCTGGCCCAGGTGGTGCAGCGCCACGGCGCCGACGCCGATGCCCTGCTGGACTTCGATATCGCCTTCGGCCCCTGGGACGACGGCGTGTGGGCGGTGGAGCGCGCCACGCGGCCCGAGCGGGAGCGCCTGAACCACCCCTGCACACTGGCGCGCGTGAGCGAGAGCGAAGCCACCGCCAGCGGCGCCGGCCTTCCAGGCCGCTGGCGCGTGCTGGAGTGGCACGCCGCGTGAAGGCCTAGGGCGCCCTGGGGTGGCGGGAGGGCAGCGAGACCGACAGCAGTTCGTGGGCCTCCACGATGGCCATCGCCACCTCTTCGGTCGTGGTCCGCTTGGCCATCGCCTGGTCGCGAATCAGGTCGTAGGCCTCCGTCTCCGAGACGTGGTGGCTCTTCATCAGGATGGCCTTGGCATCGGCGATGTGCCGCACACCGAGCAGCTTGGCCTCCACCTTCTTGAGGCGCCGGGCCAGCGCGCGGTTCACCTTGTGGCTCTCGCGGGCCAGCACCAGCGCGGACAGCAGGCCGAACGAGCGCACCGGCGAAGGCAGCACGGCCTTGGCCTCCAGGCCCAGGACCACCTCCACGATGGTCGGGTTCTCGTAGTTCACCACCGCGATCACCGTCGGCGCGTCCTCGGCGTGGGCCCAGTCCATGTTGAGGTTGAGGATCTCCGGGCGCACCGCCAGGAACACCACGTCCACATCCTTGCCGATGGACTGCACGGGCGGCCAGAAGGCCTGCACCTTGCAGCCGATGCGCTGCAGCTGCTGCGTGAGCTGGCGGCCGTCGGAGTCGTCCGGATGGACCACCGCCACCGTCAATGTGCGAAGCTCCTTGAGCTGCTGGGGCGTGGCCCGCAGCGCGCGTGGAGGCTCCGCGCGGTCGACCATCAGGACTCCAGCGTGTCCAGGCGGGCGGCCCAGTCGCCCAGCGAATGGGTGACGAGGTAGGGATCGGGGTACACCGACCTCCTCGCCTGGCGAACGATGGTGAACTGGCTCTCGGCGTTCACCCGGCCGATGCGCGGGTACAGGCAGGTGTGGTGGTTGTTCGGGTCGATGCGCACGCGGCCCTGCGGCGCGTCGAACTCGCTGCCCAGCACGTGGGGCATGAGCTCGGCGATGTCGTCGCTGCGCGACTGGCGCATGGCGTTGGCGAAGATGTGCAGCTGGAAGTAGGACGCCTCCCAGCACAGGTTGGGCACGCAGCGCTCGCCCAGGCGCCGGCGCAGGCTTTGCAGGCAGCGCTGGTTGGCGGCGGACTCGATCGACTGGAAGTAAGGCGCCGAGGTGTAGTGCCCGGTGGCCAGGCCCTTCTCCATCTGCGAGATTTCCGCCTCGGAGGTGGTGAGGCTGCCGATGGGCATGGTCTTCGGGTCGAAGCCGGCATCGGCATAGGCGCGGTACAGGGCGGCGGTGGAGTCCCCCACCACGGTGGAGAAGATGAAGTCGGGCCGCTTCTGGCGCACGTCGTCCATGATGTCGGCGAAGTCCTTCTCGGTGGCGTCCAGCGCCACGTAGCGTTCGGCCAGCTTCTCACTGCCCTGGCGCTGCATCACCAGCTCGCCCATGATGCGGTTGGACTCGTAGGGGTAGATGTAGTCGGACCCGATGAGGTAGACGCGCGCACCGAAATTGGCCGTCATGAACTCCGCCAGCTGCACGCTGTTCTGGTTCGGCGCGGCGCCGGTGTAGATGACGTTGGCCGAATACTCGAAGCCCTCGTACAGCGTGGGATAGAACAGCAGCTTGTTCCACTTCTCGATGACGGGGATGACCGCCTTGCGGCTGCTGGACATGTAGCAGCCGAAGATCACGTTGACCTTGTCCTGCAGGATCAGCTGCTCGGCCAGCTGGGCATAGCGCTGCGGGTTGGACTGCGCGTCGTAGTGCACCGGCACCAGCTCGCGGCCGTTGATGCCGCCAGCCTCGTTGATTTCATCGATGGCCAGCAAGGCACCGTGCAGCTGCGACAGGCCGATGGTGGAGGTGACGCCGGTGGAGGAAAACAGCACGCCCACGCGCACGGGATCGCGGTCAACCATGGCATCCCCCGGAGGCGGCCGGCGCGGCGGCGTGGGTGCGGGCGAGGGTCTTCATGGGCATGGTCAGGGCCGTGATCAGCGGGGAAGGTCGGGTGCCACGAGCGACGGCCGTCATCCGGCGGCCAGCCTCACATAGGCTCTTTGCAACTGTACCGGAAGGTGGCTCGGGTCGGCGGCAATGCCGTGGTCGCGCCAGCCGAAGATCCGGCGCACGTAACCACCCGCCGCAGGATCGACCGCGAGGCAGAAGGTGCGGATGCCGGCGCGATGGGCCTGTTGCACCGCCATGCGCGCGTCCTCCACCAGGTAGTCCGGCTCGAACACGTCCACATCGGAGGGCGCGCCATCGGTGACCACCAGGAGCCCGCGATGGCGCCCGGGCTGGGCCTGCAGGTGCGACGTGGCCTGGCGCAAGGCGGCACCCAGGCGGGTCGAGTGGCGCGCGGGCACCGAGGCCAGGCGCTCGCGCGCGGCGCCGTCGAGCGGGTCGTCCCATCCGAGCAGGCGGTAGTAGCTCACCTCGGCCCGCGTGTTGGAATTGAAGCCGTGGATGGCGACGCGGTCTTGCGTGTGCAACGCGGCTTCGGCCAGCAGGAAGGCGGCCTGCTTTTCGACGTCCAGCAGCGAGGCGCCGCGCGCGCCCGAAGGGTCGTTGGTGGATTCGGACAGGTCCAGCAGCACCAGGATGCGGGAGGTGCCCGTCTCGCGCCCCGGGCGCATGAACAGGCGAGGCTCGGGCTGCAGGTCGAGGCGGCGGTCCACCAGCACCTCGATGGCGGCATTGAGGTCGATGTCTTCGCCTTCCCACTGCCGGCGCAAACGCTGGCGCCGGCTGAGGCGGCGCACCCGGTGCAGCGAGACCGGGCTGAAGCTGTGGTGGACGGCGGGCTGCGCGCGGGTGAGCGGGGCCGGCACCAGGGCCGGCAGCTTCTCGATCACCGTGCACCAGTCCCGCCGCCACAGGGCCAGCCGGTGGTGCCATTCGGCATGCAGGGTCCGGCTCAGCTCCACCTCGGCCTGCGGTTGAACGTCCTGCGTGCCGTCGGTGGGCGCAGGCGGTGCCGCAGCCGCGCGTGCCGGGGCCGAGCGGGGCGCGGCAATGGCCTGCTGTTCGTCCTGCTCGTTGTCGTCGTGCTGCCACAGGATGCTGTGGTCGTCGCGGTAAGGCGCCGGAACGACGTGGTGCTGCGGGTCGAAGCGCACCCGCATCTGTCCCAGGTCGTTGGCCAGAATGGAGGCGATCGCCCGGAACGCCTGGGCGTCGTCCAGACCGTGCCGCATCTGCGTTTCCTCGAACAACCGGCGGGCTTTGTTCACCCAGTGGTTGTCGTCGGCATGGGCGGGATCAGCCAGCGCCCGGTCCATGCGCGCCAGCAGCGCTTCGAAGCTGAAGTTGCCGGCCTCGGGCACGGGGGCGAGGTGATCGAGGAACCACGCGGTCACCCCGGGGTAGCGCCGGGCCAGCTGCCGTTCCACGCGCGCGTCCTCGATGGCCGAGACCACCATCTGGCTCATGGGTTTGAGCAGGCGCGCGGGCTGCTGCAGCGGCGAGTACAGCAAGTGCGCCACGGCGTGGGCCACGGTGGCCCGGCAGAGCGCGCCGGCAGGCGCGGCCGCGTCCTGCAGCGCCTGCCGGCTGAGCAGCACCTGCTCGCGCGTGACGATGGCGCGGCGCGCGCGCGGGCCGCCACCGCTCTCGGCCACCTGCAGCGGAGCGCCCAGCAAGCCCGAGCCAAGCCAGGCCAGCGAGGGCAGAAGCCCATCGATCACGTCGGCATCCGGGGCAGCCAGGTGCGCCGGCAGGTCGCTCTTCATCCGAACTGCGCCTTCACGAAATCACGGATGGCCTGCGCCATGTCCGGGTCGTCGGTGAGGGCGCGCACCAGGGTCATCTCGCAGCTCTGCGTGGGCGTGAGGCCGTCGCGCACCAGCACGCCTGCGTAGATGAGCACCCGGGTGGAGGCGCCTTCGTCCAGCCCGCGCTGCTTGAGGGCGCGCGTGCATTGCGCGATGGTGACGAGCTGGCGGGCCAGCTGCGCGTCGATGCCCGCCTCGCGCGCCACGATGGCGACCTCGGTCTCGGTGTCGGGGTAATCGAACTCCAGCGCCGCAAAGCGCTGCCGCGTGGAGGCCTTCATGTCCTTCGCGCTGCTCTGGTAACCCGGGTTGTAGGAGACCACGAGCTGGAAGTCCGGGTGGGCCTGGACGACCTCGCCCTTCTTGTCCAGCGGCAGGATGCGGCGCGCATCGGTGAGCGGGTGGATGACCACGGTGGTGTCCTGGCGGGCTTCCACCACCTCATCGAGGTAGCAGATGCCCCCATGGCGCACCGCCAGGGTCAGCGGCCCGTCGTGCCAGGCCGTCCCCTGCGCGTCGAGCAGGTAGCGCCCCACCAGGTCGGAGGCGGTCATGTCCTCGTTGCAGGCCAGCGTGACCAGCGGACGCTGGAGCTTCCAGGCCATGTATTCGACAAAGCGCGTCTTGCCGCAACCCGTGGGCCCCTTGAGCATCAGCGGCAGGCGGTGCCGGTACGCCCGTTCGTAGCATTCGATCTCCTCGCCCGAAGGCTGGTAGAACGGTTCGCAGCGGATGAGATGGTCGTCCAGGGGTGACAGCATGGAGCGGGGTCCTTGGGTGCGGAACAAGACGCGGTGGGGAGGTGGCGGACTCAGCGGTGCTTCGTCTCTTCGTTCGGGATGCCCTCCATCGGGCACTCGGCGGTGCCGACGGTGGTGCGCGTGAACGACTCGACCATCTCGCGCGTGGCCTCGGGGTCGTTGACCCACTTGGCGTAGAAGTTGTAGGGGCAGGCGGCCACGCCCTTGTCCCCGTCGCCGGAGTTGATCAGCCCGGTGTAGCCGCGGTGCACGAGCTTGAAGAGGTGGTTCTGCGACTGGCCGTTCTTGCGCGCGTCGCGGATCAGGCTCTTGGACAGCTCGGCGTACTGGATGCCCATTTCCTCTTCACCGCATTCGCCCAGCGTGCGGCCGTCAAAGCCGATCACGGCCGAGTGGCCAAAGTAGGAATACACGCCATCGAAACCGGTGGCGTTGGCCACGGCGACGTAGGAGTTGTTCATGAAGGCCATGGTCTTGGCCACCATGATCTGCTGCTCCTTGGCCGGGTACATGTACCCCTGGCAGCGGATGATGAGTTCGGCGCCGCGCATGGCGCAGTCGCGCCAGATCTCGGGGTAGTTGCCGTCGTCGCAGATGATGAGGCTCATCTTCATGCCCTTGGGCCCCTCGCTGACGTAGGTGCAGTCGCCCGGGTACCAGCCCTCGATGGGCACCCACGGCATGATCTTGCGGTACTTCTGCACGATCTCGCCCTGGTTGTTCATCAGGATGAGCGTGTTGTACGGCGCCTTGTTGGGGTGCTCCTCGTGGCGCTCGCCGGTGAGCGAGAACACGCCCCACACGTTGGCGCGGCGGCAGGCGTCGGCGAAGATCTCCGTCTCGTCCCCCGGGATGGTGGAAGCCGTCTCGTACATCTCCTTGGCGTCGTACATGATCCCGTGGGTGGAGTACTCCGGGAAGATCACCAGGTCCATGCCGGGCAGGCCCTTCTTCATGCCCACCAGCATCTCGCCGATCTTGCGGGCGTTGGCCAGCACCTCGGCCTTGGTGTGCAGGCTGGGCATCTTGTAGTTGACGACGGCCACGCCGACGCAATCGTTGCTGCTGGAAATGTCACCATGTCGCATGAGGGTCTCCTAGGGGGTTGAGGTCAGACGGTCAGGAAGGACTTGACCTTTTCCTGATCCAGATGGGCACGGGGTTCTTCGTGCACGATGCGCCCTCGGTCGATGACCAGGAACCGGTCGGCGAGGTCGAGGGCAAAACTGAGCACCTGCTCCGACACCACGACGGCAAAGCCGCGTTCCTGCCGGAGCACGTTGAGGGTCTGGGCCAGCTCCTTGATGATGGAAGGCTGGATGCCTTCGGTGGGTTCATCGAGGATCAGCACCTTGGGATCGGAGATCAGGGCGCGCGCGATGGCCAGCATCTGCTGCTGGCCGCCCGAGAGGTTGCCCGCCTTGCGGTGTTTCATCTCCTGGAGCACCGGAAAGAAGCGGTGGATGTAGTCGGGCACCTCGCGGTGGCCCGAATGCTCGGCGCCCGAGAGGATGTTCTGCTCCACGGTGAGGAAGGGGAACACCATGCGGCCCTGGGGCACGAAGGCCAGGCCGTGCTGCACGCGCCGGTGGCTGGGCAGGCCCTGGAGGGCGCGGCCGTCCAGGCGGATGTCGCCCGAGCGCGTGGGCAGCAGGCCGATGAGCGACTTGAGCAGCGTGGTCTTGCCCATGCCGTTGCGTCCCATGATGGCCACCGACTCGCGCGCCTTCACCTGGAACGAGATGTCGTGGATCACATGCGATTCGCCGTAGCACACGTTGAGCCGGGAGATGTCGAACATGGGGGTGCCTCCTCAGTGGCCCAGATAGACGTCGATGACGCGGGGGTCGGCCTGCACCTGTGCGGCGCTGCCTTCGCTCAGCAGCTTGCCCTGGTGCAGCACCGTGACGCGGTGGGCGATGCGCTTGACGAAGTCCATGTCGTGCTCGATCACCACCACCGAGCGGCCGGTGGCGATGCGGCTGAGCAGGTCGCCCGTCTGCTCGCGCTCGCGCGGGCTCATGCCGGCCACCGGCTCGTCCAGCAGCAACAGGGTGGGCTCCTGCATCAGCAGCATGCCGATCTCCAGCCACTGCTTCTGGCCGTGGCTGAGCAGGCCGGCGCGGTGGCCCAGGCGCTCGCTCAGGAAGATCTGCGCGGCCATGGCCTTGACGCGCTCGACGATGGCGCTGCTGCGCCGGAACACCAGCGACTGGAACAGCCCGTGCATGCGGGGCAGCGAAATCTCCAGGTTCTCGAACACCGTGAGGTCTTCGTAGACCGAGGGCGTCTGGAACTTGCGGCCCACGCCGGCGCGCACGATCTGGTACTCGCTCATGCGGGTCAGGTCGCGGCCCTCGAACAGCACGCGGCCAGCGGTGGGGCGGGTCTTGCCGCAGATCATGTCCAGCAGCGTCGTCTTGCCCGCGCCGTTGGGGCCGATGATGACGCGAAGCTCGTTGCGCTCCACCGTCAGGCTCAGGTCGTTGACGGCCTTGAAACCGTCGAAGGACACCGTGAGGTGCTCGACCTGCAGCACGTTGTCGCGGGTTTGGGATGGCGTCATGGAGGACAGGGCGTGGTTGGGAACGTGCATGGCCAGCTGAGCGCTCATCCCGCGCTCCTAGCGGCTGCCCGGCGGGACTGCCATTGGTCTTTCAGACCGGCCAGGCCGTTGGGCATCACCCAGACCACCAGGATGAAGACGGCGCCGAGGAAGTACAGCCAGGCCTCGGGGAAGGTTTCCGACAGGTAGGACTTGAGAAAGCCGATGAGCAGCGCGCCCACCACGGCGCCCGGGATCGACAGGCGGCCGCCCACCGCGGCGTAGATCACCATCTCCACCGAGGCCACCACGCCGATGACGCTGGGCGAAATGAGGCCGACCTGCAAGGTGAAGAACGCGCCGCCCACCGAGGCCAGCACCGCGCCGCAGGCAAAGACAAAGGCCTTCATGTGCGCGGTGTCGTAGCCGCTGAAACGCACGCGGTCCTCGCGGTCGCGGATGGCGATCAGGATCTTGCCGAACCGGGTGCGCACCAGCGTGAGCGCCAGCAGCATGGCCACGGCCAGGAAGGCCACCTCGACGAAATACAGCATGCGCAGCGAAGCGTCGCTCAGGATGTCCATGCCCAGCAGGGTCTTGAAATCGGTGATGCCGTTGGCGCCACCGGTGTCGCCCTGCTGCCCCACCACCACCACCGTGAGGGTGAGCGCCAGCGACAGGGTGACGATGGCGAAATACACCCCGCTGACCCGGCGGCGAAAGATGGCGAACGAGAACAGGTAGGCGATCACCGCCGGCAGCACGAAGATGCCCAGCACGGTCCAGCCCAGCGAGCGGAACGGCGTCCACCACAGCGGCAAGCTCTCCACGCTGCTCCAGACCATGAAGTCGGGCAGCTCGGGGGCCGAGGCCTCGAGCTTGAGGAACATGGCCATCAGGTAGCCCCCCAGGCCGAAGAACACGCCCTGGCCCAGGCTCAGGATGCCGCCGTAGCCCCAGGTGAGCACGATGCCGATGGCCACGAACGCCAGGGACAGGTACTTGCCGATGAGGTTGAGGCGAAACGGGTCGAGCAGCAAGGGCAAGGCGATGGCCAGCAGCACGATGAGCGCGATGGCGCTGGCGAAGTCGAGGCGGTGCTTCTGGGATGACATGTTCAGCTCCTGGAACGCACGGCGAACAGGCCGTTGGGACGGAAGTAGAGGACCACGATCACCAGCAGCAGGATGGTGGCCTTGGCCATGGAGCCGCTGATCAGGAACTCCAGCCAGGTCTGGCCCTGCGCAATGGACAGCGCGGAGAGCGCGGTGCCGATCAGGCTCTGCACGCCGCCGAAGACGACCACGATGAAAGAGTCGACGATGTAGAGCTGCCCCGTGCCCGGGTTGGTCGAACCGATCATGGTGAACACGCACCCCGCGATGCCCGCCAGGCCCGAGCCCAGCGCAAAGGTGAGCGCGTCCACGCGGTGGGTGTCGATGCCGACGGCACCGGCGATGGCGCGGTTCTGCGTGACCGCGCGCACCTTCAGACCCCAGCGCGTGCGGTACAGCAGCAGGTAGACGCCCACGGCCACGGCGATCGTCAGGCCGACGATGAAGATGCGGTTGATCGGCAGCTGGATGCCCTCGCTCGGTTCCCAGGCGCCGGCCAGCCACAGCGGCAGGGGCACGCTGACCTCCTGCGCCCCGAAGACGGTGCGGTAGGTCTGCTGCAGGATGAGGCTCAGGCCCCAGGTGGCCAGCAGCGTGTCCAGCGGGCGGTTGTAGAAGAAGCGGATGAAGCCGCGCTCGAGCGCGTAGCCAAAGGCGAACGTCACGCAGAACGCGAACGGTATGGCCGCGAACAGGTAGACGCTCATCCACCCCGGCGCCCAATGCTCGAAGCCGCGCGCCGCGAGGTACGTCATGTACGCACCCAGCGCCATCAGCTCGCCGTGGGCCATGTTGATCACACCCATCAGACCGAACACGATGGCCAGACCGATGGCCATCAGCAGCAGGATGCTGAACAGGCTCACGCCGTTGAACACCTGCATCACCGCAATATCGAAACCCATTGACCGACTCCTGAATCGTTGGAATCGACCGGCCGCCCCATCGCGCGAGCGGCCGGCCTCCTGCCCTGCGATGTCAAATCTTGGGGAACGGGTTGGGCTCGATCAGGGACGGCGCTTCCCACACGATGTCGAACTGCCCATCGGCGCGCGCGCGGCCCACCCGCACCTTTTTCCACACGTGGTGGTTGGTCGCGTGCATGCGCACCGTGCCTTCGGGCGCCTCCAGCTCGATGCCTGCGGAGGCGGCGATGACCTTGTCCACATCGAAAGACTTGGCTTTCTCCACCGCCATCTTCCAGAGGTACACGCTGTTGTAAGCCACCTGCATCGGGTCACCGATGACGCGCTCCTGCCCGTACTTGGCCTTGAAGGCCTTCACGAACTTCTCGTTCGCGGGCGACTTGATGCTCTGGAAGTAGCCCATGCAGGCGTAGTAGCCGGCGGCGTTGTCCTTGCCGATGCCTTCGACCTCGTTCTCCGACACCACGGTGGAGAGCAAGGTCTGCTTGGAGCCGTCCAGGCCCGCGGCGCGCAGCTGCTTGTAGAAGGCCACGTTGGAGCCACCAACCACCGTGCTGTAGATGCAATCGGGCTTGGCGGCCTTGATCTTGTTGATGATGGACGAGAACTCGGTGTGGCCCAGCGGCGCGTACTCCTCGCCCAGCACCTTGCCACCGGCCTTGGTGATGGTGGGCTTGGCGATCTTGTTGCAGGTGCGCGGATAGATGTAGTCCGAGCCCACCAGGAAGAAGCTCTTGCCCTTCTCGCGCGCCATCCACTCGACGGCGGCGATCACGGACTGCGTGGCCTCCTGAGAGGGGTAGAACACCTGCTTGTCCTGCTCCTGGCCCTCGTAGTAGGTGGGGTAGTAGAGCAGGCCCTTGGCGCGGCCGAGCGCCGGCAGGATGGCCTTGCGCGAAGCCGACGTGTAGCAGCCGATGATGGCGGCGACCTTGTCGCGCTCCAGCAGCTTGCGGGCCTTCTCTGCAAACACCGAGTTCTCGCTGGCGCCGTCCTCGACCACGACCTCGATCTTGCGGCCGAGCACGCCACCGGCGGCGTTGATTTCGTCGATGGCCATCTTCTCGGCGTCCACCAGCGACGCTTCGGCGATCGCGATCGTGCCCGAGAGCGAATGCAACAGACCGAGTTTCACGGTCTCCTGCGCGGATGCGATGGCAGGCAGGCCGCCTGCGGCGCCCAGAATCAGCATGGACCCACCGGTCTTCACGATGTCGCGACGATTCATCTCACTCATGGCCTTGTCTCCTAGCGTTGGTATGGACGGATTGAGAACCTGCCACCCCTTGGGTGGCCGACAAGCAGTCGGTCACATCCACGCCTTCGTGCCAGGCACGCGCAGGGCTGCGCCAGCGGAGGCAGGCCATGGCCTGTCCGGAGCCCTTGCGAACGAGCAGAACAAAAAAAAGCCCGAACCGGTGTTCAAACCGGTTCGGGCTTTCTTGCCCAACACCTGACTGGCAGCACTGGCAGTCGGCGTCGATGAATGCGTGACAACTTCTTGTCAGGGCGCATCTTCCTTTTCAGGTCCAGGCGCCGCCATAGGAAATCCACCAACTAGACAAAGTGGCGGCGTCGGTGGTATTCGCGCAGCGCCCGCACGGGTGCTCACACCCGCGAGTACACCAGCCCCGAGGCCACCCCGCCAAACAGATCGCCTTCCACCAGCGCCACGCCGGGGAACTCGGCGCGCAGCGCCAGCTGGAAAGGCCGCAGCGCCGACGAGCCACCCGTGAGGTAGATCGCATCCAGCGCCGCCGGGCCCAGGCCTGCGCGCTGCACGCACTCGCGCGCGCATCGCACCGCGCGCGCCAGCAGCGCAGACAGGTGCTCGGCCATGTCGGCCGGGCTCAGCGAGGCCACCAGGCCCGGCTCCACGTCCACCGGATCCAGCGTGGTGGGCGCGTCCTGCTGCGAGCAGCGGATCTTGGCCTGCTCCACCGCGTGCGCGATGCGGTGCCCATCGCGTTGCTGCAGCACGCGCATCAGGCGCTCATGCAGGCGCACATCGCCGTAGTTCACGCGCAGGCCCTGCGCCTGGCTGATCGCGCGCGGCAGGTAGAGCCACTGGATGAGGTGCCAGGTGGAGAGGTCCATGAACACGCGGCTGGGCACCTCGCGCCCCTGCGGCCCGTGGTGGCGATAGCCCAGCAGCGGCATCACCCGCGCCAGGCTCAGGCGCTGGTCGAAGTCCGTGCCGCCGATGTGCACACCCGACGTGGCCAGCACGTCGCCGCTGCGATCCGCCTGCTTCATGCGCTGCGGGCCCAGGCGCACCACCGTGAAGTCCGACGTGCCCCCGCCCACGTCCACCACCAGCACCACGCTCTCGCGCGTGAGGCGGCGCTCGTGGTCCAGCGCGGCGGCGATCGGCTCGAACTGGAACGACACCGATTCGAAACCCACCGTGAGCGCCGCCTGGTGCAGCGACTGCTGGGCCTGCGCGTCGCGCGCGGGGTCGTCGTCCACGAAGTGCACGGGCCGGCCCATCACCACCCGCGTGGGCGCATGGCCCAGCGTGCGCGCGGCGCGCTCGCGCAGCTCGGCCAGGAAGAGCTCCACGATCTGCTGGAAACTCACCGGCTGATGGTTCACCACCGTGGATTCGTCCAGCAGCGGGCTGCCCAGCAGGCTCTTGAGCGAGCGCAGCAGGCGCCCTTCGGTGCCGCTGAGGTACTGGGCCACGGCATCGCGGCCAAAGTGGGTGAGGCGGTCTTCCGAATTGAAGAACACCGCCGTGGGCAGGTTCGTGGCCGGCCCCTCCATCGGCAGCAGCCGGGCCAGGCCGCCGGGCTCGGCCCAGGAGACGGCGGAGTTGGACGTGCCGAAGTCGATGCCCAGCATGCCGGGGGGCGGAAGTGTCATGGAAAGGAGCCGCAGGGAAGGATCGAGGCGCGCGGTGGCAGGCCACCGGCAAGGAGGCAGGATTCTGCCACTCAGATGCGCCAGAGCAGATTCAGCCGCGCCTGCGCGAGGTGATCGAAGATGGCGCGGCGCGCCGTGTCCACGTCGCGCTGGCGCAGCGCGGCCACGATCTGGCGGTGCTCCTTCTGCAACACGGCGCGCCGCTCGGCCGTGAGCACCTTCTGCTTCAGAAAGCCCCACTCGCCGCTTTCGCGGATCTCGGCCATCAGGCGGAACACGCTGATGAACAGCGCGTTCTGCGTGGCCAGCGCCAGTTGCTCGTGCAACTCGCTGTCGAGCTTTTCGAACTCGTCCAGCGTCTGCGCGGCCTCGGCGCGCGCGCAGCAATCCTCCAGCCGCTCGAAGTCGGCGGTGTTGGCGTTGTTCACGATGAGATCCACCAGCATCGGCTCGAGCAACAGGCGCGCTTCCATCAGCTCGGCCGGGCTCACGGAAGGCACGGCAAGAAAGCGGCCGGTGCCGGTGGCGTCGGGCTTGCTGCTGCGGGCCTTCTCCGCCACATAGGTGCCACTGCCCACCTTCTGCACGATCAGACCCTGTTCGCGCAACTCGGCCAGCACACGCCGCAGCCCGGAGCGGCTCACGCCAAACGTGGCGCAGAGGTCGCGCTCGGTGGGCAGGCGGCTGCCCGGCGGCCAGCTGCCGCTTTGCAGACCCTTGAGCAACTCCATGCGCAGGGACTCCATCGAATCCGTCTTGATCTGCAAGGTGGCGGTGTTTGTCATGGCGCGCATTCTAAATTGGCTTTAATTGGTTCACACCAATGGGCCGTAAACACCCGCAAAACTGCGGGTAATCCCCAGGCTTTCGGCTGGACAACCTGGCCTAAAGTTGAACCAAAGCAGATCATGACAAACCAATTTAAACCAATTGGTGTCGACTTTTCCCCCAAAAACAGGAGACCAGCAGCATGAAGACCCAGGTACTGGCGGCCGTCCTCGCGGCCGCATCGCTCGTGGCGGCAGGCCCCGCCCACGCGCAATACCCCGAGCGGCCCATCAGCCTCATCGTGCCCTTCCCGCCCGGTGGCACGGCCGACAACATGGCGCGCGCCCTGCAGCCCGCCCTGCAGCGCGCGCTCAAGCAGACCGTGCTGGTGGTGAACAAGGCCGGTGCGGGCGGCGCCATCGGCGTGAGCCAGGTGGCCAATGCGCCGGCCGATGGCTACACCGTGCTGCTCTCGCTGCTGAGCGTGGCCAGCCTGCCCGAGCAGGCGGTGGTGAACAAACAAAAGCCGCCCTTCACGCTCGACCAGCTCACGCCCGTGGCGCTGCTCAGCGCCGAGCCGGTGGCCATGGTCGTGCCCGAAGCCAGCCCCTACAAGAGCTTTCGCGAACTGATCGCCGCGGCCAAGGCCAGGCCCAACGCGCTCACCTTCGGCTCCACCGGCTTCTTCGGCGAAGTGCATGTGCGCTCCGAGGCCTTCGTGGACACCGCCGGCATCGACGCCCGGCACATCCCCTACCAGGGTGGCGGGCCGCTGCTCAACGCGCTGATCGCCAACGAGGTGGACTTCGCGCTGCTCTCGCGCGCGCTCACCGCCACCCAGGTGAAAGCGGGCCGCCTGCGCTACCTGGCCACGGCCGGCGACGAACCCTGGACCGAACCCGCGGGCCTGCCGCGCATGAAGGACCAGGGCGTCAACTTCGACACCGTGGCCGGCACGGCGGTGTTCATCCCGGCCGGCACACCCGAGGCCGTGGAGCGCAAGCTGCGCCAGGCCGTGGAGGCCGCCGCCAACGATCCCGAGTTCAAGCAGATGGTCACGCAAACCGGCGGCGCGGTGAAGTACGTCGCGGGCAACGAGTTCGCCAGCTTCTGGTCGGGCTACGTGAAGGCCATTGCCGTCATCACGCGGCGCATTGCCCAGAGCGAAGCGCAAGGGAAGGCCCGATGACCCCGACGAGCCCGGTGTTCATCGGCACGCCAGCCATCGAGCAGCTCATGACCTGGGACGCGCTCATCCCCGCGCTGCGCGCCGCCTACGCCCAACCCTACGACGAGCGCATCAGCCCGCCGCGCACCTTCGCCAAGGGGCCCGATGCCTCGCTGCGCGCGCTGGCGGCCGTGCCACCGGGCCAGCGCTTCATGGGCGCCAAGGTGTTCGGCCGGGGGCGCAACAAGGGCATGAACTACCTCATCTCGCTGGCCGAGCAGGACACCGGTGAAATCCGCGCGCTGATCGACGCCAACAAGATCACCGCCTTTCGCACCGCCGCCACCTCCGCGCTGTTCGTCGACGCGCTCGCGCCCCAGACCCCGATGCGCCTGGGCGTGCTCGGCAGCGGCGCCGAAGCGCGCTCGCACGTGCAGGCCATGGCCTCGCTGCGCCCGGTGCAAAGCCTGCGGGTGTACAGCCCCACGCCGGCCAACCGCGAGAAGTTCGCCAGCGACTTCAGCGCCGAACTCGGCATTCGCTGCGACACCGCCGCCACGCCGGCCGAGGCGCTGCACGGGGCCAGCGTGGTCATCGCCGCCGCGCGCTCGCACGACGAATCGCCCATCCTGCACGCCGATGCGCTGCGCCCCGGCATGCTGCTGGTCTCGGTGGGCTCCACGCTGCCGGTGCAGCGCGAACTCGACGTGAGCGTGATCGAACGCTGCGACCTCATCGTGAGCGACATGCCCGACGAGGTGGCGCGCGAGTCCGGCGACATGCGCGCGGCCACCGCCGCCGGCATGGCCTTCGAGCACAAGATGCGCTCGCTCAACGCGCTGGTGCGCGGCGAGATCACGCACACCGGCCAGCTGCCGCTGTTCAAGTCCGTCGGCTCCGCGCTGCAGGACATCGTGGCCGCCGAACTCATCTACGACCGCGCCATCGCCGCCGGCCTGGCCGTGCCGCTGCCGATCCAGTTTTCCTACAAGCAATAAACGCTTTCACGCCGATGCCGGTGTCTCGACACCGTGGCCTCGCTCGCCCTCTTTTCCTTTCTTCTCATCTTCAACAAGGACTTCACCATGGCACTTTACAAACGACACGAAGCACGCGAATGGGCCCACGAACACCTCAAGGGTGTGGCCAACGTGGTCATCCCCTCTTTCACCGCCGACCTCAAGGGCCTGAACGAAAAGGGCATCCGGCACGACATCCGCCACGAGATCGAGCTGGGTTTCTCGGGCACGCTGCTGGTCTCCGAAGTGGCGATGAGCCTGGCCGAGTACGAGCAGTTCTTCCAGTGGTCGAACGACGAGGCCCAGGGCCGGCTGCAACTCATCCACCACGCCAGCTTCAACACGCTGGAAGAAAACATCGAAGCCGCGAAGATCGCCGAGCGCAACGGCGCCGCGCTCATCCTGCTCTCGTACCCGGCCAACTTCTACGCCGCCACCTCGCAGGACATCTACGACTACACCAAGGCCTTCTGCGACGCCACCAGCCTGGGCGTGATGCTGTTCCAGGTGCCGCACTGGGGCTTTGACCGCGTGCACCCCTCGGACATCGACGCCGCCCTCATCCGCCGCCTGCTCGACGACTGCCCCAACATCTGCGCGCTCAAGGCCGAGGGCGGCATGCCCAGCATCATGGGCTGGGTGGAGGCCTACCGCCTCTTCAGCAAAGAGGTGGTGGTCACCATGCCGCTGGAGCAGTTCGCGCTCGCGCTCGGCCAGCTGGTGCCCATCCAGTTCATCGGCACCAGCGACACCGAGTACTACGGCGGCATGATCCCGCGCATCTTCAAGCTGATGCAGGAACAGAAGTACGACGAGGCCACCGCCCTCTACTGGCAGATCAACCCGGCCCGCAAAGCCCGCGCCGCCGCCAATGCCTATTCGGCCCAGGCACAGTTCCTCAACCGCATGCTGTGGAAATACGAAGGCTGGCTCAATGGCTTCAACGGCGGCCCGCTGCGCCAGCCCACCATGCGCATCAACGAAGGCACCATGAACAGCCTGCGCCAGGCTCTGGTCAAATCGGGCATCACGCCCACGGACCTGCCCAACGGCGACTTCTTCACCGGCCGCCACCCGGTGGCCACGGTGGCCTGACTGCACAACCCAGGAGACGCGCATGCACCAGCTTCCCCCCTGCCCCACGCAGCTCTACATCGACGGCCAGTGGCAACCCGCCCAAAGCGGCCAGTGCTTTGACGTGACGGACCCCGCCACGGGCGAAGTGATCGCCCAGGTGGCCGACGGTGGCCTGGACGACGGCAAGACCGCCGTGGACGCCGCCGCCACCGCCCTGCCCGACTGGAGCGCCACGCCCCCGCGCACCCGCGCCGAGGTGCTGCGCAAGGTGTACGCGCTGATGATCGAACGCCTCGAACCCCTGGCGAAGATCATCACCCTGGAAAACGGCAAGCCCCTGGCCGACAGCCGCGCCGAAGTGCGCTACGCGGCCGAGTTCTTCCGCTGGTATTCCGAGGAAGCCTGCCGCAACCTGGGCAGCGTGAGCCACGCGCCCGCCGGCGGCTACCGCATCCTCGTGCAGCACCAGCCCATCGGCGTGGTGGTGCTCGTGACACCCTGGAACTTCCCCGCCGCCATGGGCACGCGCAAGATCGCCCCCGCGCTCGCCGCCGGCTGCACCGTGCTCGTCAAGCCCGCGGGCATGACGCCGCTGAGCATGCTCGCGCTGGCCGACCTGCTGGCCGAGGCCGGCGTGCCCCAAGGCGTGGTCAACATCGTGCCCACCACCAAGTCGGGCGCGCTGGTGGACATGTGGCTGCACGACCCGCGCGTGCGCCTGGTCTCGTTCACCGGCTCCACCGAAGTGGGCCAGAAGCTCATCAAGGCCGCGGCCGACCAGGTGCTCAAGACCCCGATGGAGCTCGGCGGCAACGCGCCCTTCCTCGTGCTCGACGGCGCCAACGTGAAAGACGCGGTGGACGGCGCCATGATCGCCAAGATGCGCAACATGGGCGAAGCCTGCACCGCCGCCAACCGCTTCTACGCTGGCGACGCGGTCTGCGACGCCTTCACCGCCGAGTTCGTCAAGCGCATGCAGGCCCTGCGCGTCGGCCACGGGCTCGACGAAAACCACCAGGTCGGCAGCCTGGTGGACGAACCCACGCGCAAGAAGGTGGACGAACTGGTGCAGGACGCGGTGCAGCGCGGCGCGAAGATCTTGTGTGGCGGCAAGAAGGTGCCGGGGCCTGGCCACTTCTACGAACCCACGGTGCTGGGCGACGTGCCGCTGGACGCGCGCATCCTCAAGGAAGAGGTGTTCGGCCCGGTCGCGCCCATCGTGCGCGTCAAGGGCGGCGTGGACGACATGGTGCAACACGCCAACGACACCGAGTACGGCCTCACCGCCTACCTCTACAGCGCCGACCTGGCGCAAGGCCTCAAGCTTGCGGAGCGGCTGGAGTTCGGCATGGTGGCGGTGAACCGCGGCCTGGTCTCCGACCCGGCCGCGCCATTTGGCGGGGTGAAGCAAAGCGGCCTGGGCCGCGAAGGGGCGGCCGAGGGCATGCACGAGTACATGGAGACGAAGTACATCGCCGTGACCTGGTGACCACGCGGCGGGGCGCCCCCGTGGCTATACTGCCCCGGTCACGTCACACACAGGCGTGATCGGGATTGGCGTCCCGCAGCAGCGTTACGGCGAAGCCGTAATTTCTCACCCGCAGTCATTGCGGCTTCAGCGTCTGTGCCTCCTTTTTGGCGGCTCAGGCGGGGAGCCGCAAGGCTCGCCGGTTCCGTAAGGCTGCTCGGTACGCCAACCTGCCTGGGCCGCCGCCCCCTACCCGGGGGCGGCGGATCATCCACCTGTTTCGCAGGGAAGCCTCACCATGGCCACGAAGACCAACGCGATCACCCGCATGCGCACGCCTCTGCGGCGCGCCCCCGCCCCCACCCTTTCACTGCCCCCAACGACCAGCCGCAGGATCCTGGAGTCCACCAGCAAGGCATCCCGGCAGGTGGCCATCCTGTCCGACATGATGGAGGCCTACCGCATCGCCGAGCGCCACGCCGCGTTGTGCGCCGCCAGCAAAAAGCCTGAAGACGCGCCCACGCGAACCATCAAACCAAGAGACGTGGCGACCTTGCTGCACACGCTCAACGTGCAGATGCAACATCACATCCAACGGTTGTCGAACACCTTGTCGGCCTTGGCCGCGCAGGTTTCGGATGCCACGGAAGACCTGGCTAGGCAGGCTTCTTCCGGGCCAGACGATCCCAATCTTTGAGCGTCTGCACCAGGCGGTTCTTCGCGTCCGCATGGGCCTTGCTGAACGCGTTGTTCAACCAGCGCCGCATGGCCTCGTCGGGCGGCGGCGCGCCCAGGGCCTTGAGGCGGTCCATCACCAGCATCACGGTCTGGAAGCTGCCTGAGCCCACGGCCATCGCCAGCGGCGCGCGGCCGTCCGACTCGGCCACGTCGAGCACGTCGGCGCCGTGCTCGATCATGTGCTTGACCAGGCCCGCCTTGCCTTCGCGGCAGGCCCAGTGCAGCGGCACCAGCCCGCCGTCCAGGCGCGCGTTGAAGTCCGCGCCGGGGGTGCTCAGCAGCTCGGGCGCCAGCGGCCAGCCGGAGGCCTTGATCATCTGCTGGGTTTTCCAATCGCTCATCGCTGCTGCTGCCGGGTGGTGGGGGTGAGCGAGTGTACGTACCGGCGGCCTGCATGGGAAATGCAAGGGGTTTGTGCGCCGTCGCGGGGAAAGCCCCTCCAGACAGCAGGAAGCTGGCACAGCAGTTGCTAACACCCTGAACCAGAGAGGCGCTGTGCCCCGCACACGCCAGCCTTGAAGACCGCTAGGGTTCCGGGCGCCGCGCAGTTGACCACCAACTGAAAGACAGACACGCGGCGCCGTCTGGTCCGAGAGCAGTCGGCCACGATCGTGTGGCTCCACGGAGGGACAAAAGCCCGGGAGACGCTGCTGCGCGCACGAAGCGCAAGCACGACGCCTCTCCGCTTTTGTTTCCCCCCGTCCAGGAGCCCGCATGTCTTCCTCGCCACCCGCCATCGAGATCCGCGCGCCGCAACCGGCCCGGCGCCGGCGCACCACCAGCCTCTGGACGGTGCGCGCGCCGATTGCGCGACGCACCTATTGGGTGCTCGCGCTCATCGGCCTGTTCACCCCTTTGGTGCTCTGGGCCGGGCTTGCGGCCTTCGGCGGGCTGGACCCGGTGTTCCTCCCCGCCCCGCTGCAGGTCCTCGCCAAGACCTGGACCTGGCTGACCGAGACCGGGCTGCTCGACGACATGGGCATCAGCGTGTACCGCGTGGTCACCGGCTTTCTGCTCTCGGCGGTGATCGCCCTGCCGCTGGGCCTGTTCATCGGCTCGTACCGCGCGGTGCAGGCGCTGCTGGAGCCGCTGACGGATTTCATCCGCTACATGCCGGCGGTGGCTTTCATTCCGCTGGTGATGCTGTGGGTGGGCATTGGCGAGGGCTCCAAGATCGCCATCATCTTCATTGGCACCTTCTTCCAGATGGTGCTGATGGTGGCGGAGGATGTGCGCCGCGTGCCGGCCGCGCAGGTGGAGGCGGCGCAGACGATGGGCGCGAACCGCTCGGAGCTGATCGAGAAGGTGATCTTCCCCAGCGCCAAGCCCGCCTTGCTGGACACGCTGCGCATCACCATGGGCTGGGCCTGGACCTACCTGGTGGTGGCCGAGCTGGTGGCCGCGAACTCGGGCCTGGGCTACGCGATCCTGCGCGCGCAGCGCTTCCTGCAGACGGACACGATCTTTGCCGGAATCATCGTCATCGGTCTCATCGGCCTGGTGACGGACCAGCTCTTTCGCCTCGCGCACCGCCGCGCGTTCCCCTGGCTGTATTTGAAGGGCTGATGCGATGAGCACCCCACACCCCCCCACCGCACCCGTGCCGAAGATCGCGATCCGCGACGTGTTCAAGCGCTTCGACGGCGCGCCGCTGAACGCGCTGGAGAACATCAACCTGGACATCCGCGCCAACGAGTTCGTCACGTTCGTGGGCGCCTCGGGCTGCGGCAAGTCGACCCTGCTGCGCACCATTGGCGGGCTGGAGGTGCAGACCAGCGGCGACCTGCTGGTGGACGGCCGGGCCGTGGCGGGGCCGGGCATCGACCGCGCGATGGTGTTCCAGCACTACAGCCTGTACCCGTGGATGACGGTGTGCCAGAACATCAAGTTCTGCCGCCAGCTGGCCGCGCACACCGAGGGCCGCACGTCGTCGGACGTGGAGGCGGCCGACGGCCGGGCCGACGCGCTGCTGCGCCTGATGGGCCTGGAGACGATGGGCCACGCCTGGCCCAACCAGCTCTCGGGCGGCATGCAGCAGCGCGTGGCGATCGCGCGCGCGCTGATGGGCCGGCCCGACATCGTGCTGATGGACGAACCCTTCGGCGCGCTGGACGCGCAGACGCGCGAGGTGATGCACGACCTGATCCGCTACGTGCACAAGCTGGAGAAGGCCACCATCGTTTTCGTGACGCACGACGTGGAAGAGGCGCTGTACCTGGGGGACCGGGTGGTGCTGATGGCCCCTCGCCCGGGCCGCATCGACACGATCTACGAGGTGCCGTTTGGCGAGCTGCGCACGCAGGACCTCAAGCACGCGCCCGAGTTCGTGCGCCTCAAGCGCGACATCCTGGACCGCATCCGCGAGACCTCGGGCATGAAGACCGACCTGGAGCAACTCCAGCGCATGACGGGCACGGCCGTTTGAATTTTCTGGAGACCGCACCGATGAACAACACCCTCGATGACACCCCGGTGGACGCCCCTGCGTTCTGGCAAGGCTTTCCCGCACCCGCGCTGGCGGGGGTGGACACCGGGCAGGTGATGTGGAGCGAGATCGTGCCCGGTGGCAACCACTGGGGCTGGCGCATGCCGCGCGGCAGCGCGATCCGCTTCGTGGCGCTGGAGGCCGGCGCGAACGTGAGCCTGGTGCTCTACAGCGCGCTGGAGAAGCTGGAGCGCTACAACATGCCGGACTCGCTCAAGGCACAGCACACGGCGCACTACACGCGCGGCCATGTGCTGATGAGCGACATGGGCCGCAGCATGGCCAGCTTCACGGCCGACAGCGTGGGCTGGCACGACCCGCTGGGCGCGTTGCTGGACAGCGAGCTGATGCAGCAGAAGTACGGCGAGCAGCGCTACGAAGCGCACCGCAACGCGATGCACCGCTCGGGCAAGGACGGGCTGCTGATCGAGATCGGCAAGCACGGCCTGTCCAGGCGAGACCTCATCGCGCCGGTGAACCTCTTCAGCAAGGTGGGCGTGGACGCGCAGGGCCGTTTTGCCTTCGTGTCCGGGCACGCGAAGGCGGGCGATTTCGTGGAGCTGCGTTTCGACATGGATGTGATCGCGGCGATCAGCACCGCGCCGCACGGGCTGGACCCCGCGCCCACTTACGCGCCGAAGAAGGTGGGCCTGGTGGCCTGGCGCTGCGGTGCGGCGCCGGCCGACGACGTGTGCCGCGCGTTCCGCCCCGAGAACGCGCGCGCCCTGCACAACACCGACCTGCTGTACCTGTGATGGAGACGACGCCCATGACCACCGCCACCGCCATCCGGCTTCAAGAAAGCGCGCTCGACCCCGCGCATGCCGTGCTGAACCAGCGCCACCCCGCGGGCGAGCCGATCCTGTTCGAGGTCCAGCGCGGGCAGACGCTGCGCATCGTGGACCTGGAGGGCAACCAGGCTGCTGACGTGCTGTTCTACAACCGGCACGACCCGGCCGAGCACTACAGCGCGACCGACACCATGCAGCGCCAGGGCGGCATCTACCTCACCACGGGCTCGGTGATCCGCAGCAACGACGGTAACCCCATGCTCACGATCGTGGCCGACACCTGCGGCCGGCACGACACGCTGGGCGGCGCCTGCGCGGCCGAGAGCAACACGGTGCGCTACGCGCTGCAGAAGAAGTTCATGCACAGCTGCCGCGACAACTACCTGATCGCCCTGCAGCACGCCGACGTGGGCCTGGGCAAGCGCGACCTGGTGCCCAACATCAATTTCTTCATGAACGTGCCGGTGACGCCCGAGGGCGCGCTGAGCTTCGAGGACGGTGTGTCGGGCCCGGGCAAGTACGTGGAGATGCGCGCGGAGATGGACGTGTGGGTGCTGATCAGCAACTGCCCGCAGCTCAACAACCCCTGCAACGCCTACAACCCCACGCCCATCCAGCTCCTGGTATGGGACGCTGCCTGATACCACCTTCTGAACCCCATCGCCCCGGGACGGCCCGGGGCGCCAAGACACCTCTGCAGGACGGCCTGCATCCGGAGACCCCCTCATGTTCAGCAAGGTCCTGATTGCCAACCGCGGCGCGATTGCCTGCCGCATCATCCGCACGCTAAAAACGCTGGGCGTGCGCAGCGTGGCCGTGTATTCCGAGGCCGACGCCCAGGCCCGCCACGTGCGCGAGGCCGACGAGGCTTACCTGCTGGGCCCGGCGCCGGCAGCCGAAAGCTACCTGCGCGCGGACCGCATCCTGCAGATCGCAAAAGACTGCGGCGCGCAGGCCATCCACCCGGGCTACGGCTTCCTGTCGGAGAACCCGGCCTTCGCCGAAGCCTGCGGGGCCGCGGGCATCGCCTTCATCGGCCCGACGCCGCAGCAGATGCGCGCCTTTGGCCTGAAGCACACGGCGCGCGAGCTGGCACAGGCGCGCGGCGTGCCGTTGCTGCCGGGCTCAGGCTTGTTGCTGGACGTGGCGCAGGCCACGGCCGAGGCCGCGCGCATCGGCTACCCGGTGATGCTCAAGAGCACGGCCGGCGGCGGCGGCATCGGCATGCGGCTGGTGTGGAACGACGCCGAGCTGCGCGATGCGTTCGAGTCGGTGGGGCGGCTGGCGCAGGCGAACTTCAAGGACGCGGGCCTGTTCCTGGAGAAGTACGTGGAGCAGGCGCGGCACATCGAGGTGCAGGTGTTTGGTGACGGCGCGGGCGGCGTGATCGCGCTGGGCGAGCGCGACTGCTCGGTGCAGCGGCGCAACCAGAAGGTGATCGAGGAAACCCCGGCGCCCGGCCTGAGCGATGCGCAGCGCACCGAGCTGCACGCCACCGCCGTGCGGCTGGCGCAGGCGGTGGACTACCGCTCCGCGGGCACGGTGGAGTTCGTGTACGACGCGGCCAGTGGCGCGTTCTACTTTCTCGAAGTGAACACGCGCCTGCAGGTCGAGCACGGTGTGACCGAGCAGGTGTGCGGCGTGGATCTGGTGGCGTGGATGCTGCAGCTCGCGGCGGGCGATCTGCCCCCGCTGGCCACGCTGCAACCGGTGCCGCAGGGCGCGTCGATCCAGGTGCGGCTGTATGCCGAAGACCCGGCGAAGAATTTCCAGCCCAGCGCGGGCCTGCTGACCGACGTGGTGTTTGCGCCGCGCGCGCGGGTGGACAGCTGGGTGGAGCGCGGCACGGAGGTGCCCGCCTGGTACGACCCGATGCTGGCCAAGCTGATCGTGACCGCCGACACGCGCGAGCAGGCCCTGGCGCAGCTCGAAGACGCGCTGGACGCCACGCGCCTGGCCGGCATCGAGACCAACCTGGGTTACCTGCGCCAGGTGGTGCGCGACCCGGTGTTCCGCGAGGGCCGGCAGGTGACGCGCTTTCTCTCGACGTTCGAGTTCCGGCCGCGCACCATCGACGTGCTGGAGCCGGGCGTGCAGACCTCGGTGCAGGATTGGCCGGGCCGCCAGGGCTACTGGGCCGTGGGCGTGCCGCCCAGCGGACCGATGGATGCGCACGCACACCGCATGGCCAACCGGCTGGTGGGCAATGCGAGCGATGCGGCGGCGCTGGAGATCACGCTGGCCGGGCCCACGCTGCGTTTCAACGTGGCCACGAAGGTGGCGGTGACCGGCGCGCCCGCTCCGCTCACGCTCAACGGACAGCCCGTGGCCATGTGGCAGGCCCTCGACGTGCCGGCGGGCGCCACGCTGGCCGTGGGCCGCTGCGAGACCGGGGTGCGGCTGGCGCTGGCCGTGGCCGGCGGGCTGGATGTGCCGCTGTACCTGGGCAGCCGCAGCACCTTCACGCTGGGCCAGTTCGGGGGCCACGCGGGGCGGCACCTGCGCACGGGCGATGTGCTGCACCTGGCCGATGCCCCGGCCTCGGTGGAGGCGCAGACCATGAGCGAGTACGTGGTCGCGCCGGCGTACACGAACCATTGGGACATCGACGTGCTCTACGGACCGCACGGCGCACCGGATTTCTTCACGCCCGACGACATCACCCAGTTCTTCGGCACCGACTGGAAGGTGCACCACAACAGCAGCCGCACGGGCGTGCGCCTGATCGGCCCCAAGCCGCAATGGGCGCGCAGCGACGGCGGCGAGGCCGGGCTGCACCCGTCGAACATCCACGACAACGCCTACGCCATCGGCGCCATCGACTTCACGGGCGACATGCCGGTGATCCTCGGGCCCGACGGGCCGAGCCTGGGCGGCTTCGTGTGCCCGGCCGTGGTGCTGCACGACGAGCTGTGGAAGCTGGGCCAGCTGCGGCCGGGCGACA
>NZ_JAHCKK010000048.1 GCF_026125825.1 Hydrogenophaga sp. | reverse complement strand
CATTCACCACCGCGCGGGCACGCCCGCACCCCCCATCCTGCACGACCGCGCTGCCGAGGGCCACCGCCCGCGCCCCGAGGTGCGCCAGGCGGGCGACCGCTATGTGCTGATCGAGTTCGGCACGCTCACGCTCGATCTGGAGCTGCGCATGCGCGTGCAGGCCCTGCTCGAAGGCCTCAAGCGCAAGCACCTGGCCGGGGTGATCGATCTCACCCCGGGCATTCGCTCGCTGCAGGTGCACTTCGACCCCGCCAGCCTGCCGCGCGAGGCGCTGCTGCGCGTGATCGCCGAAGTGGACGATGCGCTGCCGCCAGTGGACGAGATGGTGGTGCCCTCGCGCACCATCGTGCTGCCGCTCTCGTGGGACGACCCGCAGACGAAGCTCGCCATCGAGAAGTACATGCAGTCGGTGCGGCCGGACGCACCCTGGTGCCCGAGCAACATCGAGTTCATCCGACGCATCAACGGCCTGGAATCAATCGACGAGGTGTTCAACATCGTGTTCGACGCGCGCTACCTGGTGCTGGGCCTGGGCGACGTGTACCTGGGCGCGCCGGTGGCCACGCCGCTGGACCCGCGCCACCGGCTGGTGACCACCAAGTACAACCCCGCGCGCACCTGGACGCCGGAGAACGCGGTGGGCATCGGCGGGGCCTACCTGTGCGTGTATGGCATGGAGGGCCCCGGGGGCTACCAGTTCGTGGGCCGCACGCTGCAGATGTGGAACCGCTGGCGGCACGGCAGGCCGGGCACGCCGTTCGAGCAGCCCTGGCTGCTGCGCTTTTTCGACCAGATCCGATTCGAGCCGGTGAGCGAGGCGGCGCTCAAGGACATCCGCGCGCGCTTCCCGCACGGCGGGTATGCGCTGCGCACGGAAGACGGCAGCTTCAGCCTGAAGGCGTACCGGCGGTTCCTGGCCGAGAACAGCGAAGCGATCAGCGCGTTCAAGGCCCGGCAGCAGGCCGCGTTCGAGGCCGAGCGCGAGCGCTGGGCCGCGTCGGGCCAGGTGGAGTACGCGAGCGAGGCGGATGTGGCCGCCGCGGGTGTGGAGGCCGAGATCGACCTGCCCGAGGGGGCGCGCGCACTGGCCACCAGCGTGCCGGGCAATGTGTGGAAGGTGGCCGTGAGCGTGGGCCAGCAGGTGCAGGCGGGTGACGTGCTGTTGGTGATCGAGTCCATGAAGATGGAGTTCAACCTGCTTGCGCCCGCCAACGCCACGGTGCACAGCCTCATGTGCGCGCAAGGCGGCGCGGTGGCCGCCGGGCAGAACGTGCTGGTGCTGATCGACGAAGCGACGGTCTGACCTGTTGAAGAAATCCAAGGAGTCTTTTGCCATGTCCCTGAGTTCCCTGTCTTTTGACCTTGCCAGTCTGCAAGCCGCCTACCGCGAAGGCACCACCACCGTGCGCGAGGTGATCGCCGAAGCCTTGCGCCGCAGCGCGGCCGACACGCACCATGCGTACATTCACGTGCTGAGCGCGGCCGAGGTCGAGCCCTACCTGGCCCGACTGGACGGTGTGGACCCGGCCAGCCTCCCCCTGTACGGCGTGCCGTTCGCGATCAAGGACAACATCGACCTCGCGCAAGTGCCCACCACCGCCGCCTGCCCCGAGTTCGCCTACACGCCCGCCGAAAGCGCTTTCGTGGTGCGCCAATTGCTGGCGGCCGGCGCGGTGCCGGTGGGCAAGACCAACCTGGACCAGTTCGCCACCGGCCTGAACGGCACGCGCTCGCCCTACGGCGCGTGCCAGAACCCCCACAACCCGGCTTTCATCTCGGGCGGCTCCAGCTCGGGCTCGGGCGTGGCCGTGGCCAAGGGGTATGTGACGTTCGCGCTGGGCACCGACACGGCCGGCTCGGGCCGCGTGCCGGCCTCGTTCAACGGGCTGATCGGCCTCAAGCCCACGCTCGGCCTGCTCTCGGCCTGGGGCGTGTTGCCGGCCTGCCGTTCGGTGGAGACACCTTCCATCCTCGCGCTCACGGCGGCCGACGCACAGGCCGTGCTGGGCGTGGCGGCGGCGTTCGACGAGGCGGATGCCTACAGCCGGCCGGCCCAGCCATTGGGCGTGGATTTTTCAGCTGGTCCGTTTCGCTTCGGCGTGCCGCGCGACAAGGACCTGGCCTTCTTTGGCAACGAGGCGGCGGCGGCGCTGTTCGCCGACGCGGTCAAGCGCCTGGAGTCGCTCGGCGGCACGGCCGTCACCGTCGACCTCACGCCGTTCCTGGAGGTGGCGAAGCTGCTCTACGAAGGCCCTTGGGTCGCGGAACGGTATGTCGCGATTCAGGGTTTCATCGACGCGCAGCCCGACGCGGTGTTTCCGCCGGTGCGCGGCATCATCGAAGGTGGGCGCGGCAAGACCGCTGCCGAGGCCTTTGCGGGTGCCTACAAGCTCAAGGCATTGCGCCGGGTGTGCGACCGCGTGTGGAACGACGTGGACTGCCTGCTCACACCCACCGCCGGCACGGTCTACCGCATCGACGAGATGCAGGCCGACCCGATCCGCCTCAACGCGAACCTGGGCCGCTACACCAACTTCGTGAACCTGCTGGATCAGTGCGCCGTGGCGGTGCCGGCCGGCGTGCTGGCCAGCGGCGACGCGAAGGGCCTGCCCTGGGGCGTGACGCTGGGCGCACCCGCACACAAGGACCTGGCGCTGCTGCGCCTGGCCGACCGATTTCACCGCGCGCTCGGTGGTTCGCTGGGTGCGACGGGCATCGACGTGTCGGCCACGCCCGCCTGCATCGGCCTGCCCGGCGGCGACATGGGCGCGGCCGGCTCAGGCACGGTGCGCGTGGCGGTGTGCGGCGCGCACCTCTCGGGCCTGCCACTGAACCACCAGTTGACCTCGCGCGGCGCGCGGCTGGTCGACAGCCCGGCCTGCGCGCCGGAGTACCGCTTCTACGCCTTGTCGGGCGGACCGGTGCAACGGCCCGGCATGGTGCGCGTGGCCGAAGGCGGCGCGGCCATCGCGATGGAAGTGTGGGAAGTGCCCACCGCCCTCTTCGGCAGCTTCGTGGCCGGCATTCCTGCGCCGCTGGGCATCGGCAAGGTGAAGCTGGCCGATGGCAGCGAGGTGCCGGGCTTCATCTGCGAAGGCCAGGGCATCGCGGGCGCGACGGACATCACGTCGTTCGGCGGTTGGCGTGCGTGGCTCGCGGCGGGGGCACCGCGCTGAGCCAACACCCTTTGTCTTGAACCGCTGCGCAGCGGCAGAAGCTGCCTCACAGGATCACGCTGCCGCATTTCGTGCCTGCCCTGGAGCAGGGGCGCAGCGCAGGCATTTCACTGGCCATCTATCGGAACGGCTTCGTCTAGAACGCAGAGCGAGGCTGCGTTTTGCGCTTCGCCCGACGGACATAAAAAAGCCAGGCCCAAGGGCCTGGCTTTTTTGATGCGATGCCGCAGCGGCTTAACGCGGTGCGCGGCGTGCCATCGGGCGGGACGGGCCGCCTTCGTTGCGGCGCGGCGCAAACTCGCCGCGCATGGCGCCGCGCTCGGCGTTGCCACGGTCGCTGAAGCCACCGCGCGATTCACCGCCCTTGTCGCTGCGGCCGAAGCTGGAGAAGCCGCCAGGCTTGCCACCGGTGCGCGCCGGGGCCGCACCCCGGTCACCAAAACCACGGCTGGCGGGGCGGGTGTCTTGGCGGTAGCCGCCTTGATCGCCCCGGTTGTCGAACCGGTTTTCACCTCGGTTGTCGAAGCGGTTCTCATGGCGCGGCTGCGGCTCGGCACGGCCTTCGAAGCGCGGGTCGAAACGCGTTTCCGGGCGGCTGTGGTCGACGCGGGGCGCGTCAAAGCGGCCTTCCGGACGGCCTTCGAAACGCGGACCGCGCGGCGCGGGGCCGCGGGCGTTGAAGTTGCTGCGATCGGCATAGTTGCGATCACCACCACCACCGAAACGGTCACCACGGCCCGCGCCCGGACGGCCACGGCCACCGAACTCGGGTTGCGGTGCGCGCTGGCGCGGCTCGAGGCCGGGCACGGTCTCGACGTTGATGCGCTGGCGCGTGTAGGCCTCGATGTCGCCGATCTTGCGGCGGTCGCGGAACTCGGCAAACGTGACGGCCAGGCCGTCGCGGCCGGCACGGCCGGTGCGGCCGATGCGGTGCGTGTAGTCCTCGGCCTTCATCGGCAGGCCGAAGTTGAAGACGTGGGTGATCGTGGGCACATCGATGCCGCGCGCGGCGACGTCGGTGGCCACCAGGATCTGCACCTGGCCAGCGCGCAGCGCCATCAGGCGGCGGTTGCGCATGCCCTGGTTGAGCGCACCGTGCAGTGCGACGGCGGCGAAGCCGGCCTGCTGCAGGTCGTTGGCGAGGCCGTCGCATTCGATCTGCGTGCTGCAGAACACCACGGCCTGGTTGATGGTGGTGTCGCGCAGCCAGTGGTCGAGCAGCTTGCGCTTGTGATCGGCGTGGTCGGCCCAGAACAGCACCTGCTTGATGTTGGCGTGCTGCTCTTGCGGGCTGTCGATCTGCACCTTCTGGACGTGCTTGCCGTTCTCGTGCATGACGCGCATTGCGAGCTGCTGGATGCGCGGCGCGAAGGTCGCGCTGAACATCATGGTCTGGCGGCGCTGGCTGGTGAGTTCGTTGACTTCGGCGAGGTCGTCCGAGAAGCCCAGGTCGAGCATGCGGTCGGCTTCGTCGACGACGAGGAACTGCACCTGGTCGAGCTTGAGTTGCTGCGAACGCTGCAGGTCGAGCAGGCGGCCGGGCGTGGCGACCACGAGGTCGGCGTTCTGCAGGCGGGCGATCTGCAACTGGTAGGGCATGCCGCCGACCACGTTGGCGATGCGCAGGCCACGGCAGTGGCGCACGAGGTCGATGGCGTCGTTGGCCACCTGCTGCGCGAGTTCGCGCGTGGGGCAAAGGATCAGGGCGCCGGGGGTGGCGGCCTTGAAGTTGCGCGAGCTGGTGGGGTCCTTGCGCTTGGGCGCCTTGGGCGGGGCTTCGCCACGTGCCAGGGCTTCGGCCACGGCGCGTTCGCGATCGGCACGCTCCTTGGCGTCGGCGGCGGCGCGTTGCTGCAGCAGGGTGTGCAGCACGGGCAGCAGGAAAGCGGCGGTCTTGCCGCTGCCGGTCTGGCTGGAGACCATCAGGTCGGCAAAGCGCTGCTCGCCCTCGGCCAGCATGGCCTTGGGGATCACGTTGTTCTGCACGGTGGTGGGCTGCACGTAGCCGAGGTCGGCACACGCCTGCACCAGCTCGGGCGCCAGACCCAACAGCTCGAAGCCGTTGGGGCCTGCCGGCTCGGCAGGCTCGACGGCCTCGTCCGGCTCGACGGCCTCGACGATGGGGGTGGCTGCCTCGGTGTCGGCAGAAAGGATTTCGGGCGAGAAATCGCCGCGGGCTTCAAAAGAGTCGCTCATGTTCGTCCATGCGCCCAGAGGCGCAATTGATCGAATGCAAACGTGGTAGGGACGGCCGGCCTTGGCAAGGCGGCAGCTCCGGGACGTCGGATCCGTTCGTGGTTACAAAACATCAACCATCAAACGATCGACGCGCCATGGGTCACAGGGAGAAGCGTGACACCGGGAGCGAAGGCCCCATCCTGCGGTTGCGGGGGGCCTGGTGTGTGAGGCAGATGCACAAATCATCGCAGTTGCCTGCGAAGCCGCTGATTATGGCACGAATTCGGGAAAACCCCAAGCCTTCGGGCGCGCGGCGCGCTTTCGCGCCGCGGGCAGGCGGCCCGCCCCCTCAGTCGAGGACCGCGCGCACCACGTAGAAGAGCAGCGCCGCCAGCACGGCGGTGGCTGGCACGGTGACGATCCAGGCCGCCACGATGCGCATGACCACGGAGCGCTTGACGATCTCCTTCTTGTAGGCCTTCTTGAACGCCTTCTGTTCTTTCTTGGCGAACACGGCGTCTTCCGGTTGCGACAGTTCGCGCTGCTTGGCGCGCTGCTTCATTTCCGCCAGCATGCGCTTTTTCTCGCTCACCTCGGCGGCCTCGAAACGGCTGAGGTAGGCCTCGACCACATCGCGGTCGGCGCCCTGGTGGCCGGATCGCACCACGCGCTCCATCTTGGCGTAGTTCACCTTGAGGAGCTCGCGCAGGAAGCCCACGCCAAACACCGCGCCGATGGAGATGTGCGTCGTCGACACCGGCATGCCCAGTTGCGAGGCGACGATCACGGTCAGCGTGGCCGACATGGCGATGGCGTAGGCGCGCATGTTGTCCAGCTCGGTGATTTCCTTGCCCACGGTGCGGATGAGCCGCGCGCCGTACAGCGCCAGGCCCACGGCCAGGCCGAGCGCGCCCAGCACCATGATCCAAAGCGGCGTGCCGGCCTTGGTGGCGACGGCGCCGTCCTTCACGGCTTCGTAGATCGCGGCCAGCGGACCGATGGCGTTGGCCACGTCGTTGGCGCCGTGGGCGAAGCTCAGCAGCGCGGCCGAACAGACCAGCGGCCAGGTGAACAGGCGGTTGACGCCGTTCTTGCTGTTCTCCTGCCGCCGCGCCAGAGCCGCGATGGGCTTGCGCACCAGCGCCCAGACCAGCACGGCCATCACGACACCGGCGGCCATGGCGGTCAGCACCCCGACCTGCACCAACTGCCCCAGGCCCTTGAGCAGCATGTAGGTGGTGTAGGCCCAGACCATGGCGCCGATCAGCAGGGGCACCACGCGGCTGGCGGCGTCGATCATGTCGCTGCGGTAGGTCACGCTGCGCTTGATGATGTAGAGGAAGGCCGCGGCCATGGCGCCACCGGCCAGCGGCGAGACCACCCAGCTGATCACGATCTGGACGATGGTTTCCCAGTTGACCAGCCCCCAGCCTCCGGCGGCAATCCCAGCGCCCATGACCGCGCCGATGATGGAGTGCGTGGTGGACACGGGAGCGCCAAGGGCCGTGGCCAGGTTGAGCCAGAGCGCGCCGGCCAGCAGCGCGGCGAACATGACCCACGCGAACAGCGCCGGGTCCGAGATGGCTGCGGCGTCGATGATGCCGCCCTTGATGGTGCCGACCACGTCACCGCCGGCCACGATGGCCCCCAGCGCCTCGAAGACGGCGGCCACGACGATGGCCCAGCCCATGGTCATCGCACCCGAGCCCACGGCCGGCCCCATGTTGTTGGCCACGTCGTTGGCGCCGATGTTCATGGCCATGTAGGCCCCCACCGCCGCGGCCACGATCAGCAGCCACATCGCCGAGGTCGCCAGGCCGGCGGTGGAAGCGCCGGTGAGCGAGGCATAGAGCCCGACCAGGAGGAGGAACAACACCGCGGCGCCCAGCTGGAACACCTCCTGGTGCTTCGATACGAAGCGGTAACGGGATTTTCTTGTCATGCGAATCTCATGTGAACGTCACAATTTTGACATGTGGCCCCACACCCCGGGGCCTGCGCGCGGCGCGCGGGTGCAAGCCATGGGGCGCGGTTTCAGCGCAGAAAGTGGGTGCGGTAGTGCTCGAGCTCGTCGATGGACTCGTGCACGTCGGCCAGCGCGGTGTGTTTCTGGTGCTTCTTGAACGACTCGTACACCTCGGGCCGCCAGCGGCGGGCGAGTTCCTTGAGTGTGCTCACGTCCAGGCAGCGGTAGTGAAAGTAGGCCTCCAGCCTGGGCATGTACTTCACCAGGAAGCGGCGGTCCTGGCTGATGGTGTTGCCGCACATGGGCGAGCCGTTCCTGGGCACGTACTGGGCGATGAAGGCCAGCAGGGTGGCTTCGGCCTCTTCCTCGCTCACCGTGCTGGCCTTGACCTTGTCGATCAGGCCGCTGCGGCCGTGCGTGCCCTTGTTCCAGGCGTCCATGGCGTTGAGCACGGCGTCGCTCTGGTGCACCACGATCACCGGACCTTCGACGCGCGGGGTGAGCTGCGGACCGGTGATCACCACCGCGATTTCCAGCAGGCGCTCTTTTTCGGGGTCGAGCCCGCTCATCTCGCAATCGATCCAGACCAGGTTCTGGTCGCTTTTGGCGAGGGTGGGGGTGTCGGCGGCGGTGCCCGCCGGGGCGGTGGAGGCAGAAGTCATGGCCGGCATTCTCGCCGATTGGCCGGCTGGAGGCCGCCGGCCCCACGGCGCGCGCGACAGCCTGTCTTCGATAGACTCGGCTTCATGGACACCGCTTCCTTCGCCTTCACCGCCGTTTTCTGCGCCCTGCTGCTGCTGGGCCTGCTGGTGCGCACCGTGCTCGCCAGCCGGCAGATCCGCCATGTGGCCCGCCACCGCCATGCCGTGCCCGCGGCTTTCAGCGACACGATCTCGGTGGCCGCGCACCAGAAGGCGGCCGACTACACCATCGCCAAGGCGCGCCTGGGCCTGCTGGAGACCGCGTTCGAGGCCGCGTTGCTGCTGGGCTGGACCCTGCTGGGCGGCCTGGACTGGCTCAACCAGCTGCTGCTGGACGCGCTGGGCGGCGGCCTGCTGCAACAGCTGGCCCTGCTGGCGTCTTTCGTGTTGATCGGCGGCCTGCTCACCCTGCCCCTGGGCTGGTACGTCACGTTCCGCCTTGAGGAACGTTTCGGTTTCAACAAGATGACGATGTCGCTCTGGCTGGGCGACCTGGTCAAGGGCACGCTGGTGGGCGCGCTGATCGGCCTGCCCATCGCCGCGCTGGTGCTCTGGCTCATGGGCGCGGCCGGCCCGGCCTGGTGGCTCTGGGCCTGGGGTGTCTGGATGGCATTCAACCTGCTGGCCCTGGTGCTCTACCCGACCGTCATTGCACCGCTGTTCAACAAGTTCGAGCCGCTGTCGGACGAAACGCTCAAGGCGCGCGTGAACGCCCTCATGCAGCGCTGCGGCTTTGCGGCCAAGGGCCTCTTCGTGATGGACGGCAGCAAGCGCAGCGCGCATGCCAACGCCTACTTCACCGGCTTCGGCGCGGCCAAGCGCGTGGTGTTCTTCGATACCCTGCTCAAGCAACTCAGCCCGGACGAGATCGATGCCGTGCTCGCGCACGAACTCGGCCACTACAAGCGCCGCCACATCCTCAAGCGCATTGCGCTGATGTTTGCGCTGAGCCTGGCCGGCTTCGCGCTGCTGGGGTGGTTGTCAGGCCAGGCCTGGTTCTTCAGCGGCCTGGGCGTGACGCCGTCGATGGACACGCCCAACGACGCGCTGGCCCTGCTGCTGTTCATGATGGTGGTGCCGCTGTTCACCTTCTTCCTCTCGCCGCTGATGGCGCAGCTCTCGCGCAAGCACGAGTTCGAGGCCGATGCCTACGCGGTGGCGCACACCAGCGGCCCGCACCTGGCCAGTGCACTGCTCAAGCTCTACAAGGACAATGCCAGCACGCTCACGCCCGATCCGCTGTACGCGCGCTTCTACTACTCCCACCCGCCGGCGAGCGAACGCCTCTCCCGCCTGCGGCCCGCCTGACGTGAACCCGACCCCATGAACCCGATCCACCAGAACCGCCGCGCCCTCTCCGCCACCGAAATCGTGACCCAGCTCACCCAGCTCAACGGCGATGCCGCCCAGGGCTGGAAGCTGATCGACGGCGCGCTGGAGAAGTCCTACAGCTTCGCCAATTTCCACGAGACCATGGCCTTTGTGAACGCGCTGGCCTGGATCGCGCACCGCGAAGACCACCATCCCGACGTGTCGCTGAGCTACGGCCGCTGCACGGTGCGCTTCAACACGCACGACGTGGACGGCATTTCGGTCAGCGACTTCCACTGCGCCGCCGCGGTGGACGCGCTGCAGAAGGCCTGATGGCCGATCTCCAACCCGGTCTGGTGGTGGCCGCCCATGGGCGCCACTGCCTCGTGGAGAGCCTGGACGGCGAACGCCGCATCTGCCACCCGCGCGGCAAGAAGAACGCCGTGGTCGTGGGCGACCACGTGCAGTGGCAGGTCACCGGCGACGAAGGCAGCATCGAGCGCGTGGACGAGCGGCGCAACCTGTTCTACCGGCAGGACGAGATGCGCACCAAGTCGTTCGCCGCCAACCTGGACCAGGTGCTGGTGCTCGTGGCGGCCGACCCGGAGTTCTCCGAAAGCCAGCTCACGCGCGCCCTGATCGCGGCTCAGGCCGAGGGCATCGACGTGCTGATCGTGCTCAACAAGAGCGACCTGCAGCCCGCCTTCGACCGCGCCTGGGCCCGCCTGGAGCCGTACCGCCGCATGGGCTGCACGGTGCTGCCCCTGCGCCTGAAGGCGGGCGATGGCGCGCAAAGCGGCCTGGACGCCTTGCAGCAGCGCCTGGAGAACAAGCGCACGCTCGTGCTCGGCCCCTCCGGCGTGGGCAAGAGCACGCTGGTGAACCGGCTGGTGCCCGAGGCGCGGGCGCTCACGGGTGAGATTTCGCGCGCGCTCAACTCGGGCAAGCACACGACGACCAGCACCACCTGGTACTGGGTGGACGCGCAGCGCCGCACCGCGCTGATCGATTCACCGGGGTTCCAGGAATTCGGCCTGAACCACATCGAGCCGATGCAGCTGGCCCATCTCATGCCCGACCTGAATGCCACGCTGGGGCAGTGCCGCTTCTACAACTGCACGCACTTGCACGAGCCGGGCTGCGGCGTGGTGGAACATGTGCAGACCGGGGAGCCGGACCAGCCGGGAGACGATCCGCTGGCGATCAGCGAAAACCGCTACCGGCTCTACCGGGAGCTGTTCGCGGAACTCTCGGACAAGCGCCGGTATTAGCCAGCGGCCTGGCGCAGCGAGTTCCACGGCGTTCGGAGCGGGTCGACCGCTCCCCCGCTACAGGCCTGCGAGGGTGAGCAGCGCGAGCAGGAGCATCCAGAGCACCACCGCGCGCCACACCAGGCCCACCACGCTGCTGAGGTGGGCCAGTTGCGGGTCAGGACGGGCACTGGGGTCGCCCACCACCTCGTCGTCTTCGACCGTGAGCGGATCGAGTTGCGGGGTCAGCCGCACGTTGATGGCGCCGGAGGTGGCGGCCAGCACCACGCCGTCGCTGCCGGGAGCAAACCGCTCGGCGTCACCGCGCCAGCTGGCCACGGCCTCCTCGAAATTGCCCACCACGGCAAAGCCCAGCGCCGTCATGCGCGCCGGCACGTGGTCGACCCAGCGCCAGGCGGTCGCGGCGGCGTGCTGCAGCGCCAGGCTGGGTGTGCCGTCCGGGCGCGCGCGCCAGTTGCGCGAGAGGTACTCGGCCAGCCGGTAGAACACCGCCCCAGACGGGCCCAGCCCCAGGGCCCAGAACACCACGAAGCAGACCAGCACGCCGAACACATGGCGGTGCGCCGCCAGCACCGATTGCTCGATCACCTGGCGCAACAGCTCGGTGCGCGGCAGGCTGGAGGCGTCCACCCGCAGCCAACGGGCCAGCTTCTCGCGCGCGGTGGCATCGTCGCCGGCATCGAGCGCCTGCCGGATTTCGCTGAAGTGGTGGCTGAACTGGCGAAAGCCCAGGGTGACGTAGAGGATGCCCACGGTCCACGCGAAAGCCAGCACCGAACTGAACTGCCAGAGACCCCAATACACCAGGCCCGCGATGGCCGCCGGCACGCCCACCGCCAGCGCCCAGGCGACCCAGCCATGAGAGGACTGGCCGGCGTCGAGGTTGCGGCGCACCGTGCGCGCCCAGCCGCGCAGGCCGGCGTGAACGGGGTTGTCAAAGGCGAGCGGGCGAGCCTGCTCGAGCAGCAGGGCAATGAGGATGGCGAAAAAACTCATGGCACCATCATAGTGGCGTGAGGGGCGCGCGCCACCCGGCGCAACGCGGCACAGCCGGCCCCTAGGCGCTGAGCATGCGGTAAAAGTTGCGCAGCATGCCGGCGGTGGCGCCCCAGATGAAGCGCTCGCGGTCGCCGTCCAGGTAGGGCATGGAGTACCACTCGCGCACCACGCCCTCGAAAGCCAGTGCGTGGCGACGGTGGTGCAAGGGGTTCATGAGGTAAGCCAGGGGCACCTCGAACACGTCGGCCACCTCGTCCGGGTTGGGCACCAGATCGAAACCCGGCCGCACCAGTCCCACCACCGGCGTGACGATGAAGGAGGTGCCGGTGACGTACACCGGCAAGGTGCCCAGCACCTCCACCCGGTCCGGCTCCAGGCCGATCTCTTCCTGCGCCTCGCGCAGGGCGGCGGCGGTGGCATCGGCGTCCTCGGGGTCGAGCTTGCCGCCCGGCAGGGCGATCTGGCCCGAGTGGGTGGAGAGGTGGGCTGTGCGCTGGGTCAGGATGAGGGTGAGTTCGTCGCGCATCACCAGGGGCAGCAGCACCGCGGCCTCGGCAGGTGCGCGGTCGGCGAACTTGCGCTCGCGGTGCAGCTCGGGCGTCCACACGGGCGGGCGGGCGAAGAGCTCACGCAGCCCCGCAGGCGTGAGGCGCTGGGCCTGCGCCGGGCGCAGCATTTCGTCGGCCTCGTCCGCGACGATGGGCACCAGACGCGGATCAAAAGCAGGAAGCACTTGTGTCATGTGGGGGCAAGCATAACGAGAAGCCCCACACCCCCCGAGGCGCGGGGCTGTTGCGCGGCGGGGCGGCCCGGCGGCGGAGCCAGACGCAAAAAAGCCGCTCCGGGGAGCGGCTTTTTTGAGCTTGCGTGCGATCGGGCCGAGCCCGATGCGCTTTACGCGCCCAGCTTTTCCTTGATGCGGGCCGACTTGCCGCTGCGCTCGCGCAGGTAGTACAGCTTGGCGCGGCGCACGGCACCGCGGCGCTTGACTTCGATCTTGGCGATCAGCGGGCTGTACAGCGGGAAGGTGCGCTCGACGCCTTCGCCGTTGGAGATCTTGCGCACGATGAAGCTGGAGTTCAGGCCGCGGTTGCGACGGGCCACTACCACGCCTTCGTAGGCCTGCACGCGCTTGCGGGTGCCTTCGATCACGTTCACGCTGACGATCACGGTGTCGCCAGGGGCGAACGGGGGAATGACTTTGCCAAGGCGAGCAATTTCTTCTTGCTCAAGGGTTTGGATGAGGTTCATGATTTCCTGTTTTGTCGGTCATGGCCGCGCTGCACTAAAGGCCGCGAATCCGGCAGGGCCCCTGTCCAGACCCTGGGGGGTCTGCGGGGTGGCCCGGTCGCGGCGGCCGGTCAGAGGATCGAAAAGCCTTGGATTATAGCAAGCCCTGGGCGCGCAGGAAAGCCAGGTCCGCGCCGTCCAGCAATCCCTGCGCCTGGGCACGGGCCAGGAGGTCGGGCCGGCGGCGGGCGGTGAGCATCAGGCTTTGCTCGCGGCGGTGGCGGGCGATGCGCTCGTGGTGGCCACCCAGCAGCACTGGCGGCACCGCCATCGGTCCCTGAGGGCCTTGCCAGACCTCGGGGCGGGTGTGGTGCGGGCTGTCGAGCAGGCCGTCAAGCGCGGGATTGAAGCTGTCCTGCTGGTGGCTGCCCTCGTCGGTGAGCACCCCGGGCTGCAGGCGAGCCACGGCGTCGAGCAGGGCCATGGCCGCGATCTCCCCCCCCGAGAGCACGAAATCGCCCAGGCTGATCTGCAGGTCCACGCAGGTGTCGATGAAGCGCTGGTCGATGCCCTCATAACGGCCGCACACCAGCACCGCGCCCTGGCTGTGCGCCCAGCCCTCGACGCCGCCGTGGTTGAGCGGCTCGCCGATCGGCGAGAACAGCACCACGGGGGCGCGGGCGTCGTCGGCCTGCGCGCGCGCGGCGCGGATGGCCTGCAGGCACTGCCACAGGGGTTCGGCCATCATCACCATGCCCGGCCCGCCGCCAAACGGGCGGTCATCGACCCGGCGGTAGTTGCCCTCGGCAAAATCGCGCGGGTTCCAGAGGTGCACGGCCACCTGGCCGGACTCGAAGGCGCGGCGGTTGATGCCGTGCTGCAGGAAGGGCGCGAACAGCTCCGGGAACAGGGTGATGACGTCAAAGCGCATGGTGGATTGTCGCCTCCCTGCGCCAGCGGTCTGGCAAAGCCAGCCCCGCGGCACCCCTGGGAATGTGCTTTCGCTCCGGAGCGCGTGCCTGTTTCAAGGGAGGCCGAGGAACCGGCATTGCCGGGCCTCAGGCGCCGTCCCCCCTCCGGGGGGAAGCCGCGCCAGCGGCGCAGGGGGGAAACCTCAATAGTCTTTTTGCCAGTCGGCGGTGATGCGGCGCTGGGCCTTGTCGACGTCGTCGATGTAGGCCGCCACGAAGGGGATCATGCGCTCGGCGGTCTGTTCGGTGCCGTCCACCGCCTCGGTGTGCTCGAGCACCAGCACCGAGGTGGGTCCGGTGGGCATGAGGTCGCGCACCACGCCCAGGTGGACGCCTTCGCGATTGAACACGTCCAGACCGATCAGGTCGACCCAGTAGTACTCGCCTTCAGGGGTGGCCGGAAAGGCGCTGCGCGGCAGGTAGATGCGCGCGCCCTTGAGGGCTTCGGCCGCGTTGCGGTCGTCCACGCCGTCCAGCTGGGCGACCAGGCCGTCGGTGTGGGGCTTCACTTCCGCCACGCTCACGCCCACGCAGCCCGTGAACGCCGAGAAGCCGCGCGCGAAACGGGTTTCGGGCGGCTGCAGGAACCAGGAGGAGGAAGCGATCAGCGCCGAGGTGTCGGCGCTGTGGGGCAGGATGCGGACCCAGCCCTTGATGCCCCACGCGTCCTGTATGCGCCCCAGCTCGACGGCGTCGTCGGGCAGGGGCAACGCCTTGAAGGCGCCGGACGCGGGGTGGCTCACCTTGCTGCGAGCAGGATCAGGCCGCGGCCTTGGCAGCGTTCTGCTTGACCAGGCGCGCCACGGTGTCCGACGGGGTGGCGCCAACGCCGGTCCAGTAGGTCAGGCGGTCCATGGCAATGCGCAGGGGCTCTTCACCACCACGGGCCAGGGGGTTGTAGAAGCCGATGCGCTCGATGAAGCGGCCATCGCGGCGATTGCGCTTGTCGGCAACCACGATGTTGTAGAACGGACGGGCTTTTGCGCCGCCGCGGGAGAGTCGAATGACGACCATGATTTATCCTTCGGGTGGAGAGGTACCAGGATCGGTACTTCACTGGATCTTGCGACCCGCTTTATTTGCAGCGCTTGAGACACACGACTGACCACCCGGCCAGCGAAACGCCACGAAACCCGCGATTATAGCCCGTTCGCTGGTTTTGCCAGCCCCTCCCCCAAGCGACCCACCCGACCCATGCCCCTGATCCGCCCCAGCCGCGACGAAGACCTCGAAGCGATCACCCGCATTTATGGCCACCATGTGCTGCACGGCACCGGCACCTTTGAAACCACCCCGCCCACCCAGGCCGAAATGACGGCGCGGCGCGCCGACGTGCTGGGCAAGGGGCTGCCGTGGCTGGTGGCCGAGGAAGGCGGCCAGGTGCTGGGCTACGCCTATGGCAACTGGTTCAAGCCCCGCCCGGCCTACCGCTTTTCGGTCGAGGACTCGATCTACATGGACCCGTCGGCCCACCGCCGGGGACTGGGCCGGGCGCTGCTGGCCGAGCTGCTGGCCGCGCTGGAGCGCGCGGGCACGCGCAAGGTGATGGCGGTGATCGGTGACTCGGCCAACGCCGGCTCCATTGGCGTGCACAAGGCGCTGGGCTTCGAGCCCGTGGGCGTGGTGCAGTCGTGCGGCTGGAAGTTCGACCGCTGGCTCGACATCGTGCTGATGCAGAAAACCCTGGGTGCCGGTGACAGCACGCCGCCGAACGAGGGGGTGTGAGCATGGTGCGCAAGAACAAGACGCTGGCGGTCTGGCTGGCGCTGCTGGGCGGCATGCTCGGCCTGCACCGCTTCTACCTGCGCGGCCTGGGTGACTGGGTGGGCTGGCTGCACCCGATTCCGGCGGCACTGGGCCTGTGGGGCGTGGACCGCGTGCTGCTCTACGGGCAGGACGACAAGCTCTCGTGGGTGCTCATCCCCCTGCTGGGCGCGACCATTTCCGCCAGCTGCCTGATGGCCATCGTCTACGCCCTGACCGACCGGGAGAAATGGAACCGCCAGTTCAACCCCCAGCTGCCTGCGGACGCTGTGTCGGGGGGCACCAACTGGCTGACCATCGGCGCCCTCGTCGCCGCGCTGCTGATGGGCACCATCGCGCTGATGGGGAGCCTGGCGTTTGGCTTCCAGCGCTACTTCGAGTACCAGGTCGAGGAAGGCCGCAAGATCAGCCAGTGAGCGCGCGCACCGCTCAGTTGAGCCAGGCCATGGCGGTCATCACCAGGCTGAGCGTGAACAGCGCGAGCACGGTGGACAGCCCCATGGCGGCGGTGGTGACTTCCTGCGCCACCTCGTAGCGCTGGGCGAACAGGAACACATTGGCCCCCACCGGCAGCGCCGCGGCCACCACCATCACGGTCAGCGGCATGCCGGTGATGCCCAGGCCCCAGGCGCACAGCCCCACCAGCAGCGGCAGCACCAGGTTCTTGGACACGCTGACCCACAGGGCCTGCCGCAGGTGACCGGCCATGGGCGTGCGCGCCAGGGTCACGCCCACGAGCACCAGGGCGATCGGGCCGAAGGCGCTGCCCAGCAACTGCAGCGGCCGGTCCACCACCGTGGGCAGTGTCAGGCCGGTCTGCGCGAACAGCAGACCGCAAAGAATGGGCAGGGGAATCGGGTGGATGAGCGCGCCCTTGAAGGCCGACCACGCCGTGGCCAGCACGTGTGGCGCGCGCTGGCCGCCCGCCCGGGCCTCGCGCGCCACCGCCAGTTCGAGCACGATGGAACCGGTGGTCAGCAGGATCAGTGCATGCACCGACACCAGCGTGAGCACCGTGACCTGCGCGCTCTTGCCATAGGCCAGCTCCACCAGCGTGATGCCGAGCATCACCATGTTGGAGAAGGTGCCGGCCAGGGCCAGCACCACGCTGCCCCGGTTGAAACCGCGCCAGGCGATGGATGCCCCCAGCAGCGACAGCGCAGCGAGGAAATAGGCCCCGATGGGCCTCAGGTCGAGCTCCTCGAAATGCACGGAACTCATGGTGCGGAACAGCAGCGCCGGAATGAGCAGCAGGAAGACCAGGTTGGATAGGTCCTTGACCGCGGCATCGCGGATCCATTGCAGGCGCCCGGCCAGGTAGCCGAGACCGATCAGGATGAAGACCGGGGTGAGGGAAGCGACGACGGGGTGGCTGGCGATGTTCACCCGGCGATGGTATCGCCAGGGCGCCGCGTCATTCGACGCCGACGGCGCCGGTGATGCGGTAGTACAGGCCGTAGGGGTCGTTCTGCAGGACGTGGAAGGTGCCTTCGACGACCACCGCCTCGAGCTTGTACTTGACCGGTTTGCTGGTGCGCACCTCGACCATGCTCTCGGGCCCGCCCGGCGTGCAGAAGCCGCAGGTCAGTGGCACCGACGCGAGCAGGAAGTGGCGCTGGCTCTCACCGGGCTCCAGCGGCATCATGAAACCCTGCAGCCGCAGCTTTTTCTGGTTGAGTTCGGCCACCGGCGCCGGGTACACCGGCACGATGCGTTTCTTCTCGACCTTGGTGGTGATGTCGGTCAGCGTGGACCAGGCGACCACGTCGTTGCGCTTGGGCAGGGGCGCGAAAGGGCTGAGCGGACTGTGCACGCCCGCGCCCTGACCGTGCGGCAGGCCCGAGGGCTGGCTCGGCGCGGAGCCGGGCGGCACCGGCGAACTCAGGGCCTGGGCCCCGGCGCCGTTCAGCCACACCCCGCCCATCACGAGCAGCGCAGCGATTCGGGAAGCTTGGAACAAAGGGCGCATGGCAGTCGTCTCGGCGTGGGATCTCAGCGGTCAGTGCGCGTGGCGCATGCCGCAGTATTTTCCCAGAGCCAGACCCTTGCAGGCCACCGCAAGTTCCTGCATGCAGACTTTTTCGCCCTTGCCGGCCTCCAGGCACTTGGCCGCGCCCTCATGCGCCACGGCCATGGCACGGTGGCGCGCAATGTCTTCCTTGGTCTCTTTGTCGGAATGCTGGGCCAGCGCGGCGGTGCAGAGCCAGGCGGCGGCGAGCAGAAACAGGGTTTTTTTCATGATTTACCTTGAGTTCAGGAGTTGAGTGACATCGACACGGTAGGCGTGGACGGCCGGCAGGAGCGCCGCCACCACCGCCACCCCAACAGCCAGCACGGGCACCCAGATTTCGCCGGACACCCATTGCCAACCGGTGATGGCCAGCGACTGCCGGGCCATCAACATCTCGCCCATGAGGGCCGTGAGCGCGTGCGCGGCCAGCAGGCCCAGCGCGCACGCCAGCAGCGCGAGCCACAGCGCCTCGCACAGCAGCAGCACGGCCACGCGCCGGGGCGGCGCGCCCAGCATGCGCAGCATGGCCAGGTCGGCGCGGCGCTCGCGCACCGCGCTCCACAGCGCGATGAACACCGACAGCCCGGCCACGGCCAGGAGCACCCCCGCCAGGCCCCGCAGCACCTGCGTGCCCACGCCGACCATGCCCAGCAGGCGCGTGATCTCCACCGCAGGCGCCGCAGCCTGCAGCGACGTGGTCTCGTTGATGAAGCGCGGGAAGCTCACCGCCGCCAGGGGCGTGCGGTAGCGGATGAGGGCCAGCGTGATGTCGCGCTCGGCCGCCAGTGCCTCGGCCAGCTCGGCGCGTTCGGTGGCGTCCATGTGGGCGCCCGCGTGCATGTCGTCGTGCACGCGCCAGACCGACTCGGTGGCCGTGAGCACCAGCCGATCCAGCACGCAGCCGCAGGGCGCGAGCACGCCGGTGACGGTGTAAGGCGTCTCGCCGTGCGAGCTCCCACCCATGCCCAGGCCGTGCGCGCCTTCGAAGGCCTGGCCCACCTTCAAGCCCGTGCGGGCGGCGACCTGCGCCCCCAGCACAGCCTCCAGCGGCGCCTGCCAGAGCGCGCCCTGCTCAAGCCGGGCGCCGTAGTGAGCCGGGTAGTCGTGCGTGGTGCCCACGATGCGAAAGCCGCCGAGGTTGTCGCCCAGGCTCAGCGGGATGAGCTGTGCGACTTGCGGGTGCCCGGCAAGCTGGCGGGCCTCGGCCAGGGGGATGTTGCCGGGCGGTACATCCAGGTGGAACACGCCCGCGAGGATGAGCTGCATCGGGCTGCCCTTGGCGCCCACCACCGCGTCGATGCCGGCGAGGTCGCGCTCGAAGGCGCGGTCCACCTGATCGCGCGCGATCAGCAGAAAGCCCATGGAGGCCAGGCCCAGCGTGAGCAGCAACAGGTTGAGGGCCGTGGCGAGCGGACGCGCCCACAGGTAGCGCCAGGACAGGGACAGCACATTCATGCGACGCGCTCCGCGCGGGTGGCCGCGAAGTCCAGTTCCTGCGCGTGCGGCAGTGCGTCGCGCACGCGGGCGTCGTGGGTGGCGATCACCAGCGTGGCCTCCAGCGCTTTCGCGCTGCGGTGCAGCAGCGACAGCGCCGCTTTGCACGCGTCGTCGTCCAGGCTCGCGGTCGGCTCGTCGGCCAGGATCACGCGCGGGCGCAGCAGCACGGCGCGCGCCAGTGCCACGCGCTGGGCCTGCCCGCCCGAGAGCTGCCTGGGCCGGCGGCGGCCCAGCGCGCCGATGTCCAGCGCGTCCAGCACCTCGGCCACGGCGGCGCGATCCACCGGCAGGCCGGCGGCGAAGTGCGCGAGCGCGAGGTTGTCCGCCACCGTGAGCGCGTCGCTCAGGTGCAGTTGCTGCGGCAGAAAACCGATGTGGCGCGCGCGCCAGGCATCGCGCGCGGCACCGCGCAAGGCACCCACCGACTGCCCCGCCACCACGATCTCACCCGCGCCCGGCGTGAGCAGGCCGGCGGCGAGCGCCAGCCAGGTCGACTTGCCGCTGCCCGAGGGCCCGCGCAGCAACAGGGTACCCCCTTGCGGCACCGACACATCGGCCAGGCCCAGCGGCGCGTGACCAGGGTAGGCGTACTGCAACCCACGGGACTCGATCACGCCGCCGGCTCCAGGCAGTCCATGCAGGTGCCGTGCACCGCCACCTCGACCCGCGCACCTCGGTGCCCGAGCCGCGCCAGCGCGCTGAACACGTCCTGCGCCAGGGTCTGCGTGGACGCGCTGGCGTCCGCCACACGCAGTTGCCGGTGGCAGGCATCGCACTCGAACAGCGGCGCCGTGCCCGTCTCTCTGGCCTGCGACTCCTGCGGCGCCAGGTTGAAGCGCCAGGTGCGCGCCTGGTCGTCCGTGTGGCGTTGCAACACGCCACACACGGCCAGGCGGTCGAGCAGGCGGTACAGCGTGACGCGGTTGATGTCCAGTCCACGCGCGGTGAGCGCGTTCAGTGCCTGCGCATGGCTGAGCCCGCCGTGCGGCTGCGCCAGGAACAGGCCGAGCACCGCGCGCGTGGCCAGCGTGCGGCGCAGGCCGGCGGCTTCCAGGCGGGTCTGGATGTGGGGGGGCACGGTCACCGGTTCTTTGGTGGGGCGTGAGGACATGATTCGGGCCTCCATAAATGCAACTTTGTTGCGTTAACATACGCACTATCGCAATTCAGTTGCAGTATCTTAGCCGCAATCTCTCCGTGTCCCACCTTCACTTTTCTGGCCGAGTGGCCGCTCCAGCGGCCATCGTGCTGCACGACCTCACACTGGGCTACGAACGCCACCCGGCTGTGCACCACCTGTCGCTCACGCTGCCGCCAGGCATGCTGGTGGCGGTGGTCGGCCCCAATGGCGCCGGCAAATCGACCCTGCTGAAGGCGTTGGCCGGGCAGCTCAAACCGCTGGCCGGGCGCATTGACGGTCTGGGCACACCCCGGCGCGTGGCCTGCCTGCCGCAGCACAGCGGCATCGACCGGAGTTTTCCGATCTCGGTGGAGGAGCTGGCCCTGCTCGGCCTGTGGCACGCGGTGGGTGCACTCGGGCGCTTCAGCGCCGCGCACCGCCGCGCCTGCCACGAGGCGCTGGCGGCGGTAGGGCTGCTGGGCTTCGAGCGGCGCGCGATCGGCACGCTCTCGGGTGGTCAGCTGCAGCGCGCCCTGTTTGCGCGACTGATGTTGCAGGATGCGCCAGTGGTGCTGCTGGACGAGCCCTTCGCCGCGATCGACCAGCGCACCACCAGCGACCTGCTCACCCTGCTGCACCGCTGGCACGCGCAGGGCAAGACGGTGATCGCTGTGCTGCACGATCTGGCCCAGGTGCGCGAGCACTTTCCCCACACCCTGTTGCTGGCCCGCGAGCCGGTGGCCTGGGGCGCGACGGCCGAGGTGCTGACCCCCGGGCACTGGGCCCGCGCCCTGCAGTTGCAGGAGCCTTTCGACGACGGGGCCGATGCCTGCGAAGTCGCTGCCCACGGGATGCCGGCATGAGTGCCTACGGCTTGTGGGGCAGCGCGATGTGGCTCGACCCTTTCCTGGAGTTCGGTTTCATGCAGCGCGCGCTGCTCGGCTGCATGCTGCTCTCGGTGAGTGCCGCGCCGGTCGGTGTGTTCCTGATGCTGCGCCGCATGAGCCTGACTGGGGACGCCATGGCCCACGCGATCCTGCCCGGCGCCGCGCTCGGCTACCTGGTGGCCGGCCTGTCGCTGGGCGCCATGACGGTGGGCGGTATCGCCGCCGGCCTGGCGGTGGCGGTCGGCTCGGGGCTGGTGGCTCGCCACACGGTGCTGCGCGAAGACACCAGCCTGGCGGCCTTCTACCTGCTCTCGCTGGCGCTCGGTGTGCTGATCGTCTCAACGCGCGGCAACAGCGTGGACCTGCTGCACGTGCTGTTCGGCACCGTGCTCGCGCTGGACGACGCCGCGCTCGCGCTGCTGGGCGGCATTGCCGCCGTGACGCTGCTGGCCTTGCGTGTGCTGTACCGCCCACTTGTGCTGGAGTGCCTGGACCCGGACTTCCTGCGCGGCACCAGCCGCTGGAGCGCGGCCGCGCATTTCGGTTTTCTCGCCCTGCTGGTGATCAACCTGGTGGCCGGCTTCCATGCCCTGGGCACGCTGATGGCCGTCGGCATGATGGTCTTGCCCGCCGCCACGGCGCGCTTCTGGGTTCACCGCCTCCTGCCGCTGCTGGCCAGCGCCGTGGCCGTGGCCCTGCTCGCCAGCGCCACCGGCCTGCTGGTGTCGTACCACGCCGACTGGCCCACCAGCCCGGTGATCGTGCTCAGCCTGGGCGCGATGTACCTGCTCTCGATGCTGTTCGCGCCGCACGGCGTGCTGCGCCAGCGACGCCCCACCCTTTCCCACCTCAAAGCCTGAAACGAAGGACCCGCTCATGACACCCACCACCGTCTTCCTGCCCCGCCGCACCGCCACCCTCGCCGCATTCGCGCTGGGTCTGGCCGTGCTCACCCCGTCGCTGCACGCGCAGGCGCCGCTGCGCGCCGTCGCCAGCTTCAGCATCCTGGGCGACATCGTGAAGGAGGTCGGCGGCGACCGCGTGGCGGTCGATGTGCTCGTCGGCCCCGGTGCCGACGCCCACGTGTTCCAGCCCACGCCTGCCCATGCCCGTCTGGTCGGCCAGGCGCAAGTGGTGTTTGCCAACGGCCTGGGCTTCGAGGGCTGGCTCAGCCGCCTGCTCAAGACCTCTGCCTACAAAGGCCGGCCGGTGATCGTCAGCCAAGGCATCCAGCCCCTCAAAGGCGAGACTGACCACGACCACGACAGCCACAAGAAGGGGCATGGCCATGACCACGGTGAAAGCGACCCGCATGCCTGGCAGAGCGTGGGCAACGTGAAGGTGTACGCGCGCAACATCGCCAAGGCCCTGTGCCAGGCCGACGCCGCCAGCTGCGACCTTTACAACCGCAACGCGCGGGCCTACGAGATGCAGCTCAACGAGCTCGACGCCGAGATCCGCGCGGCCTGGGCACCCATTCCCGTAGCCCAGCGCAAGGTGATCACCTCGCACGATGCGTTTGGCTACTACGCACGCGACCAGCAGGTGGCCTTTCTCGCGCCACAAGGCGTGAGCACCGAGAGCGAAGCCTCGGCCAGGGGCGTGGCGCAGCTCGTGCGCCAGATCCGCAAGGACCAGATCAAGGCGCTGTTTGTCGAGAGCATCTCGGACCCGCGCCTGATCGAGCAGATCGCGCGCGAGACCGGGGTCAAACCCTCAGGCGCGCTCTATTCCGATTCGCTCTCTGCGCCCGGCGGCGCAGCGCCGAACTACATCGAGCTCATGCGCTTCAACACGCGCGCACTCACCGCCGCCGTGCGCGGACAGTGAGCCCTCTTCTTTCACGATCGGAGCCGAGCCCCGCATGTCCCACCCTGCTTCCTGCCTACTCACCGGCCGCCGAGGCCGCGCCCCCCTGGCCGTGTGCGCGATGGCCAGCGTGTCGATGGCCGCGTGGGCCCAGACCGAGCCCGCGCTGGAGACCGTCACCATCAGCGACACGCGCGAGCGCGCCTACCGCGCCGTCGTCGCGCCCACCGCCAACAAGAGCGACACCACGGTGAAGGAAACCCCCTTCTCCATCCAGACCGTCACCCGCGAGCTGATGGAAGACCGCGGCGTGACCAGCTTCGGCGAAGCCGTGCGCACCGTGCCAGGCCTGACACCCCAGGTGGGCTGGGGCGGCAGCAACGACCGCTTCCGCCTGCGCGGCTTCGCCACCTCGGCCAACCTCAAGAACGGCTTTCGCCGCAGCGTGTTCGCCCCGGTGGACGAGCTGGTCAACATCGAGCAGATCGAGGTGCTCAAGGGGCCGGCCTCGGCGCTGTACGGCCGCTTCGAGCCCGGCGGCGTGGTCAACCTGGTCACCAGGAAGCCGCAGGACACCGCGCGCACCCGCTACGAATTCACCGCCGGCAGCCACGACTTCTACCGCGCCACCTTCGACAGCACCGGCCCGATCAGCGAGACCCTGAGCTACCGGCTCACCGGCTCCTGGCAGGACCACCAGAGCTTTCGCGATTTCGTGGGCGCGGAAACAGCATTCATCTCGCCCGTGTTCCGCTGGCAACTCGCGCCCCACACCACGCTGACGGCCGAACTCGAACTCGGCCGCAAGCGCGGCGCCTTCGACCGGGGTTTCGGCAACAGCCCGATGTTCCTCGGCGTGCCCATCCGCACCAACTACGCGGAAGCCGACACGCGGCTGAAAAACGACAGCGCCCTGGCCTCACTGGTGATCGATCACCGGCTGGACAGCGGCTGGCAGTTGCACGCCGGCCTGCAAACCTCATCGGCCAAGACCGATGCACTCTGGTACCCCTTCGGCTTCAGTCCGATCACCGGTGCCGACACGCCCAATCCGCAAGTCAACCGCCGCCAGCAGCGCAGCATCGACGACCAGACCGACCTCTCCGTCATGGCCGAGGTATCGCGCCGCTTCGAGGCGGGTGGTGTGCGCCACCGCGTGCTGCTCGGCGCCGATGCCAACCGCGACAGCTGGGACTTCCGCGCCGACGCCAACGTCGGCCCCTTCGGCTTCCCGACCAACCTGCCGATCGACCTGTACCACCCGGTGCATGGCAACACCGTGGTCGGCCCGCTCGTGCCCTACGACGCGTCGAACCACCGAAGCCGCAGCCTGGGCTTGTACGCGCAGGACGAGCTGCAGTTCGGTCCTCGGTGGCGCGTGCTGCTCGGCCTGCGCCACGACCGCTCGCGCACCTACGCCCGGGCCGACTACCTGCCCGTCTCAGGCAGGCTGGCGCGCAGCGACGATGCACTGTCGCCACGCGTGGGCGTGACCTGGACGCCGGCCGAAGCCGTGTCGCTGTACGCCAGCTGGTCCAAGTCGTTCCTGACCGAGCCCTTCAGCGGCATGCTGCGCAACGGCAGCCTGCCCGCACCGTCGCGCGGCACGCAGCTGGAAGTCGGCGCCAAGCTCAGCCTGCTCGACGGCCGGCTGGAGCCCACGCTGGCGGTGTTCGACATCCGCCGCCGCAACGGCCTGGTGTCCGATCCGAGCGATTTCGACTACGTGCTGCAGGTCGGCGAACAGCGCAGCCAGGGTTGGGAGCTGGATGTGCCGTTCAGCATCACGCCGCAATGGCGCCTGCTCGCCAGCGTCACCGAGATGAAAGCACAGATCAGCCGCGACAGCGACGCCACCCTCGTGGGCACCCTGCTGGCCAATGCGCCACGCCGCAGTGCCAGCCTGTGGACCACCTTCGATTTCAGCGGCCGCGCGGCGGGGCTGAGCGCGGGCCTGGGCGCCATCTACGTCGGCGAACGCCAGGCCAACACCGCCAACAGCTTCGTGCTGCCCTCGTACGTGCGCTGGGACGCCAACGTGGCCTACCGCTTCGGTGTCGGCCAGCGCTACAGGCTGCAACTCGCGCTGCAGAACCTGGGAGACAAGCTCTACCACGACTCGGGTGGCGCCTTCGTGCCGACCTACCCGGGCGCACCCCGCACCGTGCTCGCCAGCTTCGCCATGGCGCTCTGATGGGCCTGAGCACCCATGGCCTGACGGTGGGTCACAGTGGCCAGGCCCTGCTCGGCCCGCTGGACCTCGAACTGGCGGCCGGCCGCTTCGTCTGCCTGATCGGCGCCAACGGCGCCGGCAAGTCGACCCTGATCCGCACGCTGTGCGGCATGCAACCCGCCGTCTCGGGCGAGGTGCGCATCGACGGGGTGGCACTTGGCAGGATCACGGCGAGCGAGCGCGCGCGGCGGCTCGCGGTGGTGCTCACCGAGCGCGTGGACGTCGCGCAGATGACCGGGCACGACCTCGTCTGCCTGGGGCGCTACCCGCACCTCGGCTGGGGCGGCAGGCTCGGTGCCCGGGACCACGAGGCGGTGCAGGCCGCGCTGCTGCAGGCCGGCGCGCTGGCGCTGGCGGACCGGCTGGTCGCCGAGATGTCGGACGGCGAACGCCAGAAGGTCCTGATCGCCCGTGCGCTGGCGCAGCAACCGCGCCTGCTGGTGCTCGACGAAGCGACCGCCTTTCTGGACCTGCCGCGCCGCATCGAAACCATGCACTTGCTGCTGGCGCTTGCGCGCGAACAGGGTCTGGCCGTGCTGCTGTCCACGCACGACCTCGAGCTCGCGCTGCGCCATGCCGATGCGCTGTGGCTGATCGACGGCCAGCGTCGCCTGCACGCCGGCGCCCCCGAAGACCTCGCCCTGGACGGCACCCTGGCCGCCAGCTTCGCCGCCGATGGCCTGGTCTTCGACCTGGAACGCGCCGAGCTGCTTGTGGGCCGCAGCGCGCGGCGCGGCATCCGCATCGAAGGCGGTGGCATTCCTGCCGCCTGGGCCAGGCGGGCGATGCAACGCGCGGGATACGCCCACGACCCCGAGGCCGCGCAGGCCGTGCACGCGGGCAAACACGGCGTCTACACGCTGAGCCAAAGGGGTGAAGAGCCTCGGCGCTTCGCCACCCTGGGCGCGCTGGTGGAGGCGCTCTGCGCGCGCGAAGGCACCACCGCATGACCTCGCTGAGCGGCCTGCGCGCACGGGCGGCGGCGCTGCTGATGCCGATGCTGCTGTGCGCTTGCACGCAGATCGCTGCACCGCCGCGCGTGGCCTGGCCCACGGTGGCCGTGGATGCCCATGGACTGACCGACAACCTCGACGCCGCCTGCGTGAGCGAACACCAGCCCGGCAGGGACTACTTTCCGCACAAGACGGCCTTCACCCATTCGGTGCAATTGCAAGTGGTGTATGGCCCGCACTTCAAGCGCGTGCGCTTCACGCCCAGCGTGGGCACGGGCGAAACGCTGGAGTACCTGCTGGTGCAATGCGGCACGCCGGTGCCCGCGCACGGGCCGCACGAACAGGTGATTCAGGTGCCCGTGCAAAGGCTGGTCACCGGCAACGCGGCCGTGTTGGGCGCGCTCGACGAGCTGGGCCTGGTGGACCGGTTGTACGGGTCCGAAAACACGCGCAGCGCCACCGTGCCGACGGTGCGCGAGCGCATCGCGCAAGGCCTGGTGCACGACATGTGGGGCTACGGCCACGCATCCATCGAACCGGTGATGGCGGTGCAGGCCGATGTGTACCTGAGCTTCTACTCGGCCTACCCTCAGGGCAACATGCACCCGCGCCTGTGGGAGCTGGGCGTGCGCGCCATCGCGCAGGCCGACCACCACGAAACACACCCGCTGGGCCGCGCCGAGTGGCTCAAGCTGCTGGCCCTGCTCACCAACCGCGAGGCCCTGGCCAATGCGCAGTTCGACCGCATCGAGGCGCAATACCGGCACTTGACGGGCCTGGCCGCCGCCGCGCCCGACCGCCCCCTGGTGATGGCCGGCTTTGCCGCCGGCCGCGACACCGTCGAGACCTTCGGCGGGCGCAACCAGCGCGCCCGGTTGATCCACGATGCCGGCGGGCGCTACGCGCTCGCAGACGACGCGCGCAGCAGCAGCCTGGTGTACGAACGCTTCGAGAAGGTCTACGCGCTGGCGGCCGATGCGCCGGTGTGGCTCGGTGCGCTGGGGGGCCAGGCCAGCGTCGCCACACTGATCGACGCCAACCCCTTGCACGGCTGGTTCCGTGCCGCACGCGAAGGCCGCGTGTTCGCCTGGGACACAGGCTACACCGGCGCCTGGGCCTACCCCTTTCAGGACCAAGGCATGACCCGGCCCCACGTGCAGCTGGCCGAAGCCATCCGGGCGCTGCACCCGAGTCTGCCCCTGCCCCCTTTCGACACCGACACCGCTTTCCTGCGCCAGTTGCCATGACGATTGCCCTGTCCCCTTCCCTGGCGGCGCCCCCCTGGCAACGCCATGCCACCCCCGCCTGGTTCGCGACGCTGACCCTCATGCTGGTGGTCCTGTTCGTCGCCGAACTCTCGCTCGGTTCGGTCGCCATCCCGCTGGCGACGGTGCTGGACGTGTTGTCCGGCAGCGCGGGTCACGCGGTGTGGCGCGACATCGTGCTGGGCTTTCGCCTGCCACGCGCCCTCAATGCGCTGTGCTCCGGCGCGGCGCTCGGGGTGGCCGGCCTGTTGCTGCAGACGCTGTTCCGCAACCCGCTGGCCGACCCCTTCGTGCTCGGCATCGTGCACGGCGCGCGGCTGGGCAGTGCCCTGCTGGTGACGGCCGCAGGGGTGGCCGGCAATGCCTTGCTGCTGCGCTTCGGTCTCACCGGCGACATCGGTCTGGCGCTGGCCTCGGTGGCCGGCTCGGTGGCGGTGCTCGCGCTGCTGGCCACCCTGTCGCGCCGGGTCGGCACCGTCACGCTGCTCATCATCGGCCTCATGCTCGGCTACCTTGCCATCGGCCTCATCAGCGTGTCGATGCATTTCATCGACGAGACCCAGGCGCGCGCCTTCAAGGCCTGGGACGACGCGAGCTTTGCCGGCGCCACGCGGCAGCAATTGCACGTGCTCGTGCCCGGCGTGCTGACCGGCCTGATCGCCTGCGGCCTGCTCATCAAGCCGCTCAACGGCCTTCTGCTGGGTGAGCGCTATGCCGCGTCCATGGGCATGCGCGTGACCCTGGTCAAGCGCGGCGCGCTGCTCGCCACCGCGTGGCTGAGCGGGCTGGTGACGGCCTTCTGCGGCCCGGTGGCTTTCCTCGGCCTGGTGGCCGCCCAGGTGGCCCGCGCGCTCATGCGCAGCGCCGACCACCGCGTGCTGCTGCCCGCCGCCGGCCTGGTGGGTGCGGTCCTGGCCCTGGCCGCCGATCTGGTGCTGCACCTGCCGTGGAGCCGCCACGTGTTCCACCTCAATGCGGTGATCGGCCTGGTCGGCGCACCCGTGGCCCTTTTACTCCTTTACCGCACACGGGCATTGCACTGAGCGCACAGGCGGGCGACGGGCCGATGGCTACACTGCCCGTCTGCCCGCTCCACTCCGCACCGTGCCACTCACCCACCTGCTCCTTGCCCTTTCGGTGGTGTTCGTCTGGGGCACGAACTTCGTGGTGATCCGCTGGGGCCTGGACGGCCTGCCGCCCTTCCTGTTCGCCACGCTGCGCTTCGCGCTCTCGGCCTTGCCCTGGTTGCTGTTCATCCCGCGTCCCACCGCACCCTGGCGCAAGATCGCGGCCTTCGGCGTCCTGCTGGGCGTGGGACAGTTCGGCCTGTTGTTCCTGGCCATGCGCAGCAGCATCTCGCCCGGCCTGGCGTCGCTGGTGGTGCAGCTGCAGGTGTTCTTCACCATCGGGCTTTCGCTGTGGCTCATGGGGGAGCGCGTGCGCGGCTTCCAGGTCGCGGGCCTGCTGCTGGCGCTGGCCGGCCTGGGCGTGATCGCGGCCAACCTCGACGCCTCGGTCACCCTGCTGGGCATGGGCATGGTGCTGAGCGCGGCCTTCTTCTGGTCGCTCGCCAACCTGGTGGTGAAATCGCTCGGGCCGGTCAACATGCTGCAATTCATGGTGTGGAGCAGCGTGTTCGCGGTGCCACCCTTGCTCGCCCTGTCGTGGCTGGTGGAAGGTCCCGAGGCCATCGCCAGCAGCCTGCGGCACGCCGACACGCTGGTGTGGGCCAGCGTCCTGTGGCAGGCGGTGGGCAACACCCTGTTCGGCTACGGCGTGTGGAACTGGCTGCTGGCGCGCCACCCGGCGGCCACGGTCACCCCGCTGGCGCTGCTGATCCCCGTGTTCGGCATGGGCGCCTCGGCCCTTTCGCTGGGCGAGTCGCTGCCGGGCTGGAAGCTGGGCGCGGCTGCGCTGGTGCTGCTGGGCCTGGCGGTGATCGTCTGCTGGCCGCTGCTGCAGGCCCGCGCCCGCGCCAGGGCTGCCTGAGCCCGCAGCCGGATCTTTTTTGAATCCAGTGCGGGGTCGCGCTGCGTATCTCCTTCAGCCGCAGTTCCGGCTTCAACCCCAAGGAGATTCCATGATCAAGCAGACCCTCAGCAAAACCGTTCTGGCCCTGGCCATCGGCACCGCATCCCTCGGCGCTTTCGCGCAAGTCATGGTCGGCGGCGCGCCCATGCTGGCCAGCAAGGACATCATCGACAACGCGGTCAACTCCAAGGACCACACCACGCTGGTGGCGGCCGTGAAAGCCGCCGGCCTGGTGGACACGCTGAAGTCGGCCGGTCCGTTCACCGTGTTCGCACCCACCAACGCCGCGTTCGCCGCCCTGCCCGCCGGTACCGTGGACACCCTGCTCAAGCCCGAGAACAAGGGCATGCTCACCGGCATCCTGACCTACCACGTGGTGCCCGGCAAATGGGACGCGGCAGCCATCAGCAAGATGATCGCCGACGGCAAGGGCATGGCCTCGATCAAGACGGTGGCCGGTGGCACGCTGGTGGCCAAGTCGGCTGGCGGCAAGGTCACCGTGACGGATGAAAAAGGCGGCGTGGCCACCGTGACCATTGCCGACGTCTACCAGTCCAACGGCGTGATCCACGTCGTGGACAAGGTGCTGCTGCCGAAGTGACCGGCGCCGCAAGGCCTACTTCGCCAGCCGGGCGAAGGTCTTGCGGAATTTCGCCACCTTGGGCGCAGCCACGGCCATGCAGTAGCCCTGGTGCGGGTTGCGCTCGAAGAAGTCCTGGTGGTAGGCCTCGGCGGGCCAGTAGTTGAGCAGGGGCTCGAGCTCGGTCACGATGGGCTTGCCGAAGGCGTTGTCCTTCGCGAGCTCGTCGATCAGCGCCTGCGCCACCCGCTGCTGCTCGGCCGTGGTGTAGTAAATGCCGCTGCGGTACTGCGTCCCCACGTCGTTGCCCTGGCGGTTGAGCGTGGTCGGATCGTGGATCACGAAAAAGATCTCCAGGATCTCGCGCGTGGTGATCTGCGTGGGGTCGTATTCGAGCCGCACCACCTCGTTGTGGCCGGTGGTGCCAGTGCACACCATCTCGTAGCTCGGCTTCTCGACCTGGCCGTTGCTGTAGCCCGATTCGACGTCGGTCACCCCGGTCACTTCCTTGTAGACGGATTCGGTGCACCAGAAGCATCCACCGCCCAGCACCAGCACCTGTTTGTCGCTCATCGTGTTCTCCATGGGTTGAAGCCTCACTGTAAAGGTTGAGCAAAGGCCCGCACCGCCTCCAGGAATGCCGCCAGCGCCGCCTGGTCCCGGTCGGTCTTCCAGAGACAGTGCGTTTCATACGGCGGGGTGTCCACATCGAGCGGCACGAACACCGCCCCGGGCAAGCCGGCCTGCTGCAGCGCGGCCGGCACCAGCGCCACACCCAGGCCTTGCGAGACCAGCGACACCACGCTGAGCCAGTGCCGCAGCTCGTAGCGGATTTCGGGCGAGAAGCCCGCGTCGGCGCACAGGCCCAGGATGCGCTCGTGGTAATCGGGCGAGACCGCGCGCGACACCACCGCGAAGGGTTCGCCCTGCAGCTTCACCAGGGACAACCGACGGCGCCGCGCCAGCGCATGCCCCACCGGCAGGCAGGCCACGAAGGGCTGGCTCGACACCAGGATTTGCGAGAAGCTCGCCGGCACGCGCGTGGTGTGCACGAAACCCAGGTCCAGCCGCTCGTGCATGAGGTCGATCAGTTGGTCGCTCGAACTCATTTCGCGCAGCACCAGCCGCAGGCGCGGATGGCGCGCCGCGAAACCCTGCAGGATCTGTGGCAACCCCCGGTACAGCACGGTGCCCGCGAAGCCAATCTGCAGGCTGCCCACCACGCCCTGGGCCACTTCGCGCGCCTCGCGCGCGGCCTGGCCCGCCTGATCGAGCAAAGCGCGCGCGGACGGCACGAAGGCCTGCCCGGCGGCCGTGAGCTGCACCCCGCGGCTGTTGCGCGTGAACAGCTGCGCCCCCACCGAGGCCTCGAGTTGCTGGATGTTGAGCGACAGCGGCGGCTGCGTGATGGCCAGGCGCTGGGCGGCGCGGCCAAAGTGCAGCTCTTCGGCGAGCACGAGGAAATAGCGCAGATGGCGGAATTCCATGAATCTGATATTTGTATCGATGAATACACCAACGATATTAGACAGATATCCATCGCACGTCGACAATCGCCCCATCCCCAACCGACCACCGGAGACAAGCATGAGCACCCCCAAAGCCCGCTTCAGCTGGGAAGACCCCTTCCAGCTCGACCAGCAACTGAGCGATGAAGAGCGCCAGGTGCGCGACGCCGCCCACAGCTATTGCCAGGAAAAGCTGCTGCCGCGCGTGACAGAGGCTTTCCGGCATGAGAAGACCGACGCGGCCATCTTCCGAGAGATGGGCTCCCTCGGCCTGCTGGGCCCCACCATCCCCGAGGCCTACGGCGGCAGCGGCCTGAACTACGTCTGCTACGGCCTGGTGGCGCGCGAGGTCGAGCGCGTGGACTCGGGCTACCGCTCGATGATGAGCGTGCAGAGCTCGCTGGTGATGGTGCCCATCAACGAATTCGGTTCCGAGGCGCAGAAGCAGAAGTACCTGCCCAAACTGGCCACCGGCGAATGGATCGGTTGCTTTGGCCTGACCGAGCCCAACCACGGCTCCGACCCGGGCAGCATGGTCACGCGCGCCAAAAAGGTGGCGGGCGGCTACAGCCTCTCGGGCGCCAAGATGTGGATCACCAACTCGCCGATCGCCGACGTGTTCGTGGTCTGGGCCAAGGACGACGAAGGCGCGATCCGCGGTTTCATTCTCGAAAAGGGGATGAAGGGCCTGAGCGCCCCGGCCATCCACAGCAAGGTGGGCCTGCGCGCCTCCGTCACTGGCGAGATCGTGCTGGACGAGGTGTTTTGCCCCGAAGAGAACGCCTTCCCCGAGGTGCGCGGCCTCAAGGGCCCGTTCACCTGCCTCAACAGCGCGCGCTACGGCATCGCCTGGGGCGCGCTGGGCGCGGCAGAAGACTGCTACTTCCGCGCCCGCCAGTACGTGCTGGACCGCCAGCAGTTCGGCCGCCCGCTGGCGGCCAACCAGCTGATCCAGAAGAAGCTGGCCGACATGCTGACCGAGATCAGCCTGGGCCTGCAGGGCTGCCTGCGCCTGGGCCGCATGAAGGACGAGGGCACGGCTGCGGTGGAGATCACCTCCATCCTCAAGCGCAACAGCTGCGGCAAGGCGCTGGACATCGCCCGCCTGGCGCGCGACATGATGGGCGGCAACGGCATCAGCGACGAGTTCGGCGTGGCGCGCCACCTGGTGAACCTGGAGGTGGTCAACACCTACGAGGGCACGCACGACATCCACGCCCTCATCCTGGGCCGTGCGATCACCGGCATCCAGGCGTTCTCCTGAGCGCACGCCCCGGGGGGCCAAGGGCCCTTCGGCACCGATAAGTATGGGGGGTAGGGTATATTACTAACCCACTGGTCATTAAAGTCCCATGCCCGCCCCCGCCTCCACGACCACCCCCGAATCCGACGCCGAACCGCGCCAGCGCCGCGCCCGGCGCAAGGAGGCAAGGCCGGGCGAATTGCTCGATGCGGCGCTGCGCCTGTTCGTCGAGAAAGGCTTCGCCGCGACGCGGGTGGAGGAAGTCGCGGCCTCGGCCGGCGTGTCCAAGGGCACCCTCTTTCTGTACTTCCCGAGCAAGGAAGAGCTGTTCAAGGCCGTGGTGCGCGAGAACCTGGCCGGGCGCTTTCCCGAATGGAACGAGGAGCTGGACCACTTCGAGGGCGACAGCGCCGAGCTGGTGCGCTACTGCCTGCAGACCTGGTGGGAGCGCGTGGGGATGACGCCCGCCTCGGGCATCACCAAGCTGGTGATGAGCGAGGCCGGCATGTTCCCCGAGATCGCGGCCTTCTACCAGAAGGAAGTGATCGACCCCGGCCACGAACTGATCCGTCGCGTCCTGCAGCGCGGCATCGACCGCGGTGAATTCCGCCCGTTGTCCATGGACTACGCCATCTACAGCCTGATCGCGCCCATGATCTTCGTGCTGATGTGGAAGCACTCCATGGCGCCGTGCTGCGCCTCGAATGAGACGCTGGACCCGGTCGGCTTCATCGACAACCAGGTGGATTTGCTGCTGCACGGCATGCTCGCCCCTGCCACCACCCCCTGACCCCCTTGCCGCCATGAACGCTCCCCGCTCGCGCCCCACCTGGATCAAATGGCTCCTGCTGGCCGTGCTGGTGCTGGGGCTCGGCCTGGGCCTGGTGCGCGCGCTGGACAAGCGCAAGACCCAGGGCGACTCTGCCCGCGCGGCGGCCGAGGCGCTCAAGACGGCACCGGTGTACACGCTCTCCGCCCGCGACGTGGTGGCCGTGCAGTCCCTGGAACTCACGCAGACGGTGGGCATCTCCGGCTCGGTGCAGGCCTTGCAGACCGCGGCCATCAAGGCGCGCACTGCCGGTGAGATCCAGGGCCTGAGCAAGCGCGAGGGCGACGCGGTGAAGGCCGGGGAAGTGGTGGCACGCATCGACAGCCCCGAGGCCGACGCGCGCGTGCGCCAGGCCGCGCGGCAGGCCGAGTCGGCCCAGTCGCAAGTGGCGATCGCGCGGCGCACGCTGGACAACAACCAGGCCCTGGTGCGCCAGGGCTTCATTTCGGCCACCGCACTGGAAACGGCCACGGCCAACCTGGCCGGCGCCGAGGCCACGCACCAGGCCGCGCTGGCCGCGCTGGACATTGCGAAGAAGGCCCTGGCCGACACCACGCTGCGCTCGCCTTTGAATGGCCAGATCTCGGCCCGCCTGGTGCAGAACGGCGAGCGCGTGGGCGTGGACACGCGCGTGTTCGACGTGGTGGATCTCTCGGCCTTTGAGATGGAGGCGGCCATCACCCCGGCCGACGCGGTGTCGGTGAAGGTGGGCCAGAAGGCCCAGCTGCGCGTCGAAGGCCTGGCCGAGCCGGTGCAGGCCACGGTCTCGCGCATCAACCCCAGCGTGCAGGCGGGCAGCCGAAGCGTGCTGGTGTACCTGCGCGTGCCGGGCAGCGAAGGCATGCGCCAGGGCCTTTTCGCGCAGGGCCAGATCTTCACCGGCGCGGTCACCGCGTTGGCAGTGCCGCAGTCCTCGGTGCGCAACGACAAGCCCCAGCCCTATGTGCAGGTGGTGCGGGAGAGCAAGATCGCCCACGTCGTGCTCGACGGCGGCGCCACCGGCCTTCGGGGCGCCGAGCCGATGCGCGAGGTCAAGGGGCTGCAAGCCGGCGAGACGGTGCTCAGCGCCCAGGCTGGCGCCATCCGCGAAGGCACGGCCGTGCGCCTGGCCACCGCCACGAACTGAGCGCGCCGCACCATGTGGTTCACCCAGGTCTCGCTGCGCAACCCGGTCTTCGCCACCATGGTGATGATTGCCTTCGTGGTGCTGGGCCTGTTCTCGTTCCAGCGCCTGCAGGTGGACCAGTTCCCCAACATCGACTTTCCGGTGGTCGTGGTGCAGGTGGCCTACCCGGGTGCCTCGCCAGAGATCGTCGAGTCCGAGGTCACCAAGAAGGTGGAGGAAGCGGTCAACGCCATCGCCGGTGTCAATACGCTCACCTCGCGCAGCTACGAAGGCCAGTCCATCGTCATCATCGAGTTCCAGCTGACCGTGGACGGGCGCAAGGCGGCCGAGGACGTGCGCGAGAAGATCGCCATCCTGCGCCCGGTGTTCCGCGACGAGGTGGAAGAGCCGCGCGTGCTGCGCTTCGACCCGGCCAGCCGCTCGATTTGGTCGGTGGCCGTGATCCCCCAGGCGGTGGACGGCAAGACACCGAGCGCGGTCGAGCTCACGACCTGGGCCGAGCAGGTGTTCAAGAAACGGCTGGAGAACGTGCGCGGCGTGGGCTCGGTCACGCTGGTGGGCGCCACGCGGCGGGCCGTCAACATCGATCTCGACCCTTCGGCCATGGAAGCGCTGGGCGTCACCACCGAGCAGGTCAACGCCGCCGTGCGCAACGAGAACCAGGACCTTCCGGTGGGCACGCTCAAGAGCGGCGAAGTCGAGCGGGTGGTGCAGGTGCTCTCGCGCCTGCAGAACCCGCAGGACTTCGAGAACATCATCGTCGCGCGCCGCGGCGGCCAGGCCGTGCGCCTGGGCCAGGTGGCGCGCGTGAGCGACGGCACGCAGGAAGTGGAGAGCCTGGCGCTCTACAACGGCCAGCGCACCTTGCTGCTGCAGGTGCAGAAGGCGCAGGACGAGAACACCATCGCCGTGACCGATGGCCTCAAGGCCGCCGTGACCGCGCTGGGTGCCGAGCTGCCGCCTGGCGTGCGGCTGGAGCAGATCGCCGACGGCTCGCGCCCGATCCGCGTCTCGGTCGAGAACGTGCGGCGCACCCTGATCGAGGGCGCGGTGCTCACCGTGCTGATCGTGTTCCTGTTCCTGAACTCCTGGCGCTCGACCGTCATCACCGGCCTGACGCTGCCGATCGCGCTCATCGGCACCTTCTTCTTCATGAACCTGTTCGGGTTCACCATCAACATGATCACGCTGATGGCGCTCACGCTTTCGGTG
>NZ_JAHCKK010000047.1 GCF_026125825.1 Hydrogenophaga sp. | reverse complement strand
CGTAGCGGACATCAGCAGCCGCCTGCCGTAGGCCGCACGGGCATCACAACAGCCATCTGCAGTTTTCCAACTGCTCCACTTGCGATTGAAGGCTCCTGCCCTGGCCTCGAAGGTGGAATGAAGTCGATCACAGCCCTCTAGCGTAGCTCGGTGATGGGTAGACCAGGCCCCAGCAGAGACGCTCGGCGAGGAGCTGTCGCCTCTGTTGCGTGTCCGTTGTCGCCGGTGTGCTGGCGTTCGTGAGCGAGGCCGCTGCCCACGGCCAGAACCAGCTTGTCGCCGAAGCGCCGGTCGGCGCCTACGGTGGTGGAGAGCGAGTGGATGTTGCCCTGCTCGCCAAGTTGACGAAGCCCGCGCAGCACACGCCGGACCCCGCTCCCATATGAGGTTCAGAACCGCACTTTGACGAACGCCGACGGACCGCTGAATGTCAGCTTGAGATTGGCGTTGTTCGAACCGCTGCGGGTCAGATCAATGCGCGAAACACTGTAGTCCACGACCAGCCCGACGTTTTTAACGACGAACCATTCGAGGCCAACAGAACCATTGACGATATGACCCTGGGTCTTCCCCCCCGACTTCTTGACGCCTGAAACGTCCAGAAAGGCGCGGAAATTGGGCGTGAAGGCGTGACGCAGCCCCAGCTCGAGCACCGGTGCAATGGCTTCGTCCGAGTCGCCTTCGGAAAAGCCGTAGCCAGTGCCATTGACCAGGGCGTTCGCGCGAGCGCCTATACCCGCCTTGTAATACGCACCGCCCAAGCCCAGGCCCACGACGGTGTTCCCGCTGCCTAACCACCACTTGTACGCCAGCTTGGCCACATCGAGTTTCATGCCAACTGTCGCATCTCCTGCGATGCTGAGGTTGGTCCCACCCACGCTGCCGGACTGCGCCACCGATCCCGTGTATTCGCGTTTGTACTGGAAGTAGTCGAACGAAAGACCTTGACTGTCAAAAAGGATGAGGTCAGCCCTGACCCGTGGCAACGTCACATCTCGCTGTTTGAGATCGCCTGATTCAAATCGTCCGTACTGCGTGTCCAAGGAAGCGTTGAGCTTCGGATCTGCACGATACGCCCCCGCCGAGATGCTAAATCTATCAAGCGCCGGGGAGAGTTGTGCCGAAGCCCATGTGGACATGAGCAAGCCACATCCTGCAACACCAATAATTTTCACCAGAGCTGTACGGGCCGCTGAATTTGTGGCGAGGTGGGTCATGATGCCTTTCTATGAATCTGAGTACTCGATAAAAAAATAGGAACGCAAGTCACGCTCCCAGAAGTGCGCTGCTCTTCATCTTCGAAGCATTGATGGAAGTGCGTGCACGTTGGGGAGGCGACGGACCACCAGTTTGGAAGTCTTTCTGACTGTGAGGCCACAGGCCAGCACTGCGGAAACGATCGCAACGCCAAAAAATACGAACGAACTCCAAGGCACCTCAGCGTGGACAAAAGCCACACCAAAGGTCACGAATGCAGCCAACCCGGCTAGAGCGCTCAAGCCGTCGAAAAACCAACATAGGTATCTAGCCATCGGGAGATCCTCAAGTTAAAGTCTTGAGGCGAAGTGTTAATTCGAAGCTAGGACGGCCGAGTAGGAGTGAAAACGTCACGCCTGTAGGAATGGTCCTATCCTCCCCGTGGTCGTGGGCCTGCTGGTATCCAGCGGCATGGCGGGCTGCGCCATGATTGGCAAGTCGGTCATCTGGTGATGCCGCTGCGTGCATTCAGGGGGTAGGAACCGAACCCGCCAGGAGCATGACGACATCTCGCCCATGCCGATCACGGCACTGCTCTTCTCCGCGCTCGGCCTGGCGCCATGTCAGTCCTCCAGCACGCGCACCTTCACACCCTTGCCCTTGATGCGCCCGGCGTTGAGCCGGCTTGCGGCCTGCTGGGCGATGTCGCGGTCCACCGCCACGTAGGTGGACCATTCGTTGACGTTGATCTTGCCCACCTGCTCGCGGGTGTAGCCCAAGTCGGCGGTGAGCGCGCCCAGCACGTCCCCAGGTCGGATCTTTTCCTTGCGGCCGCCCTGGATGTGCAGGGTCACCATGGGCGGCACCAGCGGGGCCTGGCTGGCGGGCTGGAGTTCACTCAGCGGGTGCCATGTGGACTCCCGGCCCTGCAGGTGTTCGATCTTGCCGACGCTGCCCATCTCGTCGAGGCTGGCGAGGTTGAGCGCCAGGCCGCTTTCGCCCGCGCGTCCGGTGCGGCCGATGCGGTGAATGTGCACTTCGGGGTCGGGCGTCACGTCCACGTTGATCACGGCGGCGAGGTTGGCGATGTCCAGCCCGCGCGCGGCCACGTCGGTGGCCACCAGCACGGAGCAGCTGCGGTTGGCAAAGCGCACCAGCACCTGGTCGCGCTCGCGCTGTTCCAGCTCGCCGAAGAGAGCCAGCGCGCTGATGCCCTGGGCCTGCAGCACGGCCACCAGGTCGCGGCACTGTGCCTTGGTGTTGCAGAAGGCGAGCGTGCTGGCCGGACGGAAGTGGAACAGCAGTTTGCTGACCGCATCAAGCCGCTCGTTCTCCGTCACCTCGTACCAGCGCTGCTCGATCTGTGCGCCCGCATGCTGGGCTTCCACCTTGACGGTGAGCGGATCGCGCATGAACTGCGCGCTGAGCTTGGCGATGCCTTCCGGGTAGGTGGCGGAAAACAGCAGGGTCTGGCGCGCCTTGGGGCACTGCCGGGCGACGGTGACGATGTCGTCGAAGAAGCCCATGTCGAGCATGCGGTCGGCTTCGTCCAGCACCAGGGTGTTGAGCGCATCGAGCTGCAGGCTGCCGCGCTCCAGGTGGTCCATGATGCGGCCGGGTGTGCCGACCACGATGTGCGCGCCATGCTCCAGCGTGGCGAGCTGTCCGCGCAGCGGCACGCCGCCGCAGAGCGTGACGACCTTGATGTTGTCCTCGGCGCGCGCGAGGCGGCGGATTTCGGTGGTCACCTGGTCGGCCAGCTCGCGCGTGGGGCACAGCACCAGGGTCTGCACCGCGAAGCGGCGCGGGTTGAGGTTGGCCAGCAGGGTGAGGGCAAAGGCGGCGGTCTTGCCGCTGCCGGTCTTGGCCTGGGCGATCAGGTCCTTGCCCAGCAGGGCGGGCGGCAGCGCGGCGGCCTGGATCGGCGTCATGGCCGTGTAGCCCAGCTGCTCCAGGTTGGCGAGCATGGCGGGGGAGAGCGGCAGGGCGCTGAAAGCGGTCGGGGATGCGGAAGTCATCCCGAATTATCCGGGATCGCTCCGTGGCATGCACCCCGCCATCGGCTCCGGCGGCGCAGGGTGCTGCGGGGGCGTCTCGCGCACCGCTTGACCGGCCCCCGTCACGGGCCGAGCAAGGCGTCCAGTTCCGGCCGGCTGAATCCGGCCGCCAGGCGCGCCGCGTCGTTGAAGGGCGGCTTGAGGCGCGGCGCCGAATGCTCGCGCGCAAGGCGGCGGTAGTGGCTCAGGGGTTCGATGCCCTGCTGCGCGCACAGCCAGCCGTACCAGCGGTTGCCCACGGCCACATGGCCGATCTCGTCGCGCAGGATCACGTCCAGGATGTCGACCGCGCGCAGCGCCGCCGGCGTGCCCACCTTGCGCAGGCGCGCCTGCATGGGCGGTGTCGCGTCCAGGCCCCTTGCTTCCAGGGTGCGGGGCACCAGCGCCATGCGGGCGGTCACGTCGTCCTGGGTTCGCACGCACATCTCCCACAGGCTGCCGTGCGCGGGGAATTCGCCGTAGTGGTGTCCCAGGCTCTGCAGGTGGGTGTGCAGCAGGCTGAAATGGACCGCTTCCTCGTGCGCGACGCGCAGCCAGTCGGTGTAGAACGCGGCTGGCATGCCGGGGAAGCGCCACACCGCGTCAAGCGCGAGGTTGATCGCGTTGAACTCGATGTGCGTCACGGCATGCAGCAGCATGGCCAGGCCCGCCGGGGTGAACGGCGATCGCTGGGGCACGTCCACCGGCGGGAGCAGCACAGGCTGTGCGGGCCGGCCCGGCAGGGTGGCGCCGGGGCCGGGCGTGAGGGGTTCGCCGGGGTCCAGCACGGTCTGGCCCGCCTGCCACGCGTCGAACAGCGCATGGGTGGCCGCCACCTTGTGGCCCGGGTCGGTGATGCACAGGGCGTTGAGGGCCTGCGCGCGCAGGGAGAGCGGGGACGCTGGCGACAGGGGCGCGGGGGCTTGCATCCCTACAATTCTAGGTTTCAGGAACGGAGACCTTCCCCATGGCGATTTACGAACTCGATGGCGTGGCACCCCGCATGGCCGAATCGGCCTGGGTGGCCGACAGCGCGCAGGTGATGGGCAACGTGGTGCTGGGCGACAACGCCAGCGTGTGGTTCGGGGCGGTGCTGCGGGGCGACACCGAGACCATCACCCTGGGCGAAGGCAGCAACATCCAGGACGGCAGCGTGATGCACGCCGACGTGGGTTTCCCGCTGACGGTGGGCAGGCACGTGACCGTGGGCCATCAGGTGATGCTGCACGGCTGCACCATCGGCGATGAATCGCTCATCGGCATTGGCGCGACGGTGCTCAACGGCGCGAAGATCGGCAGGAACTGCCTGGTGGGCGCGGGATCGCTGGTCACCGAAGGCAAGGAATTCCCCGATGGCAGCATGATCCTCGGCAGCCCGGCCAAGGTGGTGCGCTCGCTCACGCCCGAGCAGATCGAAGGCCTGCGCCGCAGTGCCGGGCACTACATCGAGAACGCCGCGCGCTACCGCCAGGGCTTGAAAAAGATCGCCTGACCCCGACCTGCTTCCCTTCGATTTTTTGATTTGACCTGAAAGCCCTGCGTGTCCGAACTCCACAAATTCGTCTTTGAAGGCCTGCCGGTGCGCGGCATGCTCGTGCGCCTGACCGACGCCTGGCAGGAAATCCTGCAGCGCCACCGCGACGCTGGTGGCTACCCCGCGGCGGTCACGGAGCTGCTGGGCGAGATGACGGCGGCGGCCACGCTGATGCAGGCGAACATCAAGTTCAACGGCGCGCTGATCATGCAGATCATGGGCGATGGGCCGGTGAAGCTGGCCGTGGCCGAGGTGCAGCCCGACCTGAGCCTGCGCGCCACCGCCACGGTGGTGGGCGAGGTGGCCGACGATGCGCCGCTGTCGCACATGGTCAACGTCACCAACCAGGGCCGCTGCGCCATCACCCTCGATCCCAAGGACCGCCTGCCGGGCCAGCAGCCCTACCAGGGCGTGGTGCCGCTGTTTGGCGATCGGCGTGAGAAGCTGGAAAAACTCAGCGAGGTGATTGAGCACTACATGCTGCAGAGCGAGCAGCTCGACACGCGCCTGGTGCTTGCGGCGGACGACAAGATGGCCGCCGGCCTGCTGATCCAGCGCCTGCCGCTGCAGGGGGTGGACAACCTGGCAGGGCAGTCGGGCGCGCGCGACGAAGACCAGATCGGCCTGAACGAGGACTACAACCGCATCGCCATCCTGGCCTCCAGCCTCAAGCGCGAAGAACTTCTCAGCCTGGACGCCGACACGATCCTGCGGCGCCTGTTCTGGGAGGAAGACGTGCGCCGCTTCGAGCCGCTCACGGGCGAGCAGGGGCCGCGCTTTGCCTGCACCTGTTCACGCGAGCGCGTGAGCAGCATGCTGCGCGGCCTGGGGCGCGACGAAGTCGAGTCCATCCTCGCCGAGCAGGGCCAGGTGGAGGTGGGCTGTGAGTTCTGTGGCGCCCAGTACCGCTTCGATCCTGTGGACGCCGCTCAGGTCTTTTTGCAGCCGGCTCAGCAACCGCCGGCCAGCGACCAGAAACATTGATCCCCCCGCAGCGCTGCGCGCTACCCCCCCAGGGGGCAACACCTGAGGCCTGGCAAAGGCAGTTCCGCGGTGTTCTGGCCTGGGCTCCCCCTCTCTAGGAGGGTCGTGACAGCAGTCCGGTGAACAGTCGGTGCTCGCAGTCGGGATCGCTGCAGTTCTCGCACGACCACGGGCGCAGGCCGTTGGCCAAGCCGGGGTCGTCCTTCACCAGCGGCCGGCCCAGCGCAGTGCCGATGGCGCGCAGGGCTTGCCGCAGGCGCGTCTGGCCTTGCCCGTACACCGTCTGGAAGGCGATGCCAGCGCCCTGCAGCTCGCGGCGCAGCAGGCTGTCGGTGGCGTCGCGCACGGCCGGGCTGTCGCGGAACAGGCCGTCCGGCGTCCAGGGCAGGTCCAGGCCCATGAGCAGGGTGAGGTCGCAAGCCCGTTGTGCGGCAAGCGCCGGCTCCAGCAGCTCGGTGGCCTGGAAATAGAGCGCGCTGTAGGCCGCGACCATCAGGGCCGTGGTGTCGGCAATCACCACCTCCACGCCGGGCGTGCGCCTCGCGCTGTCGATGAGCCGCGCCTGCTCGTCGGCGATGTCGGCCTGTTCATGCGCGTGCGGGGCGCGGCCCCGGGCCTCGCACCAGAGGCGCAGGTGCTCGGGCACGCGGACCACGCGCAGGCCTTGGATGTCCTGGAGGTGGCGCTCAAGCGCCGCGGCCAGCGTGGACTTGCCGCTGGATTCGCCGCCCAGAAGGGCGACGGTGATGGCGGGATGGCGGGAGGTCATGGAGAGCGATCCGCAGCGATGGAAACCGTCTTGGCCAGGGACGCCGAGGAACCGGCCTTGCCAGGCCTCAGGCATCGCCCTTCTTCAGAGGGCAGGCGCCGCAGGCGACGCCAGCGTCAATTCTTGGCCTTCGCGATCTGCACGAAGATCTCGTTGGGCTTGACCATGCCCAGTTCCTGGCGGGCGAGCTCCTCGACCATGTCCAGGCCCTCCTGCAGGTCCCGCACTTCGCTGAGCAACTGGTCGTTGCGCAGTTGCGCCTCGCGGTTGGCCTGATCCTGCGAGGCCAGTTGCTGCTTCATGCTGGCCACCTGGGTCACGCTGCCCCGCCCGAACCAGAGCTGCGCGTGCACGATGAAGAGCAGCGCGATCAGCAGGGCAGGGATGAGGCGGCGGGCCATGGCGTCAGATTGTCACCGAAGTGGCCGGCCACCGCGCGCGGCCGCCCCCGGCAAAGGCCGGCCCCCCTGGGGGGCAGCGACCCGCGAAGCGGCAGCGTGTGGGAGCCGCCACGCTTACTTGAGGTTGTAGAACGCTTCGCGGCCGGGGTACACGGCCACGTCGCCCAGGTCTTCCTCGATGCGCAGCAGCTGGTTGTACTTGGCCATGCGGTCCGAGCGCGAGAGCGAGCCGGTCTTGATCTGGCCCGCGTTGGTGCCCACGGCAATGTCGGCGATGGTGCTGTCCTCGGTCTCGCCCGAGCGGTGGCTGATCACGGCGGTGTAGCCCGCGCGCTTGGCCATCTCGATGGCGGCGAAGGTCTCGGTCAGCGTGCCGATCTGGTTGATCTTGATCAGGATCGAGTTGGCGATGTCCTTCTCGATGCCTTCCTTGAGGATCCTGGTGTTGGTGACGAACAGGTCGTCGCCCACCAGCTGCACCTTGGCGCCCAGGCGCTCGGTGAGCACCTTCCAGCCGTCCCAGTCGCCTTCGGCCATGCCGTCCTCGATGCTGATGATGGGGTACTTGTCGACCCAGGTGGCCAGCATGTTGGTCCAGTCCTCGGCGCTGAGCACCAGGCCTTCGGCCTCCAGGTGGTACTTGCCATCCTTGTAGAACTCGCTCGCGGCGCAGTCCAGGCCCAGGGCGATCTGCTCGCCTGCGGTGTAGCCGGCGTTGCCGATGGCTTCCAGGATCATCTGGATCGCGGCTTCGTGGTTGGCCACGTTGGGGGCAAAGCCGCCTTCGTCGCCCACGGCGATGCTCATGCCCTTGTCGTGGATGATCTTCTTGAGTGCGTGGAAAACTTCGGCGCCCCAGCGGATGGCTTCGCGAAAGCTCGGCGCGCCCACGGGGATGATCATCAGTTCCTGCAGATCGAGGTTGTTGTTGGCGTGCGCGCCACCGTTGACCACGTTCATCATGGGCACGGGCATCTGCACCGCGCTCATGCCGCCGAAGTAGCGGTAGAGCGGCAGGCCGGCCTCTTCGGCGGCGGCGCGGGCCACCGCCATGGAGACGGCCAGCATCGCGTTGGCGCCCAGGCGGCCCTTGTTGTCGGTGCCGTCGAGGTCGATCAGGGTCTTGTCCAGGAAGGCCTGCTCGGACGCGTCCAGGCCCAGCACGGCTTCGCTGATCTCGGTGTTGATGTTCTCCACCGCCTTGAGCACGCCCTTGCCGAGGTAGCGGCTCTTGTCACCGTCGCGCAGCTCGATGGCTTCGCGGCTGCCGGTGGAAGCGCCCGAAGGCACGGCCGCGCGGCCCATCACGCCGCTTTCCAGCAGCACGTCGCATTCGACGGTGGGGTTGCCGCGGCTGTCGAGGATTTCGCGGCCAACGATGTCAACGATTGCACTCATGGATTCACTACCTTTGGGTCAGAGACAGAAAGAAGAAGAAATGGGAAATCAGGTGTTGAAACGGTCTTCGAGGAAACCGTTCTTCTTGGTCACGGTGTCGAGCGCGAGCAGGGTTTCCAGCAGCGCCTTCATGTGCTTGAGCGGCACGGCGTTGGGCCCGTCGCTCAGGGCCTTGGCGGGGTCGGGGTGGGTTTCCATGAACAGGCCCGCCACGCCCACGGCGACCGCCGCGCGCGCCAGCACCGGCACCATCTCGCGCTGCCCGCCGCTGCTGGTGCCCTGCCCACCGGGCAGTTGCACGCTGTGGGTGGCGTCGAACACCACCGGCGCACCGGTCTCGCGCATGATGGCCAGGCCGCGCATGTCGGAGACGAGGTTGTTGTAGCCAAAGCTCGCGCCGCGTTCGCAGGCCATGAAGCGGTCTTCGTCGAGACCGGCTTCCTTCGCGGCCGCGCGCGCCTTGTCGATCACGTTCTTCATGTCGTGCGGCGCGAGGAACTGGCCCTTCTTGATGTTCACCGGCTTGCCGCTTTGCGCCACGGCACGGATGAAATCGGTCTGGCGGCACAGGAACGCCGGGGTCTGCAGCACGTCGCAGACCTGGGCCGCGTCGGCGATGTCGGCCTCGCTGTGCACGTCGGTGAGCACGGGCACGCCGAGTTCGCGCCTGACCTTGGCCAGGATCTCCAGGCCCTTGTCACGGCCCGGGCCGCGGTAGCTGGTGCCGCTGCTGCGGTTGGCCTTGTCGAAGCTGCTCTTGAAGATGAAGGGCACGCCCAGGCTGGCCGTGATCTCCTTGAGCTGGCCGGCCACGTCCATCTGCAACTGCTCGGACTCGATCACGCAGGGGCCGGCGATCAGGAAGAAAGGCCGGTCCAGGCCGATGTCGAAGTCGCAGAGTTTCATGGGGCCTCTCGGAGGGATGGGGTCAGGCCGCGACCGGGGTCTGGGGCGCCGTCTGGCCCTGGTGGACCAGCGCTGCCTTCACGTAGGCGTTGAACAGCGGGTGGCCGTCCCAGGGCGTGGACTTGAACTCGGGGTGGAACTGCACGCCCACGTACCAGGGGTGGACCTTCTGCGGCAGCTCGACCATTTCGGTGAGGTGCTCGCGCTGGGTCAGGGCCGCGATCACCAGGCCGGCCGCGCGCAGCTGGTCGAGGTAGTTCACGTTGGCTTCGTAGCGGTGGCGATGGCGCTCGGTGACCACCGGGCCGTAGATCTGGTGGGCCAGGGTGCCGGCGGCCACGTCGGAGCTCTGGGAGCCCAGGCGCATGGTGCCGCCCAGGTCGGAACTCGCGCTGCGCTGCTGGATGCTGCCGTCGGCGTCCTTCCACTCGGTGATCAGGGCGATCACGGGGTGCGGCGTGTCCGGCTCGAACTCGGTGCTGTTGGCGTTCTTCAGGCCGGCGACGTGGCGCGCGTATTCGATCGTGGCCACCTGCATGCCCAGGCAGATGCCGAGGTAGGGCACCTTCTGCTCGCGCGCATAGCGCGCCGCGCAGATCTTGCCTTCAATGCCGCGCTTGCCGAAGCCGCCGGGCACCAGGATGGCGTCGAACGCGCCCAGCGTCTGCGCGACGTTGGCCGGCGTGATGGTTTCCGAATCGATGTAGTCGATCTGCACCTTGGCGTGGTTCTTCATGCCGGCGTGGCGCAGCGCCTCGTTGAGCGACTTGTAGCTGTCCGACAGGTCGACGTACTTGCCGACCATGGCGATCTTCACGATGTGCTGGGGATGTTCGACCTCGTACACCAGATCGTCCCAGCGCTGGAGCTTGGCTGGGGGGGTGTTGATGCGCAGCTTGTCGCAGATCAGGCCGTCCAGGCCCTGCTCGTGCAGCATGCGCGGCACCTTGTAGATCGTGTCCACGTCCCACATGGAGATCACGCCCCATTCGGGCACGTTGGAGAACAGCGAGATCTTGGCGCGCTCGTCGTCGGGAATGCGGCGGTCGGCGCGGCACAGCAGCGCATCGGCCTGGATACCGATGGCGCGCAGTTCCTTGGCGGTGTGCTGCGTGGGTTTGGTCTTGAGCTCACCGGCAGCGGCGATCCAGGGCACGTAGCTCAGGTGCACGAAAGCCGAATTGTTCGGGCCCAGGCGCAGGCTCATCTGGCGCACGGCCTCCAGGAACGGCAGGGACTCGATGTCGCCCACGGTGCCGCCGATCTCGACGATGGCCACGTCCACCGCGTCGGGCGTGCCAATGCCCGCGCCGCGCTGGATGAACTCCTGGATCTCGTTGGTGACGTGCGGGATCACCTGCACCGTCTTGCCGAGGTAGTCGCCCCGGCGTTCCTTCTCCAGCACCGACTGGTAGATCTTGCCGGTGGTGAAGTTGTTGGTCTTCTTCATGCGCGTTTCGATGAAACGCTCATAGTGGCCCAGATCCAGGTCGGTCTCGGCGCCGTCGTCGGTGACGAAGACCTCGCCGTGCTGGAAGGGGGACATGGTGCCCGGGTCCACGTTGATGTACGGGTCGAGCTTGATGAGGGTGACTTTGAGGCCGCGGGACTCGAGGAGAGCGGCCAGTGATGCGGAGGCAATGCCCTTGCCCAGGGAGGACACCACACCGCCGGTGACGAACACAAATTTGGTCATGTCTCGGGCGAGCCAGTTGCTCGCAGGAGGTGGAAATGGCGATTATAAAGGCCGCCCCTTTCCCGGGCCGCCGTGGGGTCGGCAGGGCCTACCCCAAGCTGCTACATTGCGCCCATGAACGACCTCGCCGGAAAACACATCGTGCTGGGCCTCTCCGGAGGCATCGCCTGCTACAAAGCCGCCGAGCTTTGCCGGGCCCTGGTCAAGGAAGGCGCGACGGTGCAGGTCGTCATGACCGAGGCGGCCGAACAATTCGCCACCGCGGTCACCATGCAGGCGCTGTCGGGCCGGCCGGTGTTCACCTCGCAATGGGACGCGCGCCCGGGCAACAACATGGCCCACATCAATCTCAGCCGCGAGGCCGATGCGATCATGGTGGCGCCGGCCAGCGCCGACTTCATGGCCAAGCTGGTGCACGGCCGGGCCGACGACCTGCTCAGCCTGATGTGCCTGGCGCGGCCCATCGACCGGGTGCCGCTGATCCTCGCGCCGGCCATGAACCGCGAGATGTGGGCGCACCCGGCGACCCAGCGCAATGTCAAGCAGCTGCGCGCCGATGGCGCCACCGTGCTCGACGTGGGCGCGGGCGAGCAGGCCTGCGGCGAAACGGGCGACGGCCGCATGCTGGAGCCCGACGAACTGCTCTACGACCTGGCGCGCTTCTTCCTGCCCAAGCCGCTGGCCGGCCAGCATGTGCTGGTCAGCGCCGGCCCCACCTTCGAGGCCATTGACCCGGTGCGCGGCCTGACCAACCTCTCCAGCGGCAAGATGGGTTTCGCCATCGCGCGCGCGGCCCACGAAGCGGGTGCCCAGGTCACGCTGGTGGCCGGCCCCGTGGGGCTGCCCACGCCGCGCGGCGTGGGGCGGGTCAACGTGAAGTCGGCGCTGAACATGCAAAAGAGCCTGGACCTGCTGGTGCCCGGCGCCACGGTCTTCGTGTCGGCCGCCGCCGTGGCCGACTGGCGCCCCGCGCAGTCGGCGGAACACAAGATCAAGAAGGACGGCTCGGGCGCGGTGCCCACGCTGTCTTTCGTCGAAAACCCGGACATCCTGGCCGGCATCGCGGCCTCGCCTCGTGCCCGGAGCGGCGAACTCTATTGCGTGGGCTTCGCCGCCGAAAGCCACGACCTGGAGGAACACGCCCAGGCCAAGCGCCGGCGCAAGGGCGTGCCGCTGCTGGTGGGCAACATCGGACCGGCCACCTTCGGCCAGGACGACAACGCCCTGCTGCTGGTCGATGAGCACGGGATGAAGGAGCTGCCCCGTGCCTCCAAGCTGGTGCTGGCGCGCCAGCTGGTCGCCGAAATCGCGCGCCGCCTGCCGCGCTAGGGGTGCCTTTCGTGCGACAGACGGCGATGTCGGCGGCGCTGCTCGAGGGGCTGCTGAGCCGTTATTCGGTCGGCACCAAGCACCTGTCGGACCCGGCCCCCACCCTGGCCGAGTTGCAGCGCATGACTGAGGCTGCGCTGCGCGCGCCCGACCACGCCGGGCTGGTGCCGTTTCGCCTGGCGGCCATCCGGGGCGACGCGCGCGAGCGCCTGGCCGACCTGTTCGAGCAGGCCGCCGCGCTGGCCGGCAAGAGCGCCGCCGATGCGGCGCGCGACCGCCTGCGCGCGCTGGACGCGCCCCTCCTCGTGGCGGTGATCGCGCGCATCGACCCGGGCCACCCGTTGGCCACGCAGCACGAACAGTGGATGACCGTGGGCGGCGCGCTCACCAACTTCCTCAACGCCGCGCACGCGATGGGCTACAGCGGCAAGATGCTCTCGGGCGCCAAAGTGCGAGCCGCGCCGGTGGTGGCCGCATTCTGCGAGCCAGGGGAGCAGCTGGTGGGCTGGGTGGTGCTGGGCACGGCGCTCAAGCCCGGGTCACCCAAGTTCAGCAAACCCGATGCCGCGGACGTGATGCGCGACTGGACGTGATCGGCGGGAAGTGCCATCCCGCTCGGGGCGGGCCTGCACCGGGGACGCTTCAGTCCCACCAGGGCAGGAGGCGCTTCATGGCAGCGACCTCGCCGCAGTGGTCGGTCGCATAGCCGGGCAGGGCGTTGAGGCGTTCCTGCCAGGCGCGGCTGCGCAGGCGCTGCAGCAGCCGCTGCATGGGAGCCTGCTCCAGCGCACTCTTGAGGCAGACCAGCAGGTAGCGTTCCTCGGTCAGTGGCACGAAGCCCAGGCCCTGCGCGCGCGCCGCGTACTCCGTGCCCAGGCCCACGTCCGCGCTGCCGCTGGCCACGGCCTGGGCCACGGCCGCGTGCGAGCTCTCCACGTTGTGGTACCCCACGATGTCCATCGGCAGCAGCGTCGCCTGGGCCAGCAGCTCGTCGAGCAGCAGGCGCGTGCCAGTGCCGATGGCGCGGTTCACGAAGCGCGCCTGCAGGCGCGAGACGTCGCCAATGTCGCGCAGGCGCAGCGGGTTGCCCGGCGCCACCATCAGGCCCTGCGAGCGGCGCGCGAAACCGATGATCTTGTGCAGGCCGGGCTTGAGCAGCGGCCGGTAGGCGCGCGCGCTCAGGCTGCCAGCGGCGGCAAAGGGCTGGGTGTGGAAACCCGCCAGCTCACAGCGCCCCTCGTTGAGCGCGCGGATCGCGTCCACGCTGCCGCAGAAACGGATGTCCATGTGCAGGGGTGGCGCGGCATGGCGGCCCTCGGTGGCCGCACCCGCGTGCTGCTGCAGCTCGGCCAGGGCATGGTCGTGGCTGGCATACAGCGTGATCACATCGCCCCCGCTGGCGTGCTGGCCTTCCTCGAAGGCCATGGCAAAAGCCCGTTCCAGTTCGGCGCGCAGGTTCTCCATCTGCGGCCCCAGGCGCGCCTGGGCCAGCCGCTCGGCCATCAGCAGGCGCTCGCCGAACGGCGTGAGGCGCGCGGCCTGCCCGCGTTCCCAGAAGATCAGCTGCTGGCCCAAACCCGCTTCCCAGTCCTTGAGCTGGCCCCACACATGGCGGTAAGACAGGCCCAGCTCGCGTGCCGCGCCCGAGATCGAGCCGCTGCTGCGCAGCGCGTGCAGCACGTCCATCATGGGGTTGCGCAAGAGAGCGGGATGGGACGAGCGCTCGGGCGTCGCAGGCGTCAGCGTGTAGGAGAGCTCGATCTTTCGCATGGATCGCTGAGTGTGCCCGAAACAGGGGGGGCAGCCCGGGCGCGGTGGCTTATGTCCGCGGGTTCATACCGCGTCATTACGTACTCTCAATTCCAGAGCGCGCACGTAAGCTTGGACGAACATATGAACACATTTTCCGACAGCCTGGCCACGGCGCTGCGGCTGATCCTCTCCGGCGACCCGGGCCTGTGGACGGTGGTGATGCGATCCCTGGCGGTCAGCGCCACGGCCTGCCTGCTCGCCTGCGGCCTGGGCCTGGTCATGGGCGCCTGGCTCGCGGCCGCGCGCTTTCCCGGCCGGGGCGCGGTGCTCACCGTGCTCAACACCTTTCTCGCCATTCCCTCTGTGGTGGTGGGCCTGGTCATCTACCTCTTGCTCTCGCGCTCAGGGCCGCTGGGGTTCCTGGGCTGGCTGTTCAGCTTCCAGGCCATGGTGCTCGCGCAGACGGTGCTGGTGCTGCCGCTGGTGACGGCGCTCACGCGCCAGGTGGTGGAAGACGCCGACCGCAGCCATGGCGAGCAGCTCTCGTCCCTGGGCGCGGGGCCTGCGTTGCGCAGCCTGCTGCTGGCCTGGGACGAGCGCTACGCCCTGATCACCGTGCTGCTGACCGCCTTCGGCCGCGCCGTGTCCGAAGTCGGCGCGGTGATGATCGTGGGCGGCAACATCGAAGGTTTCACGCGTGTCATGACCACAGCCATCGCGCTCGAAACCAGCAAGGGCGACCTGCCGCTGGCGCTGGGCCTGGGCGTGGTGCTGCTGCTCGTGGTGCTGCTGCTCAACGCCGGCGTGTCTCTGCTGAGCCGCTGGCGCGAGCGCGCCGACGGCGCGGCCCGCACGGCGCCCGCCCTGGTGGCGGCATGAAAGCGGGCCGGTGAGCGGGCTGCCCGTGACCGCGCAACGCGCCGTGGTGCCCACCGCCTGCTTCGAGCTGCGCGGCGTGCAGGTGCACCTGGGCCCGGCGGCGCGCCTGCAGGCCTTGACCGACGTGTTCCTGCGCATCGAAGAGGGCGAGCGCGTGGCGCTGGTCGGCGCCAACGGCAGCGGCAAGAGCACGCTCCTGCGCACCCTGCACGGCCTGCAGCGGCCCAGCGCGGGTGAGCTGCACACGCCAGCGCACCAGCGCGTGGCCATGTTGTTCCAGCGGCCGCACATGCTGCGCATGAGCGCGCGGCGCAACATCCAGCTTGGCCTGTGGCTGCAGGGCGTGCCTGCGCGCCAGACGCGCGCGCTGGCCCTGCAGGCGCTGGAGCGCGTGGAGATGGCCCACCTGGCCGAGCGCAGCGGGCGGGCGCTCTCCGGCGGCCAGCAACAGCGCCTGGCGCTGGCGCGCGCCTGGGCCCTGCGCCCGGCCGTGTGGCTGCTCGATGAGCCCACCGCCAGCCTGGACCCGCATGCCAAGCGCGAGGTGGAGGCGCTGATCGCCGAATTCACCGCCGCCGGCCAGCGCGACGTGAGCGGCCAACCCACCGGCCGCCCCACCACGCTGGTCTTCAGCAGCCACAACCTCGGCCAGGTCAAGCGCCTGGCCAGCCGCGTCGTCTATCTGGAGAAGGGCCGCCTGCTGGCGGACCTGCCCGTGAAGGATTTTTTCGACCACGATCTCCTGCGGTCTTTGTGCCCGCAGGCCCATTTGTTTGTCCAAGGAGAAAGCCTGTGAAAACGACCTTGCGCCACCTCACCCTCACCGCCGTGCTCGGCACCGCCGGCCTGCTGGCCAGCGCGGGCGTGTTCGCCCAGAGCATCGTGGTGGCTTCCACCACCTCCACCGAGCAGTCGGGCCTGTTCTCCTTCCTGCTGCCCGAGTTCAAGAAAGCCAGCGGCATCGACGTGAAGGTGGTCGCGCTGGGCACCGGGCAGGCGATCGACATGGCGCGCCGGGGTGACGCCGACGTGCTGTTCGTGCACGACAAGGTGGCCGAAGAGAAGTTCGTCGCCGACGGCTTCTCGGCCAAGCGCCAGGAGGTCATGTACAACGACTTCGTGTTGATCGGCCCCAAGGCCGATCCCGCCAAGACCAAGGGCAACGACATCGTGGCTGCCCTCAAGAAGATCGCCAGCACCAACACCGAGTTCATCTCGCGCGGCGACAAAAGCGGCACGCACGCGGCCGAGCTGCGCTTCTGGAAGATGACCGATACCGACGCCAACAAGGGCACGGGCTACAAGGAATGCGGCTGCGGCATGGGGCCCGCGCTCAACATCGCCGCCAGCAGCGGGGGGTATGTGCTGTCGGATCGCGGCACCTGGCTCAACTTCAAGAACCGCGCCGACCTCGCGGTGCTGGTGGAAGGCGACAAGCGCCTGTTCAACCAATACGGCGTGATGCTGGTGAGTGCGGCCAAGCACCCGCAGGTCAAGACGGCCGAAGGCCAGAAGTTCGTCGACTGGGTCACCGGCCCGGCCGGGCAGGCGGCCATCGCCGGCTACAAGATCGGCGGCGAGCAGCTCTTCTTCCCCAACGCGGCGAAGTGACGCGCGATGCACCGCGCCAGCCCGATGGCCCTTGCCCTGGCCACGCTGATCGGCTGTGCCTCTCCTGAGATGGCGCCGATGAAAGAGCCGCTTCAGGTCTATGCCGCTGGCAGCCTGCGCGAAGTGCTGACCGACATCGCCCGCGAGCACGAAACGCGCACCGGGCAGAAGATCGCTCTGACGTTCGGTGCCTCCGGCCTGCTGCGCGAACGCATCGAGAAAGGCGAGGGCGCGATGGTGTTCGCCTCGGCGGATACCCAGCATCCCCAACGTCTGGCCGCCTCGGGAAGCTGGGCGCCGCCCACCGTGTTCGTGCGCAACAGCCTGTGCGCGCTGACGCAGGCGAACGTGGACGCCACGCCGCAGACCTTGCTGGCCACCTTGCTCAGCCCGGCGGTGAAGCTCGGCACGTCCACGCCCAAGGCCGATCCGTCCGGCGACTACGCGTGGGAGCTGTTCCGCAAGGCCGAACAGGTGCGCCCTGGCGCCTATGCCGCGCTCGACGCCAAGGCCCTCAAGCTCACCGGCGGCGCGGATTCGCCCAAGCCCCCTGCGGGCCAGGGCACGTATGCCTGGGTCATGGATCAGGGCCAGGCCGATGTGTTCCTGACCTACTGCACCAACGCCGTGGCATCGCAAAGAGAGGTCCCGCGCCTGAAGGTGGTGCAGCTGCCGCAGGCGTTGCAGGTGGGTGCGTCGTATGGCCTGACGGTGCGGCAGGGCGCGCCGGCGCAGGCCGAGGCCTTTGCCATGGCCCTGCTGGCACCGGCCGCGCAGGCCACGTTCGCGCGTTACGGCTTTGCAAAACCCTGAGCATGCCCATCCTCGCCGGCGCGATCTGCTGATCGCCGCCGGCCTGCCCGCGTTCGAGACCGGTCAGGCCACGAAGCGGTAGCCGATGCCGGTCTCGGTGACCAGGTGGCGCGGCATCGAGGGCTGCGCCTCGATCTTCTTGCGCAGGTTGGCCATGTGCACACGCACGTAGTGCGAGTCCTCCAGGTGGCCGGGTCCCCACACGGCCTTGAGCAGCTGGGCGTGCGTGATCACGCGGTCGGGCTGCGAGGCCAGGTGCGTGAGCAGTTTGTATTCGATGGGGGTGAGGTGCAGGGCCTGGCCCGCGCGCTCCACCACGCGGCGCACCAGGTCGATGCGGATGTCGCCGAACTCGATCAGCGGCGCGCCGCCCGGCGTCTGCTGCTGGTGGCGGCGCAGCTGGGCGCGCACGCGCGCGCCCAGTTCGCCCGCGCCGAAGGGCTTGACGAGGTAGTCGTCCGCCCCCGCGTCGAGCGCGGCGATCTTGCTGGCCTCGGCGCTGCGCGCAGAGAGCACGATCACCGGCATCGCCGACCACTGGCGCAGCTCGCGGATGAGGTCCACGCCGTCGCCATCGGGCAGGCCCAGGTCCAGCACCACCAGGTCGGGCCGGCGGGTGCCGGCCTCGATCAGGCCGCGCTGGTAATTTTCGGCCTCGTGCACGGTGTGGCCTTCGGCCTCCAGCGCCAGGCGCACGAAGCGCCGGATGTGGGCTTCGTCTTCGACGATCAGGATCTGGCTGCCGGCGGTGCTCATGGCGGGGGCGCGTCCTCGGTGTGCGTGCCCAGGTCGGCGGGCGGCGTGCCCCGGGGCAGGGTGATGACAAAGCGCGCGCCCTCAACGGTACCGCCCGCTTCGCGGTTGTGGCCCTCGATGGTGCCACCGTGCGCCTGCACGATGGCGCGGCAGATGGCCAGCCCCAGGCCGACGCCGGGCAGGGCGCTCTCGCGCTGGCCGCGCTCGAACTTCTCGAACACGCGGGCCTCGTGTCCCTTGGGCAGGCCCGGGCCGTGGTCGTCGAGCAGGATCACCACGCTGTCGCTGCGCTCGCGCGCCGAGATCTCGATCGCGCTGCCAGGCGGCGTGTACTTGGCGGCGTTCTCCAGCAGATTCACCAGCACGCGCTCGAACAGCACCGTGTCCAGGTGCAGCAGCGGCAGGCCGTCGGGCAGGTCCACGCGGATGTCGCGCTTGCCCAGCAGCGGCCCGCAGGCGGCCAGTGCGCTGCCCACCACCTCTTCCAGCGGCTGCCAGGCGCGGTTGAGCTGCACCGCGCCGGCCTGCAGGCGGGCCATGTCGAGCAGGTTGTTCACCAGCGCGTTCATGCGCTGCGCCGATTGCCGCATCGCACCGGCCACCTCGCGCTGCGCCGGGCTGAGTGCGGGCGGTGTGAGTTCGAGCGCCTCGGCCAGGCCCACCAGCGAAGCCAGGGGCGTGCGCAGGTCGTGCGAGATCGCCGAGAGCAGGGAGTTGCGCAGCCGCTCGGACTCGATCTGCACCGTGCTGCTCTGTGCCACCTCGATGTAGTGGATGCGCTCGAGCGAGATCGCCAGCAGCGAGGCCCCTGTCTGCAGCAGGCGGCGCTGCTCGATGCCCCAGGGGCGCCCCCCGGGCGGCTCGATCACCAGCACGCCGCGCACCCGCATCGGTGCTTTGAGGGGCAGCACCAGGCAGGCGCTGGCCGGCAGGGTGTCGGTGCCGCGCCCGGCTTCCTCGCCGCGCTCGAAGGCCCATTGCGCCACCGCGCTGTCCACCGGCGCGCTGCCGCCCTCCAGGGCCTGGAGCCGGTCGTGCTCGTCGGCCACCAGCAGCGTCGAGCGCGCGCCGAACTCGCCGGTGAGAAAACGCGCGCCGATCTCGGCCACCTGCGTGGGCAGCAGCGCCGCCGACAGATCGCGCGACATCTCGTACAGGCTGCGCACGCGGTGCTCGCGCAGGGTGGCCGCCTCGGCCTGCTGCTTGAGGCCGGCGGTGAGCTGGCCCACCACCAGCGCCACCACCAGCATCACACCGAAGGTGACGAGGTATTCCACGTCGCTCACCGCGAAGTTGTGGAAAGGCGGCACGAACAGGAAATCGAACAGCCCCACGCCCAGGAAGGCGGCCAGCACCGCCGGGCCGCGGCCCAGCGCCAGCGCCACGCCCACCACCACGAGCAGGAACAGCATGACGATGTTGCTGCGCTCCAGCACGTCGCGCAGCGGCAGCGCCAGCAGGGCCATGAGCAGGCAGGTGGCAGCGGCCCCCAGGTAGCCGCGCCAGCGGCCTTCGGCCGGCTCGGGGCGCACGCTGGGTGGGGCGTCGGCGCGCGCCGCGGGAAGGGCGATCTGCATCACGTCCAGGTCGTCGGCGCGCTCGGCCACGTGCTCGGCCAGGCTGCGCTGCCAGGGCCAGCGGCGCTTGCGCCGCCGGCCGAGCACCAGGCGCGCCAGGTTGTGTTCGCGCGCGTGGCGCACCAGCGCGGTGGCGGCGTCGGTGGAGGACAGCGTGGCGGTGGTCGCGCCCAGCGATTCGGCCAGGCGCAGCGTGCGCTGGGTCGCCTCGGCCATCGGATGGCCCGGCGTCTCCACATGCACGGCCTGCCAGGAGACGTCGAGCTGCGCGGCCATGCGCGCCGTGCTGCGCACCACCTTCTCGGCGTGCGCGCCCGGCCCCACGCCGGCCAGCAGGGCCTCGCGGTTGGGCCAGACCGGCTTGTCCGCGCCGCCGCGCCGGTAGGCGCGCATCTCGTCGTCCACCCGGTCGGCGGTGCGCCGCAGCGCGAGTTCGCGCAGTGCCAGCAGGTTGCCCTTGCGGAAGAAGTTGGCCGCCGCGCGCTCGGCGCGCTGGTCGTCGCCGTGGGGCAGGTAGACCTTGCCGGCCTTGAGGCGCTCCAGCAGTTCGTCGGGCGGCAGGTCGACCACCACCACCTCGTCGGCACCGTCGAAAAAGCGGTCCGGCACGGTCTCCCAGACGCGGATCCCGGTGATGCCGCTGACGATGTCGTTGAGGCTCTCCAGGTGCTGCACGTTCATCGTCGACCAGACGTCGATGCCGGCCACCAGCAGCTCCTCGGCGTCCTGCCAGCGCTTGAGGTGGCGCGCGCCGGCCACGTTGCTGTGGGCCAGCTCGTCGAGCAGCACCAGTGCCTGGCCCGGGTGCTGTGCACCAAAGGCCAGCGCGGCGTCGAGGTCGAACTCGTGCAGCTGGTGGCCCCGGTAGGCCACGCTGCGCAGCGGCAGGCGGGGCAGGCCGCGCGCCAGGGCTTCGGTGTCGGGCCGGCCGTGCGTTTCCACCACGCCGATGGTCACCGGCGTGCCCTGCGCCAGGGCCGCGCGCGCGGCCGAGAGCATGGCGTAGGTCTTGCCCACGCCTGCCGAGGCCCCGAAGAAGATCTTCAGGCTGCCCCGGCGCGCGCGGGCCTCTTCCTGCTGCACCCGCTCAAGCAGGGCATCCGGGTCGGGGCGGGAGGGTTCAGACATGGGGTGGCGGGGCCGGCGCCTCAGGAGGGCTTGCGCGGTTGGGTGGCATTGTCACCCGAGTGGCGCCTGCGTGGCCGGGGGCGCCGCGCCCCGCGCGCCACCAGCCCCCACGCCATCAGCAGGGGCAGGAAGATGGCGCCCAAGGCGATCAGGGGCTCCAGCCAGCCGCCGCTCATGGCCGCAACGCGTCGAGCGCGAGGTTCAGCGCCAGCACGTTCACGCGCGCTTCGCCCAGGAAGCCGAACAGGCTGGTCTCGGTGTGCTGGTCCACCAGCGCGTTCACCGCATCGGGGGCCAGGCCCCGTGCGCGCGCCACGCGGGCCACCTGGTAGCGCGCGCCAGCCAGGCTGATGTGCGGGTCCAGCCCGCTGGCCGAGGCGGTGATCAGGTCCACCGGCACCGGCGCCGCGTTGTCCGGGTCGGCCGCGCGCAAGGCGTCGATGCGGGCCTTGGCGGCCTCGGCCAGCGCGGGGTGGTTGGGGCCGAGGTTGGAGCCGCCGGAGGCACTGCCGTTGTAGGCCATCGGCCCGGTGGCCGATGGGCGGCCCCAGAAGTGCCCGGCCTGGGCGAAAGGCTGGCCGATGAGCGTGGAGCCCACGGCCTGGCCCTCGCGCTCGATCAGGCTGCCGTTGGCCTGGTGGGGAAACACCGCCTGCGCCACGCCAGTGACGACGAAGGGATAGAGCAGGCCGGTGATGAGGCTCAGCAGCACGAACAGCACGAGGGCGGGCCGCCATACCGGCTCGACATCGGGGGAAGGGGTGGTGGGATTCATGAAAGTTCCTTGGTGGTTCAGACGAAACCGATGGCCGAGAGCAGCAAGTCGATGGCCTTGATGCCGATGAAGGGCACCACGATGCCGCCCAGGCCGTAGAGGGCGAGGTTGCGGCGCAGCAGCGAGGCGGCCCCGACCGCGCGGTAGCGCACGCCCTTGAGCGCCAGGGGAATGAGCACGACGATGATCAGCGCGTTGAAAATCACCGCCGACAGGATGGCCGAGTCGGGGCTGGCCAGCTGCATCACGTTGAGCGCCGAGAGCTGCGGGTAGGTGGTGACGAAGGCCGCAGGCACGATCGCGAAGTACTTGGCGATGTCGTTGGCGATGCTGAAGGTGGTGAGAGAGCCGCGCGTCATCAGCATCTGCTTGCCGGTCTCCACGATCTCGATCAGCTTGGTCGGGTTGCTGTCGAGGTCCACCATGTTGCCGGCCTCCTTGGCTGCCTGGGTGCCGGTGTTCATGGCCACGGCCACGTCGGCCTGGGCCAGCGCGGGCGCGTCGTTGGTGCCGTCGCCCGTCATCGCCACCAGCCGGCCCTGCGCCTGGTGTTCGCGGATCAGCTTGAGCTTGGCTTCGGGCGTGGCCTCGGCCAGGAAATCGTCCACCCCGGCCTCGGCGGCGATCGCCGCGGCGGTGAGTCGGTTGTCGCCGGTCACCATCACGGTCTGGATGCCCATGCGGCGCAGCTCCGCGAAACGTTCCTTGATGCCGCCCTTGACCACGTCCTTGAGCTCGACCACGCCGAGCACGCGGTCGCGGTCGCACACCACCAGGGGCGTGCTGCCGCGGCGCGAGACCTCGTCCACCGTGGCCTGCACGTGCGACGGGAAGGCGCCGCCGAGCGAGGCCACATGCCGGCGGATCGCATCGGCCGCGCCCTTGCGCAGCGAGCGGCCCTTGCCATCGGGCGACTGCAGGTCCACCCCGCTCATGCGCGTCTGCGCAGTGAAGTGAACGAAGCTCGCACCCAGGGCCTCCACCTCGCGCTCGCGCAGCTGGAACCGCTGTTTGGCCAGCACCACGATGCTGCGGCCCTCGGGCGTCTCGTCGGCCAGCGAGGCGAGCTGCGCCGCGTCGGCCAGCTCGGCCTCCTTGATGCCGGGCGCCGGCAGGAAGGCGCTGGCCTGGCGGTTGCCCAGCGTGATGGTGCCGGTCTTGTCCAGCAGCAGCACGTCCACGTCACCGGCGGCTTCCACCGCGCGGCCCGAGGTGGCGATCACGTTGGCCTGCATCAGCCGGCTCATGCCGGCCACGCCGATGGCACTGAGCAGGCCGGCGATGGTGGTCGGGATCAGGCACACCAGCAGCGCCACCAGCACCACCAGGCTCACCGGCTGGCCCGCGCCGCTGGCCTGCACGCCGAACGACGAGAACGGCAGCAGCGTGGCGACCACACCGAGGAACACGATGGTCAGCGCCACCAGCAGGATGGTCAGCGCGATCTCGTTGGGCGTCTTCTGGCGCCGGGCGTTTTCCACCATGGCGATCATGCGGTCCACGAAGGTCTCGCCCGGGTTCACCGTGACACGCACCACCACCCAGTCGGACAGCACGCGGGTGCCGCCGGTCACGGCCGAGAAGTCGCCTCCCGATTCACGGATGACCGGGGCCGATTCGCCGGTGATGGCGCTTTCGTCCACCGAGGCCACGCCGTCGATCACCTCGCCGTCGGCTGGCACCGTGTCACCGGCCTCGACCAGCACCACGTCGCCCTTGCGCAGCTCGCCGGCCTCGATCGGAAGCCATGCCAGGGACGTGCGGGGCACGTGCCGGTCGTACTGGGCATGGCGGTCCAGCCTCTTGGCCCAGGTCTGCCGCTTGAGGCCGCGCAGCGCGGCGGCCTGCGCCTTGCTGCGGCCTTCGGCCAGGGCCTCGGCGAAGTTGGCGAACAGCACGGTGAACCAGAGCCAGAGCGCCACCGCGATGGTGAAGCCCTCGGGCCGGGCGATGGCAAGCGCCGTGGTGAACGCGCTGCCCACATAGACGACGAACATCACCGGGTTGCGGCGCTGCACGCGGGGGTCGAGCTTGCGCACGGCATCGAACAGGGCCGGGCGCACCAGCGCCGGGTCGAACAGGGTCAGGGTTGTGCGGGTCATGGTGATGCTTTCAGCGGGCCCACAGCAGCAGGTGGTCGGCCACCGGGCCGAGCGCCAGCGCGGGCACATAGTTCAAGAGGCCGACCAGCAGCACGGTGCCGATCAGCAGGGCCACGAACAGCGGGCCGTGGGTGGGCAGGGTGCCGTCGGTGGCGACCGCGCGCTGCTTGGCGGCCAGCGACCCGGCCATGGCCAGCACCGGCACGATCACCCCGAAGCGGCCGAACGCCATGGCCAGGCCCAGCAGCACGTTGTAGAACGGCGTGTTGGCCGACAGGCCGGCGAAGGCGCTGCCGTTGTTGTTGGCCGCCGAGGTCAGGGCGTAGAGCACCTCGGTGAAACCGTGCGCCCCCGGGTCCTGGATGCCGGCGCGCCCGGCGTCGGCCATCACCGCCACCGCCGTGCCCACGAGCACCAGCAAGGGCGTGACCAGGATGGCGATGGACACCATCTTCATCTCGTGCGCCTCGATCTTCTTGCCCAGATAGGCCGGCGTGCGGCCGATCATGAGACCGGCGATGAACACCGCCATGATGGCGAACACCAGCATGCCGTAGAGGCCCGCGCCGACGCCACCGAACACCACCTCCCCCAGCTGCATCAGCACCAGAGGCACCATGCCGCCCAGAGGGGTGAAGCTGTCGTGCATGGCGTTGACCGCGCCGCAGCTCGCGGCGGTGGTGACCACCGCGAACAGGCTGGAGGCGTTGATGCCAAAGCGCACCTCCTTGCCCTCCATGTTGCCGCCCGACTGCAGCGCACTGGCGGCCTGGTCGGCGCCGAGCGCGGCCAGCACCGGGTTGCCCTGCTGCTCGAAGGTGGTGGCCGCGACCACGAAGGCGACGAACAGCACCGTCATCGCGGCCAGCACCGCGCGGCCCTGGCGCGGGTCGCCCACCATGCGGCCGAACACGAAGCACAGCGCGGCCGGGATCAGGAAGATCGCCAGCATCTGCACGAAGTTCGACAGCGCCGTGGGGTTCTCGTACGGGTGCGCCGAGTTGGCGTTGAAGAAGCCGCCGCCGTTGGTGCCCAGCATCTTGATCGCCAGCTGCGAGGCCACCGGCCCCATGGCCAGGGTCTGCGACGCACTGCTGTGCGCTTCGGTGAGTGCCGGCTGGCCGTCGGTGCCGGGGGTCGAGGTCTCCCAGCTGACGGTCTCCACCGTCTTCACCTCGGCATAGGGCGAGAGGTTCTGGATCACGCCCTGGCCCGCGAAGAACACCGCCAGCACCAGCGACAGGGGCAGCAGCACCCACAGCGTGGCGCGGGTCAGGTCCACCCACACGTTGCCGATGGACTGGGCCGAGTGGCGCGAGAAGCCGCGCACCAGCGCGACCACCACCACGATGCCGGTGGCGGCCGAGAGGAAGTTCTGCACCGTCAGGCCCAGCATCTGGGTGAGGTAGCTCATGGTGGACTCACCGCCATAGCCCTGCCAGTTGGTGTTGGCCATGAAGCTGATGGCCGTGTTGAAAGCCGAATCGGGCGTGACCGCGCCGAAGGCCTGCGGGTTGAGTGGCAGCGCGCCCTGCAGGCGCTGCAGCGCGTACAGCGCGAGCAGGCCCAGGCCGTTGAACACCATCAGGCCCAGCGCATAGCGCAGCCAGCCGGACTCGCGATCGGGCCGCACGCCGGCCAGGCGCCACAGCGGCGCCTCGATGCGCCGCCCCAGCGTGAATCGGCCGGCCATCACCGCGTCGATCCCGCGCGCCAGCGGCCAGGCCAGCGCCAGCAGCAGCGCGAGGAACACCGCCAATTGAAGCCATGCCATCGCGCTCATGAGAAGTCCTCCGGCCGCAGCAGCACGGCCACCAGATAGATCAGCAGCCCGCCCGAGAGCACGGCCGCCAGCAGGGTCCAGCCGCTCATAGGAAGACCTCCGCGCGGTGCGTTGCGGTGTGAGCAGGCCCGCGGCGGCCCGGCGCGGCGCTCATGAGCGCCTCCCGCCAGTGGGTTGCAGGCGCTGGCACGCCAGTGCCAGGCCCCAGATGAGCAGGCCGCAAGCGGCGGCCAGCCCGAGGTAGATGAAGTCCATGGGGTTCTCCGTTCAAGACAGTCCACCGATGCTAGGAACGGGGGCGTCAAGACGGGCGCAAGACTGCGCAGGGCGGTATCAAGAAAGCATCAAGGCGCGCGGTTGGGCCTGTCGCATTTATGGCCTATGCTGGCGTGGCGCGCCTCCACACTGGCCAGGCGGGCCTTTTTCAATGGAATCAAGGAGAACACCATGGGATTTTTCAGCAACATCCTCGAGAAACTCGGCATGTCCAAGGCCGCGCAGGCGCCTGTCATCACGCCGCCGGCCGCACCCGCAGACGCTCCAGCGGCCGCGCCCGCACCGGCCGCAGCGCCTGCCGTCGCGTCGATCACCATGGTGGACGTGATGGCCCTGATGGAGAAGAAAGCGGCGGCCAACCCGCAGAAGCTGAACTGGAAGACCTCCATCGTCGACCTGCTCAAGCTCCTGGAGCTCGACAGCAGCCTCGAAGCGCGCAAGGCGCTGGCCAAGGAGCTCTATTGCCCCGATGAGCTGATGGGCGATTCGGCCAAGATGAACATGTGGCTGCACAAGAATGTGCTCGCCCACATCGCGGCCAACGGCGGCAACGTGCCCAAGGAACTGTTCAGCTGATCGGCCCCACGCCACCAACGACAACGCCCCGCTTGCGGGGCGTTGTCGTTTCAGACTCGGGGCATGCCCCGCCACAGCGGGGCCGTGGCGCAGGCTGGGGGCCTCAGGGCACGATGTTGAGCTGGTACAGCGCGTAGAAGTTCGCGTACTCACGCCCCGCAACGTCTCGCGCCGAGAGGTGCAGGCCATTGAGGCGCGAGCCCGCGGCGAAGCCAGGGCCGCCGTTCAGGCAGTGGTCGTCCGACATGCTCTGCTGCGAGCAGGCCACCATCGCCCGGCGGGCCGTCGATCGCACCTCGACCGAGTCGGTGAAATTGGCGTTGCTGCCGGTGCGCGGTGAGCGGCCAAACATCGTGATCTGCGTGGGAGGCAACTGGCCCGTGCCCACGGTCCAGCCGTCGCCGCCGCTCTCCGTGGCGATGTCGCCGGTGTCCCCGTCCACGAACACGATCTGCCCGGCATCCTGCCCCCCGGCGGGCTCGGTGCCCGACCGGATCTCGGCGACCAGCCCCGGCGTCAGCTGGGCGAGACCCTGCGTGCGCAGCTCCGCGATGGTGAGGGCGCGGGCGCGGCTCTTGTAGTACTGCACTTCCGGCACCGTGGTGTCGTCCTGCGGCGTGGCCGGGTCGTCGACGTTGAGGTAGTACTCGAAGCGCCAGCTGCCCTGCGACGTGGCACTGGCCAGGCTGGCCTCGGTGCGGTCCGGGTCGGCCACGAAGAACAGCGTCGTGTCCACGGTGCGCGGATGCGGGCGCGAGGTGTTGCCGTCCACATACTCGCTGCGCAGGCGCACGAAGCTGGTGGCCGAGACCACCGGCCCGGGCTTGACCAGGCCGAGGAAGCTGGAGTTGCCACTGGGCTGCAACGTGAGCACCGCACCGGTGGGCGTGGTCACGACGACGCGGTTGAACAGCGGGCCCAGGTTGCCCGGGCGCTGGCGGTTGGCGATGTCCAGCACGTAACCGGTGCTGAAGTAGTCGTAGGCTTCCTGGCCCAGGCTGATGAAATTGCGCCGCTGCTGATAGGCCGCCACGCGGCCGGGGAAGCGGTACTGGTTGCCGATCAGGCGCAGCTTGCCGTCGACCGTGCTGGGGCGCAGCACGAAGCTGTCGTAAGACTCGCCGCCGTCCGGGCTGGTGGTCTTGTAGCCGATGACGATGTCCTTGTCGGCGTTGTCGCGGGTGAACTCGTAGTTGCCCTGGCTGAACACCACGCCCACCGCGTTGGGGTTGAACAGGCTGGCGAAGGCACCGGTGCTGCTCACCGTGCCACCGTTGTTCCTGAACTGGGCGGGGTCGTTGTTGTGGAACACATCGAGGCAGGCCGCCGCGAGCACGGTGCTGGGCGCGGCCGCGCGCTGGTTGGCCGGCAGCGCATAGCAGGCGGTCAGGGCCTGCAGGAACTGGCTGATCTTCGCCGAGGTGCCTTCGGCGATGAGCTTGCCCGGGTCGATCGCCGGCAAGGGCGTGACCGTGGTCGTGGCGCTGTTGAAGCTCAGGCTGACCGGCTGCTGCCCATCGGGCACTTCCTGCTTGACCGAGATTTCGATGTTGGTCGTGGTCGAGCTGGCCGGCAGGAAGGTGATGTTGACCGAATCCAGCAGGCGGTCGTAGCCGGTGCCGTCGGTGCTGAAGCTGCCGGTCAGCGGGTTGAAGCCGCTCGTGCTGGTGGCCGTGAGCAGCGGGGCCAGGATGGTCTGCACTTCCGTCACGGTGTCGGCCACGGCCTGGGGCGAAATGACCGCGTTGCCCGCAGCCAGCTCGCTGGCCAGCTTGCCGGGGTCACCCGAGGGTGACAGGCGCGATGCGATGAGCGTGGTGATCGGCGTGATGTTGGCGGTGGTCGCCGTGGCCGATGCGATCACGCTCACCAGGGTCTGCGTGGCCCCGTTGGCGTCGGTGCGGGTGGCCACCAGCACGAAGGGCGCCACGGCCGCCGGGTCGAGCGAAATGCTGTAGGTGCCGTCCGCGCCGACGGGCTGGCTCTGGCCCACGGTGACACCGCGGCTGTCCACCACGGTGATGACCGCGCCCGTGAAGGCCGCACCCGTGGCGGCCACGCCGCTGGCGGTCAGGCCCGCCGGGGCGACGACGGAGCCGCCGCCGGCGCCCGAGTTGACGCTGCTTCCGCCGCAGCCGGCCAGCGCCAGCATCAACATGCCCGCCAGGGCATACCGTCTATGGTTGTTTCGCATGCAATCTCCAAATGTTCGTAGGTCGTTGGCCGGGGATCCCTGGACCCAGGCCAAGGGGATTGGAGGTCTGAGGGCGACAAATTGCATCCCATGAACATGGGATTCGGGGCATGGCGGGCCGCCCCGGTGTGCCGCTTTGCACATAACGCACCGGCTTTCTGGGTATGCTCGACGAGCCCCGCGCGCAATGTGTCCAACCCGCGGGACGCTGGAGACCGATCCCGATGTGGCGTGTTCTGATCGTCGAAGACGACCCCGAGATGCGCAGTTTTTTTGAGTCCTGCGTGGCCCGCTCGCCGGCCCTCGCGCTGGCCGCTTGCGTGGGCACGGTGGCGCATGCCAGGGACTTCCTGGCCCGCCCAGGCCCGGCTGTGGACGTGCTGCTCACCGACCTCGGCCTGCCCGACGGCTCCGGCCTGGAACTCATCCACCTGGTGCGCCAGACCCACCCCGCCTGCGAGACCCTCGTCATCTCCATGTTTGGCGACGAAGACAACGTGCTCTCCAGCATCGAAGCCGGCGCGCTGGGCTACATCCACAAAGACGCCGCGCCCGACGACATCGCGCAGACCATCCTGGACATGAAGGCAGGGGGGTCACCGATCTCCCCCATGATCGCGCGCCGCGTGCTGGCCAAGTACGCCACGCGCCAGGCCAGCGAGGCCGCGCCCCTCGTCCCGCCACCGGCGGTCGCGCCGCCCCCGCTCGAACACCCGCCCCTGTCGCGCCGCGAGCAGGAGGTGCTTGGCCTGATCGCGCGCGGGTTCTCTTACCAGGAAATCGCCCACCTGCAGGGCGTGAGCATGCACACCGTGCAGGCGCACATCAAGAGCCTGTACAGCAAGCTGGCCGTGCACTCCAAGATGGAGGCGGTGTTTGAAGCCACCCGCATGGGCATGCTGCCCCGGCATGACTGAGGGCAGGGTGCGGCGCTGGCTGGTTGGCCTGGGCCTGGCGCTGGGCCTGGCAGGGCCGCTGCACGCCGACGGCCCCGGCGAGCCGGACCGGCGGGCGCTGGAATTGCGCGAGGCGCGGGCCACGATCATGGTGGACGGCCAGACCCAGCAGCGCCAGCTCAGCCTGCCGTACCACTGGGACCGCCACAACCCCGGGCGCGCCGGGCGGGCCACCTTCGAGCTGGACTTCACCTTGCCCGAGGCGCCCGACGAACCCTGGAGCCTCTACCTGCCCCGGCTCGGCAATGCCTACGAAGTCTGGCTCAACGGCATGCTGGTGCAGCACGAGGGCGACATGCTGCAGGCCAACGGGGCAGACTATGGGCAGGTGCCTCGCATCGCGCCGCTGCCCGCGGGCCTGCTGCAGCGCGACAACACCCTGCACGTGCGGGTGCGCGCGGACGTGGGGCGCCGCGGCGGGCTCTCCACCGTCTGGATCGGGCCGCGAGCGCTGGTGGGCGCGAAATACGCCGAAGCCCATCGCTGGCGCGTGACGGGCTCGATGGTCGTGGTTGGCTTCAGCCTGCTGGTCGGCCTGATCTCGCTGTCCTTGTGGGTGACTCAGCCCGACCTCTCCAACACCGTGCGACAACAGCGCGACCCGCTGTACCTCTATGCCGGCCTGGCCGAACTGTGCTGGGCCGTGCGCGTCGGCGACGCCCTCATTGAAAACCCGGTGCTGGCCTGGCCCTGGTGGGGCGTGGTGCCGGTGGTCGCCCTGGCCGTGTGGGGCTGGAGCATGGGGCTGTTCTGCATGAACGTGGCGCGCTGGGACCACCGGCCAGCCGGGCGCCTGATGGCCCGCTGGCTGACGGCATTGATGCTGGCCAGCGGCCCCATGGCGGCCTGGGCCCTGGGCTTTGGCCAGCCGCAGGCCCTCACCGCCTGGTATGCGGCGCTGGGCCTGACCTTTCTGCTGTTCGGCGCCACCTTCATGGCGCAGGCCCTGCGCGGTGCCAGCACGCCTCACCGCGTGGTGGCGCTGGCGGTGCTGCTCAACGTGGCGGTGGGATTCCGCGACCTCTACGTCTTCCGCATCAACCCCACCTACGCCGACAGCAGCCTCATGCGGTACTCGTCGGTGGTGTTCGGCCTGGGGCTGGTCTACATCGTCCTCGAGCGGTTCCGGCGGGTGTCGGCCCAGGTGCGCGACCTGCTCAACACCTTGTCCGCGCGGGTCAGGGACAAAGAGCGCGAACTGGCCGAGAGCTACCGGCAGGTGGAGCAAATGGCGCGGGCGCAGGAACGCACCTCCGAGCGGACCCGCATCCTGCGTGACATGCACGACGGCGTCGGTGCCCACATCAGCTCGGCGATCCGGCAGCTCGAATCGGGCCGCTCCAGCCAGCAGGAACTGCTCCAGACACTGCGCGACTCGCTGGATCAGCTCAAGCTGTCCATCGACGCCATGAACCTGCCGCCGGGCGACGTGACCGCCCTGCTGGCCAACCTGCGCTACCGCCTGGAGCCACGCCTGCACGCCAGCGACATCGAGCTGCGCTGGGCGGTGGACCTGATCGAACCCGTGCAACGGCTGGATGCCGGCGCGATGCGCCAGTTGCAGTTCATGGTGTTTGAAGCCCTGTCGAACGTGCTGCAGCACGCCCAGGCGACAGAGCTCCGCATCGAAGCCGCTGCCGCCGGGCCGGATGTGCGCTTGCGCATCGTGGACAACGGCCGCGGGTTCGACGCCACCGTGGCATGGCGCAAAGGCCTGCTTGCCATGCGGGAGCGCGCCCGCGCCATCGGCGCGGAGCTCTCGCTGCAAAGTGCGCCGGGGCGCACGGTGGTCGAGATTCAACTCCGTCGCACCTGACCCCCTCACCGCCGCCGCGTCCGCCTTCGGGCCACCACCACCCGCACGCACTTTCACGGCGGCGATTGATCCTCGTCAATGGCCCGTGGCCCCTTCTGCCGGATGCTGTGGTTGAACCTTCACCAGGAGAGCGCCATGCGTCCACGAATCCTTGCTTCCACATGCCTTGCCCTGACGATCTCCGGTTGTGCCATGGGCCAGAACCCCAACACCGCGCAAGCTCAGCCCGCTCCCCACCCACCCGGCCGTGGGCCCATGGCCGCCGCCCCGGCGCCCGGGACACCGCTCACACCCGAGGCCCTGGAAAGGCAGGAAAAAGCCATGCAGGACATGCACCAGCGCATGCTGGCGGCCAAGACACCGGCGGAGCGCGCCGCCCTGATGGACGAGCACATGAAACTCATGCAGTCGGGCATGCACATGATGGGCCAGATGCGCGGCAGGGGCGGGATGATGGGCATGCGCGAGCCGATGGAGCGGCGCATGGACATGATGGAGCACATGATGCAAATGATGGTGGATCGCGAGGCCACCGTGCCCCCCAGGTAAGCACCCGAGCGATCCCTACAGGGGCGCAGGCCGAAGGCCCGACGCCGTTCAACCCGCCAGATTGCGGAAGAAGTAGCGCGCCAGCGCGATCCAGAAATCACCCCCGGCGTGCTGCTGCCACAGCAGCGAAATGTCTGCGAAGCCCTTGTGGAAGATCATCGCGAACATGCCCATGAGGCCCAGGATGCCCACCGCCTGCAGGGCGGTCTTGAAGCGGGCGTCGGGGTCTTTCTGCATCGGTCGAATGATACTTATCGGCGCGCAGGACCGAGCGGGCCCAGCTCGACAGGCTTCACGCCCATCGTCGCGCAATGCCGGCGGTAGTCCGCGATGCGGTCTGCGGTGGTGATCCGCTGCAGCACGCTGTGGTGGGGCCCGAGGTACTCCACGCTGCCCTTGACGACCACGTGCACCAGGAGTTCTTCGTCACCTGTGGCCTCCCACCAATCCACGTTGCCCGCAGGCTCGTGGATGTAGTCGCCCGCGCGCACGACGCGGCCGTCATTGAGCCGGCGCTCGCCCCTCAACGTCAGGGCGTGCACCTCACCGGTGTGCCGATGCAGCCCCAGGCGCACACCCGGCGTGAGGCGCATCAGCTCCACCCAACCTGCGCCGTCCGGCAGAAACTCAATGGGAAGCGACCATTTGCCCTCACCCTCGGGAATCCAGGCATCCAGGGCCGCACGGCGCATGGCCGTGGCCACGATGACATCGGCGAGTTCCATGGAAGGGCCTTTCATTCGTCGGGGTGCTGATGACGGAATTCCTGCGTCCTGCCGCCGAAGCCATAGGCGGAGGCCCGCACGTCTTGCACGTACACATAGCTTTCCGTGTGCAGCGGGCCCAAGAGGCCTTCAAACAACTCGAACGCCTCGGCCACATAACGAGCCTTCTCGGCCTTGGTGTTGGTCTCGTCGACCACCTTCACATCGAAGTAGAAGCTCGCCTTCTCCAGCTCGGCCAGCGACTTGCCGGCGATGTGCCAATCGTGTGGGTCGACATAGGCGATCACCACGGCGGTGAGATCGCGACGCTTGCCCAGCACGCGGCTGGTCAGTTCAAGCAGCGCCTCTGTGATGCGCGCGGAAAGCTCGGGCGTGCGGTGTGCCGAGACCTTGACATTGAGAATGGGCATGGCGGGTTTCCTTTGTGATGTGGTGGCCCTGACTTTAGGAAGAGCGACCCTGCCCGGAAACCTGCCGGAGCGACAATTGGTTTTGCTTGAGACGCAAAGGCACGCGCGGTGCCTCTTCGCCTCCAGCATTAGTTTTGCTGGGGTTGGACAGGATGCCGAGATCAAACTGGAAACCTTCCTTCTTGCTGAGTACTTGCTGAGCCCTGTGCACCGCGCGGGCTCAGAAAGTTTGAGCTAGCGACTAAGAAAGCCCCCGAAGTTCGAGGCAGTGTGCCTCGTGTCGTCAGACAGCGATCTCACGCCGCTGGCCTTCGATGTGCGGCGCGAGGGGGCGTGTATGGCTTCGGTGCACGGCAGACGCAACTTGGGCGACCACAAACGTTTCGGCCGAGATCCAGCCCATTTGCAGAAATAAATGTCTCCACCAAGCCAAGCAGGTCACATCTTTCTTGAAATAAGCGATGCGAGCAGACCGGTCAAGTCACATTCATGCTAGCTTCAGCACCAGAGACAGCAGGAGAAAGATCCATGGGCGGCCGCGTTCACTCTTCCCCGTCATTTGGCGGTGACTGTCATTGGGTATTTGCAAAGGCGTTGGAGCCGATCTGGGAATAAGTGAGCACGACACCTCCCAGGTGCGTCTGCTGTTGCGCCGCTTGGTTGAAATCAACGCCTTATCAGGGGATCAACAATGACAGTCGACAGCATCGCTCGCTCCGTTGCCAAGTTCATGCCGTCAACCATGCCGTTGTTGAAAGCAAGCTATCGCGCTAGCGAGCGCATGCTGAGTTCACTCGCGGAGACTTGGCCTTCGATCGTGCGAGCACGGACCGAACGAATCACCATCGCAATTACTGCCCACTGCAACTTGCGGTGTAAGGGCTGTCGATATGGACGGGACTTCATGCCAGGAGCGCAGCTCCCTTTGAAAATCGTCGAGCAGTTGCTCGAAGATGCAGCCGCCGCCAAGGTCCCTGCCGTCCGCCTTTATGGCGGCGAACCGTTGCTGCACCCCGATGTGGTCAAGATGGTGGAGACCGCCACCCGTCTCGGCGTCGGTTGCTACATCACGACCAATGCACTGACGTTAGACAAGCGAATCAAGGAACTGCATGCTGCAGGCCTACGCAAAATCACGGTTGGCTACTACGGGGAAGGAAGTGCATTTGACGAGTACGTCCAACGGCCTGGCCGCTTTGAGCGTCTGATCGAAAGTCTTGAAAATACCCGAAAGATGTTTGGGCCAGACGAGCTGGAGATTCAGTTCAATTTCCTGCTCAGCCGTCGCTCAGCAAGCATTGAGTCCGTAGACGAGATTGTCCGGTTTGCAGACCGCTTCAAGGGCCGAATTCACATCGATATTGTTCATTACTCGCTACCTTATTTCCAGGAAGGTGAGGACCGTGAGCTTCAGTTCACTCCGAGCGACGAGGCCGCGCTTGAGCAAGTTACCCGTCACCTGCTCGCGCTTAAAGCCTTACGACCTGAGTTGTTGACCGAATCTGCGGTTGCGATCGCATCTCTGGCGGATTGGGCGCTGAAGCAGGAACAGATGCGAATTCCTTGCGATGCGCGCAAGCTGCTCTGGGTTGGTGCAGACGGCAGCGTCATGCTCTGCTACGTAACCTTTCCCCTTGGCAATCTGCACGAGAAGCGGCTCAGCGAAATCATCTACTCGAAAGCCCACCATGAGGCTGCCCAGGACGCCTTCAAACTCAACTGTCCCAATTGCCATTGTGAAGCCGCCTCGAGAATAGAAAAGCACGCGCCGAGCTATCGCAAGTATGTTGCCGAGGCGCGCAGCCGGCTCGGTGCTGGTGGATGAGGGCCACAAGGCGGAAGGTGAAAACGACCTCTGCTTCGTCATGATCCGCGTCGCTCATCTGCTCCCGACCATGGAGATCGGCGGCCGTGAGCGGATCGTCTCCGACCTGTGCCGCACCGCACCCAGCCTGGGCATCGACCCGGTCTTGATTACCTATGATCCGCCGACTGAGGGGTACTCGCAGATCGATGCACCCGGTGTACCGGTCATCGGTCTGGATCGCCGTGAAGCTGCCTTTCCCGATCGGTTGCGCACGGTTCTGGAGAAGCAAAACGTCCATGTGTTGCATGCACAGGGGCACATCTCAGCTGCGCTGGCCGCGGGATCGTTACACCATGTGCCGATGTTGGCCACCATGCACATAGCGCTCGGCTCGGGCTGGCGTTGGCTGGTGCCGATCATTCGGGGGCTTCGCGCTGCGGACCGATTAACCGCAGTGTCAGAGGATCTCGCTCGTCGCTACGGCTACCTCGTACGGCGCCAGATCGAGGTGATTCCGACCGGCGTTGATCTAGAGCACTTTTCGCCGTCACCCAGATGCCGAAACGCGGTCACTCCCTTCACCGTTGGCGTTGCAGCGAGGCTTCATCCAGTCAAGCGTCTGGACGATGCTGTCGCCGCAATGCAAATTCTGAAGGGGCGCGGCCTGAGTTGCCGTTTGGTAATTGCGGGGGAGGGGCCTTGCCGCGGGCATATAGAGGCGCTCTCAGTTGGCTTGGACGTTGAACTGCGCGGGCCTGTCGTAGACATGCCGGAGTTCCTACGCAGCCTCGATGTGTTCCTTTTGCCGTCGGACCATGAGGGCACCCCGGCGGCCTTGCTCGAAGCAATGGCTATCGGATTGCCTTGCATCGCGACACGAGTCGGCGGCATGCCTGCGCTGCTTGGTAGCGCGGGTGTACTCGTCCCTCGTCGCCATCCGCATGCCATCGCCGATGCGGTTGAGCACTTGCTTGGCAACCCAAGTCTGCGTGTGGAGCTTGGAGAGGCGGCGGTGCAGCGTGCGATCTCTCATTCCATGACGTTCCAGGCACGCGCTTACGCAGGCCTCTACGATCAGATTTGCACAAGAACTTCCGGCCTGCGAGCTGTCTGTCAACGCAACGCCTGAGGAAGCGCGCGCGGATGGCACCGCGCTGATCAAGAGTCCACGCAAGCTGCCGCAGAAACTCTACGAGTCGCTGACCTGGAATCGAGGCGCCGAAATGGACGCTCACGTGCATTTCACGGTCGACACCGACATCCAGTTCTACTTCTGCGCTCCGCAAAGCTCGTGGCACTGCGGTTTGCAGGTCGAACACCTTCATGGTCGGCGAATGTATAACCATCATGTGCTGCCGATCGCACCGTCGGGCAACATGAAATGCGGCTGCCGTGAACCGTCGCTGCTCGCCAACATTTTTCAAAGATCAGCATCGTTGTCCAAGTGCAGGCCCGCGATTCTTGCTTCTATCTATTGAGTACTTTCATCGTATTGATGTAAAGTCTCCCCCGCTCACGAAAAAGGTGAGCCGGGCTTGAGAACCCGAGAACTTTGTCGCGGCCCTGAAGGCCGCTGTAACCCGCTTAAACAGCGGCCTTCTTCGTTCGTGCATGCTTATTGGTGGCTCGGACGGGAGGTCGCAAGGCCTGCCGGTTTTCGCGAGAAAGTTCCCGGTTCTCAA
>NZ_JAHCKK010000046.1 GCF_026125825.1 Hydrogenophaga sp. | reverse complement strand
AATCGGGCGGCGTGGGAGAAGCTGCGACAGGAAGTTATGCCGTTCGAGCTTGCGAACTTTGTTGCGGGGCTGGGGCCGACGCTTGGACCGGACGTCGACGCCGGGGCGATTGAAGGGCAGAAAAAGCTCATTTCTCACCTGCGGCACGAACGCAATCCCTCGTTAGCTGACGAAAAGCGTCGATTGGCGATGACAGAGGACGGGTTGGAGTGTGAGGCGTGCGGATCATATTCAGCGCTCAAGTATCCCGGATTAAACGCTGCCATATGGGAAGTCCATCACAAAGTCCCCCTCTCGGAACTGGAGGCACCGACCAAGACGTTCATGAAAGATTTAGCCGTTCTGTGCCCTAGTTGCCATCGCGCCATCCACCGCACCACACCAATGATGAGCGTTGAAGAGTTTGCTGAAAAGTTCTTCTCTCTCGAGTAATGACGCAGCAAATGCGGCTGTGGCCAACGTTTTTAGCCTCATGCCGGAGCGATACATGGGTGGGGCGTCGTTGAGAGGAGTGGCGATTTCGCATCTGACAGCGGTGTGGCGAACGCCCATACAAGGATTCAACCATCGTCATGCCTCCACCAAGCGTCCTGCGGCGAACGTCCGGTCTTCAATGGGTAGCGTGAGCTCAGAATCGGCCTGCTTCGGCAGCTATCGCTGCACAGCCGCCCTTGATGTTTGGAAGGCAGCTTCAGACTGGGTGCGGCCGGTCGGGTCGGGTCGCGCGAATGACAGAGGTCCCCGACACCGGTCATTGACTGATAGGCGGGGCGAGCGAGCGCGATTGGCCGAATGCCGAAGTCTAGCCGTGCCCCATAGTTTGCCAGCAGTTGGGTCTCCGGCAGCGCATGCCGCAACGTCTGCAATGTGGCAAAGATCGCACGCTCGCAACGCAAGTGCGGCCGACTGCACCCGGTCTAAAGCAGTCTCACGGTTCTCTGCCCGATGTCATAGCGAAGAAGGAAAGGCTCCGACTGTGCCTTTCAGCTCTTGCTTCTGCATCGATGGTTAGCGGCTCTTCTGGCGTTTGGCTTCGGTTTCTCTCTTCCGAGGCTTGTGAATCTGGTTGGAAGGCGCAGAAGGAACGGTGCCCTCAGCTAGGAGCGCCATGTACCTCACAGCTTCGATCTGCATCTCATGCGTGCAGCGATCGAAATCATCAAGTACCGCGCGTTGCATTGGCTCCAGGCCCAGTCTTGTTGAGATGCGCTTGCCAGTCAGGAGGTAGCACACGTTCATGCCAACCTCGCCCAGCTTGACGAGCACTTCCGCATCGGGATTGCGTTCGCCACGCTCGTAGTTCCCGATCGAGCGCTTTGAGATACCGACGGCGTCGGCAAGCTCTTGCTGATTCAGTTGGAGCCGACGCCTTTCCTCCAAAAACCGCTCCAAGAAAGTACTCATTTTTGCCACAGCTAGGATATGATGGAATAAACATGTACTCAAAAAGTACTTGTTGTGTATTTTTCCGTTACTCAATGCTAGCCCAGGGAAAGGAGCACTTTGTCCATGTCCACGTTCGCTGTCTCTTCGTCTCGCAAACGCGTGCCCAACGGGGTCAACAGTTCGCGCCCCATTGCGCTGCGTCTCACGCCGTTGGAGCTGGAGCATGTGAAGGAGCGGGCCCGGCTCGAACACCGCTCCATGGCCAGCCTCTGCCGCCTCGCGGTGCTGCGCGAGCTGGGCCTGAGCGATGAAAAGCTGACCTCATGAAGTTCGCCGGATGGGGGGCCCACACGCCATGACGTGGCGCGGCAGGCCCAGACGGCGCCTGTGCAGGCGGCATGGCGTCTGATCCGCCGCGGTGGGCAGGATGCGCGGCAAGCCGTATCCTGCACCACCATGACACAACCTTCTTCTTCCCCCTCTTCCCCTCCTTCGTCTTCCATTTCCAGGCGGCGGCAGATCATCACGGTGATGATGCTGGTGCTCGCGCTGATTGGCGGGGTGGTGCGCTGGCTGGCGCCTCAGCCTTCGCTGGCGCGCGATCTGGGTTCGGTGCTGATGGTGCTGTGGCTGCCGATCATCGGCAACATCATCGGTTGGCTGATCCAGCGGGCGAAGGCGCCGAAGCACCAGCCGCAGGGTTTCGCGGCGGGCACGGTGTTCAGGCCGGACGCCCGGATCGAACTCACCTTGCTCGCGGCAGACACGCCACGGCAGAGCCGGCCGATCCGCGCGGGGTATTTCGACGGGGCGCTGGTGGTGGGCTCCGAGGGGTTCACCACGCGGCTGGCCGTGCCCACCGATGGGGAGCCGGTGCCCGAGGTGCCTTGCACGCTGGAGGTGCAGTTTCTGCGGCCGGAGCTGGCGCTGGCGCAGCTCCAGGGCGGCACGAAGTTCGCGCTGCTGTCGGGCCGCACTTTGCTGGGCACGGGGTATGTGCTGCCGCTGGCGGGATAACGGGGCGGTTTTTGCGGTTCGGTTGTCGATGGCCGGGGGCCCGCTTCGTCGTGAAGGCATGCCCCCGTCACCCCCTCAATGGAGTTGCCCATGAAGTACCTCGGTCTTGCCTACTACAACCCCGCCAAGTTCGCCGCCATGGCGCCCGACGATGTGCAGGCCCTGGTGAGCCAGTGCCCGGCGCTGGACGAGAAGATGCGCGCCACTGGAAAGATGGTGGTATCGGCGTCGCTGGCCGAGCCGAAGGACTGGGTGTCGCTGCGCCCGCGCGGCGGCAAGCCGCAGATCACGGACGGGCCCTACACCGAGGCCAAGGAGATGGTGGGGGGTCTGTTCATCATCGAGGCGGCGACCCGAGACGAAGCGCTGCGCCTGGCTTCCATGCACCCGGCGGCGACCCTGGGTGAAGAGGGTGGCTGGGGCATCGAGTTGATTCCCATGGATTTCTTCCTGGGCTGACGGCGCCGCACTTGTCCCTTCTTTCTGTGCATAAGCTTGTGGATGTCGCTGGAGCAACCTGGCGGCAGCGAGCTCCTGCGGGGCTTGCCGCTGTGTTGCCAAAAAAACGGGCAGTGAGGCTGAGGCTTGTGTCGTAAGACATAAGATATAGCTCGGGCATCGAGCCGCCTTCCCCTCTCACTCCCCGCGCCGTTCACCGTTCCCACTGCCCTTCGCCCGCTGCCACCGAAGCAGCCCGTGCCACGGCACAGTGCGGTGAACTTTTGGCCAGAAATTCACGACGTCATCGATGAAAAAGGATTTTTCCGACAGCCCCGCCACCCCGGCGGACCTGTCGCAGCACACGCCCATGATGCAGCAGTACCTGGGCCTCAAGGCCGGGCACCCGAACACGCTGCTGTTCTACCGCATGGGCGATTTCTACGAGCTGTTTTTCGCGGACGCGGAGAAGGCCGCGCGGCTGCTGGACATCACGCTCACGCAGCGCGGCCAGTCGGCCGGCCAGCCGGTGGTGATGGCCGGTGTGCCCTTCCACTCGGTGGACACGTACCTGGCGCGCCTGATCAAGCTGGGCGAGTCGGTGGCGATCTGCGAGCAGGTGGGCGACGTGGCCACGGCCAAGGGGCCGGTGGAGCGCAAGGTGGTGCGCGTGGTGACGCCGGGCACGCTGACGGACAGCGAGCTGCTGTCGGACAAGTCCGAAGCGGTGTTGATGGCGGTGCACCCGGGCGCGCGCACGGGTTGTGGGCTGGCGTGGATGTCGGTGACGCAAGGCATTGTTTTTCTCGCGCAGTGCGCGAGCGACGAGCTGGCCGACTGGGTGGCGCGTGTCGCCCCAGGCGAGGTGTTGTACAGCGCGGAGGCTACGCCCGCGTTCGAGAAATCGGTGCAGGCGCTGGCCACCCAGAGCGGCAGCCTTGGCGGGCGGCTGGTGGCGGTGTTGCGCCCGGCCTGGGCGTTTGATGCGGCCCTGGGCCAGCGCAAGCTGCTGGAGCAGTTGCAGGCCGCAAGCCTGGCCGCCTGGGACGCGCAGGACATGCCGGACGCGCATGCGGCCGCCGCCGCGCTGCTGAATTACGCCGAGCACACGCAGGGCCGCGCGCTCACGCACGTGAGCAGCCTGCAGGTGGCGCGCAGCGGCGAGCGGATTGATCTGCCGCTCAACACGCGGCGCAATCTGGAGCTGACGCAGACGCTGCGCGGCGAGCCGAGCCCCACGCTGTTTTCGCTGCTGGACGTGTGCTGCACGGGCATGGGCAGCCGGGCGCTGCGCAGCTGGCTGCTGGAGCCCCGGCGCGATCGCAGCGAGGCGCGCGCACGCCTGGCCGCCATCGACACGCTGCGCGGGGGCCTGTGGCAGTCGTTGCGGCAGTCGCTCAAGGGCGCGAGCGATGTGGAGCGCATCACGGCGCGCACGGCGCTGCGCCAGGTGAAGCCGCGCGAGCTGGTGGGCCTGGGGCAGACGCTGGAGCGCGCGCGGCAACTGGCGGCGCAGCTGGGGCCGCAGGCGGCGGGTGGTCTGCTGCACGGCATTGCGGCGCACCTCACGCCGCCCGAGGGCTGCGCCGAGCTGCTGCGAGACGCCTTGCTGCCCGAGCCGGCGGCGCTGGTGCGCGACGGCGGGGTGATTGCCGACGGCTTCGATGCCGAACTCGATGAGCTGCGCGGCATCCAGAACCACAGCGATGCGTTCCTGATCGAGCTGGAGCAGCGCGAGCGCGCGCGCACCGGCATCGCCAACCTGCGCGTGCAGTTCAACAAGGTGCACGGCTTCTACATCGAGGTCACGCAGGGCCAGGCCTCCAAGGTGCCGGACGATTACCGCCGCCGCCAGACGCTGAAAAATGCCGAGCGGTTCATCACGCCCGAGCTCAAGGCTTTTGAAGACAAGGCGCTGTCGGCGCAAGACCGCGCGCTGGCGCGCGAGAAGTGGCTGTACGAGCACCTGCTGGACGAGCTGCAGGCCTACGTGCCTGCGCTCACGCAGCTGGCGCGCGCCATGGCGGCGCTGGACGCGCTGTGCGCGCTGACCGAGCGCGCGCTCACGCAGAACTGGTGTGCGCCGCAGTTCGTGCCGGAGCCGTGCATCGACATCCGCGGCGGCCGCCACCCGGTGGTGGAGGCACGGCTCAACGAGAGTTCGGGCGGCAGCTTCATCGCCAACGACACGGTGATGGGCCCCAAGCAGCGCATGCAGGTGATCACCGGCCCGAACATGGGCGGCAAGAGCACGTACATGCGGCAGGTGGCGGTGATCGTGCTGCTGGCCAGCATGGGCAGCCATGTGCCGGCCACGTCGTGCCGGCTGGGCCCGATCGATGCGATCCACACCCGCATCGGCGCGGCCGACGACCTGGCCAATGCGCAGTCGACCTTCATGGTCGAGATGACCGAGGCGGCGCAGATTCTCCATGCGGCCACGCCCGAGAGCCTGGTGCTGATGGACGAGATCGGCCGGGGCACGTCCACGTTCGACGGCCTGGCGCTGGCCGGCGGCATTGCCACGCACCTGCACGACAAGTCGCGCGCGTACACGCTGTTTGCCACGCACTATTTCGAGCTGACGGAGTTCCCGGCGAGCCACCACGCGGCGGTGAATGTGCACGTGAGCGCGGTGGAGTCGGGCGGCAAGGGCGGCGGGGGCATCGTGTTCCTGCACCAGATCGAGCCGGGCCCGGCCAGCCGCAGCTACGGCATCCAGGTGGCGCGGCTGGCGGGCGTGCCGGCGGGGGTGGTGCAGCATGCGCGCCACGCCCTGGCCGCTCTGGAGGCCCAGAGCGAAGAAAGCCGCAGCCAGGTGGACCTGTTCGCGCCGCCACCTGCCACACTGGAGCCTGAAGCGCACCCGCTGCAGGCGGCACTGGCGCAGATCGACCCCGACACCCTGAGCCCGCGCGAGGCGCTGGAACAGCTGTACGCCCTCAAGAAACTCGCTACCTCTTCTTCATCATGACTTACTGCGTCGCCGTCAAACTCAACGCGGGCATGGTCTTCCTCTCGGACTCGCGCACCAACGCGGGCCTGGACCAGATCAGCACCTTCCGCAAGATGATCGTCTATGAAAAGCCGGGCGAGCGCTTCATGTGCCTGCTGTCGGCGGGCAACCTGAGCATTTCGCAGTCGGTGCGCGAGATCCTCCAGGTGGAGCAACTCACAGACCCGGATGGGGGTGAACCCGTCACGATCTGGAACGCCAAGAGCATGTTCGATGCGGCTCGCGTGCTGGGCTCGGCGGTGCGCCATGTGTACGAGCGCGACGGCGATGCACTGCAGCGCGCGGGGGTGGATTTCAACGCGTCGATGATTTTCGGCGGCCAGGTGCGCGGCGAGGGCATGCGCCTGTTCCAGGTGTATTCGGCGGGCAACTTCATCGAGGCCACGGCGGAGACCCCGTTTTTCCAGATCGGCGAGTCCAAGTACGGCAAGCCGGTGCTGGACCGCGTGATTGGGCCCGAGACGCCGCTGGACGAGGCGGCCAAGTGCGTGCTGGTGTCGATGGATTCCACGCTGAAGTCCAACCTGTCGGTGGGCCTGCCGCTGGATCTGGCGGTGTACGAGGCCAACATGCTGCAGTCGGACAAGATCACCTGCATCGACAACGACAACCCCTACTTCCGCATGCTGCACAAGACCTGGGGCCAGAAGCTGCGCGAGGTGTTCGACGAGATCGAGGACCCGACCTGGGACGACGCCCACACCGAGGTGCCGCTGCTGAGCGACAACGTGCGCAATGCGCCGCTCAAGAAGATCACCAACAGCCAGGAAAAGCTGATCTGAAGGCATGTCGCTGATCGTTTTCTCCCACGCCAACAGTTTCCCTGCCAGCACGTACGGGGTGCTGTTCAAGTCGCTGCGCGCGCGCGGCCACACGGTGCGCGCGGTGGACCGCTTCGGCCATGAGCCGCAGTACCCGGTGACGAGCAACTGGCCCCACCTGGTGCAGCAGCTGGCGGATTTCGCCGCTCCCGAGGTCGAGCGCCACGGCCAGGGCGCCTGGCTGGTGGGCCACTCGCTGGGCGGTTTCCTGAGCCTGATGTGCGCGGCGCGCCACCCCCGCCTGGGCGGGCACGCGGTGCGCGGCGTGGTGCTGATCGATTCGCCAGTGCTTGGCGGCTGGCGCGCGCGCACGCTCGAACTGATCAAGCGCACGCAGTTGGTGGGCTCGGTCTCGCCCGGCAAGGTGAGCCGGCGCCGGCGCCACAGCTGGCCCGATGCGCAGACCGCGCACGCCCACTTCAGCAGCAAGAAGGCGTTTGCCCGGTGGGACCCGAATGTGCTGCGCGACTACATCCAGCACGGCACGCGCGACGCGGCCGACGCGCAGGGCCGGCCGCACCGCGTGCTGGCGTTCGATCGCGAGGTGGAGACCGCGATCTACAACACCCTGCCCCACAACCTGGACCGCCTGCTGCGCCGCCACCCGCTGCAATGCCCGGTGGGCTTCATCGGCGGCACCGACTCGCAGGAAATGAAGCAGGTGGGCATGGCGATGACGCTGCGCCTGGTGGGCAAGGCGCACCCGGAGCGGCTGCGCATCCTGGAGGGCAGCCACCTGTTTCCGATGGAAAGGCCGCTGGAGACGGCCGCGGCCATCGATGACATGCTTCACGCCCTGGCGCCCGCCAGAAAGCCATCCTGAGGCAGACCGGTGTAAGCTGGGCCACCCCACCGACCTTGCGCCCATGACGCCACCCCCGTCCTCCACGAGCCCGCTGCAAACGCTCTGGCAGCGCGTGGTGAACTGGCAGCCCGGGGAACACAGCATCTGGCTTCGCTGCGCGGTGGCCGTGGCGCTCACCTTTGCAGCCGTGTGGCTGCGCATGGCGCTGGCGCCGGCCGAGTCGGGCGGGCGCTTCATCACGCTCTCTCTGGCAACCGCGCTGGCCGCGTTGTACGGCGGTCTCCTCCCGGGCCTGCTGAGCGCGCTGCTGGGGGCGGCGCTGATCAACTACCTGATGATCAAGCCCTACTGGAGCCTGGCGATCGAGAACCCGAGCGAGGCCTTCTGGCTCAACCTCTGGCATCTGCTGGCGCAGCTGGTGGTGGTGGGCGCGATCACGATGATGCAGCGCCGCAACCAGCGTTTCCAGGAGGCCACCGAGCAACTCCAGCAAAGCAAGCGGCAACTGGAGGACACCTTCGAGCAGAGCGCCACCGGCATGGCGCACAACCACCTGGACGGCCGCTGGATCCGCCTGAACCAGACCTACTGCGACATGATGGGCTACACGAAGGAGGAGATGCTGAAGCGGCATTTCCGCGACTTCACCCACCCCGACGACCTGGAGCTGGACATGAGCCAGCTCCGGCGCGCGCTGGCCGGCGAGATCAACCACTACAGCTTCGAGAAGCGCTACATCCACCGGCGGGGCCACGTGATCTGGGCGCACGTCACGATCTCGCTGGTGCGCAAGGCATCGGGCGAGCCCGACTACCTGATCGCGGTGGTGCAGGACATCAGCGCGCGCATGGCGATCGAGGAGGCGCTTCGCACGAGCGAGGATCTGCTGCGCCAGGCCCATGCGCTGGCGGGGCTGGCCAGTTGGCGCGCCGACCTCGTCACGGGGCGCTTCGTGACACTGGCGGGTTCGCACAAGATCCTGGGCCTGCCCTCGGCGGATTTCAGCGCGCAGGAGATGATCGCGCTGACGCACCCGGACGATTTTCCGAGGGCACTGCAGCTGTGGAAACTCGCGCTGCAGGGCAAGGCCGATTACCACCTTGAATACCGGCTGCTGTTCGGTGGCGAGGAGCATTGGTTTCTGGTGCAGGCCGAGTTCAAGCGCGACGCGCAGGGGCGCGCGGTCACCGCGCTCGGCGTGATCCAGGACGTGAGCAAGCGCAAGCGCGCCGAGCTGGAGATCCAGCAGCTCAACGCTTCGCTGGAGCAGCGCATCCACCAGCGCACCGAGGCCCTGAAGGCCGCCTACAACGAGCTGGAGAGCTATTCGTATGCGGTGGCGCACGATCTGCGCTCGCCGCTGCGCATCATCAACGGCTTCGCGCAGGCCCTGCAAGAAGACAACCCTGGCATGAGCAGCGACAGCCAGGGGCACCTGCAGCGCATCACGGCGGCAAGCAAGAAGATGGGCGAGCTGATCGACGGCCTGCTCACGCTGTCGCAGTTCGCGCGCGGCGAGCTGCAGCGCCAGCCGGTGCACCTGAGCGCCATCGCCAGCCGTTTGCTGGAGGAGTTCGCGGGCGCCGAGCCGCAGCGCCGGGTGCGCTGGCAGATCGAGCCCGGCCTGCATGTGATGGCAGACCCGGCGCTGGTGGAGGCGCTGATGCAGAACCTGCTGCACAACGCCTGGAAGTACACGGCAAACACGGCGGAGGCGGTCATCCGCGTGGAGGGCACCTACGAGCACGGCCAGCAGCGCTTTCGCGTGATCGACAACGGCGCGGGCTTCGACATGGCGCGCGCGGCCAAGCTGTTCCAGCCTTTCCAGCGGCTGCACATGCCGCACGAGTTCAGCGGCCTGGGGATCGGCCTGGCCACCGCGCTGCGCATCGTGCAGCGCCATGGCGGTGAGCTCAAGGCCAGCGCGGAACCCGGCCGGGGCGCCACCTTCAGCTTCACGCTGAGCGCCAGGCCCCTGGCGGGCTGAGTTCGTCCGCCTGCATTTCACGCCGCGCTGGCGGCGTTTCGCCTCGCACCCGGGCGCTTCGGTCGCAAGCCGCTGGCACCGCGCGCGCCTCCTCGGCACAGTGCGCTCCATCCCCACCGACGGAGCCCACCATGCAACTCACTCCCCTGATCGCCGTCCACATGACCGCCGCCATCGCAGCCGTGGTGCTGGGCCCGGTGGCGCTGTGGGCGCGGCGCGGACACGCCGCGCGCCAGCCACACCACCAGCGCCCGCGCCTGCACCGCGCCATCGGCTATGCCTGGGTCACGCTGATGCTGGTCACCGCGATCTCGGCCATCTTCATCCGCGATTTCAAGTTGCCCAACGTGGCGGGCTACACACCGGTTCACCTGCTGGTGCCCATCGTGTTCGGCAGCCTGTTCCTGGCGTTCCGCGCGCTGCTGCGCGGCCAGGTGAACACGCACCGGCGCGTGATGGTGGGGCTGTACGTGAGCGCCTGCCTGGTGGCCGGTGCCTTCACCCTGCTGCCCAACCGCTACCTGGGCGGCCTGGTCTGGAGCCAGTGGCTGGGCCTGGCCTGAACCCCGTTTTTCCCGTCTTCTCTTTTTTCAATGGAGCACACCATGAACCTCTCGAACCCCGAACTCAACGACCTGGACCGCCTGGCACGCCGCCGCGCGGGCGCGCGCATGGGCTGGTACGTGCACGCACTGGTGTTCCTCTCGGTCAACAGCGTGCTGGCCCTGCTCTCGATCTCCAGCGGCCGCCACTGGGCGATCTACCCCGCATTGGGCTGGGGCCTGGGCCTGCTGATCCATGGCCTGGTGGTGTGGCTCGTGCTGGGTGGCGGTGGGCTGCAGCAGCGCCTGGTGGAGCAGGAGCGCGAGCGGCTCCAGCGGGAACACGGCCGGTGAATCCCCTGGCTGCGGCGGGCATGCGGGATACTGCGGGCATGCCGCCGTTCAAGACCCGCATCGCCGCCCGCCGCGCCCTCGTGGTGGTGGTGGTCAACACCGTGATCGCGTTGATCATCACGGCGGTCAACGGCGACGCCTTCGGGGTCAACCTGGTGTACTCGCAGTGCATCGGGCTGGGCATCTGGGCGATGATCGACGGCGGCCGCCACGTGCTGAGCCCCGACGGCTGGCCCGGCGTCTGGCGCATGGCCTTGCTGGTGGTGGTGGCGGTGCTGACGTCTTATGTGGGTGGCAGTGTGTTGGCGAACCTGCTGCTGGGCCGCGAGCTGTTCGCGAGCCTGAGCAACGTGCCCCGCGCCACGCTGGGCTTTGTGCTGATGTCGCTGGCCGCGGGGGGCTTCGGCGCCTATTACTTCACCAGCCGCGCCATGCTGGCGCATGCGCGCCTCGCGCAGGAAGAGGCGCAGCGCCAGGCCAGCGAAGCGCGCCTGCGCCTGCTCGAATCGCAACTGGAGCCGCACATGCTGTTCAACACGCTGGCCAACCTGCGCGTGCTCATCGGCGCCGACCCGGTGCGCGCCACGGCCATGCTGGACCGGCTCAACGATTTCCTGCGCGCCACGCTGACGGCCTCGCGCACCGAGGCCAGCGCCGGGCGCCACACGCTGGCGCAGGAGTTCGCCCGGCTGCGCGATTACCTGGAGCTCATGGCCGTGCGCATGGGCCCGCGCCTGCGCTACACGCTGGAGCTGCCTGAGCCGCTTGCCTCGCAACCGGTGCCGCCCCTGCTGCTGCAGCCGCTGGTGGAGAACTGCATCCGCCACGGCCTGGAGCCCAGCCTGCAAGGGGGCGAGATCCGCGTGAGCGCGCGCCACGAGGGCGATCAGCTGGTGCTGGAAGTCAGCGACACGGGTGTGGGCAGCGAGCCCTCGCCCACGCCGGGCTTCGGGCTTTCCCAGGTGCGCGAGCGGCTGGCCACGGCCTACCCGCAGCGCGCCCACATGGACTGGCAGGGACAGCCTGGCGGCGGCACGCGCGCGCGGCTCACCCTGCCCTTGCAAACCTCCCCGACATGAACGCCACCGCCCTGATCGCCGAAGACGAACCCCTGCTGGCCCAGGCCCTGCAGGCCGAACTCGCCCGCGCCTGGCCGGCGCTTCAGGTGCTGGCCACCGTGGGCGATGGCGAAGCCGCCGTGGCGCACGCGCTGCGCCTGCGGCCCGATGTGCTGTTCCTCGACATCCGCATGCCCGGCCAGACCGGCCTGCAGGCCGCCGCCGAGCTGGCCGACGAGTGGCCCGAGGGTGTGCCGTTTCCCGCGCTGGTGTTCGTGACCGCCTACGACGCCTACGCGGTGCAGGCCTTCGAGACGCAGGCGGTGGACTACGTGCTCAAGCCCGTGCAGCCCGAGCGCCTGGCGCGCACCGTGCAGCGCGTGCAGCAGGTGCTCGCGCAGCGCCAGCCCGCCAGCGGCCACGGTGGCGGCGTCGCGTTCGACGAAGTCACCCTCGCACGACTGCGCGCCCTGCTCGCCGGTGCCGAGACCTCGCCGTCGCCGCGGCTGCAGGTGATCTCGGCCAGCGTGGGCCAGGGCATCCGCATGGTGCCCATCGGCGAGGTGCTGGTGTTCGAGGCGGCCGACAAGTACGTGCGCGTGCTCACGGCGAAGACCGAGGTGTTGATCCGCACGCCGCTCAAGGAGTTGCTGCCGCAGCTGGACCCGGCGATGTTCTGGCAGGTGCACCGGGGCACGGTGGTGCGCGCCGATGCCATCGACAGCGTGCAGCGAGACGAAGCCGGCAAGCACAGCCTGCGCCTGCGCGGGCGCCCCGAGAACTGGCCGGTCAGCCGGCTCTACGCGGGGCAGTTCAAGGCCATGTGAGGCCGAGGGTGCTCAGAAGCTGCCGGTGAACTGGTAGCGCGATGCGGGGTGCCACATCGCAGCGACCGAGGCCACCTGCCCCTGCGATTGCGTCTGCCGGTGCAACACCAGGCAAGGGTCCCCCGGCGCCATGTACAGCATCTCGGCCACCTCGGGCGGTGGCACGCGGGCCTCGATCACGAAGTGCACACCTTGCAGCGGCGCCACGCGCATGAGGTAGGCGTTGGGCGTCTGGCTGGTGAAGTCCTGCGCCATGTAGTCGGGCGCGACCCGGGGGTTGACCCAGCGGTCCTCGACCTGGATCGGCTCGTCGTTCTCGAAATGCACCACCACCGAGTGGAACAGCGGCTGATCGGGCTTGAGCCCGAAGCGGCGCGCCAGCGCTTCGCCCGCCTTGGCGCGCTCGAGCCGGTGCAGCTCGCTGCGGTGGACGTGGCCGCGCGCGGTGATCTCGTCGGCAATGTTGCGGATCGCCACCAGCGTGGCCTGGTACTTCTGCTGCGCCACATACGTGCCCGAGCCCTGCACGCGCTCCACGATCTGCTCGTCGCTGAGCTCGCGGATGGCGCGGTTCACCGTCATGCGCGAGACGCCGAACTCTCGCGCCAGCGCTTCTTCGGCCGGGATGGCATCGCCCTCGCGCCACACCCCCGCCTGGATCTGCGAGAGCACGTGCTGTTTCACCCGCAGGTAGGCGGGCGTGCGTTCGGCAGGGGGCGTGGGAGCCATAGGGTTTCTACCAGGGGTCGAACCGCTGAAGTGGTCTTGACAGCATAGATTATGGGCAGATAAAGTTGTATATACATATTATAGACGTATCGGTCGAATATGTACAACAGCACCCAACGCCATCCGCCTGAAGGAACCTGCCTGTGACCACCGCCGTCGACCCCCGTCTGGACCCCACCCGCGTGATCCGCGCGCCGCGCGGGACCACGCTGAACTGCAAGAACTGGGTGGCCGAAGCCGCCTACCGCATGATCCAGAACAACCTCGACCCCGAGGTGGCGGAGAACCCGCAACACCTGGTGGTCTACGGCGGCATAGGCCGGGCGGCGCGCGACTGGGCCTGCTTCGACCAGATCCTGGCCTCGCTCAAGGCGCTGGGGGACGACGAAACCCTGCTGGTGCAATCGGGCAAGCCGGTGGGCGTGTTCAAGACCCACGCCAGCGTGCCGCGCGTGCTGCTTGCCAACAGCAACCTGGTGCCCAAGTGGGCGAACTGGGAGCACTTCAACGAGCTGGACCGCCAGGGCCTGTTCATGTACGGACAGATGACGGCGGGCTCGTGGATCTACATCGGCAGCCAGGGCATCGTGCAGGGCACATTCGAGACCTTTGTCGAGGCGGGCCGCCAGCACTACGGCAACGACCTGGCCGGCCGCTGGATCCTCACGGCCGGCCTGGGCGGCATGGGTGGCGCGCAGCCCCTGGCGGCCACGCTGGCTGGCGCCTGCTCGCTCAACATCGAGTGCCAGCAGAGCAGCATCGACTTTCGCCTGCGCACGCGCTACGTGGACAAGCAGGCCAGCGACATCGACGACGCGCTGGCGCTGATCCGGCACCACACGGCGCGCAAGGAGGCCGTCTCGATCGCGCTGCTGGGCAACGCGGCCGAGGTGTTGCCCGAACTGGTCAGGCGCGCCAGGGCCGGCGGCCCCCGGCCCGACCTGGTGACGGACCAGACCTCGGCCCACGACCTGATCAACGGCTACCTGCCCGCGGGCTGGAGCGTGACGCAGTGGAAGACCGCGCAGCGCGACCCGGCGCAGCACGCGCGGCTGGTGGACGCCGCCGCGAAAAGCTGTGCGACGCACGTGCAGGCCATGCTCGATTTCCACGCGATGGGCATTCCCACGGTGGACTACGGCAACAACATCCGCCAGGTGGCCCTGGACCAGGGCGTGGCCAATGCCTTCGACTTCCCCGGCTTCGTGCCGGCCTACATCCGCCCGCTGTTCTGCGAGGGCAAAGGCCCGTTCCGCTGGGTGGCGCTCTCCGGCGACCCGCAGGACATCCACAAGACCGACGCCAAGATCAAGGCGCTGTTTCCGCACAACCATCACACCCACCGCTGGCTGGACATGGCGCGCGAGCGCATCGCGTTCCAGGGGCTTCCGGCACGCATCTGCTGGCTGGGCCTGGGCGAACGCCACATCGCGGGCCTGGCGTTCAACGAGATGGTGCGCTCGGGCGAACTCAAGGCCCCGATCGTGATCGGCCGCGACCACCTGGACACCGGCTCGGTGGCCAGCCCCAACCGGGAGACCGAAGGGATGCGCGATGGCACCGACGCGGTGAGCGACTGGCCGCTGCTCAACGCCCTGCTCAACACCGCCGGGGGCGCGAGCTGGGTCAGCCTGCACCACGGCGGCGGGGTGGGCATGGGTTACTCGCAGCACGCGGGCATGGTGATCGTGGCCGACGGCAGCGACGCGGCGGCCGAGCGCCTGGCTCGCGTGTTGGTGAACGACTGCGGCTCGGGCGTGATGCGCCATGCCGACGCGGGCTACGAGCTGGCCATCGCCACCGCGAAGAAGCACGGCCTGAAACTGCCGATGGTGGCCTGACCCCCGGCGCGAGACACTCCTCCCCCATGAGCTTTTCCACCCTGACCCTCCAACCCGGCCAGATGGCCCTGAGCGACCTGCGCGCCGTCTGGCAGCAGGCCCTGCACATTCAACTCGCGCCCGAGGCGCAGGCCGGCATCGCCGCCTCAGCCGCGGCGATCCACGCGATCGTGCGCCAGGGCGACGCGGCCTACGGCATCAACACCGGTTTCGGCAAGCTGGCGCGCACCCGCATCCCGGACGAGCAGCTCGAGACCCTGCAGCGCAACCTGATCCTGTCGCACGCGGTGGGCACCGGCGAGCCCATGAGCGAGGCCACGGTGCGCCTGGTGGTGCTGATGAAGGCCGCCAGCCTCGCGCGCGGCCACTCGGGCGTTCGGCCGGTCGTGATCGACACCTTGCTGGCCCTGCTGAACGCCGGCATTTCGCCGCTGATCCCGGTCAAGGGATCGGTGGGCGCCTCGGGCGACCTCGCCCCGCTCTCGCACATGACGCTGGCGCTGATGGGCGAAGGCGATGTGTGGGTGCGCGGTCAGCGCGTGCCAGCGGCCAGCGCCTTGAAGGACGCCGGCATCGCGCCCCTGGTGCTCGCGGCCAAGGAAGGCCTGGCCCTGATCAACGGCACCCAGGTGTCCACCGCGCTGGCGCTGCACGGCCTCTTCATGGCCGAGCGGCTGCTGGAGGCCGGCACCGTGATCGGCGCGCTGTGCGTGGACGCCGCCAAGGGCAGCGACGCGCCGTTCGACCCCCGCATCCACACGGCGCGCGGCCAGCCCGGCCAGATCGCCGTGGCGGCGGCCACGCGCGCGCTGCTGGCGGGCAGCCAGATCCGGCTCTCGCACCTGGACAACGACGAGCGCGTGCAGGACCCCTACAGCCTGCGCTGCCAGCCCCAGGTGATGGGCGCCTGCCGCGACCTGATCGCCAACGCCGCGCGCACGCTGCTGATCGAAGCCAATGCGGTGACCGACAACCCGCTGGTGTTCGTCGACACCAACGAGGTGATCTCGGGCGGCAACTTCCACGCCGAGCCGGTGGCCTTCGCGGCCGACACGCTGGCGCTGGCCATCGCCGAGATCGGCGCCATCTCGGAGCGGCGCATCGCGCTGCTGATCGACAGCACGCTCTCGGGCCTGCCGCCCTTCCTGGTGGACAACCCGGGCCTGAACTCGGGCTTCATGATCGCGCACGTGACCGCCGCCGCGCTGGCCTCGGAAAACAAGTCGCACGCCCACCCGGCCAGCGTGGACAGCCTGCCCACCAGCGCCAACCAGGAAGACCACGTGAGCATGGCCACCTTCGCCGGGCGCCGGCTCGACGAGATGGCCCGCAACACGGCGACCATCCTCGGCATCGAATGGCTGGCCGCCGCGCAAGGGGTGGACTTCCACCGCCCGCTGGTCACCAGCCCGCGCCTGGCGCGCACCCACGCCGCACTGCGCGAGCGCGTGCCCTTCTATGCGCGAGACCGCCTGTTCGCCCCCGACATCGAGGCCGCGCTGCAGCTGGTGCTGCAAGGCCAGGCCGGTGCCGGGCAAGAGGATCTGTGTGCCGCCATCTGGGCGTCCTGACCAGGCCCGCGCCGCCATGAGCCCCCTCACCCTCTGGCACAACACCCGGCTGGCCACGCTGGACCCGGCCAGGGGATGTGATGGCTGGGGTCTGATCGACGGGGGCGCCCTGCTCACCGAGGGCGGGCGCATCGCCTGGGTGGGCGCCCTGGCAGACCTGCCCGCGCAGGCCCGGCCTGCGCTCGAGGTGGACCTGGGCGGTGCGCTCCTCACCCCGGGGCTGGTGGACTGCCACACCCACCTGGTGTATGGCGGGCAGCGCGCCGCCGAGTTCGAGCAGCGCTTGCAGGGCGTGAGTTACGAAGCGATCGCACGCGCCGGTGGCGGCATCCGCGCCAGCGTGGCGGCCACCCGCGCCGCGAGCGACGCGCAATTGCTGGCCAGCGCCCGGCAGCGCGCGCTGTGCCTCATGGCCGAGGGTGTGACAACGCTGGAGATCAAGTCCGGCTACGGCCTTTCGCTCCAGGCCGAGGCGCGCTGCCTGCGCGTGGCGCGGCAGCTCGCTGCCGAACTGCCGCTGAGCGTGCGCACCACCTTCCTGGGCGCCCATGCCGTGCCGCCCGAATTCGAGGGCGAGCCCGACCGGTACATCGATGCCGTCTGCGCGTGGCTGCCCGAGCTGCACGCGCAGGGCCTGGTGGATGCGGTAGACGCCTTCTGCGAACGCATCGGCTTTTCGCCGGCGCAGACCCGCCGCGTCTTCGACACGGCGGCCGGCCTGGGGCTGCCGGTGAAGCTGCACGCCGAGCAACTGTCCGACCAGGGCGGTGCCGCGCTCGCGGCCGCCTATGGGGCGCTCTCGTGCGACCACCTCGAACACCTGAGCGCCGAAGGCATCGCGGCGATGCAGGCGGCCGGTTCCGTGGCCGTGCTGCTGCCCGGCGCCTACTATTTCCTGCGCGAAACCCAGCTGCCTCCCATCGCGGCCCTGCGCGCGGCCGGCGTGCCCATGGCCGTGTCCACCGACCACAACCCCGGCACCTCGCCGGGCCTGTCGCTGCTGCTCATGGCGAGCATGGCCTGCACCTTGTTCCGGCTCACGCCGCTCGAAGCGGTGCAGGGCATCACGGTGCATGCGGCGCGCGCCCTGGGCCTGGCCGACCGGGGCCGGCTCGCGCCCGACCAGCGCGCCGACTTCGTGGCCTGGCACCTCGAACACCCCAACGAACTGGCCTACTGGTTTGGCCGCAACCCCTGCCACCGCGTGGTGGTGAATGGACAGGAAAGGAGGTCCCATGGACATGACACCCCCCTTTGAGTGGAGCGGCCGCGTGGACGCCGAGGAGACCGGCGTCACCACCCGTTGGCACCAGCATGTGCGCCACGTCACCACCCAGTCCGCCGGCGGCGTCACGCTGATCGGCTTCGCGGTGGACGAAGGCGTGCGCCGCAACGGCGGGCGCGCCGGCGCGGCACGCGGCCCCGTCTCGCTGCGCCACGCGCTGTGCAATCTGCCGGTGATGGGTGAGCCTGTGGTGTGGGACGCGGGCGATGTGACCTGCGAGAACCGCGGCCTCGAAGGGGCCCAGAGAAGCCTGGGCGCCTACGTGGCCTATGCCCTCCAGCGCCGCAGCATGCCGCTGGTGCTGGGCGGCGGTCATGAGATGGCCTGGGGCACCTTCCAGGGCATCGTGAAGGTGCATCGCAACGCGAGCCGCCTGCTGGTGGTGAACCTGGACGCGCACTTCGACCTGCGCACGGCAGCGCAGGCCAACTCGGGCACGCCTTTTCGCCAGATGCACGACTGGTGCGTGCAGCACAAGCAAACGTTCAACTACCGGGCACTGGGCATCAGCCGCTTCGCCAACACCCAGGCCCTGTTCGACCGGGCCGGGCAGATCGGCGTGCGCTACTGGCTGGACGAACACTTGCAGGACGCAGGCGGCCTGCAGGACGCGCAGCAGGCCCTGGCCGTGGACCTGGCCGATTGCGATGCGGTGTACCTCACGGTGTGCCTGGATGTGCTGCCCGGGGCACAGGCCCCGGGGGTCTCAGCGCCCGCCATGCTGGGGGTGCCGCTGGCCCACGTGGAGCGGCTGATCGATCAGGTGATGGCCTCGGGCCGCGTGGTGGCGGCCGACATCGCCGAACTCTGCCCGGTGCTCGACCGCGACTGCATCACCTCGCGCCTGGCGGCGCGGCTGGCTGCGCGCATCGCCCGCGGCGCGGGCGCGGTCTGATCACACGCCGGATTCAGCGGCGGTAGCCGTCGTAACGGTCATGCCGGTGGTGGCCATGGCGGCGGCCCTCCCATCGCGGTGCGGGGCCCCAACCGGATCGGTAGACGGGACGCGGGGCGTAGTACACCGGCGGGGGCCCGTAGTAGATCGGGCGCGGGGCGTAGTAGACCGGCGGCGGCGCGTAGTACACGGGGGGTGGCGCGTAGTAGACCGGCGGGGCGTTCGATACGCCCACGACCACGCCGGGGGTGTTGACACCGATGGACCAATGCACGTCGCTGCGGGCGTGGGCCTGCGAGCCCATGGCCGACAAGGCCCAGGCACCCGCGGCCAGGGTGGCAAGGGTGAGGCCACGGGCCACGGCCGAGGTGCGGCTCCAGGGGGTTTTCAAGGTCTGTGTGTTCATGTGGGGCTCCATTGCTGGGTGGTTTGCGCACCCCGTGACCGTATTACAGGCAATTCCGCGCTAACCTGTTCCACATACTCGGTCAAAGTCGTTGCCAGACGTAACGCCTGCCCCATCTTTACATTGAAACCCCCATGAAAACCCTCACTACACCGACCGCGCAGGACGTGCTCGACTTCTGGCTCGGCGATGGCCTGGAACGCGGCTGGTGTTCGGACAAGCGCGACGACCTCTGGTTTGGCGGCAGCCCCGAGATCGACGCGCGCATCCGCGAGCGTTTTGGCGCGCTGGTGGAGCAGGCGCTCGAAGGCGGCCTGGGCGAATGGGAAGAGCGCATCGACACGCGGCTGGCCCTGGTGCTGCTGCTGGACCAGTTCACGCGCAACGTGCACCGGGGCCAGGCGCGCGCCTTCGCGGGCGATGCCCGGGCTCAGCAGCTTTCGCTGCACGCACACGCCAGCGGCATGGACGCCGAGCTCGCCACCGTGGGCCTGGTGTTCCTGAACATGCCACTGATGCACGCGGAAGACCCCGCCCTCCAGGCCGAGAGCGTGCTGCGCTTCCAGCGCCTGCTCGACACCTGCGCGCCCGAGTTGCGCGATACCCTGGAACGCAACCTGGATTTCGCGCGGCTGCACCGCGACATCGTGGACCGCTTCGGCCGCTTCCCCTACCGCAACGCCGTGCTCGGGCGCACCAGCACGCCCGCAGAGTTGGACTTCCTGAAAGACGGGCCGCGCTTCGGGCAGTGAGGCGGCGCGGGCCCGCAGGACGTCACGCCAACGACACGAAGCTGTCACGGTCGCTTCACGGCCGGTTTCTACAAACGTGGTTTTCAACCACAACGACGAGACCGACCGAATGCGCCCCCTGCTCCCCAGCACCCCCACCACCGCCCGTGGGTTCACCGCCTCGATGCTCATGACCGCCGTGCTCGCCGCCTGCGGTGGTGGCAGCGATGCGCCTGCGCCCACCCCACCCGCCCCGGTGCCCGAGGCCACGCCGGTGAGCCTGAAGCTGGAGAAGATCGGCGGCTACAGCACGGGCCAGTTCGGCGTGAGCGCGGCGGAGATCCCGGCCTTCGACGCCGCCAGCAAGCGCCTGTTCGTGGTGAACGCGCAGCTCGGTGCCGTGGACGTGCTCGACCTGGCCAACCCGGCCAACCCGGTGAAGATCGGCGTGATCGACGCCACCGCCGTGCTGGCCGGCGCCGAGATCAACAGCGTGGCGGTGCACAACGGCATCGTGGCCGTGGCCATCCAGGCCCCGGTGAAGACCGACCCCGGCCGCATGGCGCTCTACCGCGCGAGCGACCTGGGCCTGATCAGTTCGGTCACCATCGGCGCCCTGCCCGACATGGTGACCTTCACGCCCGACGGCCACACCGTGCTGGTGGCCAACGAAGGCGAACCCAGTGACGACTACCAGGTGGACCCCGAGGGCAGCGTGAGCGTGATCGACGTGCGCAACCCGGCCGCGCCGGTCGTGCGCACCGCGGGCTTCACCGCCTTCAACGGCCAGGAAGCCACGCTGCGCGCCGCGGGCGTGCGCATCTACGGCCCGGGCGCCACCGCCGCCAAGGACTTCGAGCCCGAGTACATCGCGGTCTCCGCAGACAGCAAGACCGCGTGGGTGACGCTGCAGGAGAACAACGCGATGGCCAAGGTGGACATCGCCACCGCCACCGTCACGCAGGTGCTGCCGCTGGGCTACAAGGACCATGGCGTGGCCGGCAACGAACTCGATGCCTCGGACACCGACGGCGGGACCATCAACATCAGGACCTGGCCCGGCGTGCGCGGCATGTACCTGCCCGATGCGATGGCCTCCTACACCGTGGGCGGCGCCACCTACCTCGTCACCGCCAACGAGGGCGACGCACGTGCCTGGGGCGAAGACAACGCGGCCTACTGGGGCGGTGACGCCACGCAGGGCTTCGTCGAGGAATTCCGCGTGAAGCACCTGGTGAACAAAAGCGGCTGGGCCGGCCGCGCCGGCAACGACCTGCCGCCGCAGCTCAACGCCATGGCCGCGGGCGCCCTGCTCGACCCGGCCACCTTCGGGTACTGCGGTGCCATTGCCGGCGACCCGCTGGGCTGCCGCGCCGATGCCGCCCTGGGCCGGCTGAACATCAGCTGGACCATGGGCTACCGCACCAACCCCGACGGCTCGCCGATGATGTTCAGCGCCGCCGGCGTGGCCGACCCGCTGGGCAACCGCCTGATGTACGACCAGCTGTACAGCTACGGCGCGCGATCCTTCAGCATCTGGAACGCCAACGGAGGCCTGGTGTGGGACTCGGGCGCCGAGATCGAGAAATTCCTCGCCAGCAGCGATTGCAAGCTGGGCAGCGCGCGCAACATCCCGTGCGCCGACTTCTTCAACTCCGGCCACGACGAAGGCAACGCCAAGGACAGCCGCAGCGATGCCAAGGGCCCGGAACCCGAGGGCATCGCGCTGGGCCAGATCGGCACCAAGACCTTCGCCTTCATCGGCCTGGAGCGCATGGGCGGGGTGCTGGTGTACGACATCACCAACCCCACGGCGCCCAAGCGCGTGGACTACCTCAACACCCGCGACGAATGGCTCACCAACCCACCGAGCCTGGCCACGGCGGGCGATCTCGGCCCCGAAGGCCTGGCCTTCATTCCCGCGGCCCGCTCGCCCAATGGCAAGCCGCTGCTGGTGGTGGGCAACGAGGTCAGCGGCACCACGGCCGTGATGCAGCTCAACCTGATGTATTGAAGAGCACCCCCCGCGCGCCTTCGGCGCTCCCCCCCTCTCTCGCCTTCGGCGGGAGGGGGCGACACCTGGGGTCGGCGCAGCCGGACCCTCGGTGTCTCTGGATGGGCGGTTGCTTCACTTCGCGCGCGGCACGCGCGGTCAGGCCTTGCCTCTCAGCGGGACGCCAGCGGCTTGAGCGCTGCAGGCAACCAACCGGCCAGCCGGGCATGGAGGGCGGCCTCGTGCCGCTGCCACCAGATGCCCAGCGCCACCACCCCCAAGCCCAGCAGGGTGAGCGCGAAGGGGAAGAGCAGGCTGTCCTCGAACACGCGGTAGGCCAGGTAACCCAGGTAGCTGGCCACGCCGATCGCGCCCAGCACGGTGAACACGCGCCGCCCGATGGCCGCACCGAGGAACACCAGAAACACGTTGATCAGCGCGTAGAGGAACTTGTTGAGCTCGGAGTCGCTGTCGCGCAGGCTCAGGCCCGCCCAGAACATGATCGCGCCGAACAGGTAGAGCCAGAAGGCGAAGTCCTGTCGGTCCTCGGCGTTGGCGGCAACGCGCGTGCGCAGGTCCACCCACACGGCCATAGCGCAGGTGGCCAGGCCGAACACCAGCGACACGTCGCGGGTGAAGGTCCAGTCGAATCCGTCCTTCTGCATCAGCATGTGCGCCACGTCCATGCTGAGGTACCAGATCGTCACGGCCACCGGCATGACCATGAAGGGCAGCTTGTAGCGGTACAGCAGCACCACGGCGGCGGCCAGCGTGGCCAGCTCCAGCGTGAGCCAGCGCCAGTCGATGTAGCGGTGGTAGTCGCGGTAGCTGTCGGGCCCGCCCTCGGGCCACAGGCCGATGCCCGACTGGAAAGCCCAGACCGCCAGAGGCACCAGGCACACCGCCAGCGTGGCGAGCACGCCGGCGGGCGTGCGCAGGCCTTTTTCCAGCAGGTTGCCCGCCACCAGCAGCGCGCCCGTGAGGTAACCCAGCGCCAGCACGAACACGCCCCAGGCGCCGAACAGCTCCCAGCCCAGCGTCATGAACAGCGTCATGGCGCCGATGGCCAGCATGCCGCCAAAGTAGTAGAGGGTGTTGGTGAAGCTGAACGCCGGGCCGCGGTCCCGCGCGGGATGCGGAGCGTGGGCTGGCGCCGCCGCCCAGCCGGCGGCGAGGTCTTCCTGCGCGAGTTCGGCCGCCGTGGGCACCACAGAGGCGGAGGACGGCACGCCCGCGGCCACCCGCAGCGGGCTGCCCGGCGAGGCCCACGACGCCCAGAGCGCATGCGCCTCGGCCGGCTGGATCGCGCCGCTCTCCACGGCGGCCTCCACATCGCGCCAGCCCAGCTGCACGCGCACAGAGGGCAGAAACACGTCTTCCGTCTGCGTGATTTCCCACCGCGTCGGCTCGTCGGTGGGCATGGTGTCGGGGTTGTCGTTGTTCATCTCGGGCTTCCTCTTCCTCGTCCGGGAGCAGCCACGATACCGGAAAGCGCCACCATGGAACCAAAGTAGCACTCGGCGCGGCGCGGCGGGCCTCGGGCCGGATCAATAGAATGGCGCATGAGCTCCACCCACCCCAGCAACAAAACCAGCAACCCCGCCACCGACGGCGAACACAAGGTCAGCAACTTCCTGCGGCAGATCATCGAGAACGATCTGGACAAGGGCACCTACCAGAGCCGCCGCTGGGCCGGCAGCCCGGGCGACGCCGCCCACCAGGCCAAGGGCGAGCCCGACCCGGCCAGGATCCGCACCCGCTTCCCCCCCGAGCCCAACGGTTACCTGCACGTGGGCCACGCCAAGAGCATCTGCCTGAACTTCGGTCTGGCTCGCGACTACGGCGGCGTGTGCCACATGCGCTTTGACGACACCAACCCGGAGAAGGAAGACACCGAGTACGTCAACAGCATCATCGATGCCGTGAAATGGCTCGGCTTCAGCTGGGAGGCCCACGGCCGGCAGCACCTGTACCAGGCCAGCGACTACTTCGACTTCATGTACCGCGCGGCCGAGTACCTGGTGGAAGCCGGCCACGCCTACGTAGACGAGCAGACCACCGAACAGATGCGCCTGAACCGGGGCGACTTCGGCAAACCCGGCGTGGACAGCCCGTTTCGGGGCCGCACGCCGGCCGAGAACCTGAAACGCCTGCGCGAAATGCGCGACGGCCTGCACGAAGACGGCAGCATGGTGCTGCGCGCCAAGATCGACATGGCCAGCCCCAACATCAACCTGCGCGACCCGGCGATCTACCGCATCCGCCGCGCCACGCACCACAACACGGGCGACACCTGGTGCATCTACCCGATGTACACCTTCGCGCACCCGATCGAGGACGCGCTGGAGCAGATCACCCACAGCTTCTGCACCCTCGAATTCGAGGACCAGCGCCCGTTTTACGACTGGCTGCTGGAGCGCCTGTGCGAAGGCGGTCTGCTGCAAAGCCCGCCACCGCGCCAATACGAGTTCGCGCGGCTCAACCTCACCTACGTGATCACCAGCAAGCGCAAGCTCGCGCAACTGGTGTACGACCACAAGGTCAACGGCTGGGATGACCCGCGCATGCCCACCATCGTCGGCCTGCGCCGGCGCGGCTACACGCCCGAGAGCATCCAGCTGTTCGCCGAGCGCATCGGCGTGACCAAGAGCGACTCCTGGATCGACTACAGCACGCTCGAAGGCTGCCTGCGCGAAGACCTGGAGAACAAGGCCCACCGTGGCATGGCTGTGCTCGATCCGGTCAGGCTGGTGCTCACCAACTGGGCCGACGCGTTCGGCAGCGACGACCACACCGAAGACTGCACCCAGCCCGCCCTGCCCCACTCGGCCCTCGCCGAGGGCCAACCCGAGCCCGCGCCGCGCGTGTTCAAGATCGGCAAGGCCGTGTGGATCGAACGCGAGGACTTCGAGGAAGTGCCACCCAAGGGCTACAAGCGCCTGTTCCCCGGCAACGTGGTGCGCCTCAAGGGCGGCTATGTCATCGAATGCACGGGCTGCGCGAAAGACGCGGACGGCAAGGTCACCGAAGTGCACGCCAAGGTCATCCCGGGCACCAAGAGCGGCACGCCCGGCGCCGACAGCGTGAAGGCCAAGGCCGCCATCACCTGGGTGAGCGTGGCCGACGGCGTGCAGGCTGAAGTGCGGCTCTACGACCGCCTCTTCCTCGACGCCCAGCCCGACGCCGGTGGCAAGGACTTCATCGAAGCCCTGAACCCGAACAGCCTGAAAGTGGTGACCGCCTACGTGGAGCCTTCACTGGCCCAGGCCAAGCCGGACAACAAGTTCCAGTTCGAGCGGCACGGCTACTTCGTGGCGGACCGGCAGGACCACGTGGCGGGCAAGCCGGTGTTCAACCGGGTGACGGGGTTGAAAGACTCCTGGGGCAAGTAACCACCAAAGGCCTTCGCGACATGCTCACCAACCTCACGCCATTCCTGCTGCACTGGGCCATCACGGGGTTCGCACTCTGGGTGGCGAGCCATGTGTTCAAGGGCATTCGGTTCAGCAGCACGTCATCGCTGGTGGTGTCGGCCTTGTTGCTGGGCCTGGCCAATGCCATCGTGCGGCCGCTGCTCGTGGTGCTGACCTTGCCCTTGACCCTGCTGACCTTCGGCCTGTTCCTGCTGGTCATCAACGCGCTGATGCTGTTGCTGGTGGCGAAGGTGGTGAACGGCTTCAAGGTGGATGGTTTCTGGACGGCGTTCTGGGCCAGCCTGTTCATGGCACTGCTGAGCGTGGTGCTCGGCGCCTTCGTGCTGGGCGGTTCGCCGGAGTTCACCATCGAGACCAGCCCGGGGCCGGGGTCGGTCTGGCTTTGAAAACGATGCGAACGGCCTTGCCCGACCTGCGCTGCCCGCTGGCAGCAATGGGTCAGCAAGCCGCCAACCGCCGGCCAAACTGGCCTTGCCCGCCCACCCCCACGATCAGTCGATGAGTGGCACGCGTGGCACCCACGTAAAACAACCGCGCCTCGTCGCGCTCATCATGGTCCTTGGCGGGCATGCTTCCCACCCCCATCAAGGCCACCACAGGGAACTCGAGTCCCTTGCTCGCATGCATGGTCATTACCTTGATGGTGTTTGCTGCGGGATTGAAACTGCCTGAGCCTTTGCGCACCTGATGCGGTAGCCGCCGTTGCCGCAACACGCTGGCGCAAGCGTCCATCTCGCTGTAGTGGCGACAAAGGATGGCCATATCGCCCCAGGCGTGGCCTTCCCGGTGCGCGGCGCTGAGCAGGTCCACGACCTGGGAGACTTCGGCGCGAAAATCGGGCAACCGGATGACGATCGGCTTTTCGCCGTCGCGCCCGCAACTAACGGGCTTGAGCAGCGGCACGCCGTCATCGTCCTTGTCTTCCGCGGTCAGCAGATCAGCCGCAATAAGACTGGCCGTCTGCAAAATCTGCCGCGTGTTTCGGTAGTTGATCTTGAGGATCGTGGTGCGGCCCTGGGCTTGAATCCCCACGCTCTTGAAGCTGAACTGCCGGCTTCGGCTGCGTTCATAAATGCTCTGAGCGTCGTCGTACAACACCAGCAGACTGTTGGTCATTGGGTCCACCATCTGCGTGATGAGTTTGAGCCATTCGGGCGCGAAGTCATGGCCTTCGTCGATCAGCACAGCCTGGTACTGACCGCTGGGAATCTGCTTGCGGTCCACACCATTGATCACGCCTTGAACCATCACGGCCATCTTCATGTCGGTTGGCAGGTTGTCAGCCGGCAACGGCTGGTCGTAGGCCACGAGCTGACTTCTGCACCATTTGTGAAAATGCACCGCTTGCACATGCGCCGAGAGGTTTTTGCTGTCCATGACGCGCGCGAGCTGCCGGGCGAGCGGCTCGTTGTAGCACAGCACGAGGATGGGCTTGGTCCGGGCGGCCTGCGCTTTCGCAAGGTGCTCTGCCCTGTAACCCAGCAACATGGTCTTGCCCGAGCCTGCCACGCCATGGATCACTCGATGCCCATCGCCCAGGCTGCGCGCCAATTGCTCCTGCTGCAAATCCATCACCCGCATGATGCTTGGCAGTTCGGCCAATGCCTCATCCCCCTCAAACAACCCGGTTTGATCGGGCACACGCACTTCGGGAAACAGAATCCACCGCACACGATCCAGTTGAGGCAGCGACATGACGCCGCGCATCATGAACGGAAACATGCCCCACAAACGGCTCTGCAACTCCTCAGGCGCGACGGACTCGGTCATTTCGTCCTGGCAGATCACGCGGTGCGACTCGATGGCCTGGCCAAGTTGGGCCTGTTCAAATTGTTTGCGTGTGATATTGGGCAGCACCACGCCATAACTCCATGGGAAAGCGAGTTTTCCTTGATGGGGTCCCTCAGGTTGCACCAGTTGCTTATCCCGCTCCAACGCATTCACCACCTGATGCGCATACTGCCTTGCTTGCTCCAACGGATTCGGCACCGTCTTGGGTCCCATGTCGCCATGAATTTCCCACGACTGCTTGTTGACTTGGATCAGGGTCGCAAGACGGAAGTCTTTAACCTCAAGCACGAGAACACCACGGCGTGGGTGCATCACGACGAAATCGGGGTGTGAATAGCGAGGGCCCACCGCCACGTCATACCAAAGCAGATAGTCGTCATCGAGCTTCTGCTCGAGCCTTTCGGCCACGCGACGTTCGCCGGGGGTCATGCGCGACACGCAACTCCCGAGGGAAGGAATTAGGGTAGCCATCTTTCAGCACGCCTCCTATGGATTTTTATTGACCGAATACAGCACAAATTCGAATGCCAATGCAGGAAGAATTCGATCATGCACCAACGACATCGACAACCGGTTGAATCGATGCGTTGAAAGGCACAATCCATTGCACCATGGCCCGCCCCCACCACCACGTCTACGTGATCGAGCTCTCCAGGGACGTGCTGAATGAAAGCAGATTCCGCAAGAACAACCCGGGCTACATCGACGGCAAACCCTGTGTCTACGTCGGCATGACCGGCCTGGACCCGGACGTGCGCTTCGACAAGCACAAGGCCGGGATCCAGGCCAATGCCTATGTGTTCAAGTACGGGCTGCGCCTGCTGCCCGATCTCTACGAGGGCTTCAATCCCATGCGGTATGAAGCCGCCGTGGAGAAGGAGATCGAGATCGGCATCGACCTGCGCTCGGCCGGCTTCGGCGTCTGGCAGGCCTGAGCCAGGCGCCGCTCAGTGCGTGGTGCCCGCGCCCAGCGCGGCGTCGGTGTGCACCTGCAACGCGCTGCGCACGGCCACGCGCAGCCCGCGCACGATCTCCTCCAACGCCATGTTCGGCGTGCCCTGCTCCGGCAACCATGGCACGTGCACGAAGCCACCGCGCGTGTGCGCGAGTGCGGGCGCCGTGGCCAGGGTGCGCATCAGGCCATAGAAGACGTGGTTGCAGACGAAGGTGCCCGCGGTCTGCGAGACCTCGGCATCCACGCCTTGCGATTGCAGCGCAGCGAGCATGGCCTTGATGGGCAGGCTGGAGAAGTAGGCCACGGGCGCATCCCGCACCACCGGGGTGTCCACCGGTTGCGCTCCGGCGTTGTCGGCCAGGGGAGCGTCGTTGACGTTGATGGCCACGCGCTCCAGCGACAAGGCCTTGCGGCCGCCGGCCTGCCCGACACAGATGACCAGGGCGGGCTGGTGCTGGCGCAGCAGCGCGCCCAGCTCGCGCAGCGAGGCGTCAAACACGGTGGGCAATTGGGCCGCCACCAGGGTGTGGCCGAGCACCTGGCGGCCATGCAGTGCCTGCACCGCCAGCCAGCTGGGGTTGAGCGTCTGGCCGCCGAAGGCGTCGAAACCGGTGAGCAGGACTTTTTTTCGCATCGCGTCAATCCGGCGCACACAGCGCCTGCAAGCGCCCGTGGGCTTCGGACGCGGTGTCCAGCGGCGTGCTTCGCTTGACGCTGAGGTAGTGCGCGGTGAACACGTCCAGCCACGCGGCCAGGGTCTGCGCCGCACGGCTTTCACCGGCCAGGTCCAGGCAGAGCGCGGCCACTTCGGAGGTGCAGAAGTGGCCGTCGCGGAACGCGCGCCGGAGCCGGTAGTTGGAGACGGTCTGTTCGGGGTGCAGGCTGAGCACAGGCAGCTGGTCGAGGTAAGGGCTCTTGCGGAACATCTTGCGCGCTTCGGACCAGGTGCCGTCGAGCAACACGAACAAGGGTCTTCGGTCGCCCACCGGCGTGGGCGCCACGGGGCACGCCTGCAGGTCGGTCACCACGCGCCCGGGTGGCACGAACTCGCCAGGAAACACCAGGTAAGGCTGCCATTGCGGGTCGGCCAGCAGGGCGGGCAGGCCCGGGTCCACGTCGGTGCGTGACCATTTGAAGGCCCATGTGTCGGCAACCACGTCCGCCACCAGCCAGCCGGTGTTGCTGGGCTTGAGCGCTTCGATGTCGCCCATGATGAGGCAGACCCCGGCGCGCGTGGGCGTGCGCGGGCGCCAGGCGCACAGGCAGTGGCTGGCAATCAGGCGGCAACCGGCGCAACGCCCCAGGCCCGAACCGCGGGCCACGAAAGGTTTGGCGCTGGCGGCCAGGCGCGCGGTGCGCAGGCGTGAAACCGCATGGCCGGGAAGGGAAACAGGGTTCATGGGAGGAATGTAGGCGCAAGTCCTGAGGCAGGGATTTTTCTTACACCCGCAGTTGCGACTTGTAACGCACTTCGCGGCCAGCCGGCGATCGCTCCGTTGGTCGCCCTGTGGCGTCCCCTCAACGGTGTTTGACAGATGATGGCGGGGACTTCTCATGACCAAGACTTCCAGCTCCAAGACCAGGTCCGGGCGGCGCAACGCCTACCGACGCAAGACCCAACCCATGCTCTTCAACGGCCTCGGCGCGCTGCTGGCCGGGATATTCCTGTGGATGGTGTCGCTCGCGATGGCGACCGAACATTCGCTCAAGTCGGCGGCCAAGGCCCTGCTCGCGCCAGCGTGGATGGCCCTGGGCCTGGGCGTGGGGCTGCTGGTGCTGCACGTGCTGTCCAAACGCCGCGCGCAGGCCGAGGCCGCCATGCTGCTGCGCCAGCATTCGACCTTCCTCGAACCGATGCCGCGACTCAAGCCCCGTGCGAGCAAGTCGAGCCAGAAGGGGGAGTTTCAGGGGCAGCAGCAGCGCACGTCGGCCACGGGCCGATAGCCATTGCACGGTCAGACGCGCACGCAACGCGAAGGGGCGTGACAAACTTGACGGGGCAGGACGTCGCCCGCGCGGTCGACTCCCGATAATCCCCGCATGCCCATTGCCGAAATCGCTGTCTGGTCCGCCATGTTGGGTGGCTTGTGCACCCTCGCGGCCCTGGCACTGGCCGATCTGTTCCAGGGCCACAGCATCGGCGCCCTTCGCAACCTTCTGTTTGTCTCGATCACCGGTGCCAGCTGCGTGGTGATGACGGGCCTGCCTGAGGTCTTCTTTCCCGATCTGCCCGGGCGGCTGCTGATGGTGCTCAAGGCCGGCCTGGGCCCGGCGGCCGGGGCCATGGGCCTCTACTACGTGGGCACCTGGCTGGGCGGCGCCCGCGAAGACGGGCGGGTGCACCGCCTCACGGCGGTGGGCGGCGCCCTGCTGGTGTCCGCCACGGTGATCCTGGTGGTGCTGGCCAGCCAGATCGAGCCTGAGAATTTCCGCGAGCTGCTGGTGGCCACTGCGGTGGTGAACATGGTGCCGGTGCTGCTCGCGCTGGCGGCGGCGGTGCGCGCATCCCGGCTGGGCGATCCGCTCGCGCGCTGGATGGCGGTGGCGATCGGCTGCCTGGCCGTCACGACGGTCGGCCATTACCTGCGCGGCCTGGAAGTGCCGGGCCTGGGCCTGCGCACCTGGCTGTTCACGGCAATGGTGACGCTGGTGTTTTTCCTCATGGCTTCGGTGCTGGGCCTTCTGCGCAACCGGCACAACCGCGAGATCGCGCGCCTCTCGCGCCTGTCGAACAGCACGGACCCGGCCACCGGCCTGTCCACGGGTTCGGCGCTGATCGCCGACGTGGAGCACGCCCTGTGGCGCGCCGCGCGCCTGGATTGCGAAGCGGCCGTGTTGTGCCTCTATGTGAGCAACCTGTACGAGCTGGCCGATTCGGCCGGTCCCAGCGCGGAGCATCAGATCCTGTCGACCGTGGCGGCGCGCATCCGCCGCGCGGCGGGCTTTCGGTGCGTGGTGGGGCTGTACCACCCTCGGTGCTTCGTCGTGGTGCTCACGATGGACCCGCACCAGCCTCCCGTGCGCGCCACCGCCGCGCGCATGGCCCTGACGGTGTCCAACCCCTTGACGGTGTTCGATGAACAGCGCAAGCGCCAGCCGTTCCGGCCACGCATCGGGCTGGGTGTGGTGACGGTGGACCCGGCCAGCGCCGTGCCTGCCGATGTGATCAACGAGGCCGAACGCCAGGCACTGGCCATGGCCAGCACAGCACCTCGCGAAAGCGAACAAGCGGTGGAGACCGAGCCTGCGCGCCTGCGCTGACCGCTCTTGGGCGCTTCGGTGCCGGACAATGGCCGCATGAACGCCAACATCCTGCGCCTGAGCCCCGCCGCCGAACGCAACAAGCGGCCCATTCTGGACGTGCTCCGCCAGGTCTTCCCCGCCCACGGCCGCGTGCTGGAGATCGCCTCGGGCACCGGCCAGCACGCGGCCTGGTTCGCCGCGGCCATGCCGGGCTGGCGCTGGCAGCCCACGGACTTCCAGGCCGACGCCCTGCCCTCCATCCGCGCCTGGGCGGCAGATACCCAGGCGGGGCACGTGCTGGAGCCACTGCAGCTGGACGTGCTCGCGCCCCAATGGCCGCTGGGGCCCGACCCGTTCGACGGCATCTTTTGCGCCAACATGCTGCACATCGCGCCCTGGGCCACCTGCGCGGCGCTGATGCAGGGCGCGGCCAGGCATCTCACGACCCAGGGAGCGCTCGTCACCTACGGGCCGTATCTGGAGGACGGCGTGCCCACCTCACCCGGCAACCTGGCGTTCGATGAGAGCCTGCGGCGCGAAAACGCGGCCTGGGGCCTGCGCCAGCGCGAAGCGGTGGAACGGGAGGCGCAGCGCGCCGGCCTGGTGCTGAGCGAACGGCACGCCATGCCGGCCCACAACCTGCTGCTGGTCTGGCGCCGGGAACCCTGAGCCTGCGCACGGGCTCCACCTTTCTTTGACCGCGCCAGATGGATTGCCGACCATGCTCAGAAACCTCAAGGATCTCTTCGACACCCTCACCGCCAGCCTCACGGCACCGGCGGGTGCCCAGGCCCCCGCCGAACAGGAACACACCCTGCAACTCGCCACCGCCGTGCTGCTGGTGGAAGTGATGCGCGCCGAGCCCAGCCTGCAGGACAGCGAACGCGATGCGGTGCTGACCGCGCTGCGCCGCAAGTTCGCGCTGAGCGACGACGAATTGCAGCGCCTGCTCGAGCTGGCCCACGAAACCGCGCGCACCGCGTACGACTACCAGCGCTTCACCGGGCTGATGAACGAGCGCTTCACGCAGGCGCAGAAAATCCGCGTGGTGGAGGCGATGTGGGAAGTGGCCTTTGCCGATCACCACCTGGACGCGCACGAGCACCATGTCATCAGCAAGGTGGCCGGCCTGCTGCATGTGACACATGGTGAGTACATCGCGGCCAAGCTGCACGCCCAGGCCGCCATGAAGGGCTGAGCCGCAGGGCCCCGCGGCCGGCACATGCCGGTACAGAACTTTGCACAGGCGGGGCGCGGCCTTTACCGCGCGTTCACATGCGCGGGCCACGATGGAGTCTCACCAACCCCAGGAGAAACCTCCATGAAATCCCGAAACCTTGTTGTGTACGCCCTGGCGGCCGCCTCCCTTGGCGTGAGCTCGCTGTCCTTCGCGCAAGGTGCGCGATTCGAGCCCAGCCACCTGCAGCGCGTGGACGACCGCCGCGATGACCGGCGCGACTACCGCCAGGACCGGCGCGACGATCGCCGCGATTTCCGCCACGAACGCCGCGACGACCGGCGCGACTACCGCCAGTCGCGCAACGACCGGCACTACCACCACTACTACTACAACGCGCGCGGCCCCGAGTTCCGCCGTGGCGGCTACATCCCCTACGAGTACCGCAACCGCCAGTACGTGGTGGTGAACCCGCACCAGCACCGCCTGTACGCGCCGCCGCGTGGCCACCAATGGGTGCAGGTCGGCACCGACTACGTGCTGGTGGCCATCGCCACCGGCCTGATCGCCAACCTGATCCTGAACAACTGAGCTTGCGCGGCGCGGGCATCCGCACGCCCAGGGCGCAGCACACCGGCAAGCCGGGGTGCTGCGCCCTTTGTCATGGGCCCCCCTCCACGGAGGGGGGCCTTCTCTGCGATGATGCGGCCCAGGAAAAACCAACGATGCGATCCGCCATGAAACTCCGCCACCTCACCCTCCCCCTGATGGCCGCGCTGGCCCTGTCGCTGGCCGCCTGCTCGAAGGAAGAAACCACCGGCGCGCCCAGCGCCGCCGGGGCCCCCGCGGCCGACACCAGCCCGATTCCCCCCGCCCAGGCCTACGACGTGCTCGCCGCGCAGGGCAAGGGCTTCACCGCCGGCGCCCTGATGAGCGCCAACACGGTCTACGTGCTGTTCGACCCACAATGCCCGCACTGCGGCCACCTGTGGCAATCGTCCCTGCCGCTGCAGAGCAAGGTGAAGTTCGTCTGGCTGCCCGTGGCCATCATGAACGCCAAGAGCGCCCCGCAGGGCGCGGCCATCATGACCGCCGCCAACCCGGTGGAAACCATGAACGCGCACGAGCAGCAACTGCTCGCCGGCCAGGGCGGCATGTCGGCCTCGGCCAGCATTGCACCCGACGTGATGGCGACCATCAAAACCAACACCGCGCTGCTGGAACGCCTGGGTGCCACCTCGGTGCCGTTCATGGTGGCCAAACACCAGCGCACGGGTGCCGTGATCACGCAAAGCGGTGCCCTTGGCGTCGAGGCACTGGCCAACTTCCTGGGCATGGGCCAGTAGCCCGCCAGCGCGCGTGACAGGCCCCTGCCCGGGGCTTGAAACGCTCATTTTGTCGCTTACCATCGGCGCATCTGCCGCGCATCGCGGTGTCAATCGGAGGTCCCCATGGGCAAGGAACAGCGCAACGAAAAAATGGCCAAGAAACCCAAGAAGGACACCTCGGCGCCCAAGGGCCCGGTGTCGTCCGACCGGCCGGTGCCACCGGTCACGGCCGTGATGCCGCGCGGCAAAGAGAAGAACAAGTGAGCACCGCCGCATGAAGGCGATCTGGAATGGCGTGACCATCGCCGAGAGCGACGACACCGTGGTCCTGGAGGGCAACCACTACTTCCCGGAGAGTTCGCTCAACCGCGACCACGTCACCTTCAGCAACCACCGGACCACCTGTGCGTGGAAGGGCCAGGCGAGCTACTACTCGCTGCTGGTCAACGGCGAACTCAACACCGATGCCGCCTGGTATTACGCCGACCCCAAGCCAGAGGCCGAGATGATCAAGGGCCGCGTGGCCTTCTGGAAAGGCGTGAAGATCGAGGCCTGAGCCTCAGGCCGCGTCGCGGCCAAGCCGGCGCAGCTTGGCCTGCCAGCGGGCGACACCGCCCTCTCCCAGTTGCTCGACCGAGCCCACCAGCGTTTCGTGGATCGGCGCGAAACCAATGAAGCCCAGGATGTTGCGCTCCAGCGCCTTGAGGCTGTGCGCGCGGAAGTACCAGCGGTAGGCCAGCGACGGCATGCCCATGGTCACCACCACGCGGGCCGAGCGGCCGCTCAGGGGCTTGCGGCCAAATTCCTTGGGACCGTCGGGGCCCACCGCAAAACCAGGCCGCGCCACCTGCTCCAGCCAGGCCTTGAGCAGCGCCGGCATCTCGCCCAGCCAGAGCGGAAAGAACAGCACCACGTGCTCGGCCCACAGGATGTGCTGCTGCGAGGCTTGCAGCGCCGGCGGCACGCTGCCTTGTTTCCACTCGTGCGCGCTGCGCAGCACCGGAAAGTCCAGCTCGCCCACGGCCACGCGCCGAACCTCGTGGCCGGCCGCGGTCGCGCCGCCCGCGTAGGCCTCCACCAGCAGGTGGTTGAGGTGCCGGCCCGTGGTATCGGGATGGCCTTCGATCAGCAAAATGCGGCGCGGGTCGGTCATGGCGGGCTCCTGAGGCGATGGAGCCCATGCTCGCACCGCGCGGGCGCGCTCGCCTTGACGCGGGTCAAGGCCCGCGCACCCTTCAGCGCCGGTCGGGTTTGCGGGGCTTGGCCACCCGCTCCTTCTTGCGGCCCTGGCGCTCGGCATCGGCCTGCTGCCCCAGTTGCAGCCAGCGCACGAACTGCTCGGGCGTCTCCAGCGTGATGCGCCCCAGGGCGCCGCTGCGGAAGTCGGCGATCACCAGCTCGGCCGCCTTCTGCCAGTTCACCGCGCCACCGCCCGCCAGCGCGCCGCGCTTGCGGCCGATGGCCTCCATCAGCGCCTCGTCCGGCAAGGCCGCGATGGCCTCGGGCGCGAGACCCAGCTTGTAGCGCGCCTCCAGCAAAGCGGCGTACGACAGCTTGAGCTTGTTGAGCAGCTCCAGCGCCACCTCCTGGTCGTCGTAGGCGTTGCGGCCCACCGCGCCGCTGGCGGCGAGGTTGAAGCCGCTTTCCGGCACCACGATGCGCGGCCAGAGCATGCCGGGCGTGTCGAACAGGTAGAAATCGTCGGCCAGGGCGATGCGCTGCTCGGTGCGCGTGATGCCGGCCTCGTCGCCGGTCTTGGCGGCGCGCTTGCCCATGAAGGTGTTGATCAGCGTGGACTTGCCCACATTGGGAATGCCGCAGATCAGCACCCGCATGGGCTTGACCATGCCGCCCCGGTTGGGCGCCAGCTCGCGGCACGAGGCGATGATGGCGCGCGCTGGCGCCGCGACGCTGGCGTCCAGCGGGATCGCGCGGGTGTGGGGCTGCGCGTTGTAGTGCGCGAGCCAGAGGGCGGTGCGCTCGGCGTCGGCCATGTCCTGCTTGTTGACCACCTTGAGCGTGGGCTTGGCCGAGGTGAGTTCGGCCAGCAGCGGGTTGGCGCTGGAGCCGGGCAGGCGCGCATCGAGCATCTCGATGACGACGTCGATGTCCTTCACGCGCTCGGTGATGGCCTTGCGCGTGAGGTGCATGTGCCCGGGAAACCACTGGATGCTCATCGGGGGAAATCTCTCTGCGGAAACGGGGTGTTGCGGGGCGGGTGCAGGGATTGTGCCTTGGTGTAACTCCCGGGGGCCGCGGGCCTGGGCCGTCCCTACAATCGGCCTCAATCCAACACCCGCAGAGGCGCCTCATGAGCATCACCGTCAAGATCGATCTGGGCTACGAGTTCGACGTCAAGGCCAAGGCGGCCGAGGTGTTCGAAGTGCTCTCCAATGTGCCCGAGTCGGTCAGCCATTTCCCGAAGGTGGAGAAGCTCACCGACCTGGGCGGCGGCGTCTACCAGTGGGAGATGGAGAAGGTGGGCACCGCGCAGGTGAACATCCAGACCGTGTACGCCAGCAAGTACGTGAGCGACAAGGCGCGTGGCACCGTCAAGTGGACCCCGGTCAAGGGCGTGGGCAACGCCCTGGTGGGGGGCAACTGGAAGATCGTGGACAACAAGAAGTCCACCGGCCTCACGCTGGCGATCCAGGGCGAGATCGAGGTGCCGCTGCCCGGCCTGATGAAGATGGTGGTGGCCCCCGTGGTCGAGGGCGAGTTCGAGAAGCTGGTCGAGAAGTACATCGCCAACCTCATCAAGCGCTTCGGCGGAGAAGCTTGACGCGCGGCGCCTGAAACAGCGCTGGCCAGGGGGAAGCCGCAACGCGCCGCAGGAGGTGTTGCCCTCTAGGCCGTCAGGTGCTGCCTGAAAAACGCCAGCGTGCGGTTCCACGAGAGCTGGGCCGCAGCGGCATCGAAACGCGGCGTGGTGTCGTTGTTGAAACCGTGCTGGGTGCCCGGGTACGCG
>NZ_JAHCKK010000045.1 GCF_026125825.1 Hydrogenophaga sp. | reverse complement strand
CCCTGGGCATCACCTACTGGGCCGCCAGCCGCACCAAGTCGACCGCCGACTTCTACACCGCCGGCGGCGGCATCACCGGCTTCCAGAACGGCCTCGCGATCGCCGGCGACTACATGTCCGCCGCCACGCTGCTCGGTCTCACCGCGATGATGTACGCGCAGGGTGTGGATGCCTACATCTACATGCTGTCCTTCTTCGTCGGCTGGCCGATCATCCTGTTCCTGATGGCCGAACGCCTGCGCAACCTGGGCAAGTTCACCTTTGCCGACGTGGCGGCATTCCGCTTCCAGCAGGCACCGATCCGCATCTTCGCGGCCTCGGGCACCCTGGTGGTGGTCGCCTTCTACCTGATCGCCCAGATGGTCGGCGCGGGGCAGCTGATCAAGCTGCTGTTCGGCCTGGAATACTGGATCGCGGTGGTCATCGTCGGCGCGCTGATGATGATCTACGTGCTCTTCGGCGGCATGACAGCCACCACCTGGGTGCAGATCATCAAGGCCTGCCTGCTGCTGGGCGGCGCGTCTTTCATGGCCTTCATGGTGCTGCTGCACTTCGGCTTCAGCCCCGAAGCCATGTTCGCCGGTGCCGTGAAGATCAAGACCGAACTCGCGCTCAAGGACGGCAAGGTCGCCGAGGCGGCGGCCTCCATCGGGCAGTCCATCATGGGGCCAGGCAACTTCGTCAAGGACCCGATCTCGGCCATCAGCTTCGGCATGGCGCTGATGTTTGGCACCGCCGGCCTGCCTCACATCCTGATGCGCTTCTTCACCGTGCCCAGCGCCAAGGAAGCGCGCAAGTCCGTGATGTGGGCCACCGGCTGGATCGGCTACTTCTACCTGCTGACCTTCATCATCGGCTTCGGCGCCATCACCTTCGTGCTGACCAACCCGCAGTTCCTCGATGCCAAGGGCGGGCTGCTCGGCGGCAACAACATGGCGGCCGTTCACCTCGCCAACGCCGTGGGTGGCAACGTGTTCCTTGGCTTCATCTCGGCCGTGGCTTTCGCGACCATCCTGGCCGTGGTGGCCGGCCTCACGCTCTCGGGCGCCTCGGCCGTGTCGCACGACCTCTACGCCACCGTGCTGAAGAAGGGCAAAGCCGACTCGGCCGCAGAGTTGCGGGTGTCCAAGATCACCACGGTGTGCCTGGGCATCGTCGCGGTGGTGCTGGGCATTGCCTTCGAGAAGCAGAACATCGCCTTCATGGTTTCGCTGGCCTTCGCCATCGCGGCCTCGGCCAACTTCCCCGTGCTCTTCATGAGCGTGCTGTGGAAGGACTGCACCACCAAGGGCGCGGTCATCGGTGGCTTCCTGGGCCTGGTGTCTTCGGTGGCCCTCACCGTGGTCTCGCCCTCGGTGTGGGAGGCCACGCTGGGCAATCCCAAAGGGTCGGCGCTGTTCCCGTACACCTCGCCTGCGCTGTTCTCGATGACGATCGGCTTCCTGGGCATCTGGCTGTTCTCGGTGCTGGACAAGAGCGAGCGCGCACGGGTGGATCGCGCTGGCTTCCTGGCCCAGCAAGTGCGCTCGGAGACCGGCATCGGCGCGGCCGCCGCCGCCGCGCACTGACAAGCACAAGCACAAGCCGGTGCCGAGGCGTCGCCTCGGCACCGGCTGGGTGGTATCAGGCCGCGACGGCCTCGGCAGGGGCCGCCACCGGCTGGCGGATCAGGTGGTCGAAGGCGCTGAGCGCGGCCTTCGAGCCCTCGCCCGCCGCAATCACGATCTGCTTGTACGGCACCGTCGTCGCATCGCCCGCCGCGAACACGCCCGGCACGCTGGTGTGGCCCTTGGCGTCCACCACGATTTCACCAAAGCGGCTCAGCTCCACCGTGCCCTTGAGGAACTCGGTGTTGGGCACCAGGCCGATTTGCACGAACACGCCCTCGAGCTCGACGTGCTGCACGTCGCCACTCACGCGGTCCTTGTAGCTCAAGCCATTGACCTTTCCGTCAGCGCCGGTGATCTCGGTGGTCTGCGCGTTCACGTGGATGTCCACGTTGGGCAGGCTCTTGAGTTTGCTCACCAGCACCGCATCGGCCTTGAGGGCATCGGCAAACTCGATCAGCGTCACATGCTGCACGATGCCGGCCAGGTCGATCGCGGCCTCGACGCCGGAGTTGCCGCCACCAATCACCGCCACGCGCTTGCCCTTGAACAGCGGGCCGTCGCAGTGCGGGCAATACGCCACGCCCTTGTTGCGGTACTCCGCCTCGCCGGGGACGTTGACATTGCGCCAGCGTGCACCGGTGGACAGGATCACGCTGCGTGCGCTCAGCGTCGCGCCGTTGGCCATGCGCACCTGCACCAGGCCATTGGGCTCGCTCGCGGGGATCAGCTTGTCGGCGCGCTGCAGGTTCATGATGTCGACGTCGTAGTGGCGCACCTGCGCTTCAAGCGCCGCAGCGAACTTCGGGCCGTCGGTTTCGAGCACGCTGATGTAGTTTTCGATCGCCATCGTGTCATTGACCTGGCCGCCGAAACGCTCGGCCGCCACGCCCACGCGGATGCCCTTGCGGGCGGCATACACCGCCGCGGCCGCGCCAGCGGGGCCACCACCGACGATCAACACATCGAACGGGTCCTTGGCATTGAGCTTCGCGGCTTCGCGCGCATCGGCGTTCACGTCGAGCTTGCCGACGATCTCTTCCACCGTCATGCGGCCTGAGCCGAACACCTGGCCATTGAGGAAGACGATGGGCACGGCCATGATCTCGCGCGCCGTCACCTCGTCCTGGAAGGCGCCGCCTTCGATGACCGTGGTCTTGATCTTCGGGTTCTGGATCGCCATCAGGCTCAGCGCCTGCACCACGTCCGGACAGTTGTGGCAGGTCAGTGACATGTAGACCTCGAAATTGAAGTCACCGTCCAGCGCCTGGATCTGTTCGAGCACATCCGGCTCAACCTTGGGCGGATGACCGCCGGTCCACAGCAGCGCCAGCACCAGCGACGTGAACTCGTGGCCCAGTGGCAGGCCGGCGAAGCGCAGCGAAGTCTCGCTGCCGGTGCGCCGCAGGGTGAAAGAAGGCCGGCGGGCGTCCTGGCCGTCTGTCTTCAGGGTGATCTTGTCGCTGCGCAGCGCCTGGATGGTCTGCAGCAGGTCAAGCATTTCCCGGGAGCTCTCAGAGTCGCTCAAGGAGGCGACGATCTCGAAAGGTTGGGTCACGCGCTCCAGATAAGCGCCGAGTTGAGCCTTGAGGGTGTCGTCCAACATGTCGTATTTCCTTTATCAAGCGACTTTGAGAACCGGCCTCCTCATGGATTGAAAGGCGGCCAGGGGTCCACCCGGCGGGCCTTCTGGGCCCGCGGGTTCTTCGATGTGCAACCGGTGAGGCAGCGCCTCATCTCAGGTTGAACGGTGGATCAGATCTTGCCGACCAGGTCCAGCGAGGGCGCGATGGTCTTGGCGCCTTCGTTCCACTTGGCCGGGCACACTTCACCAGGGTGGGCGGCGGTGTACTGGGCGGCCTTGAGCTTGCGCAGCGTTTCCTTCACGTCGCGGGCAATCTCGTTGGAGTGGATCTCGGCGGTCTTGATCGTGCCTTCGGGGTTGATGATGAAGGTGCCACGCAGCGCCAAGCCTTCTTCGGGGATGTGAACGCCAAAAGCGTTGGTCAGCACGTGGGTCGGGTCGCCCACCAGCGGGAACTTCGCCTTGCCCACGGCGGGCGAGGTTTCGTGCCACACCTTGTGCGAGAAGTGCGTGTCGGTCGTGACGATGTAGACCTCGGCGCCGGCCTTCTGGAACTCGGCGTAGTTCTCTGCCGCGTCTTCCACTTCGGTCGGGCAGTTGAAGGTGAAGGCCGCGGGCATGAAGATCAGCACCGACCACTTGCCCTTCAGCGTCTCGTCGCTCACATCAATGAACTTGCCGTTCAGGAAGGCCGTGGTCTTGAAAGGCTGGACGGTGGTATTGATCAGGGACATGGTTTTCCTTGGGTTGGGTTGAAAAGAGGGAGCGACCAGAAAGGGTTTTCCGAATCGCCTTGGGACGAATGATAGCAAATAACTACCAATCTTCAGGATTGATAGTGTTTATGCACCCGATAGCTTTTCTTGTTGCCGTGCAGCAACTCGCCCGATGCGGGCGATTCGTGTTTACCACAATCTGGCGACACCGCCGTTGAGGTGCGATTTGAGCGGGCAAACCGCGCTCCTGACGGAGGATTTCCGACCAGATTTCCATCAGCTATCACAAAAAAATTATCGAAAACTTAACAAGAATGGTTTTCATTTGTAATAATAAGAAAAGTAGCCAGCCCGCCCCTCCCTGCCCTTGCCCTGTGCGATGCGCGCGACACCGAGTGGATGCATGCCAGCCAACTCCATCAACGCATGCATACGTAAGGATTTTTGATGTCCAGAGCATCCACCCCGTCGGCTGGCCGGCGCGGCGTTTTGTCGGGTTACCACTTTCCCATGCAAGCCACGGCCCTGGCCTGCAGCCTGTGCGCCCTGAGCCTGGGCAGCGCCCACGCACAGCAAGCCGGCGGCTCTTTGTCCGAGGTCGTCGTCTCGGCCTCGGGCGTCGAACAGAAGATCGCAGACGCCCCCGCGAGCATCTCCGTGGTCACGCGCGAAGACCTGGCGAAGCGCCCCTACACCACCTTGCTGGATGCCGTGCGCGACATCGAGGGCGTGGACGTGGGCGAGACCACGGACAAGACCGGCCAGGGCACCATCAGCATCCGGGGCATGGGCGCTGACTACACACTGATCCTGATCGACGGCAAGCGCCAGAACAACAACGGCGACCTGTACCCCAACTCCTTTGGGGGCAACCAGTTCAACCACATCCCGCCGATCGAGACGATCGAGCGGATCGAAGTCATCCGCGGCCCGATGTCCACGCTGTACGGCGCGGACGCGCTGGGCGGGGTGATCAACATCATCACCCGCAAGATCCCCGATCAGTGGACCGGATCGGTCACGCAGTCCTTCACCATCCAGGGCAACAGCGCCTTCGGCGACGACAAGACCACCGACTTCAACCTCATGGGCCCGATCCAACCGGGTGTGCTGGGCTTGCAGCTGCGCGGCAGCCTGTACGACCGCGATGCATCGCGCCCCGAGTACGCGGACGTGGTGTATCCGAACGGTGCCGTGCGCCCGCGCGCCCTGGGCTTCGGTGGCGGCGGCAAGACGGTGGACAACAAGAACCAGAGCCTGGGCATGCGCCTGGCGCTCACACCCAGCGCGCGCCATGAGTTCCTGTTCGATGTCGACACGTCGCGGCAGACCTACAACAACCGGCCCGAAGCCGACGGCAGCTTCCCGCTGGGCACGGTGGACAGCATCGCCACCATCTGGCGCTCCAACAACGCCACGTTCGCAGCCCCCCAGGTGGGCTACCTGCCCGAGCAGAAGTTCACGCGCGACCAATGGTCGCTGACGCACAAGGGCAAGTGGGACATCGGCAACAGCGAGATCTCCCTCTCCTACGTGGACACGGCCAACAAGGGCCGGACCCTGCCGTTCTCACCCGAGGAGCGGACCCGTCTCCAAGCATTGTGGGCCGCCGTTCCGGGCGCCAACGCGACGGCCAAGCTCAACAACATGACGCCTGCGCAGCGCGCCACGCTGGAGTCCTTCCTGCCGCGCCCTGCGCGCGTGATGGAGACCCGCCAGTACACACTGGACGGCAAGCTGGACATCCCGCTGGGCAACCACCTGGTCGTGGTGGGCGGTCAGTACATCGACGGCGAGATGGAAGACGGCACCTTTGGCATGTTCGGCAACAACCCGCAGCCCGGCACTGTACAGAAGCATGAAATGACCTCGGTGTTCGCCGAGGGCAACTGGCAGCTGCGTCCCGGTTTCACCCTGACCACCGGCTTGCGCCATGACAACCACAACATCTTCGGCGGGCAGACCAGCCCGCGCGTCTATGGCGTGTGGGAAGCCAACCCTTCGTGGACGTTCAAGGGTGGCGTGAGCACCGGCTACAAGACGCCCAAGACCAGCCAGCTGTTCCCGGGGATCACCGGCTTTGGCGGCCAGGGCACATCGCCCTTTGTCGGCAATCCCGACCTCAAGCCCGAGACCAGCGTCAACGGTGAACTCGCGGCCTACTTCAACAGCACCAACGGCCACAGCTTCAACGCCACGGTGTTCCAGAACCGCTTCAAGGACAAGATCGACAGCGGCGGCCCCACCATCGCCAACTGCGAAGGCGCTGCACCGGGCGTGCCCTGCGCCGACGTCGGGCTGGGCTGGCGCGACCTGGGCTTCGCGTCCTTCAGCCAGACGCAAAACATCAGCCGCGCGGAACTCAAGGGCCTGGAGCTGGCGGGCCGCTACCGCCTTTCACCCACGTGGACGGTGCGCGCCAACTACACCTACACCGATTCGGAACAGAAAACCGGTGCCGCCATCGGCCGACCGCTGTCGGAGAGCGCCAAGCACATGGCCAACGCCGCGCTGTCGTGGTCGGCCACGCCTTCGCTGGAACTGTTCTTGAACCTGGAGGCCGTCTCCGACCGCTACCGCGGCTGGGACGCGCTGACCAACAGCGCGATGTACTACAAGCCCTACAACATGCTGCACCTCGGCGGCAGCTACCGCATCAGCAAGAACGTGACGCTCAACGCCCGCATCAACAACCTGCTGGACCATGACTTCACGAGCTACAGCACCAGCTTCACCAGCTGCACCAGCGGCAACACCTGCGTGGGCGGCCAGCAGCCGGTCTTCCGCGACGACTACAACGTCAAGGCCAAGGCCCGCAACTTCTGGATCAGCCTGAACGCCCGGTTCTGACCCACCGCCCCCCAGCGCTGACCTGTTCAGCGGCGCGCGCCACGGCCCTCGGGCCCTGGCGCGTTGAGTCGTTCCTGACGCCAATTCACAACAAAGTGGAAAAATTGTGAATAGGAATGATTTTTATTTGTGATAATCCCGGCCGAAGCCAGCCAAAGCCCCCAGACGACCAGCCGTGCCCTTGCACCGAGCCGGAGCGATGTGGAAGCCCGCCAGCCAACACACCATCGCACCGCATCGCAAGGACTTATCCATGGCCCATATCCGCAGCCGCAAGCACAGCAAACCCGTTCATCTCCTGGCGCTCCTGGCCGCCTCCGTTCCTGCCGCCGGCATGGCGCAGCAGACCACCACCCTGCCCACGGTGACCGTCAAGGAAGCCCCCGAGGTGCCGTACAAGGCCGACAGGTCGGCCAACGACAAGCTGACGGCACCGCTGGTGGACACGCCCAAGACCATCCAGATCATCAAGAAGGAAGTGCTGGAAGAGCAAGGCGCGGTCACGCTGATGGAAGCGCTGCGCAACACCCCCGGCATCACCATGCAGATGGGTGAGAACGGCAACACCTCGGCCGGCGACACCTTCCAGCTGCGCGGTTTCTCGCTGCAACAGAGCACGTTCGTGGACGGCATCCGCGATCTCGGCGCCGTCACGCGCGACACCTTCAACCTGGAACAGGTCGAGATCGTCAAGGGCGCCGCAGGCGCCGAGACCGGCCGTGGCGCGAGCTCTGGCTTCATCAACCTGATTTCCAAGCAGGCCCACCTGGGCGACGAGAGCAGCGCTTCGGGCACGATCGGCACGGCAAGCCGCAAGCGCGCCACCGTGGACCTGAACAAGCAGCTCAGCGACACCTCCGCATTCCGGCTCAACGCCATGGCGCAGGACAGCGGCGTCGATGGCCGCGACTACGTCAAGAACAAGGGTTATGGGCTTGGTCTGTCCTACGTCGCCGGCCTGGGCACGCCCACCCGCGTGCACCTCTTCAGCCAGCACCTGCGCCAGGACAACGTGCCCGATGGCGGCATTCCTGCGATCGGTTACGAGGGCTACACCACGGCCATCGGTCCCAAGGTCCGCCGTGAAAACTTCTACGGCAGCGTGAATGACCGCGAAAAGGTGGATGCCGACATGTTCACCGTCAAGGTCGAGCACGACCTCGGCGAGCGCACGACCATCCGCAACGTCACGCGCTACGGCCGCACGAGCATGGACCGCACGCTCACGGGCGTGAACACAGGCAACACCGGCATCACCACCGCGGGTGCGCAGTCCGCCTGGACCGTCAACCGCTCGCGCCAGCGCGTGGACCAGGAAAACAGCATCCTGGCCAACCAGACCAGCGTGAACACCGAGTTCAAGGCTGGCGGCATGGAGCACGCCCTGGCCGCGGGCGTGGAGTTGCTGCATGAAAAGCAGAATGCCTTCGACCGTGGCACGGCCGTGGGCACGACACCAGCGGCCAACCTGTACAACCCGGACCCGTTCCAGACCATGGCCGACTTCGGTGGGCGCACGGGCGGCGTCACGGGCGGCACGACCAACACCATCAGCGCCTACGCGTTCGACAACGCCAAGCTCAACGAGCGCTGGTCGATCAACGGTGGCCTGCGCGTGGATGTCTACAAGCTCAGTACCGACAACGTCACCGCGGCGGGCGTTCGCACTTTGCTGGACGATTCGCGCAGCCTCGTGAGCTGGAGCGTGGGCAGCGTCTACAAGCCCGCTGAAAACGGCAGCGTGTATGCGTCCTATGCCACCTCGGCGACCCCTCCAGGCACCAGCAACTTCCAGTTGAACAGCTCGCCCACCAACCAGGCCAATTCGACACTGGACCCGCAGAAGACCGACACGGTCGAGCTGGGCACGAAGTGGGAACTGCTGAACAAGCGCCTGAACGTGGCCGCAGCGCTCTTTCGCACCGAGAACGACGGCCAGACGTCGCAAGACCCGATCACCGGACAGACCTTCCAATACGGCAAGACCCGTGTGCAAGGCCTCGAGCTGTCGGCCGTGGGCCAGATCACCAACTTCTGGCAGATCACGGCCGGCCTGGCCAAGACCAGCACGAAGGCGCTCAACCAGCGCTCGCGCAACGCCACCACCGGCGTGGTCACGGTCACCGACGGCGTGCGCTGGTCGCCCGATCTCACCGCCACCGTGTGGAGTTCGTACCAGCTGGACAAGCTCACGCTGGGCCTGGGTGCTCGCTACACCTCCGAGCAGAAGCGCGTCGTCACCGTGGGCGGCACGGGCAACGTGCCCAGCATCCCCTCGTCCTGGGTCGCCGATGCCATGGTCGCCTACCAGCTGACCGACAAGGTCAGCCTGCGCCTGAACATCTACAACCTGTTCGACAAGGAATACCTGATGGCCTTGAACAACGGCGGCGGCCGGCTGGCGCTGGGCCTGCCCCGCTCCGCGGCGCTGACGGCCAACGTGAAGTTCTGATCCCCACCACCCGCCATCACACCGCGGTCAAAAAAAGGCCCGCCCCCTGGCGGGCCTTTTCCCGTTTCAGGAGCCCAGTCCATGCTGCTGCAAATTCCCCAGGTTCTCACGCCACCCGAGGTGGCCGACATCCGCCAGGTGCTCGACACCCAGGGCTGGGTGGACGGTCTGCGCTCCACCGGGCCGCAAGCGGCCAACGTCAAGCGCAACCTGCAGCTCGACACCGCATCGCCTGTGTTCGCAACGCTGTCGCAGCGCATCGCGCAGGCGCTGCAGCGCCACCCGCTGTTCGTCTCGGCCGTGCTGCCCGCCACCATGCTCCCGCCCATGTTCAACCGCTACGAAAGCGGTGGGCACTATGGCAACCACATCGACAACACCATCCAGACCGACCGCTTCAGCGGCCAGAAGGTGCGCACCGATGTGTCCACCACCGTCTTCCTCAGTTCACCCGACGAGTACGAAGGCGGCGAACTGATCGCCGAGGACAGCTTTGGCACGCACGAGATCAAGCTCGAAGCGGGCGATGCGATCGTCTACCCGTCCACCAGCCTGCACCGCGTGGAGCCGGTCACCCGTGGCGTGCGCGTCGCCTCGTTTCTGTGGACGCAAAGCCTGGTGCGCGACGCATGGCGGCGCTCGATGCTGTTCGAGCTGGACATGACCATCCTCAAGCTGCGCCACCAGTTGGGCGACAGCGCCGAGGTGGTGGCGCTGACGGGCCACTACCACAAGCTGCTCCAGCAGTGGGCGCAGACTTGAACGCAGCGCGTCAGTACACGTCGCGGCGGTAGCGACCGTCGGCTGTGAGCTGCTGCAGCGTTTCTTCGCCAAGGATCTGTTGCAGCGTGGCGTTCACCTCACCAGCCATGCCTTCGAGGCTGCCGCACACATAGACCGCCGCGCCCTGCCCGACCCAGTCTTTCAGGTCCGCGGCGGCCTCGGCCAGGGCGTGCTGCACGTAGCGCCGCTCGGCCTGGTCGCGCGAGAAGACCCAGTCCACGCGGCGGAGCCAGCCACCACGCTGCCAGGCGTCGATCTCGTCGCGGTAGTGCGCATCGCACGCCGCGTTGCGTTCGCCGAACAGCAACCACATGGGCGCCTGGCCTTTTCCCGCGGCCACGCGCGCCCGCATGTGCCCGCGCAGACCCGCCAGGCCCGTGCCGTTCCCGATCAGGATCAGCGGGCGCCCGGCGTTGTCGCCCACTCGAAAACCGCCATGCGGGCGCACGCGCAGCATGACGGTGTCACCGGGCTGCGCGACCCGCGTCAGCCAGCCCGAGGCCACGCCCGGGCTGCCGTCGGCGCGCCGCGTGCGGCGCACCAGCAGGTGCACCGCCCCGTCCTGCGGCACCGAGGCGATGGAGTAATCGCGCGGCTCGCCCGGCGCGCCGGGCACTTCCACCTGCACCAGGTCGCCGGCCTGCCACTCGGGCAAGGCCGCGCCAGTCTCTTCGGGCACCAGTTCCATGTGATGCACTTCTTCACCGGCACTGCCGGGGTTGAGGTGGCGGCGCGCGCGCAAGCGCCAGGCCTGCAAGGCCGGCGCGTCCCAGTCCGGCAGGTCGCTGGTGCCAGCCAGGTGCGCCAGGTGCTGGCGCCAGCGTTGCAGTGCGTCCGGATCGCTCTTGTCGACCTCGATGCGCTCGAACAGGGCCTGCGCGCCCCGGCCCGTCAGCCACTGGTCCAGCTGGCGGCCGAATCCGCAGAAATGGGCGTAGGTCCTGTCGCCCAGCGCCAGCAGGCCCACATGCAGGTGCGACAGCGTGACGTCCGCATCGGCCATCACCTGCCGCGCGAACGGCACGGCGCTGTCGGGCGGATCGCCTTCGCCGTAGGTGCTCGCGATGCAGAGCAGGCGATCGGCCTGCTGCAGATCGGCCAGGCGAAGCTGACTCAGCGGGGCAAGGCGCACCGGCACGCCGGCCGTGTGCAAGGCCTGCGCCGTCTGCAGGGCCAGCTCTTCGGCCTGGCCGGTCTGGCTGGCGTAAGCCACCCACCAGGCGGGCACGCCGGGTGTCGCCGGCAGCAGCGCCTGCACCCGGCGCTGCGCGGCGCGCTGGCGGTTGCGGTGCTGCCAGGCCACGGCGCCGCAAAGCAGCGCGTAGCCGAGCACCGTGGCCAATGCGAAGAGCCATTTTTCGCTGGTCATCCGGCGAGTTCCTTCATCGCGGGTGTGAGGGTTTCGGTCAAGCGGCCGTCGGGCTCTCGCTGCACGAACAGCGCCGCGATGCCGTGCGCGCTCGCCAGGGCCACACCCTCCTCGTTGCCGAGCACGGTCAGCGCGGTGGACCAGGCATCGGCCCAGAGGCACTCGCGGTGCAGCACGCTCACCGACGCCAGGCCGTTGGCCAGCGGCCGGCCGTGTCGCGGGTCAATGGTGTGCGGCCAGCGCACACCGCCGTGGGTGTACACGCGCCGGTAGTCCCCCGAGGTGGCCACGCACAGCCCGTGCAGGGCCACGCGGGTCGTGGGCAGCCGTGCCGACCCGGTCGCGGCGGGCGGCGATTCGAGGTCCACCCACCAGGGCTGGCCGCCCAGCCGCAGGCCTTGGCCGCGAAGTTCGCCCCCCACCTCCACCAGGCTGTGGGGCAGGCCCATGTCCTTCAAGCGGCGCGACACGCGGTCCACCACATAACCCTTGGCGATGGCCGAGAAATCCAGCCGCAGGCCTCCGGGTTGGTACAGCCGGCGGCTGGCCCCCTGCCATTGCAAGGCGCGCCAGTCGTTAAGCCGCAGCGCGTCCTCCACGGCGCCATCCGTCGGCGGCACAAAGCCCGGATCGGTGTAGCGCGGGCTGGGGCCGAAACCCCAGAGGTTCACCAGCGCGCCCGCAGCGGGGTTGAACGCCCCGCCGGACGCCTCGGCCAGCCACAGGGCCGCCTCCAACACCTCGGCCATCGCCTCGGGCGCGGTGTGCCATGTGCCTGCCGGGGCGCGGTTGAAGCGCTCCAGCTCAGAACGCTCCAGCCAGGTGCTCATCTGCGCGACGACGAGGTCCAGCTCTTGCTGCACGGCCACGCGCACGGGTTCGCTGCGCGAAGGCCCGGCCGCCACCCACAGCACCTGCCAGGTCGTGCCCATGGTCTGCCCGTCCAGGCGGTGTGCCTGGGCACCCAGCAAGGGCATGGAGCCATCCAGTTCCAGGGGCACGAGCACGCGGTTCATATGGCTTGGGTCGCAAGACAGGCAGACCACCCCAGCCTTCGCCATGGCCTGGGGCGTGCCGGCGTTCGCCGAGGCATCAGCGGGGCAGGACTTCCAGCGTCAGGCTGTAGCCCGAGCAGCGCACGGTTCGGCCAGCGTGCCAGCTTGGGGCCCGCCGGCGCAGTGGGCGCGGGGCGTCGGCGGCGAGCGCCGCCGCCCGCAGCAGGACCGCCCGCACCGCCACCCGGGGCCACCCATGCCGGGCGCGCGCGGCGGTGCAATGTTCACAGTACATGCCGGCGGCTGAGTACTTGACCTTGATCTCGCCCTTGTCGTCGGTGGTGGTGCGGATCTCACCCAGCTCGCTGCGGTAGCGCAGGCCGGCCAGGATGACGGTGGCCGCATAGCCGGCGGCGGGTTTGCCGTTGTCGATGAAGCGGAAGGTGGCGGTGTCGCCTTCCACCAGGTCGTTGGGATGCGTCACCGGCACCAGCTCGATGCCGCGGCCCGTGGGCTTGAGGGCTTCGGTGGTTGGCTTGCCGGAGGTCACGAAGGTCTCGACGCGGTTCTGCGACTGGCTCACGCGCAGGTCTTCCGCGTTGGCGGGGATTTCCTTGGCCAGCGATTCGGCCGTGCCGCGCACGCGCTTGGTCTCGGTGCCGACCTTGAAGCTGGCGATGAGGGTGTCGTTCACCAGCGCGAGGCGGTAGGTCCCGGGCTTGTCGAGCTTCACATCGAACATGCTGCGGTAGCGGCCCTTGGCCTGGTTCTCGGCCTGCACCGGCTGGCCATCGGGCCCGATCACCACCAGGTTGTCCAGGCCTGCGGCGTTGTGCTCGTAATAGAAGATGTCGTTGGAGACGGCGGCATCCACCGACACCCAGGGCAGCTGGCCCGAGTAGATGGTGCCCGAGGGCAGCAGCCAGGAGCGGTGCGCGTGCACGGCCGCTGGCAGGACCAGCATGGCCGCGGCGGCCAGGGTGACAACGCGGGCGCGGGCAGAGGGGGTCTTCATGAGGGTCTCCAGTCGGGTCAGGGTTTGACGGTGACGCTGATCGCGCCGAGTTCGTGTTCGCCACGGGCTTGTGTCGTGGTGGCGGCCTTCGGGGGCCACACGAAGGGCACCTTCACCACTTCGCGGCCACCCACTTCGCGTGCGGCTTCGAGCACGACGTGGTACTCACCGGGGGCCAGCTTGCCCAGCGCGCCCGTGTCGGCGAACTGCACCGACTGCTCGCCGGGCGCGCGCGTGGCGCCGCTGATGCCATCCACCGGCATCGTCAGCTCGCGGCCACTCTTGCGCCACCAGGCGCGCATGTCCTTGAGCCACTTGGTGCCCTCGTTGTTGCGCATCTTGATGTCGTACCAGACCGCGAGGTTGCCCGCGAACGACTGGTCGTTCTTCTCGATCCAGATCGCCACGTAGGGGCGGTGGTACTCCGCCACGCTCAAGCGCGGAATCTCGACTTTGAGCGCCATGTCGGCGGCCAGGGCGGGGAAGGCAAACCCCGCCGCGGAAATGGCGGTGGCGTATCGGATCAACATGAGAACGCAGCTCCTTGGGCAATCAATGGATGAACAGGATCACGAGCAACAAGGGAATCACCAGGCCCGCGCCCACCATGGGCCAGGTGGTGGGGCGGCTCGTCGCGTGGAACTTGAGGATGAACAGGCCGGTGATGCAGAACACCAGGCAAGCCACCGAGAAGATGTCGAGGAACCACTTCCACGCCAGGCCGGTGTGGCGGCCCTTGTGCAGGTCGTTCAGGTAGGAGATCCAGCCCCGGTCGGTGCGCTCGTACTCCACACTGCCCGAATCGCGCTCGATGCGCAGCCAGGCATCGCCACCGGGACGGGGCAGCGAAAGGTAGATTTCTTCCGGCGACCACTCGGCCGCCGCGCCGGGCAAGGGCACATCGAGCGCCTCGGCCAGCCAGCGGTGCACGGGCGGGGGCAGCACCGCGTTGTCGGGCTCATCGTCTTTGGGCGCCAGCGATGCCTGCAGTTCGGCGGGCAGCTGCACCACCTTCTGCTGCACCTGCGGGGCGGCCGCGATGTCGGCCGCGTGGTTGAGCGTGATGCCCGTGAAGGCGAACAGCAGCATGCCGATCAGGCACAGCGCCGAACTGATCCAGTGCCACTGGTGCAGGGTCTTGAGCCAGTAGGCGCGGTGGGACGCCGCTTGCGCAGCAGAAGGGTTCTTCACGGGAGTAGGGACAAGGCAGAAACGGATCGGAAGCCAACGGCATGCGGGTCGTTGCGAGGCCGGATTCCGCCTTCGCTCATCAGCCTGAGAATTATAACGATTCTCATTTATAAAAACGCAGGGCACGCCGCAAAAATGTGGCGTGCCCTGCTCCTGGGCTTCAGGAAATCGGCGGAGGCGGACCGGCCCAGTCGCCGCCCAGGGCCTTGTACAGGTCCAGTGCGGCGGTCAGGCGCGAGAGGCTTTGAGTGGCCAAGGCATCGAGGGCGGTAAACAGGGTGCGCTGCGCGTCCAGCACCGAGAGCAGGTCGCCACTGCCCTCGCGGTAGCGCAGTTCGGCCAGTTGCAGCGATCGCCGCGCCTGTGCCACCACCTCGCGCTGCAGCGCCTCCTGGCGCTGGCTGCGTTCCACATTGCCCAGGCCGTCGTCCACTTCCTTGAGCGCGGTGCGGATGGCCTTGCCGTAGTTCTCGATCAGCACCACGCGCTGGGACTCGGTGCTGCGGATCTGCAGCCGCTGGCGCCCGCCGTCAAAGATCGACTGCGCCAGCGAAATGCCCAAGGACACGCTGCGCGTGGGGTCGGCCAGGCTGATCAGGGCCGAGGTGCCCAGGCTGCCCGAGGCCGACAGCGACAGACTCGGCAGCAGCGCCTTGCGAGCGACTTCCACATTGGCATCGGAAGCGGCTAGCTGAGCCTCGGCAGACGCCAGGTCCGGGCGGCGCGTGAGCAACGAGGACGGCAGGCCCGGCGAGAGCGCGGGCACGCGCAGTTGCGTGAACTCGCCCGCCTCGGGCTGGTAGCCCTGCGGCACGCGACCCAGCAACAGCGCGAGCGCCGTGGCGGTCTGGCGCTGCTGCAGCTCGATGGGCAGCAAGGCCGTGCGCTGCGACAGCACCGTGGTGCGCTGCTGCGACACCTCCAGCGCCGTGGCCACGCCGTTGCGTTGGCGCGCCTCCACGATGGCCAGCACGCGCTCGGCGATGGCCAGGTTCTCGCGCGCGATGCGCAGGCGCTCGGCCGTGTTGAGCCACAGGAAATAGTTGTTGGCCACGGCCGCGAGCAAGGTCAGGCGCGCGGTCTTCCAGTCGTACTGGCTGGCCTGGAACGAGGCCTCGCCCGCGCGCACGCCGGCCGCGATGCGGCCCCAGAGGTCGACCTCGTAGCTCACCGAAAGGCCCAGGCTGCTGGTCTCGCGCGAGGTGGAAGCGACGCCTGGCGCCTCGGTCCGCCCGGCCGAGCTGCCCACGCTGGCACTGACCGACGGCAGGCGCGAGACACCGGCCTGCTGCAACGCGATGTCGGCCTGGCGCATGCGCTCGATCGCGATGCGCAGATCGGGGCTGCCCGCCTGCGCCTCTTCAATCAGGCGCTCCAGCGGCTGCGAGCCAAACGACCGCCACCAGGCGGTGGTGAGCTCCGGCGCTTCGGCCGCGGGCAGCGAGGGCGCGAAAGCCGCAGGCATCTCGACCACCGGCCCGCGGGCGGGCTCGGTGCTGGCGCAAGCCTGCAAAGCCAGTGCAGCGGCAAGGACCAGCGGCTTGGCCAACGGGAACGAAAACGGTTTCATCACGGAGCTCATTCGGAAGACAGGGCCACGACAGGATCGAGCCGCGCGGCCTTGCGCGCGGGCAGGTAGCCGAAGATCAGGCCGGTGGCGAAGGCACAGCCGAACGCCAGCACAACCGGGGTGACGGAGAACTGCACCGCGGTGCCGGCGGCGCCGATCACGAACGCCACGCCCAGGCCGATGACCACGCCGATCAGGCCGCCCAGCGCCGAGACCACCAGCGCCTCGATCAGGAACTGCTGCAGGATGTTGCGCATGCGCGCGCCGGTGGCCATGCGGATGCCAATTTCCCGGGTGCGCTCCGTCACGCTCACCAGCATGATGTTCATGACGCCGATGCCACCGACCAGCAGCGAGATCGCGGCAATCGAACCCAGCAGGATCGTCATGGTGTTCTGCGTCTCGGTCGCGGTGTCGATGATCGACGCCATGTTGCGGATCTGGAAGTCGATCACGCCATGGCGCTCGGCCAGCAGGGACTCCACCGCCGACTGGGTCTCGTCGATGCGGCTCACGTCCGACACGGCCACCGTCACGTTGCGCAGGAAACGCTGGCCCGAGAGGCGCAACTGGCTGGTGGCGTAGGGCACCAGCACCACGTCGTCCTGATCCTGGCCGTTGGGCGAGGCGCCGCGCGTGCTCATCACGCCCACCACCTGGAAGATCAGGTTGTTGACCAGCACGTACTTGCCCAAGGGCTCCTCGCCACCTGGGAACAGGGCCTTGGCCACGGTCTGGCCCAGCACCGCCACGGTGGCGTACTCCTGCTCGTCCTCGTCGGTGAAGAAGGTGCCGCGCTGCACCTTCCACTGCCGCGCGAGCGGGAACTTGGACGAGGTGCCCAGGATGCTGCTCGAATAGTCGGACTCGCCGTAGCGCAAGGTCGCGTTGCTGCTTTGCTCGGGCACGGCCGCCAGCACGTTGGGCACTTCCTTGTCGATCGCGTTCACGTCGGCCAGCACCAGCGTGGCGGTGCTGGAGAAGCCCCGCTGGTTGGGCGCACCCGGGCGCACCAGCAGCAGGTTGGAGCCCATCGCGCTGATGCGGTCGATCACCACCTGCTTGGCGCCGTCACCAATGGCGAGCATGGCGATCACCGAGGCCACGCCGATCACGATGCCCAGCAATGTGAGGATGGCGCGGAACACGTTGGCGCGCAGTGCGCGCAACGCGGTCTTGGCGGCCTCGACCACGTCACTCAGGTGCGAGATGCGGCCGGCGCGCGCCGTCCAGTTCTGCGCCGCCAGCGCGGCCTGGCCTTCGGGCGGGCGTGGGCCCGGGTCGGCCAGGATGTGGCCGTCCTTGATCTCGATCACGCGCTGCGCGTGCTGCGCCACCTCCGCTGCGTGGGTGATGAGGATCACCGTGTGCCCCTGCGCCGCGAGCTCCTTGAGCAGCACCATCACGTCGGCGCCACTCTTGCTGTCGAGTGCGCCGGTGGGTTCGTCGGCCAGGATCACGCGCCCGCCATTCATGAGGGCGCGGGCAATCGACACGCGCTGCTGCTGACCGCCAGAGAGCTGGTTCGGCCGGTGGTGCATGCGCTCGCCCAGGCCCAGCGAACCCAGCAGCTCGCTCGCACGCTGATGGCGCTCGGCCGGCGGGATGCCGGCGTACACCGCTGGCACCTCGACGTTGTCCGCCGCCGTGCCGGTGGCGATGAGGTTGTAGCTCTGGAACACGAAGCCGAAGGCGTCGCGGCGCAGTTCGGCGAGTTCGTCGCGCTCCAGTTCGGAGACATCGCGGCCCATGAAGAGGTAGCGGCCGGTGGTGGGCTTGTCCAGGCAGCCCAGGATGTTCATCAGGGTGGACTTGCCCGAACCGGAGGCACCCATGATGGCCACCAGCTCACCGGGGTAGATCTTGAGGTCGATGCCGTGCAGCACCTCGACGGACAGGTCCCCGTTGTGGTACGTCTTGGTGATGCCGCTCAGGTCGATCAGCGGCACGCCCGCGCCCTGCGGCGCGGCGCGCAGCGCCTGGGCCTCGTCCGGCTGCGGCAGCTGGCTCATCGGCGCGCCCCACCGGCAGCGCCCGCCGGCATGCCACCAGGGCCTCCCATGGTCTGCGGCGGGCCAAAGCCCGTGCCCTGCGTCTGGCCGGCGGGACGGCGCTCCGGCTCACGCACGCCAGCGATCACGCGGTCGCCCTCCTTCAGGCCGGACAGCACCTCGGCGTGCACCCGGTTGCTGATGCCGATGGTGACGTCGCGCTCTTCGATCGTGCCGTCCTCGGCCATGACCTTGACCTTGGCCTGGCGGGGGCCTCGGGCTGGGCGCGCGGGCGCGTCTCCACGGGCCGGCATGCCACTCACGTTCGGCGCCACGGGTTGAGGGGCGGCGGCGCCTTTGCCAGCGGCATCGGCCGCCGGGGCCGGGCGTTTCGGCGTGGCGGCACCGTTTGCCGCGGCACCGTTTGCCGCGGCAGCGCTGCCCGCATCGGCCTGCGCCTGCTCGCGTTCCTTGCGGCGCTGCTCGCGGAATCGGGCACGCTCTTCTTCGCTCATGTTCTGGAACGCTTCGGGGCTCATGCGCGGGCGGTCCCCCTGTGGCGCGGCGACCCCAGCGGCCTCGCGCTCCTTGCGGCGCTGCTCGCGAAAGCGCGCGCGCTCCTCTTCGGTCATTTTCTCGAAGGTCTCGCGGTCCATGCGCGGGCGCTCGCCACTGGCCTGAGCGACCACGGTGTCGGCCGCCGTCTTGAAGGCCGCCGAAGGCAGGGCGGACGTGTTCGTGCCCCGCTGCGTCGGCGCCGCAGGCGCGGCGCCCGGCGCGCCGGGTGCGGGTGTGGCGCCCGAGGGCGCGGCAGGCACCGCAGCCCCGCCAGGGTTGTTGCGCGCACCGCCCGGCCCGCCCTGCTGCCCGCCGCGGTTGCCCTGGGGGCCGCGCTGGATCGTCAACGCCGACATCGGCACGACCAGCACGTCCTTGGCCTCGGCCACCACGAAGAACACCTGCGCGGTCATCTGCGTCATCAGGCTGCGGTTGCTGTTGGGCACCTCGAACAGCGCGTTGTAGAGCACCACGTTGTTGGTCACGGTGGGCGTGGGCTCGATCTTCTTGAGCTCGCCATACCACCGGCGCCCCTGGCCGCCCAGGGTGGTGAAGTACACCGGCATGCCACCGCGCAGCTTGCTCACGTCGGCCTCGGACACCTGGGTCTGCACCGTCATGACGGACAGGTCGGCGATGCGCATCAGCGTGGGCGCCGACTGGTTGGTGTTCAGCGTCTGGCCCTGGCGCGCGGTGATGCTCACCACCGTGCCGGCCATGGGCGCGTAGATCTTGGTGTACTTCAGGTTGGCCTCCTCCACCCGCATGCTGGCCTGCAGCTGCTCCATCGAGGCCTTGAGCGACAGGATCTGCGCACGCGCCGTCTTCACCGTGGTTTCGGCGTTCTGCAGCGTCTCGGTGGTGGTCGCCTCCTCGGCCATCAGGTTCTTCTGGCGCTGCAGGTCGCGCTCGGCCTTGGCCAGCGCGAGCTCGCGTTCACCCATCTGGGCCTGCTGGGAGCGCAGCTGGGCCCGGCTGGCGTCCACGCGCGCCATCGAGGTCTCGGCGTCGATCTCGGCCAGCAGGTCGCCTTCCTTGACCTCGCTGCCCACTTCCACGTGGATCTTGCGCAACTGGCCCGACACCTGGGCGCCCACGTCCACATAGTCGCGTGGCTGCAGCGAACCGGTGGCGCTGACCTGGTCCTCGATGTCACCGCGCTGCACCGTGGCGGTGATGTAGGCGCTCTCGGTCTTGGCGCCCGGCCCCCATCGGTAGTACGCCCAACCGCCACCACCGAGCACGGCCAGGCCCACGAGCGCGATCAACGCCAGTTTCCAGGTCTTGCGGCGGCGGGCGGCGGGGGCCTTGGCCCCTTCACGTTGGACTTCGTTCATGACAGTGCGTTGAGGTTCTGGATGGGGGTCGCCGGCCGGGCGTGCCGGGATGATGCGGGATATTGCCCTGGAAATATGGAAAGAATGAGCAAGCACCACCGCGCGGCTTGCACAAAGTTTGAAAGATTTGGGTTTAGTCTCGGCAACACCATGCAGACCGACCTTGCCACCTCTTCGCCCCGCCGCCGGGCCTGGCTTTCGCGCCTGGACACCCTGCGCGTCAAGCTCTTCCTGGCCATCGCGGGCGCCAACGTCGTGCTGGTCATGTCGGCCTACCTCATCTACAGCTGGAGTTTCGACAAGGGTCTGGTCGAGTACCTGAACAAGGCCGACGAAAACCGCCTGCAGCCCATGATCGCGCGCCTTGCCGAGGGCTATCGCCAGCATGGCAGCTGGTCCTGGATCACCGAAGACCGCCAGCGCTGGCAAGACCTCTCGCGCGAAGTGCTGGGCACCGGCCGCATGCCGCGCCGCCCCGCCGAGCCGCAGGCGACCGCCCCCGCCCTGCCGCCGGCGCAGACACCGGCCGACGCACAGCCTCATGTGCATCCGCCACCACCGCCGCCGCCGTCGACGCAGCCGTTGCCCGGCACGCCCAGCGTGCCACCCCCGCTCACCATCGATCCGCGGCTGCTGCTGCTCGACCCGCAGCGCGGCCTGCTGGCCGGCCCGGAAGGCCGCACCGAACAGGCCGTGCTCAAGCCCATCCAGGTCGATGGGCAGTTGGTGGGCTACCTGGGCTATGTGCCGCGCCTGCAGGTGGTGGCCTCGCTCGAGCGCGTGTTCCTGGCCCAGCAGACCCGCACCTTCGCGGCCATCGCGCTGGGCATGCTGGCGGCCGTGCTGCTCAACGCCGCGCTGATCGCGCGCTGGCTCTCCAGGCGGCTGCACGTGCTCAGCGAAGGCACGGCGGCCGTGGCAAAGGGTGACTACAGCGTGCGCCTGCCCGCGCGCGGCCACGACGAACTCGCCCAGCTGGCCGACGCCTTCAACCACATGGCCACCTCGCTGCAGGCCGCGCAGCACGCGCGCCAGCAATGGATCGCCGACATTGCCCACGAACTGCGCACGCCGCTGGCGACCCTGCGCGCCGAGATCGAGGCCCTGCAGGACGGCATCCGCCAACCCGACGCGGCCAACCTCGATTCGCTGGCCCAGGAGGTCGGCCGCCTGACGCGGCTGGTGGAAGACCTCAGGCTGCTCTCCCTCTCCGACCTGGGCGCGCTGGACTACCGCTTCGCCCCGCTCGACCTCGGCCGTTTCGTGGGCCACCACCTGAGCGATGCGGCCGGCCTGCCGGGGCGGCGCCTTCAGGTGCGCACCGACCTGGCCGAGGGCGTGGAGATCCGCGCCGACGGCGACCGGCTCGACCAGGTGCTCAACAACCTGATGCAGAACACGCAGCGCTACAGCGCCGACCCCGCCACGCTCAGCGTGCAGGTGCGCCGCCACGACACCGAGGCCCAGCTGACCTGGGAAGACACTTCGCCGGGCGTGCCGCCCGACGCCCTGCCCCGCCTGACCGAGCGGCTCTACCGCGTGGACGCCTCGCGCGCCAGCGCCAGCGGCGGCTCCGGCCTGGGGCTGGCGATCGCGCATGCCATCATCGTGGGCCACGGGGGCCGCATGCAGGCCTCGGCCAGCGCGCTCGGCGGCCTGCGCTGGGACATCTGGCTGCCCCTGAACACGGAGACCGCGCATGGCTGATCGCCACACGGCCTGTCGCATCCTGATCGTCGAGGATGAGAACAAGATTGCCAGCGTGCTGCTGGACTACCTGAAGCAGTCCGGCTACGACACCCACCACCTCGCGCGCGGCGACGAGGTGGAGGACTGGCTGGAACACCACCCGGTGGACCTGGTGCTGCTGGACCTGATGCTGCCCGGCAAGAGCGGGCTGGACATTTGCAAGGCGCTTCGCGCAGGCACGCCGGGCAAGCAGGCGCCTGCCATCATCATGGTCACGGCGCGCGTGGAGGAGATCGATCGGCTGCTTGGCCTGGAGTTGGGCGCCGACGACTACATCTGCAAGCCCTTCAGCCCGCGCGAGGTGGTGGCGCGCGTCAAGGCGGTGCTGCGCCGGGGTTCGCATGCCATCGAGGCGCCGGACGAACTGCCGCACGGGCTCAAGCTGGACGACGCGGCCTGGCGCGCCACCATCGCCGGGCACGACCTGGGACTGACCGCCGTGGAGTACCAGTTGCTCAAGGTGCTGAGCGCGCGCCCTGGCCGCATCTTCTCGCGCGAGCAGCTGATGGACTCGATGTACCAGGACGAGCGCGTCGTCTCCGACCGCACCGTGGACAGCCACATCAAGAAGCTTCGCCGCAAGATCCAGGAACAGCTCCCCGATCAGGAGCTGATCCACTCGGTCTACGGCCTCGGGTACAAGTATGAGGCTTGAGCCACCCCCGGTGCTTGCTCACTGCGTCGACGCGGCATGTCCGGCATCGGACACGCCGCGCCGGCAGGCGCTTCATCGCGTGGTGGCGATGGCGCCCAGGCGCTGGGCGTTCTCGCGCAATTCGGCGACGGGGTCTCGGCCCTCGGTCAGCAGCACGATGCTGCGCACACCCGCCTGCTGCACCGCCTGCGCCACGGCTGGCGGCAGTTCGCGGTGGTGCAGCACGGCGGCCACCGAGGCGCTGCGCAGCCGCTGCACCCACTGCGCGATCGCCTCAGGCGTCCAGGCTTCGTCGGCGCGCGCATCGGTGCCGGCGAGATCGAGGTTGAAACCGCTGACGAGGTAGTCGAGCCGGTCTGACAGGCTGAACACCGCCAGGTTGCTCGCGCTGGCCAGGCGGGCTTCGCTCTGCGCCGTGATGGAGAGCAACTGCTGGCGCAGCGTGCCCACGTTGGCCTGCAGGCGAGGTTTGGCAGCGGGCACCAGCCGGCCCACATCGCTGGCAATCACATCGGCCATGCGGCCCAGGTTCACCGGGTCCAGCCAGGGCAGTGCGTTCGCCGTGGCATCCTGCTCCTGCAGCGCCATGCCGGGCAGGGAGGCATCGAGCGGGCGCGCCGCATCGATCTCGATCAGGCGGATGTTCTGCCGGCGCGCCAGCGGAAACAGCGGGTCGTCGGGCCAGATGGAGCGCAGCGCGATCACGGCATCGGCCTGGCGCGCGGCCTCGCCAAGCCCTGCTGCACCACGGCCAGAGAAGAAGGCCAGTTGCCGATTCGGCGGCAGCGTTTCGGGCACCGGCCGCAGCACCACGATGCCCGTGTCGCGCACCAGCGCGGTGGTGAGCGCGGCCACCACGGGATGGGCCACGAGCAGGCGCGCAGGCGCGGCGGCTGCCACCGCCGCGGACGCTGGCGCGCTCTGCGCGAAGGCTGTGGCGGGGTGGGTCGACAAGGCCAGCAAAGCGGCCAGACACCCGACCAAAGGGGACAGACGCGAGGTCATCCAGCATGTCCTTTCAGTGACGGGGTGAAGCCCCGGATGACCGCCGCGAGCGCGAACAACGCGCCGGCGGTCAGGATGATGGCCGCGCCCGAAGGCACCGGCAGTTCGAATTCGATCGGCACCAGGATGCCCATCTGTGTGCTGACGGTGGCGATGCCCACGCTCAGCCAGAAGAAGCCGCGCAGCGACAGGCTGAGCAAGCGCGCGGCGGCGGCCGGGATGATGAGCAGGGCACCCACGAGGATGGCTCCGATCACCTTGACCGAGGCCACCGTCACGATCGTCACGAGCACCACGAACAGGTAGTCCAGCAGCTTGACGCGCACGCCGCGCACGCTGGCCAGTTGCGGGTTGAAACTGGCGAGCATGAAGCGGTTGTAGAGCGGTACCGTGAGGGCCACCACCAGCGAGCCCACCACCGCCAGCACCAGCAGGTCCCCCGCATCCACCGTGAGCACGGAACCGAACAGCACGTTCTCCAGGATGTGGATGTTCACGCGGCCCGACAGCATGAGCAGCAGGCTCGCCCCCATGGCCAGCGAGACCGCCAGGAAGACGCCGATCAAGGTGTCGGGCGACAGGCCGGTGCGGTTGCGCAGGTAGTTCAGCAACATGCCGAACAGCAGGCAGTACGCGAACAGGCTGCCGTAAGGTCCGGTGTAGGGCTCGCCCAGCAGGATGCCGATGGCCACCCCGGTGAGTGCCGCGTGGCCCACCGCCTCGGAGAAGAAGGCCAGCCGCTTGACCACGACCAGCGTGCCCAGCCCGCCGAGCACCGGTCCGATGAACAGGCCGGCGAGCACGGCGTTGACCACGAAGCCATAGGCCAGCGACGCGGGCAACGTGCCCTGCTCGGCCAGGTGCTGCACGCCTTGGCGGAAGGTATCGAATGCGCTCATCAGGCCACCGCCTTGTCTTTTTCTTCTTCGCGCCGCTGCCGGCTGGAGAACAGCGCAAGCACGCGCTGCGGAGTCAGCGTCTCGGCGGCCGGGCCATCGAACAGCACCTGGCGGCTCAGGCCGCAGACGTGGTCGGCCAGGCGCGTGACGGCGTCGAGGTCGTGCTCGATCCACAACACGGTGACACGGGTCTCGCGCCAATGCGCGAGCAACTTCTCGAAAATCGCTTCGCCGGCTTCGTCCAGCGCGGACATGGGTTCGTCGAGCAGGATGAGATCGGGCGACGGAATCAGCGCCTGCGCCAGCAGCACGCGCTGGCGTTCGCCGCCGGAGAGCGCGCCCATGCGGCGCCCCGCCTTCTCCAGCATGCGCACCTGCTCCAGGGCCTGCGCCACCGGCTCGCGCCAGCGGGGCGACAGGCCGAGGAACACGGGCCTGCGCTGGCACATGGCGCCCATGAAGTCCATCACCGTCATCGGCAACCCCGCGTCGAAGGCCAGGGCCTGCGGCACATAGCCCACCACACCCGGCAGCTCGCCCGGCCACGTCAGGCTGATCTGCCCACGGTGCGGCACCTGGCCCAGCAAGGCCTTGAAGAGCGAACTCTTGCCGCCGCCGTTGGGGCCCACGAGCGCGTGCACGCTGCCCGCGGCCACCCGCATGCTCACCTGGCGCAGGATGTCGGTGTGGCCGAGGGTGAGGTCAACCGACTCGAAGGCGATGCCAGGTCCACCCGCGATCGCGCTCACGCGGACTCCTTGATCGCGCGCACCACGGTCGCCAGGTTGCGGGCGATCTCGTTCTCGAACTTGTCGGCCGTGTAGGGGCCGTGCGAGATGTGGGTCAGCGCGTACAGGCGAACACCGGTCTCGCGGCGGATGGTGTCGACGTAGGCCGACGGGAAATCCATCTCCGAGAAGATCACCTTCACGTCCAGGGTGCGGATCTGATCGATCGTGCCCTTGAGCTGCGAGGGGCTGGGCTCGATGCCGTGCGCGGGCTCCACCACCGCCGCCACTTCCAGGCCGAACTCGCGCAAGAGGTAGTCGTAGGCACCATGGATCGTGGCGATGCGCAGCCCGCTGGCCGGCGCCTGCGCCAGCTGGCCCAGCGCGTCGGCGCGCAGTTTGCGCAGCTTCTGCGCGTAGGCGCGCGCATTCGCGGTGTAGGCGCTGGCGTTCGCGGGGTCGAGCTTGCCCAGCTCGCGGGCGATGGTATTGACCTGCGAAATCGATGCCGTGACCGACAGGAAGGTGTGCGGGTTCACCACCTTGCCCGAGGTGCCCCGGCCGGCGCCCACGGCCGCAAGCAGCGGTACCTGGGCGTTGGCCTCGATCACCTTCAGGCCCGGCTTCTCGCTCGCCGCGATCATGCGGCCGGCGAAGTCGTCGTGGCCCACGCCGTTGAGCACGATCACATCGAGCGAGCCGATGCGCTTGATGTCTTCGGTGCGCGGCTCATAGGCGTGCGGATTGAAGCCGGCGGGAATGACGGGCACCACCTCGGCCAGATCGCCCACCACATTGGCGACATAGCTGTAATACGGATGCAGCGTCACGCCGACGCGCAGCTTGCGCGCCTGGGCAAGGGCCGGCACGCTGGCGGCGGCCAGGGCCATGGGCGCCCAGGCCATCGCTGACAGCAGATGGCGGCGGCGCGAGGAAAGCAGGGATTGGTCTGACATGAAGGAAGTCCCGAGTGAGAAAAGAGAAAGCGCCAACGCGGGGAAGCAGAGGTCAGTGCACGGCGTCCTTGCGCGTCACCCCGGCGTCGTAGCGCACCACCACCTCACGCCAGCCCTGGCGCGCGAGCGAGGCATCGTCGAGCTGCTCGGGCCAGCTGTTGGCGCCCTCGCGGCGCACCCACACCTCGGCCTCGCCGTCGTGCGCGTGCGCCCCGGGCGACGGCTCACCCGCGCCCTTTCGGGCCGGCAGGCGCAACAGGAAAGACGCCGCCACATCGGGCGCCGCGCTGCGGCCCACATAGGCGACCTCGTGGCCCTGTGCCTGGGTGCGCCATTCGTGTCCGCCACGCGCGGCCGCGCCCGCGCCCGCGGCGAACGGGGGCAGGTCCATGCCGCGCAGTTGCTCGACGCCGGGCAAGGCCTGGTCGGCCTCGATCAGCGCGGCGATTTCTTCGGCCGCCACCAGCAGGTCGGCGTGAATGCCCTGCTCCGCCGCGTTGAGCTGCGTGCGGGCGTCGATCTGGTGCGAAGACAAGGCGGTGGCGGCCAGCGGCTGCGCGCGCGCGCCAATCAGGATCGCGGCCACCAGCAGCACACAGGCCGCCGCCAGCGCCACCCACAAGGTTTCATGGCCGGCGCCGGCCGGACGCACCACCTGCGTGGTCATGGCTTGACGTCGGTGTGGTCGACCTCGGCCGAGTGCTCGCCGCCGTCCTCCAGGCGCACGAAGAATTCACCCTCGGGCCGCTTGAACTGCAGAGACGAATCGCCGCCCAGCGTGCCCTTGAACAACACGCGTTCGTCGTAAGCCTTCACCTGCACCGACATGCCCACCGCGTCGCTGCCATCGGAAAACTCGCCCACGCAGCGCACCATGTTCCCGGCGGCGGGTTTGCAGGTCAGCAGCAGGCTGTGGGCCGACGACAGCCCGGGCAGTGCCGCAGCCCCCACGAACACGGCGGACAGGAGCAGGCGGTGGGATCGTTTTCGCATGGATCAGGATTCGTGGAAACATGCCCGCGCGGTCGGCCCGGCCTGGCATGCACAATAATGGAAGACAAATGAGAATTGTTCCCATTATAAACATCGGTGAGCCTCTGCCGGGCGTTCTGCTCCTGTTTTTGCTGCACGGCTGCGCCGCCCGACGCCCCTCCACGACCCCATGACCACCCCAATTGCGCACGAAGCCCTGCCCCCGGGCGTGACCACCCTGGCCGACCACGAGCGCCATGCCCGCAGCGTGCTCGACGACGCCCACTGGGCCTACCTTTTCGGTGCCGCGGCCGACGAAATCACCGCCTCCCGCAACATCGAAGCCTGGCGCGCGCTGGAACTGCTGCCCCGCGTGCTGCAGCCGGTCGCCGGCGGGCACACCCGCGTCGAGCTGCTCGGCCGCACCCTGGCCCATCCCATCCTCATCGCACCCATGGCCTGCCAGGGCCTGGCGCACCCTCACGCAGAACACGCCACCGCCCTGGCGGCGGCGGCGCTGGGCGCCGGCCTGGTGCTGAGCACCCAGGCGTCGGTCTCCCTGGAAGACATCGCCGCCGCCTACCTGCCGCAATCGGGGCGCGGCCCCCTGTGGTTTCAGCTCTACCTGCAACCCGACCGGGCCTTCACGGCCGAGCTCGTGCAGCGCGCCGAAGCCGCCGGATTCGAAGCCCTGGTGCTCACGGTGGACGCGCCGGTGCAAGGCGCTCGCGACAGCGAACGGCGCAGCGGCTTCCGGCTGCCCGCCGGCATGGGCGCGGTCAACCTCGCCGGCCTGCGCCACCCACCACCGCGCGCCCTGGCCGAGGGCCAAAGCGCCCTGTTCGACGACCTGCTCACCCACGCGCCCGGCTGGGACGACGTGGCCTGGCTGCGCTCGGTCACGCGCCTGCCCGTGCTGCTCAAGGGCGTGCTGCATCCCGACGACGCCCGCCAGGCCGTGGCCAGCGGCGCCTCGGGGCTGATCGTGTCCAACCACGGCGGGCGCACGCTCGACACCGCCGTCACCACGGCCGCGTCCCTGCCCCGCATCGCGCAGGCCGTGTCGGGCGATCTGCCGCTGCTGGTGGATGGCGGCATCCGGCGCGGCACCGACGTGCTCAAGGCCATCGGCCTGGGGGCGAACGCGGTGCTGGTGGGCCGCCCGGTGCTGCACGGCCTGGCCACCGCGGGCGCCACTGGCGTGGCCCACGTGCTGCGCCTGTTGCGCGACGAACTGGAAATCGCGATGGCGCTCACCGGTTGCCGCACACTGGCGCAGGCGGCCTCGGTGCTCGCGCCCGCCGGCCGCTGAAAAATTCGCCTGTTTTGCGCCCAGTCTTGAGAATGCGAAACATTCTCGTTTAGAATCGACGCCAGTTGCCTGTCACACGATGCACCGACGACCACGCGAAAGGATTGTCATGACCACCGGCCTCGCTGTCCTGGGCGCCAGCCTCCTGCTCATGTTGATCGCCGCGTGGTGGATTTTTCGACACAGATAGTTCATAACGAGGCCTTCACCAAGCCCGCCCGCCTCACCGTCCTGCCGAGCCTCTTCCGACACCACCATGCCGACCCCCAGCGCCACCCTGGCGCCACCCTTCTCTCCCACGCCTGAGGCCACGCCGCGCCGCCTGAACCGCCGCGTCCTGGTGGTGGGCGCGGTGGTGGGCTTTCATGTGCTGGCCGTCTGGGCCTTGCAGAGCGGTTTGCTGCGCCGTGCCGTCGAAATGGTGGTCCCCGTGGAAGTGCTGGCCGAAATCATCGAACCGGCGAAGCCGCAGATCGCGCCCGAGCCGCCGCCGCCCGCGCCCGCCGTGCCGCAGCCCAAGCCCAGGCCGAAACCCGTCGCGCGCCCCGAGCCCGCGCCGCAGCCGGTGTTGCGGCAGGAGCCATCGCCCAGCGCTCCGGTGGTGGCACCGCCCGACCCTGCACCGCCCGTGGTGGCGGCGGCCGAACCCGCGCCACCGGCCCCGCCAGCGCCGCCAGCGCCACCCGCCCCACCTGCGCCACCGCGCGTGGAGCTGCCCTCGAGCAGCGCCGCCTACCTGAACAACCCGCGCCCGCCCTACCCCTCCCTGTCCAAGCGCCTGGGCGAACAAGGCAAGGTGGTGGTGCGCGTGCTCATCGAGACCAACGGCACGGCAAGCAAGGCCGAGGTCCGCGCCTCCAGCGGCTTCGAGCGGCTGGACCAGACCGCCGTGCAGACCGTGCTGCGCTGGCGCTACGTGCCGGGCAAGCGCAACGGGGTGGCCGAAGCCATGTGGTTCGACGTTCCGATCAATTTCGTTTTGCAATAAACCTTTTCCCCTGGAGTCTGAGAATCATGGATCCGCAATTCGCTTCGACGGGCTTGGCCCACGTCTGGACACAAGGTGACTGGGTCACCCGTTCGGTGGCCATCGTGCTGCTGGGCATGTCGCTGACCACCTGGGTCATCATCCTGTGGAAGGCCCTGGATCAGCGCGCCCAGCGCGCCCAGGCCAAGGGCATCGAAGGCTTCTGGCACAGCGCCGATTTCGCCGAAGGCCTGGACAAGCTGGGCTCGTCCGAAGGCAACCCTTTCCGCAGCGTGGCCCTCGAAGGCCGCGAAGCCACCCGCCACATCCTGCACAAGGACGGCCACAACGGCTCCCCGCCGCAGCGCCAGTTGCACGACAGCCTGGACGTGAGCGACTGGGTCGAGCGCTCGCTGCGCAAGAGCGTGGACGACCACACCGCCCGCGCGCAGAGCGGCCTGTCGGTGCTCGCCTCGGTGGCCTCCACCGCTCCCTTCGTGGGCCTGTTCGGCACCGTCTGGGGCATCTACCACGCCTTGCTGAGCATCGGCGCGGCGGGCCAGGTCAGCATCGACCGCGTGGCCGGCCCGATCGGCGAGGCGCTGATCATGACCGCGCTGGGCCTGCTGGTCGCCATTCCCGCCGTGCTGGGCTACAACGCCCTGGTGCGCGGCAACAAGGGCATCAGCCACCAGCTCAACCGCTTTGCGCACGACCTGCACGCCTACTTCGTCACCGGTGCACGCGTCACCGCCAGCGCAGCCGACGGCAAAGTGCTGCCGATGAAGAAGGCCTCGTAAGAGGAAACCCAGCCATGGCCATCGGAACCCAATCGGACAGCGACGAGATGATGAGCGAGATCAACATGATCCCGTTCATCGACGTGATGCTGGTCCTGCTGATCATCTTCATCATCACCGTGCCCGTGATCAAGCACTCGGTCAACATCGAGCTGCCGCAGGCCAGCGTGGAGAAGGTGCTGGACAAACCCGAGAACATCCGCCTGACCGTCGATGCGGACGGCGTCTACTACTGGAACGACCAGCGCGTGGAAGATGCCGACTTCGCCAACCGCCTCGCGGCGGCGGCTGCCCAAGACCCCCAGCCGGAGTTGCACATCCGCGGCGACAAGGCGGTGCGCTACGAGCGGGTGGCACAGGCCATGGCCAGCGCTCAGCGCAGCGGCGTGCGCAAGATCGGGTTCATCACCGAACCGGGCACGCCATGAACCCGAACCTGGACACCACCCCCTCGCCCGCCGAGCCGACCGAGTCCGAAGCAGCCACGGCGACGCCCTTCCTGCACGAAGGGCACCCCGTGCCGGTGTTGCCCAGCGCCGAACTGCTGCGCGGCCAGAAGGTGGTGGCCATTCATCACAACGGATCGCTCTACCGGCTGCACGCGACGCGGCAGGGCAAGCTGATCCTCACCAAGTAGGCGGCGGCACCGCACGCCTGCCTCGCACCGCTTTTTCATCGTGGGGCGACCCGGGGACATCACCATCCCCGTGCGTCGTTTTTTGCCAGCCAAGAGACCCCGGGTCTTGTTAGCCAGGCATTTTTTCCGGGCGCAGCACCGCCCGGACGGGCCTCACAGGCCGATCGCTGCGATGCCCGCGCGCGCGATCTGTGCGTCTTCGGTCGACTTCACACCACTCACCCCCACCGCGCCCAGGCACTGGCCATCCTTGAGGATGGGCACACCGCCTTCGAGCATGCCCGAGAGCAAGGGCGCGCTCAGGAAGGACATGCGGCCCTGGTTGATGACGTCTTCGTAAATCTTGCTCTCACGCCGCCCCATCGCGGCCGTGTGGGCCTTGGCGGGGGCGATGTGGGCCGAGATGGCAGCCGCGCCGTCCAGCCGTTGCAGCCACAGCAGGTGCCCGCCGTCGTCCACGATGGCGATGGTCACCGCCCAGTTGTTCTTCACGGCTTCGGCCTCGGCCGCGGCGGCGATGAGTTTGACGTCGGCGATTTCGAGCATTGCCTTGTTTTTCATGAACTTGGTCCTAAATGGGGGATCAGAGAAGGGATTGCAGAGCGGAAGCGGACCGCCCGGGCACAAAGTGCGAACGATAACGCGTGCATTGGCACACCTCAGGTCACAAGTGACCATACCAAAAATGCGTTGTCCCGTGCCGCGTGCCCAAGGCGGGCCAGACTTCTACAATGCAATTTCGCCGGTTGCGCGTCATTCGGACGCGCAGCGACCGGCCCACGGCGTCAGATGATGAAGGAGATCACCACCATGACCGACCACGTACAGACCAGCGGCCGCTTCGGCACCGCCGTTTCTTCCGATGCGCAGCGCAACAAAGTGATGCGCAACACCTACTGGCTGCTGGCCCTGTCCATGCTGCCCACCGTGCTGGGCGCCTGGATCGGCGTGCAGACGGGCATCACCGCCTCGCTCACGGGCGGCCTGGGCCTGATCGTCTTCCTGGGCGGCGCCTTCGGCTTCATGTTCGCGATCGAGAAGACCAAAAACTCTGCCGCGGGCGTGCCCGTGCTGCTGGCCTTCACCTTCTTCATGGGCCTGATGCTCTCTCGCCTGCTGGCCTCGGTGTTGGGCTTCTCCAACGGCTCGAGCCTGATCATGACCGCCTTTGGCGGCACGGCCGGCGTCTTCTTCATCATGGCGAACCTCTCGACCGTGATCAAGCGCGACATCTCCGGCCTGGGCAAATGGCTCTTCGTGGGCGCCCTGGCCATCATGATCGGCGCGATCATCAACGTGTTCGTGGGCAGCCCGGCGGGCATGGCCGTGATTGCCACGCTGGCGATCGTGGTGTTCAGCCTGTACCTGCTGTACGACCTCAAGCGCATCGTGGACGGCGGCGAGACCAACTACATCACCGCCACCCTGGGCCTGTACCTGAGCCTGTTCAACATCTTCCAGAGCCTGCTGATGCTGCTGGGCATGTTCGGCGGCGACCGCGACTGAGCCGGGCCTCATCCCTCGAAAAAGGACCTTCGGGTCCTTTTTCTTGGCCTGTCGCACGGGCGGCGTGACTTTTTTGCCACCGCAGGCGTCAAGTTCAGGCCCCAGGCGCCGAAACAAGGCTGAAACCCTTGCACAGCCATGCGACACACCGCCCTCACCCTCTGCCTCCTGGCCGCCGTCAGCCTGCTGACCGGCTGCGAAGCGCTGGGCATCGAGACCGCCACGCAGATCGCCGCCAAGAAGGAGGCCGAAGGCAAGGCCATTGGCAGCGCCTGCCGGCACGCGGTGCGCAGCATCGAAAGCTGCTTCAGCAACTACCCGCGCGCGGGCAAGGCCGCCGTGTTCGCCGGCTGGCGCGAGATGGACCAGTACATGCGCGAGAACTCGGTGGTGGGCATGCCCTCCGAACCCGAAGCCGGTGCCGCACCCTCGGCGGCCGAAGGCGCCAAACCCGGCGCCCCATCGCAGAAATCCTGATCCCGGATCAACCCTCGCCCTGCGCCCCCGGTGCCTCGGCGCCCGGCACCTTCGACGGGTCTAGCTCGAACACCGCCATGCTCTCGACGTGAGCGGTGTGGGCAAACATGTTGACCACCCCCGCCGCCACACAGCGGTAGCCCGCCTGGTGCACCAGCAGCCCCGCGTCGCGCGCCAGCGTGGCCGGGTTGCAGCTCACGTAGACGATGCGCTGCGGCGGCGTCCAGCCGCCGCGCAGGGCCGGGTTCTGGTGCAGGTCGGCGATGGCCTTGGCCAGCGCGAACGCACCCTCGCGCGGCGGGTCCACCAACCACTTCTGGGCCGCGCCATCGGCCACCAGTTGCTCCGGCGTCATCTCAAACAGGTTGCGCGCAGCGAAGCGGGTGGGCGCCAGAGGCCGGTCCCGGCCGGCCTGGTTGCCCGCCAGGTTCTCGCGTGAGCGCGCCACCAGGGCCTCGCTGCCCTCGATGCCCAGCACCTCGCCCGCCGTCGTGGCAATCGGCAGGGTGAAATTGCCCAGCCCGCAAAACCAGTCGATCACGCGCTCATGGGCCTGCGCATCCAGCAGGCGCAGGGCCCGCACCACCAGCACGCGGTTGATGAACGGATTGACCTGGGTGAAGTCGGTCGGCTTGAACGGCATGGTGATGCCGAACTCGGGCAAGGTGTACGACAGCACCGCCCCGCCCTCGTCGAGCAGCTTGACGGTATCCGGCCCCTTGGCCTGCAGCCACCACTGCACGCCATGCCGCGCGCCAAACGCGCGCAGGCGCGCCAGATCGTCCTCGCTCAGCGGCTCCAGGTGGCGCAGCACCAGCGCCGTCACGTCGTCCCCGCTGGCCAGTTCGATCTGCGGGCAGGTGTCGCGCGCGTCCATGCCAAAGATGAGTTCTCGCAAGGGCATGAGCATGTTGCTCACGTGCGCGGGCAGCACGGGGCAGACCTTCATGTCGGCCACATAGCGGCTCTTGCGCTCGTGAAACCCGATCAGCACCTCGCCCTTCTTGTGCACATGCCGCACCGAGAGGCGCGCGCGGTGGCGGTAGCCCCAGGCCGGGCCCTCGATGGGGCGCATCATGGTCTCGGCCCTGACCTTGCCCAGGTGCCACAGGTTGTCCTCCAACACGCGCTGCTTGACCGCCACCTGGGCGGCCTCGTGCAGGTGCTGCATCTTGCAGCCGCCGCAGGCACCGGCGTGCAGGCCGAAGTGGGGGCAACCCGGCCGCACGCGCTGGGAAGATTCATGGTGGATGGCCGTCACCGTGCCGGCCTCCCAGTTGTTCTTCTTGCGGTGCACGTTCACGCTGACCTGCTCGAAGGGCAGCGCACCTTCGATGAACACCACCTTGCCATCGGGCCGGCGGGCGATGCCCTGGGCATCGATGTCGAGGGACTCGACCGCGAGCCAGCCCTCGGGCAAGGCGCTGCGCGGCGTTTCGTGGGCCGCCTCGCTGCTGGCGGTGGTCAGAAGGCTGTTTTCGTGGAGGGAGGACGCTGTCATCCCCCGATTGTCTCAGGCCCAGGCCTTCAGGTACTCGTCCCAGTGCGGTTCGGCCGGCGCCAGGTTGCCCAGCGTCTCCTTGACCATGGCAATCTCCTGCTCGTACTCGGCCTCGGTCAGCCCGCCGCGCATCTTCTGGAAGCGGCAGTACACCAGGTAGGTGTTCATCACGTCGGTCTCGCAATAGCGGCGTATGTCTTCGGTCTGGCCGGCCAGGTACTGCGCGTAGACCTGCGAGCCGTCCATGCCCAGCTTGCCCGGGAAACCGCAGAGCTTGGCCATGGCGTCCAGCGGGGCGTTGTTCTTGGGCGAGTACATGGCCAGCAGATCCATCAGGTCCAGGTGCCGCATGTGGTACCGGCTGATGTAGTTGTTCCACTTGAACTCGCGGTCGTCTTCGCCCAGGTCCCAGTACTTGCTCGCCTCCACGCCGTGGCGCAGACCGCGGTAATGCAGCACAGGCAGGTCAAAGCCCCCACCGTTCCAGCTCACCAGCTGGGGCGTGTGTTTCTCGATCGAGTGAAAGAAAGCCTGGACCACTTTGCCTTCGCTGTGCCCGTCGCGGTCCACGAAGGAGTGGATGCGCAGCCCCTCGGCATTGCGGAAGACGCAGCTGATGACCAGCACCCGCTGCAGGTGCAGTGGCACGAAGTCGCTCTGGCCCTTTTCCTTGCGCTCGGCCAGCCAGGCCGCGTGAACCTGCTCGTCGCTGAGCGCCGCCGGCGCACCCCGAAGGGCGCGCAGCCCGGCCACGTCGGGGATGGACTCGATGTCGAAAACGAGAACCGGCCAGGCAATGCCGCGCCGGCCGTCAGCGCTTGGGCAGGTGGCCCATCGGGTCGACCGGCTTGCCCAGGCGACGCACCTCGAAGTGCAGCTTGACGCGATCGGTGTCGCTGCTGCCCATCTCGGCGATCTTCTGGCCCTGGCGCACGGCCTGGTCTTCCCGCACCAGCAGCGCCTGGTTGTGGGCGTAGGCGGTGAGGTAGGTGTTGTTGTGCTTGAGGATGATCAGGTTGCCATAGCCGCGCAGGCCGGCACCGGCATAGACCACACGGCCATCGGCCGCCGCAACCACCGGGTCGCCGATCTTGCCGGCGATGGACACGCCCTTGTTGTTGGCTTCGTCGAACGGCGTGATGACGGTGCCCTGGGCCGGCCAGATGAAGCTGATCTCGTCGGCGCCGCCCGCGGCCGGAGCGGGTGCGGGGGCCGGCGGGGTGGTGGGCGATGTGGAGGCCGCAGGGGGCGCGGTTTCCGACAACGGCCTGGAGGACACGCCCGAGCTGGTCACCGGGCTGGTGGTGGGGCCCGCCGGTGCGGCGGCCGTGGTGCTGGCGCCGGGCGGCTGCACGCGCAACACCTGGCCCACTTCCAGCGCGTTCGGGTTGGTGAGGCTGTTCCAGGCCTGGATATCGCGCCAGTTCTGGCCGTTGTCCAGCGCGATGCGGAACAGGGTATCGCCAGCCTTGACGGTGTAGTAGCCCGGCTTGCCGGCGTTCTCGGCGCCCGGCATGGGCACCACTTCGGCGGGGCGGGGGGCGGCGGAACCGCCCCGGTCTTCCACCGGCGCCGGGCGGTCCAGGCGGGTGGAGGAACAGCCGGCGGCGACCATCAGCGCCGCCAGCATGGACATGACCGCGACGCCTCGCCATGCAGGACGACCCGACTCATGGGGACGCCCCGAGCATTGGAAAACACGCTTGTTCATGAAAACTCCCACGAATTGCAAGGAACCCTGGCCGCCATCGCGGTCAGGGCCCTGAAAAAGACACGTCGCACCGCCCCGGAGGCGGTGCGACATCATGCGACACCCGATTTTAGAGGCACAAAGAGCACGGCCTCCAGCTCTGTGCGGACGACGCCGGCGGCGGTTTTGTCCACCACCACGAGGTTTTGCCGGCCGCCCGCCGTGACCGCAGGCGCCACCAGCCGGCCACCCACGGCCAGCTGGTCGATCCACGCCTGCGGAATGTCGTTGCCCCCTGCCGCCGCGATGATCGCCGCGTAGGGCGCCCCTTTGGGGTAGCCCAGCATGCCATCGCCAAACAGCAGGTGCAGGTTGGAGAGGCGGAACCACCGAAGGTTCTCGCGCGATTTTTCGTGCAAACCCTTGAGCCGCTCGATGCTGTAGACCTCGCGCGCCAGATGGCTGAGCAAGGCGGCCTGGTAACCACAACCTGTGCCGATCTCCAGCACCCGGCCCATCTTTTCGCTGCGGCCCTGGCAAAGCAGCTCCAGCATGCGCGCGACCACGCCGGGCTTGGAGATCGTCTGTCCCAGGCCGATGGGCAGGCTGGTGTCCTCGTAGGCCTGGTTGACCAGCGCCGAATCGACGAAGCGGTGGCGCTCCACCGCCTGCAACGCCGCCAGCACGCCCAGGTGCGTGACGCCCTGCCCCTGGATCTTGCGCACCATGGCGGCGCGCACCGCCTGCGACTCCATGCCCACGCCAGTGGGTGCGACCGGGTGGGCCGGCACACGGGGCGCGACCTTGGCTGGCGGCACGG
>NZ_JAHCKK010000044.1 GCF_026125825.1 Hydrogenophaga sp. | reverse complement strand
GTGCCCGCGCAAGGCAGTACCACGGTGCAGGTGGCCTGGCCGGTGCCCGGGCGCGGCCTGCACGCGCTGCCGGCCCTCACCGCGCTCACGCTGTTCCCCCTGGGCACTTTCCGCGTGTGGACGGTGTGGCGCCCGGCCGCCACGGTGCTGGTCTATCCCGAGCCTGAAAGCCACCCACCGCCGCTGCCGCCTGGTGAACCCCAGGCCGGCAGCTCGGGCAGCGCGCGCGTACAGAGCACGGGGGAGTTCGATGGCGTGCGCGCCTACCGCCGAGGCGATCCCATGAAGGCCGTGGTGTGGAAGAAGGCCGCCCAGGCTTTCGCGGCCGGCCGCGACGAGCTCGTGAGCCGCGACGCCCTCTCCACCCAACGCCAGCAGCTCTGGCTGGACCACGCGCAATGTGGCCACAGCACGTTGGAAGCGCGCCTCTCGCGTCTGACCGCCTGGGTGCTGATGGCCGACCGACTCGGGCTGGACTACGGCCTGCGCGTGCCGGGCCGTGAGATTGCGCCCGACCAGGGCCCGCTGCACCGCGCGCGTTGCCTGGAGGCGCTGGCGACATGCTGAGCACGCCCCGCCGCGCTCCGCACGCCGCCCCTGAAGGAGGGCGCGCCCTGGGCGCAGGCCCGTCGCGCCGGCAAGGTCGGGTGGAAGCCCGGCTCGCGTCCCTGCCGCGTGAAACACGCGACACGCTGTTCCTGCTCGCCGTGGTGGGCTGGGTGGTGGCCTTGCAGGTCGCCCACATTCCCTGGTGGTGCAGCACGCTCACCGCGGGCGTGCTGGTGTGGCGCGGCACGTTGGCGCTGCGCGGCCTGCCGCTGCCCGGCTGGCCCTGGCGGCTGGGGCTGCTGGGCCTCACGCTCGCGGCCACCTGGGCCACCCACCGCACGCTCCTGGGGCAGGAAGCGGGTGTCACCCTCATCGTGGTGCTGCTCTCGCTCAAGACACTGGAGATGCGCGCGCGGCGCGACGCTTTCGTGGTGTTCTTCCTGGCCTTCTTCACCCTGCTCACGCACTTCTTCTATTCGCAGTCGTTGCTGACGGCGGCGGGCATCCTCATCGCCCTGCTGGGGCTGCTCACCGCGCTGGTCAACGCCCACATGCCCGTGGGCCGGCCGCCCCTGGCGCAGGCCGCGCGCATCGCCGCCGGCATGGCCGCCATGGGCGCACCCATCATGCTGGTGCTGTTCCTGCTGTTCCCCCGTTTCTCGCCGCTGTGGGGCGTGCCAGCCGACGACCGGGGGCGCAGCGGCCTGTCCAGCACCCTGCGCGTGGGCCAGATCGCCGAGCTGGTGCTCGACGACAGCATCGCCCTTCGCCTGCGCTTCGAAGACCGCCCACCACCGCAAGGCCAGCTCTACTTCCGCGGCCCTGTGCTCAGCGCCTTCGACGGGGTGGAGTGGCGCCCCGCGCGCGCCGAGTTTCCGACGCGGCAGGTACTGCCGGGCGAGCTGTCGGTCTCGGGAGACCCGGTGCGCTACGAAGTGACCATGGAGCCGCACCGCCGACCGTGGCTGTTCCTGCTGGAAGCCGCCGCGCAAGCGCCCGAGCTGCCCGACGTGCGCGTGCGCATGACCAGCGAACTGCAATGGCTCACCGACCGCCCCATGGGCAGTCTGGTGCGCTTCAGCGCCACGAGCCACCCCACGTTCCGCCATGGCCCGCTGGCATTGACACCGGCCCTGCGCGAGCACGTGGCACTGCCGCCCGGCTACAACCCGCGCACGCTGGCGCTGGCACAGCAACTGCGCCGCGAGCACGGCAGCGGCCCCGAGGCCACGCCCGTGCTGGTGGCCGCGGTGCTGGATCGCCTGCGCACGGGCGGCTATCTCTACACGCTCACGCCCGGCGTGTACGGCCAGCACACCGCCGACGAATTCTGGTTCGACCGCCGCCAGGGCTTCTGCGAACACATCGCCAGCAGCTTCGTCATCCTCATGCGCGCGCTCGACATTCCCGCGCGCATCGTCACGGGCTACCAGGGCGGCGAGATGAACAGCGTCGACGGTTACTGGACCGTTCGCCAGCGCGACGCCCATGCGTGGGCCGAGGTCTGGCAGGCCGGCCAGGGCTGGGTGCGCGTGGACCCCACCGCCGCCGTCGCGCCCGCCCGCGTGGGCTCCTTGCAGCGGCTGAGCGCGCCCGAAGGCGCCATCGCCGGCACCCTGCGCAACCTCAGCCCCGACATCGCCGCGCAGCTGCGCGCGGTCTGGGAGGCGATGAACAACCGCTGGAACCAGTGGGTGCTGAACTACACCCAGGGCCAACAGCTCGACCTGCTCAAGCGCCTGGGCTTCCAGTCGCCCAGTTGGGCGGACCTGGCCTATGTGCTGATCGGCGTGGTGGTGCTGGTGAGCCTGCTCGGCGCGGCCTGGACGCTGTGGGAGCGCCAGCAGCACGACCCCTGGCTGCGCCTGCTGCAGCGCGCCCGCGCGCGCCTCCAGGCCTCGGGGCTGGACAGCAGCGAGCACACGCCCCCGCGCGAACTCGCCCTGCGCGTGCAACAGCACTGGGGCGCCTCGCAGGCGGCGCAGCGCGTTGCACAATGGCTGCTGCAACTCGAAGCCCAGCGGTACGCCCGCCCGGGCACCGCCGACACACCCACCCTGGCCACGCTGCAAAGCGAATTCCGGCACCTGGCCTGGCCCCGAAAAGACCCCCGTTGAACGCCCTCGCCCGCCTACTGACCTCTTCTGCCCTGGCCCTGTGCCTGAGCGCCAGCGCCCTGGCGCAATCGCCTGCCAAAGCGCGCCCGGCCAGCCCGGCCAAGGTTCCCGCCTACAGCTATGCGCAAAGCGCGGCCGCCATGGCCTTTGCCACCGACCTGGCCGAGCGCCGCAACCTCGATCCGGCCTGGGTGCGCCAGCAGGTCGGCGCGGCCCAGCGCCTGCCCAGCGTCATCCGCCTCATGCAGCCCGCGCCCAGCGGTGTGCCCAAGAACTGGGCGGCCTACCGCGCGCGCTTCATCGAGCCGGTGCGCCTGCGCGCGGGCCAGCGCTTCTGGGAAGCCAACCGCGAAGTGCTGGCGCGCGCCGAGGCCGAATTCGGCGTGCCCGCCAGCCTGATCGTGGGCGTGGTCGGCGTGGAGACGCTGTACGGCCAGCACACGGGCAACTTCCGCGTCATCGACGCGCTCGCCACCCTGGCCTTCGATTTCCCCACCAGCCACCCGCGCGCGGCCGCCCGCACCGAGTTTTTCCGCAGCGAGCTGGAGCAGTTCCTCAGCCTCACCGAACGCACCGCCACCGACCCGCTGAGCTACCTCGGCAGCTACGCCGGGGCCATGGGCTGGCCGCAATTCATGCCCAGCAGCTGGGTGAAATACGCGATCGACTTCGACGCCGACGGCAAGGTCGACCTCTTCAACAGCCAGGCCGATGTGATCGGCTCCGTGGCCAACTACTTCAAGGCCTTCGGCTGGCAGCCCGGCATGCCCACGCACTACCCGGTGCGCTTCGATCCGAACCAGAGCACGGAAGACCTCGAGACGCTGCTCGCCCCCGACATCCTGCCCAGCTTCGGGGTCGCGAGCTTCACCGGCAAAGGCGCGGTGCTCGAAGGCCCCGCGCTGCAACACACCGGCCAGCTGGCGCTGGTGGAACTGCAGAACGCGGGCGCGCCTTCGAGCTACATCGCCGGCACCGAGAACTTCTATGTGGTCACGCGCTACAACTGGAGCAGCTACTACGCACTGGCGGTGATCGAGCTGGGGGACGCCGTGAAGGCGCTGGTCGGCGAACGCTGAAGCGCCACGCGCGTCACACCCGCGGCGGGTCGGTCTCGCGCTCCGGATGGCGGTGCCTGGCCATGGCGGCGATAAAGGTCTCGGCATCCCCGCCTTGCACCACGCCCGGATCGGCCTCGCCCGAAGGCAGCGTGGGGGACGCACCGGCGGCCTTGAACAGGGTGGCCGACGCCGGGAGCACCAGAATGGGCTTGCAATGGCGGTACTGGTCCTTGATGAACTCCATCGTGTGACCATCGAGCGAGAGTGTGCGAACCCCCTCCTCGCCGTCGGGCAGCACCAGGGCATCGAAAAGGAAACCGGGTTCGTTCTCCAGCGATGCATCGGCGTCGATCGCCACACCATCCGCGGTCTTTACCGGGCCGATGCGGGGTGCCACGAAACGAGGCGACGCGCCCTGCGCGAACAGCATGGCATGCACATCCATGGCGCTCTGGCCGTTCACCCCGTCGGCCACCAGCATGGCCACCTTGCGACCTTTGATGGAACCGTCACCTGGGCGCGCGAGCAGCGAGAGCGTTGGCGAGCGGCTGACTTCGGGCTTGGGCGGGTTGTCCAGCGCGCGCGGCATGGGTGCTGGCAGCGCCGCCATGCCCAGGCCCTCGGCCACTTGTGCGGCCAAGGCTTCCGACGCATTGCGCAGCGAAGACACCATGCGCTCGCGGATCGCGGGCACCGTCACCTTGGAAAGCTCGAAGCGGAAGGCCGCCGCAATGTGGGCCTGCTCCACCGGGCTCTGGCTCTCGAAGAACAGCGTCGCCTGCGTGTAGTGGTCGGCGAACTTCTCGGGCTTGGCGCGCACCTTGCCCTGCTCCTCCTTGGCCTGGATGCGGGCCGGCACGGACACGAAGCCTTGCGCGGCGCCAGCCTGGAACGGGCAGCCTCCCGCCAGTGAATTCGGTTCGTAGTTCACCCGGCCGCGGTGGATGGCCTGCCGGTGCATGCCGTCGCGCTGGTTGTTGTGCACAGGCGCCAGCGGTGAATTGATCGGGATCTCGTGGAAATTGGGACCACCCAGGCGGCTGATCTGCGTGTCCACATACGAGTGGATGCGGCCCGCGAGCAGCGGGTCGTTCGAGAAGTCCAGGCCAGGCACGATGTGCGCCGCACAGAAGGCGACCTGCTCGGTTTCGGCGAAGAAATTGTCCGGGTTGCGGTTGAGCACCATGCGGCCCACGGGCCGCACCGGCACGAGTTCCTCGGGCACGATCTTGGTCGGGTCCAGCACGTCGAAGCTGAAGGCATCGGCCTCCTCCTCGGTGAAGATCTGAAGACCCAGCTCCCACTCGGGGAAGGCACCGGCCTCGATCCGCTCCCACAGGTCGCGACGGTGGTAGTCGGGATCCGCGCCCGAAATCTTGACCGCCTCGTCCCAGACCAGCGAATGCGTGCCGTAGATGGGGTTCCAGTGGAACTTGACGAACACCGAATCGCCCTGCGCATTGACCATGCGGAAGGTGTGCACGCCAAAGCCCTGCATGGTGGCATAGCTGCGTGGAATGCCTCGGTCGGACATGGCCCACATGAGCATGTGGGTCGACTCCGGCATGAGCGAGACGAAGTCCCAGAACGTGTCGTGCGCGCTGGCCGCCTGCGGCATCTGGTGATGCGGCTCGGGTTTCACGGCATGCACCAGGTCCGGGAACTTCATGGCGTCCTGGATGAAGAACACCGGCATGTTGTTGCCCACCAGGTCCCAGTTGCCCTCGTCGGTGTAGAACTTCACCGCGAAGCCGCGCACGTCGCGCGCGGTGTCCTTCGACCCCCGCTCGCCTTGCACGGTGGAAAAGCGCACGAACACGGGCGTGACCTTGCCAGCGTCCTGGAACGGCGCGGCCTTGGTGATGTCCGTCAACGCGTCATAGCACTCGAAGAAGCCGTGCGCGCCCGAACCGCGCGCGTGCACGATGCGCTCAGGGATGCGCTCGTGATCGAAATGCGTGATCTTTTCGCGGAGGATGAAATCTTCCAGCAGCGCAGGACCGCGCACGCCGTACTTCAGCGAGTTCTGGTTGTCCGCAATGGGCACGCCCTGGTTGGTCGTGAGCACCTGGCCCGACGAATCCACGCGCACGCGGTCCAACGACTCGATCGCCCAGTTGACGCCTTCGGCCGCCACGCTGCCGGTTTTCTCGGAGTGGTTTTCTTCGGACAAGGTGCTGCCCGTGGGCAGACGCGATGGCGCCTCCACCGTGGCACCCGGTTGCACGGACAGGCCGTTGTCGAAACCGTGTTCACCGGCCTTGTTGGCGTTGAACGGCATGCCCTCGGCCATCTCGCCCGTGTGGGCGGCCTTGAGCACGGCGGGGTCGTTGGCAGGCTGGACTTGGGAAGGCCCACTGTCGGTCTGGCGGGCAGCGGCCCGGGAAGCGCTGTTCGCTTCCCGGTTGTCGCCACCGGAGTCGGGGGATTTGGATTTAGGCACAGTGGGCTTTCAAGAAATTGGAAGGGATGGGGACGTTCAGGCGACTTCCGCGCCCATGAGCGCTTCCTTGCGCGCCATCAGCTCGTCGCGCATGGCCACCAGATCCAGTGACTTGGCTGCCCTGGCCTTGGGGAAGATCTCGTTGCGCTCTTCCTTGACGTGGTGGTCGATGTACTCGCCCAGCACCTTGACCTTGGCGTCGAACATCTCATCGGCTTCGTCCATGGCCTCGATCTGCGCAATCAGGTCCTTGGCGCCCGCGTGCTCCACCTCGGCTTCGGCCAGCATGCCGGTGTCCTTCAGTGCAGCGCGCAGCGCGGGGTAGAAAATTTCTTCCTCGATGGTGGCGTGCACCGTCAGCTCCTGGCAGATCTGGTGCGCGAGTTCCACCTTCTTCTGCGCGACGCCGCGCGCCTTGGAGCCCGCGAGCTCTTCGTAGGTCTTGAACATCTTCTTCACCGCCTTGTGGTCGGTGTCCAGCAGGGTGCAGGCATCTGCTTCGGTTCGGGTGGTGGCCATGGGAGGCTCCTGGTAGGGGGTGTGGGGAAAGGTTTGTTTGAATGGGTGGCAAAGCCCCACCCTGCCCGCCGTCGGACAGGGTGGGAGCGTGGCATCAGCGCTCAGGAGGCGTTGTTGCCGCCAGGACGGCGGGTGCTGTCGTCCTGATCACGGGCGCCGGGGCGCGAACCGTCCTGCTGCTGGGAGGGGTTGACCTCCTTGCGGCCTTGCTGGTCAGAGCCGCCGGGGTTGCTCTGTTCGCGCTGTCCCGCCGGGTTGCTCTGGTCGCCTTGCTGGCCGCCTTGCTGGCCTGGGCGCTGACCGGGGTTCTGCCCCTGCTGGTTCTGGCCCTGCTGGCCTTGTTGCTGCTGGTTCTGGCCTTGCTGGCCCTGCTGTTGGCCTTGCTGGCCTGGGTTGTTCGATGCCATGTCGTTGCTCCTGCATGTGTTGAAGGGATTGCGGCGACCACGGTGGATCGGACGCAACTCCTTTTGGGCAAGGCGCGTGCCCGCAGCTTCAACGGCGCGACGGTTGCGCGGCAACGCCGTCTCACTCACCCTCGCCCTCCTGCTTCACGGCACCCGCAGACGCTTTGAGCACGCTGATGCCGCCATCGGCCTCCAGAAACGCATACTTCATGTCCTTGAGGTCGCAATCGGCCTCCCGCAAAGCCCGTTCAACATCCCGCCGGGGAACATGTTGTCGTCGCAGCACCGGCTCGAAGAAGCGGCCATCCCGCCCGATGAGCACCGGCGCGCCTTCGGCCAACGCCTGGAGCCAGGCATGGCGGGCGGTCACCGTGGCCACGAGCACGTTGAGGCCGATCAGGGTGGCGGCGGCGAGCAGACCGCCGGTCACCGAATCCTCCGCGCCGTTGAGCCCGGCCGAGACCGACTCGCTCAGCAGCATCACGACCAGCAGGTCGAAGGGCGTGAACTGGCCGACCGTGCGCTTGCCCGAGAGTCGCATCAACACCAGCAGCACCGCATACACCATCGCGGCCCGCGCGGGCAGCTCCCACCAGGGTGTGGACAAGGCGAACATGGCGGCCTCTCATGACGTGAAAGCACCCATGGAGCAATCGGCGCACCCACCGCCCCGGTCGGGCCGGCGGCGCAGCAGGCAAAGGCCGCCCGGGCGCTTGCGGCAAATTTTGCGGATCGTCCGGTGCGGCAGCGCTTTTTACCGCTTCAGCCTGTGTGGCATGGCGAACAGTCGGAACCGGCGTGCCCAGGCAACATCACGCGCACAACCGTCTGGAGGCACATGGACCTGCTCGACCTCATGCAATGGCCTGCCATGCTGGTGACACTGATGGCGTCCTGGCTGGTGGCATCGCGCAGTGCCGGCCGGCGCCATGCCGGCTTCTGGCTGTTTCTCACCAGCAACGCGCTGTGGATCGCCTGGGGCTGGCAGGCGGGTGCCTACGCGCTCATCGCCTTGCAGATCGGCCTGGCCGGCCTGAACATCCGAGGCGCCCTCAAGACCGAAAGCGCTACGTGATGGCCGCGCACCGACGCCACCGCCCTGGGCAAAAGCCGCTACGCCTGCAGGACCTTGGCCAGGGCCTCGGGCGAAACGGGCTTGAGAAAGTGATAGTCCACCAGCGCGAACACGTCCGCCGCCAGCTCGTCATCGGCGTCCGACCCCGTCACCGCGATCAGCACCAGGTTCTCGCCGCACTTCACGCGCAAGGCGCGAACCAGCTCCAGGCCGTCCATGTCCGGCATGTGCACGTCGAGCATGACGCACAGGGGCAGCGAGCGCTCCACCACCTCGATGGCCTCCTTGCCGCTGTAGGCCGCCTTCGCGCGGTGCCCCATCAGGGTCATCAGCGTGGTCAGCGAGTCCGCCGCGTCCCGCGAGTCGTCGACGATCAATATGTCCAGGTCCTGGTTTGTCATGGCTGTGTTGCCTGTGGTGACCCGACGGGCCCGTTCGCGCGACAGCATAATGCCTTTTGCCCGGCGCGCCCGCTCGCGCGTCGACCTGCCGGCCCCCACGCCGTCTTGCCCGGCCTGGGCCCGCGCCGTTCCTGAATGGGATCGTCCATGGATGCTGCGAACCTGGAACCCCCTTTGTTTCTGACCGGCGGCGGTGAGCTCGCCGGGCTCATTGCGCGGTACGACTGGTCCTCGACCGAGCTGGGCCCCATCGACCAATGGCCCGACCATGTGAAGGTGGCCACGGCCTTGATGCTGCGTTCCCAGGTGCCCATCGTCATGCTTTGGGGCGAGCCCGGGTTCATGGTCTACAACGACGCCTACTCGCATTTCTCGGGCCTGCGCCACCCGCAGCTGCTGGGCTCGGAGGTGCGCAAGGGGTGGCCCGAGGTGGCCGATTTCAACGACCAGGTGATGACGGTCTGCCTCGCGGGAGGCCACCTGCGGTTCGAAGACCAGGAGCTGGTCCTGCATCGCAACAACCGCGCCGAACAGGTCTGGATGAATCTGGACTACTCCCCCCTGCTCGACCTGAATGGGCGGCCGGTGGGCGTGATGGCCATCGTGGTCGAGACCACGGCCAAGGTGCAGGCCTTGCGCAAGGTGCACAGCGAGCGGGAACGGATGGCGCAGCTGTTCCAGCAGGCCCCGTCGTTCATGACCATGCTCCGTGGAAGCGCTCACCTCATCGAGCTGGCCAACCCCAACTACCTCCAACTGGTGGGTCACCGCGACGTGATTGGCAAGACGGTGGCGCAGGCGCTGCCCGATGCGGTCGAGCAGGGCTACCTGCAATGGCTCGACGAGGTGTACGCCAGTGGTCAGGCACACACCGCCAGGAGCGCCCGGTACGCCACGCAGACCGAACCCGGAGGTCCGATCAGGACGCGCTACCTCGACTTCGTGTTCCAGCCTCTGCGAAACGAGGCCGGCCAGGTGGACGGGATCTTTGTGGAAGGCATCGACGTCACGGACAGGGTGCAGGCCGAATTGAAGCGCGACAGCCTGGCGACGCTGGGCGAGCGGCTCGCCGCGCTGTCCACCCCTGGGGAACTCGCCCAGGCGGCTTCCGAGATCCTGGGCCAGGCGCTCAAGGCCAGCCGCGCGGGCTACGGCAGCATCGACGAACGCGGGGAAACACTCACGGTCGATCGCGACTGGACCGCGCCCGGGGTGGCCACCCTGGTCGGTGCGGCGCGGTGGCGCGACCACGGCGCCTCGATCGACCGCCTCCAGCAGGGCGAGCTCATCGCCATCGCCGACGTGCGGCTCGATGCGAGGACCGCCTCCACGGCCGGGGCGCTCGAATTGCAATCCGCGCGCTCGCTCGTCCACGTGCCGATCATGGAGAACGGCCGGCTCGCGGCCGTGTGCTTCGTGCACTGCGACCGGGTCCGCGAATGGGAGGCGCACGAGCTCGACCTGATCCGCGAAGTCGGGCAGCGCACCCGGGTGTCGGTGGAACGCGCCCGGGGTCACATCGCGCTGCTGGAGAGCGAAGCACGCCTGCGGGAGGCCAACGAAACACTGGAGCACAAAGTCGAGCAGCGCACGGCCGAGCTGATGGAGATCGAGTCGCACTTCCGCCAGGCGCAGAAGATGGAAGCCATCGGCCAGTTGACGGGCGGCCTGGCGCACGACTTCAACAACCTGCTCGGCACCATCAGCAACAGCCTGCAAATCCTCAAGATGCGGCTGGCCCAGGGCCGCACGGACGGCCTGGAACGCTACATCGGCATGAGCGAAGACTCGATCCGCCGCGCCGCGTCCCTCACCCACCGGCTGCTGGCCTTCTCGCGCCGCCAGACGCTCGATCCCAAACCCATCGATGCCAACCGCTTGGTGCAGGGCATGGAAGACATGATCCGGCGCACCATGGGCCCCTTGATCGACATCGAGGTGGTCGGCGCCGGTGGCCTGTGGCTCACCAAGGCCGATGCCTCCCAGCTCGAGAACTCGCTGCTGAACCTCTGCATCAATGCGCGCGATGCCATGCCCCAGGGCGGCCGCCTCACCATCGAAACGGCGAACAAGTGGCTGGACGAACGCGCCGCCGGCGAGCGCGACCTGCCGCACGGCCAATACGTGTCGCTGTGCGTGACGGACACAGGCACCGGCATGTCCGCCGACGTCATCGAGCGCATCTTCGACCCCTTCTACACCACCAAGCCCCTGGGCATGGGCACCGGCATGGGCCTGTCCATGGTCTATGGCTTCGTGCGCCAGTCGGGCGGGCAGGTGCGCGTGTACTCCGAAGTGGGCATGGGCACGACGATGTGCCTCTACCTGCCCCGCTACACCGGCCCGGGCATCGACGACGAGGAAGCGCCCCGGCCCGCCCCCATGCAGACGGGCGACGGCGAAACCGTTCTGGTGGTCGAGGACGAATGGGGCATCCGCATCATGATCGAGGAAGTGCTGACCGATTCGGGCTACCGCGTGCTCACCGCCGAGACGGGGCCCGCGGCCATGAAGCTGCTCGACAGCGCGGCGCGCATCGACCTGCTCATCACCGACGTGGGCCTGCCCGGGGGCATGAACGGCCGCCAGGTGGCCGACGCGGCCCGCATCCGCCGGGCTGGCCTGAAGGTGCTGTTCATCACCGGCTACGCCGACAACGCCGCCGTGGGCAATGGGCACCTCGATCCGGGCATGGCGGTGCTGACCAAGCCCTTCGAGATCTCGGCGCTGTCCAGCCGGGTCAAGGCCCTGCTGAGCCCGTGACCCGCCCGGGCAGGCCGTTGCGCACGAAGTCCACCAGCTCGGCCAGCGCCCCTTCCGTGGGCGTTCGCCACAGCAGGTGGGTCTGCAGGCAGGCGTCGTCATGCGCCAGCGCAATCGCCACGATGCTGGCCGGCAGCTTGCCCACGATGCCGCCGCCATACAGCGCCACATGCGTGCTGCGCGCCACCGACTCCAGCAGGATGGGTGTGTCGTCGGGTTCGTACACCACCTTGGGCTTGAAGCCGTGGCGCTCGAACAGCGCAAACAGCAGCGCCCGGAAGGTGCCCCAGCGCCCAGGCGATCCGATGATCAGGCCCACGTCCTGCAGGTCCTTGAAGTGCAGCTTGCGCTTGCGCGCCAGGGGATGGCCCACGCGGCACAGGGCCACGATCGGGTGCGAGTCCACCCGCACACTGTCCAGCGAGGGCGACGGCGCCAGCGATGCGGGCAGCAGCAGGAAAGCCGCGTCCAGATCGCCCGCCACGACTTCGTCGAACAGGCGCTCGGACGGCGCCTGCAACAGGTTGAGCTCCACATCGGGGAAGCCCACGCCGAAGCTGAACAGCAGTTCGGGCATGGCGCTGTTGGCGGCCTGGGCCGAGTAGCCGATCAGCAGCTTGCGCTTGCTCGCACTGCCGGCAAGGCGGCGCGACTCGCGCACGGCCTGGTGCAGGCCGTCGAACACCGCGTCCAATTGCCCCAGCAGGTGGGCGCCGGCCGGGGTCAGCTCCATCGACCGCGTGGTTCGCACGAAAAGCTGAAAGCCCAGCTCTTCCTCCAGCACCTGGATCGAGCGGCTGAGCGCGGGCTGGGCGATGCGCAAGGCCTCGGCCGATTTCCGGAAGTTCAGCGTGGTGCTGAGGTGGCGGAACTGCTGAAGCCTTCGCAGGCTGGGGTAGGTCTTCATTGATGCCCAAATTCTATCAATGAGCCATCAAATGGTATTGGACTGAGCCGGGGGCCAAAACTAGGATTCACGCCCAGCCGATCCATCACAAGACACCATGAAAGCCTCCGTTTCCCAGTTCAAGAGCGTGCGCGACATTGAGAGCAACTTGCGCACAATACGCAGCCACATCGCCAGCGCCGCGGCCGGCGGCGCCCAGCTCATCTGCTTCCCCGAAGCGAGCATGGTCGCCTACGAGTCCTCGCGCGAAGAGCTCGTCGCCTTCGCCGACCAACACGCGGCCCGCTTCATCGCCGAGGTGAGCGCCAGTGCCAGGGCGCATGCCATCGACGTGTTTGTCGGCCTGTACGAGCCGCTCGATGGCCAGCGCACGCGCAACACCTTCGTGCACCTGGGTGCCGACGGGCAACTTCTCGGCCGCTACGAGAAGCTGCACCTCTACGATGCGTTCAGCTTCAAGGAGTCCGACAAGAACCGGCGCGGCGAGCTGCTGCCCGCGCATGACGAGGTGTACGTGGCCGACGTGGGCGGCGTGCGCTTCGCCATCCTCAACTGCTACGACCTGCGCTTTCCCGAAATCTCCCGCATCGCGGTGGACAAGGGCGCTGACGTGCTGCTGTATGGCGCGGGCTGGATCGCCGGCAGCCTCAAGGAGCTGCACTGGGAAACCCTGCTGCGCGCGCGCGCGATCGAAAACACCTGCTACGTGCTGGCCTCCTGCCAGCCGCCCCCCACCTCGGTGGGCATGAGCATGGGCATCGACCCCTCGGGCCTGGTGATCGGCGGCATCGCGGCGGCCGAGGGCATCGCCACGGTCGACGTGCTGCCCGAACGCCTGCGCGATGTGCGCAAAGACCTGCCGTGCCTGGAACACCGCCGCTACCAGATCGCCCTCAATCCCTCCGGAGACAACCACCCATGAACCCCAGCAACAACCCCCGGTCCCAAAAGAAGGTGCTGTATTCGGCATCGCTCGGCCAGTTCGTCGAGTGGTACGACTTCGTGATCTACGCCTACTCGGCCACCATCATCGCCAAGCTGTTCTTCCCCACCACCGACCCGGCCACCGCCCTGCTCTCGGCCTTTGCGGTGTACGGCGTGGGCTTCGTCATGCGCCCGCTCGGCGGCTTCATCTTCGGCAGCCTGGGCGACCGCTTCGGCCGCAAGGCGGTGCTCAGCGCGATCATCCTCATGATGGGCGGCGCCACCGTGGGCATCGGCCTGCTGCCCACCTACGCGCAGATCGGCATCGCCGCGCCCATCCTGCTGGTGGTGCTGCGCCTCATCCAGGGCCTGTCGGCGTCGGGCGAAACCATCGGCTCCAACTCCTTCGTGGCCGAGCACGCGCCGCCCGGGCGCCGAGGTCTGCACGTGGCCTTCACCTATGCATTTGCCAACCTGCCGCCCGTGGCGGCCGCGCTCATCATCCTCGCCGTCACCAGCCTGCTGGGCAGCGAGGTGTATGAGAACTGGGGCTGGCGCATCCCCTTCCTGATCAGCGGCCCGCTCGCGCTGGTGGGCCTGTACATCCGCAACCGCGTCGATGAATCGCCAGCGTTCGAGGTGGCGCGCGCCAAGCAGGAGATCTCGACCACGCCGGTGTCGGACGCCATCCGCGACCAGAAGAAGGCCATGGGTTTCAGCTTCGCGCTGGCCGCCTTCTCCAGCCTGACCTTCTACACGCTCGCGGGCTACTTCGTGTCGTACCTCACCGTCACCGTCGGCATGAGCCGCAGCGACTCGCTGATCTCCAACGGCATCGCCATGACCGTCGCCTTCCTCACCATGATCGCGAGCGGTTTCGTGTCGGACAAGGTGGGGCGAAAACCGGTGATGGTGGTCAGCCTGCTCTTCAACGCCATCGTCTGCGTCCCGGCCTACATGCTGGCCGGCGAAGGCACGTTGTTCCATGCGGCGCTGGCGCAATCGCTGCTGGCCATTGGCATGGGCTCGTTCGCCGGCCCGCTGGGCATCACGCTGCTCGAACTATTCCCGACCAGGACGCGCTTCAGCGCATCGGCCATCAGCTACAACCTGGCGTACACGATCTTCGGCGGCACCGCGCCCTTTGTGGGCACGTACCTGGTGCTGGCCACGCAGTCCAGGCTGGCGCCTGCCGCCTACCTCGCCGTGGTCTCCATCGTGGTCTTGTGCGTCACCCTCTTCCTGCCCGAGACCTCCCGTCGGTCGCTGACGGACTAGGCCCGATGCCCCGCGTGGCTGCAGGCTTCAGTGCGCGTGCGCGCTCAGCAGCGGGAAGTCGTAGTGCGCGTCCACCACCCGCGCGGCCATGCTGGGCAGCATGCGGTCGATGAACACCTCGCCCACCCAGCGGCGCAAGGCCGGGTTGCTCATCGGCCCGGCGGCCTGGAGCGTCATGCTGCTGAAGGTGTTGATGCCGTCTTCCATGAGCAGGCCCATGGGCACGGGCGGCAGGCCTTCGGCCGAGGCCAGGCCGGTGGACTGCTGCCAGGCGCTGAGGAAGCGGTCGAAGCTGCCCACGGTGCCTTTGCGCCAGACATCGGCGATGTAGAAGATCCAGGCGCCCTGGTCTTCCACCACGAAGCCCCAGGAAAACTCGTGGATGCCGTCCGGCGCCTGCGCGAACACGCCGATCTCCCGCACGTCTTCGCGCGCCTTGTATTCCGCAAACAGCGGGCCGGGGCCCGAGAGTTCGCCCCGCACGAAGCGCTCCAGCATGTCCGGGTCCGAGCTGAACAGCGGCAGAGGATCGGACCACGAGCGCTTGGCGCGGTGGATGAGGCGCGAGGTGGCATCGGCGCTCTTCTGCGCCTGGATGCAGCGGTCCATGAAGGTCTTGCGGCCGTCGGGCGTGGAGATGAGGTCCACGGTCTCGGTGAAGGCGGCGTCGTTCTTGAGATACCCGTCCTCGCGAAGGCGCAGCACGATGTCGAGCATGGAGCTGCGCGTGATGTGCTCGATCATGTAGGCCATGTCGCCACCCTCGAAGTCGGCCATCGACCGCTGCACCCAGGCCATGGTCTCTTCATGGGAGAGACCCTGGGGTGCCTTGGGCATGTCGTTGAACAGGGCGCGAAGCACCCTCACCGTATCCAGATCGCTGGCCATTCATCCTCCGTCGTAGGCTTCACCGCCGGCCCGGGGAGATAAGGCCTGGACCGGCCTGACAGTCAGGATAGGCGTTTTTGGCCTTTTGCCTGACAGGGGGCCAGTGGCGAGCGTGACTTTTGCAGTCGAAGGCGCGGTTTTCCGCGCAACGGTTCAGGCCTGGCGCGCCGCGCGTTGCGTGCCCACCACCACCAGGGCCACCAGCATCATGAGCACGCCAGCGAGCTGGCTGGGGCTCAGCGCGCGGCCGTACACCGCCCATTCCACCGCCACGGCCGAGGCCGGGTAGACGAACTGCAGCACGGCCACGCGCCCGGCACTCAGGCGCGCCACGCCGGCATAGAGCACCACATAGGCCAGGCCGGTGTGGATGGCGCCCAGTCCGGCGAGCCAGGCCCAGGCGGGCCCGGCGGGCGGCCAGCCGTGCACGAAGGGCCACCACACCAGCACCACCGCCCCCACGGCGCATTGCCACCAGGCCAGGGCCAACGGCGTGAGACCGCGCGCCCGGTTGGCGATCAGCGTGAGGGCCGCATAACCCACCGAATTGAACAAGGCCAGGCCGATGCCCCAGAGGTAGGTGGCCGACCAGCCCGCGCCGCTGAGCGCGCCGTCCACCCAGCCCGAGGCCAGCGCCAGCCCCACGAGGCAGGCCAGGGTGGCCACCGCTTGCGCGCGCGTGATGCGCTCTTTCCACCACAAGGCGCCGAAGGCCATCACCAGAAACGGCTGCACGTGCACGACCACCGTGGCCACACCGATGGAGGTGCGCTCGATGGCCTCGAAGAACAGCACCCAGTTGAGCACCGCCAGCACGCCCGCGCTCACCGCCGCCAGCCGTGCGGCACCGACGACTCGCAGCTCCGCCCAGCGCCGGGTGAGCGCGAACCAGGCGGTGAGCGCCAGCAGACCGAACGCGCAGCGGAACCACACGGCCGTGAGCGGGCTCTGGCCGGCCTCTTCCAGAAAGATGCCCAGCGTGCCGAGCATGAGACCGCCGGCCACCATGAGCCACATGCCGGCGCGTTCGCGCGCGGCAGCGGTGGGGTGGGGGCCAAGGGAGGTGGACAGCGAAGCCGTGGAATTCATGCGCCGATGGTCGCCGGGCCCGACCAATCTGTACAACGGATAAATAGAATCCCATGCATTCGATGAACGAATACTGAAACACCCATGACCCATGCCGACCTGCAACTGGACTGGCTGCGCGCCTTCGTGGCCGTGGTGGATGGCGGCTCGCTTTCCGCCGCGGCGCCGCTGGTGCACCGCTCACAGCCGGCGGTGAGCATGCAGATCCGCAAGCTGGAAGACGCGGTGGGCCGCGCCGTGCTGCTGCGCGGACCGCGCCATCTCGAACTCACGCCCACGGGCACCGAGCTGCTGGGCTATGCCCGCCGCATGCTGGCCCTGCACGCCGAAACGCTGGAGGCCCTGCACGGGCCGGTGCTCAGCGGCCGTGTGCGGCTGGGCGTGCCCGACGACTACGCGGTGAGCTACCTGTCACCGGTGCTGCGCAGCTACGCCGCGCGGCACGCCGGCGTGGAAATCGAGCTGGACTGCGAACAGTCCACCTCGCTCATTCCCAAGGTGCAGCGCGGCGAGATCGATCTGGCGCTGATCTCGCGCGACAAGGCCACGCGCGGCACGCTGCTGTTCCACGAGCCGCTGGTGTGGGTGGGTGCGCCGCGGTTTGAGGTATGGCGGCGCGACCCGCTGCCGATCGCCGTGTACGAAGCCACCAGCCTGGCGCGGCGCTCGACCATCGCCGCGCTGACGGCGCAGCGCCGGGCGTACCGTGTGGTCTACAACAGCTCCAGCCTGGCAGGGCAACTCGCGGCGGTGGAGAGTGGCCTGGCGGTGGCGGTGCTCACGCGATGCAGTGCGCCGGCGCACCTGTCCATCCTCGGCGAGAAACAGGGCCTGCCGGCCCTGGATTTCATGGACGTGGCGCTGTACCGCAGCCAGGCTTCGCGCCACCTGCCTGCGGTGGATGCGCTGTTCGAGCAGATGGTGCAGACGCTCAGTGCGAAGGCACCAGGAAGTCCTGGCTGATGCGCCCGCCCAGCTCGTTCACCCGATCGAGGAACTGGGTGAGAAAAGCGTGCAGCCCCGTGGAGAGGATTTCGTCGATGCGGGCGTACTGCAGGTCGGCCTTGAGCTTGCCGGCGCGGCGCAGGGTTTCGCCGCTGTGGTCGTTGGAGACCACGCTGAGGTTGTTGACCACCTCGTTGAGGCTGGCGGCCAGGCTGCGCGGCATGTCGGCGCGCAGGATCAGCAGTTCGGCCACGCGCTCGGGCGTGATGACGTCTCGGTACACCTTGCGGTAGACCTCGAACCCGCTCACGCTGCGCAGGATCGCGCTCCAGTGGTAGAAGTCGTATTCCTGATCGAGTTCGCTGGCCGCGCCGAAGAAGTCGCTGTGCACGGCGTGGAACTTCACATCCAGCAGGCGGGCGGTGTTGTCCGCGCGCTCCAGGAAGGTGCCCATGCGGTAGAAGTGGAAGGCCTCGTCCTGCAGCATGGTGCCGATGGCCACGCCCCGGGAGAGGTGTGAGCGGAATTTCACCCATTCAAAAAACTCGGCCGGGTCGCGCTCGAAGTTCTTGCTCTTGAGCATGCGGTTGAGTTCGAGCCAGGTCTGGTTTTGCGTTTCCCAGAACTCGGTGGTCAGTGCACCGCGCACGGCCCGGGCGTTCTCGCGCGCGGCGCGCAGGCAGGAGAAGATGCTGGACGGGTTGGCCTCGTCGCGCACCATGAAGTCCAGCACGTTGCGCGGGGTGATGTCCTTGCCGTATTTCTGGGTGTAGGTGTACATCAGCTCGCTGATGGTGAGCAGTCCTTCCCAACCCACCTGCGCCACGGCGGCGGACTGCGGCAGCAGCGAGGTCTGGTAGTTGACGTCCAGCATGCGGGCGGTGTTCTCCGCGCGCTCGGTGTAGCGGGACATCCAGAAGAGGTGGTCGGCGGTGCGCGAAAGCATGATGTGTGTCCCTTGCTCTGTCGTCGAGAAATCAGTCTTCGAGAATCCAGGTGTCCTTGGTGCCGCCCCCTTGCGAGGAGTTGACGACCAGCGAGCCTTCCTTGAGCGCCACGCGGGTCAGGCCGCCGGGCACCATCTGCACTTCCTTGCCGCTGAGCACGAAGGGGCGCAGGTCGATGTGGCGCGGCGCCACGCCGCTTTGCACATAGGTGGGGCAGGTGGAGAGCGAAAGCGTGGGTTGCGCGATGTAGCCGCTGGGATTGGCCGCCACGGCCTTGCGGAAGTCCTCGATCTCGGCCTGGGTGGAGGCCGGCCCGACCAGCATGCCGTAGCCTCCCGCGCCGTGCACCTCCTTGACCACGAGGTCCTTCATGTGGGCCATCATGTACTTGAGGTCTTCGGGCTCGCGCCCCATGAAGGTGGGCACGTTGTTGAGGATGGGTTTCTGCCCGAGGTAGAACTCGATCATCTTGGGCACGTAGGGATAGATGGACTTGTCGTCCGCCACGCCGGTGCCCACCGCGTTGCAGATGGCCACGTTGCCACTGCGGTACACGCCCAGCAGGCCTTCGCAGCCCAGGGTGGAGGTGGGGCGGAACACCGAGGGGTCGAGGAAATCGTCGTCCACGCGGCGGTAGATCACGTCCACCCGCTTGGGGCCGCGCGTGGTGCGCATGTAGACGAAGTTGTCCTTGACGAAGAGATCCTGCCCTTCCACCAGCTCGATGCCCATCTGCTGCGCCAGGAAGGCGTGCTCGAAGTACGCGCTGTTGTACATGCCGGGCGTGAGCACCACCACCGTGGGTTCGGCCGTGGTGGCCGGGCTGCTGGCGCGCAGGGTTTCCAGCAGCAGGTCGGGGTAATGGGCGACCGGTGCCACGCGGTTTTCGCCAAAGAGCTCGGGGAACAGCCGCATCATCATCTTGCGGTCTTCCAGCATGTAGCTCACGCCGCTGGGCACGCGCAGGTTGTCCTCCAGCACGTAGTACTCGCCCACGCCCTCGGCGTTCGGGGCCCGCACGATGTCGATGCCCGAGATGTGCGAGTAGATCTGGTGCGGCACGTCCACGCCCATCATCTCGGGTCGGAACTGCGCATTCTGGAAAATCTGGTCGGCCGGCACGATGCCGGCCTTGATGATTTCCTGGCCGTGGTAGACGTCGTGGATGAAACGGTTGAGCGCGGTCACGCGCTGCACCAGACCCTCCTCCATGCTGCGCCACTCGTGGGCGGGAATGATGCGCGGGATGAGGTCGAAGGGGATGAGGCGCTCGGTGCCGGAGCCGTCCTCGTCCTTGGCGCCGTACACCGCGAAGGTGATGCCGACACGGCGGAAGATCATCTCGGCCTCTTCGCGCCGGGCCGCCATCACGTCTTCGGGTTGTTGTGCCAACCAGCGCGCGTAGTTCTGATAGTGGGCCCGGACCTCGCTGGGCGAGGCGTTCATTTCGTCAAACATCGGTCTGCTCATGGGCTTTTTCTCCTGGGCACAGCATAGCAAGGACCGGGCCAGGGTTTCCGAGCAGTCGGCGGTTCGGGGTGGAAACAGGCCGGGCCGTCAGCCCACGAGCGAATCGGTGTAGATGAAGGTGCTGCACGCCGCCACGAAGGCGGCCGGCGTCTGGCGTTCGCCGAAACCGTAGACCCGCAGGTCTTCGCGGCGCAGGCGGATCGCCACGGGCGTGAAGTCGCTGTCGGAGGAGACGAGGCAGACGCCCGTGACCTGCCCCATGTGCATCAGGTCCATCGCATCCAGGCTCAGGGCGATGTCCGCCGCGTTCTTGCCCTTGGCGTAGCTGAAGAGCTGCACAGGCTCGATGGCATGGCGCAGCAGCAGGCTCTTGAAGCGCTGCAGGCGGGGGTTCGACCAGTCGCCGTAAGCGCGCTTGACCGCCAGCACGCCGTAATAGGCGGCGCGCCGCAGGATGGCGCGAAGGCGGGCCGGCGACGCGTTCTCCGCGTCGATGAGGACGGCCAGTTTCTGTTGCTTGCTCAGGTTCGGCATGCGATGGCTCCCTGTTCCGTTGGGGAAACCGCCGCCACGCCAAGGTGGCGGCGGCCTGAACGGGCTGAGAACCGGAGCCAATGGAAACCGGCAGACCCTCGCGGGTCTCCCGCCCAGGCCGCCAAAACATGGGGCTGGAACGAGAGAGGCCATTTTCCTTCTCGGATTGAAATGGCCTCCGCCATTGGCTCGGGTTCTCAGGCCCGGCTCACCTTTTTCGTGAGCGGGAGGGACTTTACACGAATAACACCAAAGCATTCAAACCGCCTTCATCCTGACCGACCATGGATCAACGACCCAGGTGATGCCAGTAACGGCGGTCGACCTCGCGCTGGCACGCCACGCGGTGGGGTTCGGCGCTGCGCCAGGTGGCCGCACCGCACTCGGGCGAGTTCACCCAGCGAATGCCGCGCTGGGCATAGCGCTCCAGCACCACCGGCGCGGGGTGGTTGAAGCGATTGCGGTAGCCCGACTGAACCACCACCAAGGCGGGGCGCAGGGTGTTGAGCAGCACCGGGCTGCTCGAAGTCTGGCTGCCGTGGTGGGGCGCAAGCATGACGGTGGCGCGCTCCTCGGGCCTCGCCAGCGCCAGGCGCACCTCCTGGGCGGCATCGAGGTCGCCACCCAGCCAGGCGCTGTCGGCGCCGTTGAAGACGCGCAGCACGCAGGACATGGCGTTGCTGGACAGGCGCCCCACGCCCGTCTCGTCGTAGTCGTCGGGTTGCGGGTGCAACACCTCGAAGTCCACCCCGTCCCACCGCCAGCGCTGGCCGGCCACGCAGCGCCGCGCCGCACCGGCGTCGTAGGAAGACAGCCAGCGTGCCTGCGGCTGCGCCGCCTGCACCGAGGCCGCGCCGCCCGAATGGTCGCTGTCGCGGTGGCTGACCACCACCGCATCGAGCCGCTCGCCCAGCGCGCGCAGCAGCGGCAATATCACGCGGTCTCCCGCGTCGGCGGCATCGGGCTGCGACCCGTAGCGCGGGCCGGTGTCGTAGAGCAGGCTGTGGCTGGCGGTGCGCAGCAGCACCGCGCTGCCCTGCCCCACGTCCAGCGCGATCAGCTCGAACTGGCCTGGCGCTGGGCGCGCCGGCTGGTAGAGCAAGGCGGGCCAGAGCAGCATCAGGCCCGAGAGCCGCACCACCCAGGGCAGGCGCAGCACCAGCAACACGCCGCCCACCACCGCCGCCAGCGCCAACGGCCAGGGCGCCACAGGGCGGAACAAGGCCGCCCCCGGCCACCCGGCCAGCCATTGCAAGGCGCTCGACAGGGCCTGCACCGCCCAGGCCGCCATGTCCCACAGGGGCGGCACGAACACGCCGAGCAAGGCCAGCGGCGTGACCAGCAGGGTCACCCAGGGAATCGCGGCAAGGTTGGCCACCAGCCCCACCACCGAGAACTGGCCGAACAGCAGCAAGGTGAGCGGCGCGAGCGCCACCGTCACCACGCCCTGCTCGCGCAGCAGGGCCAGCAAGGCCCGCGACGCGCGCGGCCGCCAGGGGGCTTCGGGCGACGGGCTGCGCCGCCCCGGGTCGGCCGCGAACAGGATGCCCACCGCGACGAAGCTGAGCCAGAAGCCCGCCTGCATCAGCGCCCAGGGGTCGAGCAGCAGCACCACCGCCATGGCCAGCAGCCACACGGCCGGCCAGGGCCAGCGCCGCACCGACAGCCGCAGGCCGACCGCGACCGCCAGCATGAGCACGGTGCGCTGCGCCGGCACGCCCCAGCCCGAGAACAGCGCGTAGGCCGTGGCCAGCGCCACGCCTCCCAGGCCCGCCGCCCAGGGGGCGGGCAGCGCCAGCAGGGCGGCGGGCCAGCGCAGCGCCAGGCGCCGCCAGAGGGCGCCCACCAGCGCCGTGGCCAGCCAGGCGAACAGGGTCACGTGCAGCCCTGAGATGCTCATCAAGTGGGCGACGCCGGTGGTGCGGAACAGGTCCCAGTCGCTGCGGTCGATGGCCGACTGGTCGCCCACCACCAGCGCGGCCAGCACGCCCGCGCTGCGCGGGTCTTCGTGCACGCGGGCCTCGATGCGATCGGCCACGCTCTGGCGCAGGCGGTCCAGCGGGTGCCACGGCGTGGCCCCGATGCGCTGGGGCGGGGGGTCGCGCGGGCTGGTTCGCATGGCGCCGGTGGCCTGGATGCCCTGCTCCCAGAGCCAGCGTTCGCGGTCGAAGCCATGCGGGTTGGCGTTGCCGTGCGGGCTGCGCAGGCGCACGGTGAAGCGCCAGCGGTCGCCTGCGCGCAGCTCAAGGCCCGCCCCGCCTTCCTCTTCGGGCTGCAGGTACCAGCCCAGTTGCAGGCGCGGCGGCAGCGCCACCGCCTGGCCCTGGCGCGCGGCCGACTCCACCACGAAGTCGAAACGCACGCCCTGCGACGCGCGCTGCGGCAACGAGGCGATGCGCCCGGTCACCTCGATGTCCAAGCCCTGCAGGGCCGGGTCGAGCGCGTCGGCGGCGAAATGCACGGCGCGAGCCCCGGTGAGCCCGACCCCGATGAGCGCGCCCGCCGCCAGCGCCAGCAGCAGCGACGGCGCCGTGCGCCGAACCCACCCGAGAGCGCACACGCTCAACCCACCGGCCAGCCCCAGCGCTGCGTAGGTGGGCAGCGTCCACAGCGTGGGCTGCTGCAGTTGAAGCGCCACGCCCAGCACCCAGCCGAGCAGCACCCCGACACCGCCATGGCGCACGATCAGGCCGCGTGGCACCGCTTGGTGGCCATGTCATGTGGCCGTGGCGCAAGACTTGCTAGCATGGCTGCAAGCTGCGTCGGCCGGTCGGTCGTGTGCGGACCCATTGTTCCCCTCCCAGGAAAGTCTTTCGTATGGCCATCCATGTCGCCCTGAGCCACATCACCCATTATCGGTACGACCGCCTGGTCAAGCTGGGGCCTCAGGTGGTCCGGCTGCGGCCCGCGCCGCACAGCCGCACCAAGGTGCTCTCGTATTCGCAGCGCATCGAACCTGGCGAACATTTCATCAACTGGCAGCAGGATCCGTTCGCCAACTACCAGGCACGCCTGGTGTTCCCCGAACCCACCACCGAGTTCAAGGTCACGATCGACCTGGTGGTGGAGATGGCGGTGTACAACCCGTTCGACTTCTTCCTGGAGCCCTCGGCCGAGAACTTCCCGTTCAAGTACGACGAGGCCCAGCAGCAGGAGCTGGCCCCGTACCTGGCCACCGCACCGCTCACGCCCCTGCTCAAGACCTACGTGGACGGCGTGGACCGCCAGGAACGCCGCACCATCGATTTCCTGGTCGACATCAACCAGCGGCTGCAGCGCGACATCGCCTACACCATCCGCATGGAGCCCGGCGTGCAGACGCCCGAGGACACGCTCCAGCTCAAGAGCGGCTCGTGCCGCGACAGCGGCTGGCTGCTGGTGCAGATCCTGCGCCACATGGGCCTGGCCGCGCGCTTTGTCTCGGGCTACCTGATCCAGCTCACATCCGACGTGAAATCGGTCGACGGCCCGAATGGCCCGGAGAAGGATTTCACCGACCTGCACGCCTGGTGCGAGGTGTTCCTGCCCGGCGCGGGCTGGATCGGGCTGGACCCGACCTCCGGCCTGCTCGCAGGCGAAGGCCATGTGCCCCTGGCCTGCACGCCGCAGCCGTCGAGCGCGGCGCCGGTGGAGGGCGGCGTGGACAAGTGCGAGGTGGCGTTCAGCCACCACATGAGCGTGACGCGGGTCTACGAGTCGCCACGGGTCACCCGCCCCTACACCGACGAGCAGTGGGCGGGCGTGCTGGCCCTGGGCGAGCAGGTGGACGCCGACCTCGAACAGCACGACGTGCGCCTGACCATGGGCGGCGAGCCTACCTACGTGGCCACCAGCGACCGCGACGCGGCCGAATGGAACACCGATGCGCTGGGGCCCACCAAGCGCGGCTATGCCACCGAGTTGCTGGGGCGCCTGCGCGCCGAGTACGGGGCGGGTGGCTTCGTGCACATGGGCCAGGGCAAGTGGTACCCGGGCGAGCAACTGCCGCGCTGGGCGTTGTCGATGTTCTGGCGCGCCGATGGCGAAACCATCTGGCACAACCCCGCCCTGCTGGCCGACGAGCGCGACCAGGCGCGCTACACCAGCGACGACGCGCGCCGCTTCACGCAGGCACTGGCGCGCAAGCTCGGCCTGTCCACGCAGTACATCACGCCCGGCTACGAGGACACCTGGTACTACCTCTGGCGCGAGCGCCGCCTACCGGTGAACGTGGACCCGTTCGACAGCAAGCTTGACGACGAGCTCGAACGCGCCCGCCTGCGCCGGGTCTTCAGCCAGGGGCTGGACGCCACCGTGGGCTACGTGCTGCCGCTGCAGGCCGCCGGCCGCAACGGCGTGCTGTCGAGCAACGGCAAGAGCAGCTACCCGCGCGTCTCGGGCACGGTGTGGTCCACCGGGCCATGGTTCTTCCGCGACGAGCGCATGTACTTGATCCCCGGCGACTCGCCCATGGGCTACCGCCTGCCGCTGGACTCGCTGCCTTGGGTCTCGGCCGGCGACTACCCGTACCACATCGAGCAGGACCCGCACTCCGCACGCGACCCACTGCCGCGCGGCGCGGCCGTCAAACACCAAGTGTCGCCGCACCAGGTCGGCGGCGGCTTTGCCGAAGGCGGCACGGTGTCGATGCAGGGCATGGACTTCGACCCCGATGCCGAAACCGTGGAAGGCCTGCGCCCGGGCCAGCCCGGCCCGGGGTCGGCGCCGGCACAGGCCCTGGCGGCGAAGTTCCCACAGCGCGGCGAGTCGGCCGCCTGGCTCACCCGCACCGCGCTGTGCGTGGAAGCGCGCGATCCGCACCGCTCCAACGGCCCCAAGGCCGAGAAGGCGGGCGGCGGCAAGAACCGGCATCTCTACATCTTCATGCCGCCCATGGCGCTGCTGGAAGACTATCTGGACCTGCTCGCCGCGGTGGAGGCCACGGCCGAGAAGCTGGGCATGAGCATCGTGCTCGAAGGCTACCCGCCACCGCGCGACCCGCGCCTGAAGATGCTGCAGGTCACGCCCGACCCCGGGGTGATCGAGGTCAACATCCACCCGGCACACAACTGGGGCGAGCTGGTGGCGCACACCGAGTTTCTCTACGAAGCCGCGCACCAGACGCGCCTGTGCGCCGAGAAGTTCATGACCGACGGCCGCCACACCGGCACCGGGGGCGGCAACCATTTTGTGCTTGGCGGTGCGACGCCGGCGGACTCGCCCTTCCTGCGCCGGCCCGAGCTGCTTGGCAGCCTGCTGGCCTACTGGCACAACCACCCCTCGCTGTCTTACCTCTTCAGCGGCCTCTTCATCGGCCCGACCAGCCAGGCGCCGCGCGTGGACGAGGCACGCAACGACCAGCTCTACGAACTCGAGATCGCCCTCGCGCAGATCAAGCGCAACCGCGAGACGCACGGCGAGAACATGCCGCCGTGGATGGTGGACCGCACGCTGCGCAACATCCTGATCGACGTCACCGGCAACACGCACCGAAGCGAGTTCTGCATTGACAAGCTCTACTCGCCCGACGGCCCCACCGGGCGCCTGGGCCTGCTGGAGTTGCGCGCCTTCGAGATGCCGCCGCACGCGCGCATGAGCATCGCGCAGCAGTTGCTGCTGCGCGCCATGATCGCGCGCTTCTGGAAGCAGCCCTGGCAGGGCCGCCTCACGCGCTGGGGCACCGAACTGCACGACCGCTGCCTGCTGCCCACCTTCGTGCGCATGGACTTCGAGGACGTGCTCACCGACATGGCCGACGCGGGCTACGCCTTCGACATGGCGTGGTTCGAGCCGCACTTCGAGTTCCGCTTCCCGCTGGTGGGCGAGGTGGCCGCGCGCGGCATCGAGCTGACCATCCGAAGCGCCCTGGAGCCCTGGCACGTCATGGGCGAAGAAGGTGCGATTGGCGGCACGGTGCGCTACGTCGACTCATCGCTGGAGCGGGTGGAAGTGCGCGTGAGCGGCTTCAACGACAGCCGGCACGTGATCACCTGCAACGGCCGCGCCCTGCCCCTGCAGAGCACCGGCACCGCAGGCGAGTACGTGGCCGGTGTGCGCTACAAGGCCTGGAGCCCGCCGTCGGCGCTGCACCCCTCGATCGCCGCGCACGCACCACTGACCTTCGACATCGTCGACACGTGGCTCAAGCGCTCCATGGGCGGCTGCCAGTACCACGTTGCCCACCCGGGCGGGCGCAACTACGACACCTTCCCCATCAACGCCTACGAGGCCGAGAGCCGCCGGCTGTCGCGCTTCTTCCAGATGGGACACACGCCCGGCCGCATGGACGTGGCACCGGCTCAGCACAGCCGCGAGTTCCCGTTCACGCTCGACCTGCGCACCTGAGCCCGCGATCCACGTCCACCGCCACCTGTTTTAAGGATGCAACACGGCGATTCACGCCCGCCCGGCCCGCCGACAACCCAGCGGGCATACTCTAAGCCCGTGAATCCCGACCCCACCGAATCCCTCTTTGCCCAGTTGCGTCCGGACACCCCGGGCGCCTGGGCGCTCTCCCTGTCCGTGCCGGCAGACGCGGGCCACCGCGACGAACTGCGCGCCGATGGCGACCCTGAAGCCTCGGCGCTGTCGCGCCCCTGGGCCAGCTTCTTCGAGCACATCGGTGCCGACGGATTCAGCGACCTGAACCGCCGCGCCGAAAACCTGGAGCGCCAGATCCGCGACAACGGCGTGACCTACAACGTCTACGCCGACACCGCCACCGGGCTCGAGCGCCCCTGGTCGCTCGACCTCTTCCCCAAGCTCATCGGCCCTGCGGACTGGGCGCAGATCGAGGCTGGCGTGCTGCAGCGCACGCGCTTGCTCAACGCCATGATGGCCGACCTCTACGGCGAGCGCGAGTTGCTCAAACGCGCGCTGCTGCCGGCCGCGCTGGTGCAGGGACACCCGGGCTACCTGCGCTCCATGCAGGGGGTGCGCCCGCCGGGCGACACCTGGCTGCACATCGTGGGCTTCGATCTCGCCCAGGGGCCGGACGGGCGCTGGTGGGTGGTGGGCCAGCGCACCCAGGCCCCCTCGGGCCTGGGCTACCTGCTGGAGAACCGCATCGCCATCGGGCGCCAGTTCCCCAAGGCCTTCGCCGGCATGAAGGTGCAGCGACTGGCCGCCAGCTACCGCGCGCTCATGGATGGCATCAAGCGCATGGCGCCCGAAGGCGAGAACGCACGCATCGCCTTGCTCACGCCCGGCCCCTACAACGAAACCTACTTCGAGCACGCCTACCTCGCCCGCTACCTCGGCCTCACGCTGGTGGAGGGCAACGACCTGACCGTGCGCGACCAGCGCCTGTTCCTCAAGACGCTCAGCGGACTGGAGCCGGTGCATGCGCTGATCAAGCGGCTGGACGACGAGTGGCTGGACCCATTGGAACTGCGCTCCGATTCGCGCCTGGGCGTGCCCGGCCTGCTGCAGGTGCTGCGCGCGGGCAACCTGCTGCTGGCCAACGCGCCGGGATCGGCACCGCTGGAATCGAGCGCGCTGCTCGGCTTCCTGCCGGCCATCAGCCGCCACCTCCTGGGCGAGGAACTGAGCCTGCCCTCGCTGGCCACCTGGTGGTGCGGCGAAGACGCCGCGCTGCGCGAGGTGCTGCCGCTGCTCAAGGAGAGCGTGATCAAGCCCACCTACCCGCGCTCCGGGCTGGAGACGGTGATGGGCCAGAGCCTGAGCGAGCGCGAGCTCGACGAATGGTCCGGCCGCATGGCGCGCCACGCCGACGACTACACCGTGCAATCCTGGTTGCCCCTGTCGCAGACACCGACCTGGAGCGGCGAACGGCTGATGCCGCGCTCGGCCATGCTGCGCGTGTTCGCGCTGGCCGACGGTCCCAAGTCCTGGCGCGTGCTGCCCGGGGGCCTGGTGCGCCTGGCGCCGCGCGGCCAGCTCATTGCAGCCATGCAGCGCGGCGGCAGCAGTGCCGACTGCTGGGTGCTCACCGACGGCCCGGTGGACCACACCAGCCTGCTGCAGTCCGCACCGAGCACGCTCGCCCTGGCGCAGCAGAAGCGGCCTGTGACCAGCCGCGCCGCCGAAAACCTCTTCTGGCTCGGCCGCTACACCGAGCGCGCGGAAAACAGCGTGCGACTCGCGCAGATCGTCCTGAGCCACATGGGGGGCGAGGAGCCCAACTCGCGCTCGCTGATGGCCTGGCTGACCGGCATGGCGCGCGAGAACGCGCTGGTGCTGCCCGACGTGCCCACCGCCTCGCTTTCGGCGCGTGTGTTCTCGCGCAGCCTCATCGCCGCACTCTCGCCCGCGCCGGGCGACGCGCTGGCCGCGCAGTCCTTCAGCGTGGGCTTCAACCTGCGCGCGCTCAAGGCCGCCGCCGCGCAGGTGCGCGAGCGCCTCTCGCAGGAGCACTGGAACCTGATCGAGCGCACCGAGGCCAGCTTTGCGCGCGACTGCGCCGCCCTCTCCACCGACGCCGAGTACGCCACCGCCGAGGCCATTGCAGCGCTGCAGAACGCCAGCGAACTGCTCGCGGCCATCACCGGCTCGCAGACCGACCGCATGGTGCGCGACGACGGCTGGCGCCTGCTGTCGATGGGCCGCCACATCGAGCGGCTCATCACGCTGGCGCGCGCCCTGTCGCTCGCGCTCGAACACGGCTGCGTGCACGACCCGGCCGGCTTCGAGGCCGTGATCGCCCTGTTCGACAGCACCATCACCTTTCACGCGCAGTACCAGCAGCGGCGCGACATGGTCGCGCTGATCGACCTGCTGGTGATGGACCGCGACAACCCGCGCTCGCTGGCGTGGGTGGTGCACACGCTGCGCTCGCGCCTGGCCAAGCTCTCTCAGAGTGCCACGCCGCAGGACGCGGTGCTCGCGCGCGGCCTGCCCGACCCCGACACCTGGGTGCTGCCCGACCTGAGCAACTGGCAGCGCAGCCCCGATGGCCAGCGCGTCTGGAGCGACCTGGCCGCGTTGCTCGATGGCTGCGAGATCGCGGCGATCGACCTCTCCGACGAGATCACGCGCCTGCACTTCAGCCACGCAGACCAGCGCAACCAATCGCTCGGGGCCTGACATGCTGCTGCGCATCCTGCACCGGACCCGCTACCGCTACCACGGCTCGATCGACATGGCGCAGCACATGGTGCACCTTCGGCCGGTGGACACAGCCTGGCAGCGCGTGCGCTCGCACGAACTGCGCATCGACCCGGAGCCGGCCGCTCGCAGCGAGACCACCGACGTGTTCGGCAACCCCCGCACCTTCTTCTCGCTGCAGTCCATCCACAGCATGCTGACCGTGGAGGCCGACAGCCTGGTCGACACGCAGGCCCCCGAGGCTTTGCCCGAGGGCCTGCCCTGGCGCGCCATGAACTGGGAGCGCGTGCGCGAGCATTTCCACTACCGGGCACAGGCCCCCTTCGACGCGGCCAGCGAGTTCCTCTTCGCCTCGCCCCATGTGCCGCGCGACGACGCTTTCGCCGCCTTTGCCCGGCCCGCCTTCAAGCCCGGCCTGCCGGTTCTGGAAGCGGCCCGCGCGCTGATGGAGCGCATCCACACCGAGCTCGAGTACGAAGCCCACAGCACCGAAGTCAACACCCCGGCGCTTGACGCACTGGCGCAAGGCAAGGGGGTGTGCCAGGACTTCGCCCACATCATGCTGGGCTGCCTGCGCTCGCTCGGCCTGCCGGCGCGCTACGTCAGCGGTTACCTGCTCACGCGCCCGCCTGCGGGCAAGCCGCGCCTGATCGGCGCCGATGCCTCGCATGCCTGGGTGTCGGTGTACGTCCCCGTGGCGGCCGGTGCCGCCGGTGACGCGCCCACCGGTGCCTGGTTCGACTTCGATCCCACCAACAACCGCTGCGGCCGGGGCAGCCCTGGCGAAGACTACGTGACGCTGGCGATGGGGCGCGATTTCTCGGACGTCTCGCCCATGCGCGGCGTGATCCAGAGCGGTGCGCGCCACACCTTGTCCGTGGCCGTGACGGTGGCACCGCCCGACGAACTCGAACAGCTGCAGGCCGCCGCAGACGCCTGACCCCGTCGATAGAATGGGCCGCTCATTCTTCAGGAGCGTTCCATGAGCATTTACGACAAGCTGACCCAACTCGGCATCACCCTGCCGCCCGTGGCCGTGCCCGCCGCGGCGTACGTGCCCTTCGTGCAGACCGGCAAGCTGATCTTCCTGAGCGGACACATCGCCAAGAAGGAGGGCAAGCCCTGGGTCGGCCAGCTGGGACTGACCATGACCACCGATGAAGCCAAGCCCGCCGCCCGCGCGGTGGCGATCGACCTGCTGGGCACGCTCGATGCCGCCTGCCGCGCCGCCGGCACCGATCTCAATGGTGTCAAGCGCGTCGTGAAGGTGCTCAGCCTGGTGAACTCCACGCCGACCTACACCGAGCAGCACCTGGTCACCAATGGCTGCAGCGAACTGATCGGCGAGGTGTTCGGCTCCGCAACGGGCGCGCACGCGCGCAGCGCCTTCGGCGTGGCGCAGCTGCCCATGGGGGCCTGCGTGGAAATCGAGCTGATCGCAGAGTTGAAGTAACCCTCCGCCCGCCTTCGCCGGCACCGGGGGCCGGCGCAGCCCGAGCCACGGCACCCCTGGAAGGAGCCCGTCTCTGCGCGGACTTACTTCTTCTTGCGTTCGTTGGCGCGCCGCACCTGGCGGCTCTGCGTGGCTTGCGCCAGCGTCGCTTGCTTGCTGGCGCGCCGCTTCGCCATGTGCCGCGTGGCGAACCGTGCGATGCCAAACGCCAGCGCCGCCATCACAGCCGCAATCACCATGCCTGTCCAGGAGAGGTTGTCCATGTTCAGCTCGTCATGCGAGGCGGCCTGTCAGGCGGCCTCTGGTGTCAGAAAGGTGTGGAAACGCGCGAGCTCTTCGTCCAGCGCGCGCTGAAAGCCCACATCGCGGGGGCGTGCCTCGGCAAACCCCAGTTCGTGCCGCAGCTGCCCGCGCTCAAGGCGCAGGTTGGCCCAACCCACCATGCGTTCGCCCCACAACACCGGCAATGCGTAATGGCCCATGGTGCGCCGGGGCGCCGGCACATAGGCCTCGAAGCGGTAGGCCCAGCCCCACAGCATCTCGAAACGCCGCCGGTCCCACACCACGGGATCGAAGGGCGCGAGCAGGCGCAGGCCCCCGTCGTCAGGGCGGTGGCGGCGCGAAGCGGGGTTTTCGTCGGCCGGCCAGAACCACGTGACGCCGTCGACCTGCGCATGGCCATAGCGCGCGCGGGCGGCCTGCACCACGGCCCGGGTCTCGACCGCGAGGTGCGGCGCACCATAGCGCAGCAAGGTCACCAGGTAGCCCAGGCTGGGTGAAGGCAGGGGCGCATACAGCGCCACGATGGCGTCGACCAGCGCCTCGGCGCGCGCCAGGCGGGCAGCGGGACGGTCATCCTGCGCCACATGGCTCATCGCCTCGTACACACGGGTGCCCGATTCGCGGCGGCGCACGCGCAACCAGCCGTGGTGGTGCATGTCGTCGAGCAGCCGGGTGCTGGCGTTGAGCTCGCCGCCCCAGTAGCCCGCCACGCGACCATGGTGGGCGAAGGCTTCGCTCACTTCGCGGGGATGGACCACGCCGCGCTCCTGCACGAAGGCCAGCACCTCGCGCGCGCGCTCGGTGGTGACCACGTCCCACGGCCGGCGGGGCGTGCGCGGGTGCAGCAGCGCCAGCATCTCTCTCGGCACGAAGCCGTAGTTGACAAAGGCGTCCTCTTCCACGCCGAGCCGCTCGTAGCGGCGCTCCAGGTCGCCCGCGCGGTAGTCGCGCACCCGCTGGTAGAGGATCAGGTCCTGCGCGCGCGCCGGGGCGCGCATCGGGTCGGCCTGCACAAAGCCGAGCCGGCGGATCGCGGCCGGCAGGCTCAGGGGCTTGAACAGGCTGCGCGCGATCGCATGGCGGCGCAGCTCGGCCAGGGTCGGCGAGCGCGCCATGGCCGCTTTACTCCACCCGCGTGATGCGGTTGGGCTTGAAGCCCAGGTCGGCCGCCTTGCCCTTGCGGGCGCGCGCCGCGCGCGCGTTGTTGAGGCTGCGGATCTCCAGCGTTTCCTCGCGCTCCTTGCCGCCGCGCCCGATGCCTTCAATCTTCACGCTGCGGGTGTAGGCGGCGGCACCGGCCAAGGTGTCCTTGGCTTCGAGGTCGATCAGCATCAGGCCTCGTCCGCCTTTCTCCATCAGCTTGAGTTCGCCGATCTCGAAGGTGAGGATGCGCCCGCCGGTGGAGGCGCAGCACACGTGCGTGGCTGGCACCAGCGGCACGCCACCCGAAGTGAAGGCCGCGTGCGACGGCGCGCACGGCGTCTCGCCCTCGCCGAGGTTGAGGAAGGTCTTGCCGCCGCGCTGGCGCGACACCATGTTCTCCACCGTGGCCAGGAAGCCGTAGCCACCGCTGCTGCTGAGCAGCAACGCGGCGTTGGCCGGGCCGGCGAAGTAGTGCAGCGGCTGCGTGCCGCTTTCGAGCTCAATGAGCGTGGTGATGGGCTGGCCATCGCCGCGCGCACCGGGGAGGCTGGCCACGGGCACCGAATACACGCGGCCGTTGCTGCCGAAGGTGATGAGCGTGTCCACGGTGCGGCACTCGAAGGTGCCGTACAGGCCGTCGCCGGCCTTGAACGCGAAACTGCCGGCCTCGTGTCCGTGCCCGGTGCGCGCGCGCACCCAGCCCTTGCTGGAGATCACCACCGTCACGGGTTCGTCCACCACCTTGATCTCGGCCACGGCCTTCTTCTCGGTCTGGATCAGCGTGCGGCGCGCATCGGCGAAGGTCTTGGCGTCGGCTTCGATCTCCTTGATCATCAGGCGCTTGAGGCTGCCGGGGTTGCCCAGGATGTCCTCGAGCCGGCCCTGTTCTTCGCGCAATTCCTTGAGCTCCTGCTCGATCTTGATGGCTTCGAGCCGCGCGAGCTGGCGCAGGCGGATTTCAAGGATGTCCTCGGCCTGGCGGTCGCTGAGATTGAAGCGCTCGATCAGCGCGGCCTTGGGCTCGTCGCTGTGGCGGATGATGCGGATCACCTCGTCGATGTTGAGCAGCACCAGCTGCCGGCCTTCGAGAATGTGGATGCGGTCCAGCACCTTGGTGAGGCGGTGCTGCGAGCGCCGGGTGATCGTGCCCTGGCGGAATTCGATCCACTCGGTGAGCATCTGCCGCAGCGACTTCTGCGTGGGCCGGCCATCGAGCCCCACCATGGTGAGGTTGATCGGCGCCGAGGTCTCCAGGCTGGTGTGGGCCAGCAGTGCGGTGATGAGTTCCTGCTGCTCGATGCGGCTGCTCTTGGGTTCGAACAGCAGGCGCACGGGCGCGTCCTTGCTCGACTCGTCGCGCACGCCGTCGAGCACCATGAGGATGCTGGCCTTGAGCTGCGTCTGCTCCTGCGTCAACGCCTTCTTGCCGGCCTTCACCTTGGGGTTGGTGAGTTCCTCGATCTCTTCGAGCACGCGCTGCGTGCTCACGCCCGGCGGCAGCTCGGTCACCACGAGTTGCCATTGGCCGCGCGCAAGGTCCTCGATCTTCCAGCGCGCGCGCACTTTGAGGCTGCCTCGGCCGGTGCGGTAGGCGTCGGCGATGTCGCCCGCCGGGCTGATGATCTGGCCGCCACCGGGGTAATCGGGACCGGGCAGCAGCGCGAAGAGTTCGTCGTCCGCCAGCTTGGGGTTCTTCACCAGCGCCACGCAGGCGTCGGCCACCTCGCGCAGGTTGTGGCTGGGAATCTCAGTGGCCAGGCCCACGGCGATGCCGCTGGCACCGTTGAGCAGGTTGAACGGCAGGCGCGCGGGCAGTTGCTTGGGCTCGACGGTGGAGCCATCGTAGTTGGGCACGAAGTCCACCGTGCCCTCGTCGATCTCGTCGAGCAGCAGGGTGGTGATTTTGGCCAGCCGGGCCTCGGTGTAGCGCATGGCCGCGGCGCCGTCGCCGTCGCGCGAGCCGAAGTTGCCCTGGCCGTCGATCAGCGGGTAGCGCTGCGCGAAGTCCTGCGCCATGCGCACCAGGGCGTCGTAGGCCGCCTGGTCGCCGTGTGGATGGAAGCGGCCCAGCACGTCGCCGACCACGCGCGCGCTTTTCACGGGGCGCGCGGCGGTGTTGCGGTTGGGCCCGCTGAAGCCCAGGCCCATGCGGTCCATGCTGTAGAGAATGCGGCGCTGCACCGGCTTCTGGCCGTCGCACACGTCGGGCAGTGCGCGGCCCTTCACGACCGAGAGCGCGTATTCGAGGTAGGCGCGCTGCGCGTAGTTCGCGAGGTTCATGCCGTCGTCGTCCGGTGCGGACAGCGGCAGTTCAGGAGTTTCAGTCATGGCAGATCAGTTCTTCGTTCAAGGCGGCGATTCGGTCAAGGACACCGCAGAGCCGGCTCTGCCGGTCTGCCGGTGCCGCCCCTGAGGGGTGACGGGAAGCGGCGCGGGGGGAGTTCAACTAAATATCGATTTCCACCGAGTCGCCATGCAACTCCATGAGCTCGCGGCGCGAGGCGGCCTCGCCCTTGCCCATGAGCTTGGTGATGAGTGCTTCGGTGCCGGCGAAGTCGATCGCGCCGAGCACGACCGGCATGAGGCGGCGCGTGTCGGGGTTGAGCGTGGTGTCCCACAGCTGCTCGGCGCTCATCTCGCCCAGGCCCTTGAAGCGGCTGATCTGGCATTTCTCGGGCGGCACGCCGTCCTTGGCGGTCTTGTCGAGGATGGCGTGCAGTTCGCCTTCGTCCAGCGCGTACTGCTTGGCCGCCGGTTTCTTGCCGCGCGCGGGTATGTCCACGCGAAACAGCGGCGGGCGCGCCACGTACACGTGACCGGCCTCGATGAGCTTGGGAAAGTGGCGGAAGAAAAGCGTGAGCAGCAGCACCTGGATGTGCGAGCCATCCACGTCCGCGTCTGACAGGATGCAGACCTTGCCGTAGCGCAGGCCGCTGAGGTCGGGCGTGTCGTTCGGGCCGTGCGGGTCGACACCGATGGCCACGGCGATGTCATGGATCTCGGTGTTGGCGAACAGGCGGTCTCGCTCGACTTCCCAGGTGTTGAGCACCTTGCCGCGCAGCGGCAGCACGGCCTGGCTTTCCTTGTCGCGGCCCATCTTGGCGCTGCCGCCAGCGGAGTCGCCCTCGACCAGGAACACCTCGTTGTGCGCCAGGTCCTTGCTCTCGCAGTCGGTGAGCTTGCCGGGCAGCACGGCCACGCCGGAGCCCTTGCGCTTCTCGACCTTCTGGCCGGCTTTCTGGCGCGACTGCGCGGCCTTGATCGCCAGTTCGGCGAGCTTCTTGCCGTAGTCCACGTGCTGGTTGAGCCAGAGTTCGAGCGCGGGGCGCACGAAGCTGCCGACCAGGCGCACGGCGTCGCGCGAGTTCAGGCGCTCCTTGATCTGGCCCTGGAACTGCGGGTCAAGCACCTTGGCAGAGAGCACGTAGCTCGCGCGTGCAAACACGTCTTCGGGCAGCAGCTTCACCCCCTTGGGCAGGAGCGCGTGCAGCTCGATGAAACCCTTGACGGCCTGGAACAGGCCATCGCGCAAACCGCTTTCGTGCGTGCCGCCCGCGCTGGTGGGAATCAGGTTGACATAGCTCTCGCGCACCGGCTGCCCATCCTCGGTGAAGGCCACGCACCAGGCGGCGCCCTCGCCTTCGGCGAAGCTGTCGTGCCCGCTGTCGGCGAAGCCCTCGCCTTCGAACAGGGGGATGACCGGGTCGCCGGTCAGGGTCTGCTGCAGGTAGTCCCGCAGTCCGCCCTTGTAGAGCCAGGTCTGGGTGTCCTTGGTCTTCTCATTGACCAGCGTCACGCTCACGCCGGGCATGAGCACCGCCTTGCTGCGCAGCAAGTGGGTGAGCTCGGCCATGGGCAGGGTGGCGGCTTCGAAGTACTTGGCATCGGGCCAGGCGCGCACCGTGGTGCCCTGCTTGCGGTCGGCATCGCCCTTGGGTGTAACCACCAGGGGCTCGACCACGTCGCCCGCGGAGAAGGCCAGCTTGGCCACCTTGCCTTCGCGGAAGCTGGTCACCTCCAGCCGGGTGGAAAGCGCGTTGGTCACGCTCACGCCCACGCCGTGCAGGCCGCCAGAGAAGCTGTAGGCACCGCCCTTGCCCTTGTCGAACTTGCCGCCCGCGTGCAGCCGGGTGAACACGAGCTCGACCACCGGGGCCTTTTCTTCGGGGTGCAGGCCAAAGGGAATGCCCCGCCCGTCGTCTTCGACGCTGACCGAATGGTCGGCGTGCAGCGTGACCTTGATCTTCTTGCCGTGCCCGGCCAGGGCCTCGTCGGCCGCGTTGTCCAGCACTTCCTGGATGATGTGCAGCGGGTTGTCCGTGCGGGTGTACATGCCCGGCCGCTGCTTGACCGGCTCCAGCCCCTTGAGGACGCGGATCGAGCCTTCGGAGTATTCGTTGGGTGTTTGGGTCGCCATGGGGGCGGATTGTATGCCCCGAAGACTGTATGCAAATACAGATTTTGCGCCGACGGCCGACCAGCGATGCGCGCGATTCATCAGTGGCGCGGGAAAATATCAAGCCTTCGCGGCATGCCCGTGACAGGCAAGGCCCATCCTTCTTCGCTACAGTTCCCGGATGCCTTCGACCGCCACCCCCCCAACCCCCCCCCGCCTCTCTGC
>NZ_JAHCKK010000043.1 GCF_026125825.1 Hydrogenophaga sp. | reverse complement strand
TTGAGCGAGAAACCCTGCCACCACATCACCGCGAAAGCGCCAATCAGCGCCACCGGCAAGGCCAGCGCCGGAATCAGCGCCGTTCGCACACTGCCCAGGAAGGCCCACACCACGGCCATCACCAGCACGCAGGAGAGCACCAGCGTGAACTGCGCTTCGCGCAGCGTGGCCCGGATGCCGGGCGAGCGATCCATCACCACCCGCAGTTCGGTGTCGGCCGGCAGCAGCGCGCGCAGTTGCGGCATCTGCGCGTGGATGGCGTCGATGGTCTGCACGATGTTGGCACCGGCGCGCCGGCTCACCAGCAGCACCACGGCGGGGCGGTCATTGTGGTAGCCGGCGGTGTAGCGGTTCTCCACCGAGTCCGTCACTTCGGCGACGTCGGCCAGGCGCACCAGCGCCCCACCCTCGCTGCGCACGACCAGCTGCGAGAAATCGGCCGCCGTGCGCAGCGGCACAGGCAGCGCGATCTGCCAGCGCTGGGCGCCCTGCTCGGTCTGCCCAAGCGGGCGCCAGGCATTGGCCTGCGCGATGGCCTGGCGCACGTCGTCCAGCGACAGGCCCTGGTGCGACAGCGCCTCGGGCCGCGCCTGCACCCGCACGGCGGGCAGCGAGGAGCCGTCCACCGTGACCTCCCCCACGCCCACGATCTGCGCCAGCTTCTGCGCCAGCACGGTGGCCGCGTTGTCGTACAGCGCCGACGGCGGCAGCCGGGGCGAGGACAAGGCCAGCGCCATGATGGGCGCCTGCGAGGGATTGACCTTCACGTAGCTCGGGTTGCCCGTCATTCCAGAGGGCAGCTGGCCACGCGAGGCGTTGATGGCCGCCTGCACCTCGCGCGCGGCTTCGTCGATGTCGCGGTCCAGGTTGAACTGCAGCGTGACGCTGGTGCTTCCCTGGTTGCTGCTGGAGCGGATGCTCGCCACGCCCGCGATGCTGCCCAGCGCACGCTCCAGCGGCGCGGCCACGGTGGAGGCCATGCTCTCGGGGCTGGCGCCCGGCAGGCTGGCACGCACCTGGATCACCGGAAAGTCCACGCGCGGCAGCGGCGACACCGGCAGCAACCGCCACGCCAGCAGGCCGACCAGCACGATGCCGACGGCCAGCATCACGCTGCCGATGGGGCGGCGGATGAAGAAGCGCGCGAGCGCGTTCATGCGCTGCCGGCGCGTCGGCGCGCCAGCCGGTCGAACGCCAGGTAGACGACCGGCGTGGTGAACAGCGTGAGCACCTGGCTCACGATCAACCCGCCCACCATCACGATGCCCAGCGGCTGGCGCAGCTCGGCGCCCGAACCACTGGCCAGCATGAGCGGCACCGCGCCAAACAGCGCGGCCAGCGTGGTCATGAGGATGGGGCGAAAGCGCAGCAGCGCGGCGCGGTGGATGGCCTCGCGCGGCGAGAGGCCCAGGCGGCGCTGCGCGTCCAGCGCGAAGTCCACCATCATGATCCCGTTCTTCTTCACCAGGCCGATCAGCAACACGATGCCGATCACCGCAATCAGGTCCAGTGGCCGACCGGCCAGCAGCAGCGCGGCCAGGGCACCCACGGTGGCCGAGGGCAGGGTGGAGAGGATGGTGAGCGGGTGCACCGCGCTCTCATACAGCATGCCCAGCACCAGGTACATCACCACCACGGCGGCCAGGATCAGCCACAGCGTGTTGGCCTGCGAGTTGCGAAAGCCCTCGGCCGCGCCCTGGAAGGCCAGCTCCACGGCCACCGGCAGCTCCACCTGCCGCTGCACGGCTTCGATGCCGGCCACGGCCTCGCCCAGAGAATGCCCGGGCGCAAGGTTGAACGACAGCGTGACCGACGGGAACTGGCCCTGGTGCTCGATGGCCAGCGGCGCGCGCCGCTCCACCGCGCGAGCCACCGCCGACAGCGGCACCGGCTTGGCACCCGTCCCGGCCCCGGCGGGCTGCACATACACCCCTTCCAGTGCCTGCAGACCGCCTTGCCTGGCGTCGTCGCTCTCCAGCACCACGCGGTACTGGCTGGCGTGGGTGAACAGCGTGCTGACCTGCCGCTGGCCGAATGCGCTTTGCAGCGCGGAGGCGATGTCGGCCATGCGCAGGCCCAGGCGGGCGGCCGCGTCGCGGTCGATCTCCAGGTAGGCCTGCAGCCCCTCGCGCTGCAGGTTGCTGGCCACGTCAATGAGCTCTGGCCGCTCCTTCAGTGCGGCCAGCAGGCGGGCGGTCCATTCGCCCAGCAGCGCGCTGTCGGGCGAGCTGAGCGTGAACTGGTATTGCGTGCGGCTGACGCGGTCTTCCATGCCCAGTTCCTGCACCGGCTGGAACCAGGCCTCGATACCGCCGACGTCGCGCGCGCGTTCGCGCAGCCGCTCGATCAGCTCGCCGGCCGAGACCGAACGTTGCGCATGGGGCGCCAGGGTCAGCAGCATGCGACCGCTGTTGAGCGTGGCGTTGCTGCCGTCCACGCCGATGAAAGACGAGATGCTCTGCACCGGCGCCTCGGCCAGCAGCGCCTTGGCCAGCGCCTGCTGCCGCTCGGCCATGGCGCCGAAGGACACACTCTGCGGCGCTTCGGTCACCACCTGAATGGCACCGGCGTCTTGCACCGGAAAGAAGCCCTTGGGCACGGCCAGGTAGAGCAGCGCGGTGAGCACCAGCGTGGCGGCCATGGCCAGCAGCGCCAGCGGCTGGTGCGCCAGCACCCAGTCCAGCCCGCGCCCGTAGCGATCGATGGTGCCGCTGAGCCAGTCGCGCCGGCCCTCAGCGTGCGCGGGCGCCTGCTGGAGCATGCGCGCGGCCATCATGGGCGTGAGCGTGAGCGAGACGACCAGCGAGATGGCGATGGCCACGGCCAGCGTGACGGCGAACTCGTGGAACAGGCGGCCCACCACATCGGCCATGAACAGCAGCGGAATCAGCACCGCCACCAGCGAAACCGTGAGTGAGACCAGCGTGAACCCGATCTCGCTCGCTCCCTTGAGCGCGGCCTCCATCGGGCCCGCACCCTCTTCGCGGTGGCGCGCGATGTTCTCCAGCATGACGATGGCGTCGTCCACGACGAAGCCGGTGGCGATGGTCAGCGCCATCAGGCTCAGGTTGTTGAGCGAATAGCCCAGCAGCAGCATGGCCGCGAAGGTGCCCACCAGCGACAGCGGCACCGCCACGCTGGGAATCAGCGTGGCCGGCAGCGTGCGCAGGAAGACGAAGGTCACCAGCACCACCAGCGCGATGGCGAACAGCAACTCTTTCTGCACGTCGCGCACCGAGGCGCGGATGCTCTCGGTGCGGTCGGACACGATCTGCACCTTCACATTGGCCGGCAGCGTGGCCGTGAGCTGCGGCAGCAGCGCGCGCACCTGGTCGGCCACAGCGATCACGTTGGCGCCCGGCTGGCGCTGGATGTTCAGCAACACGGCCGGCGCCAGGCCGCAGCCACCGGTCTGGCCCTCGGCGCAGGCCATGCCGGCCCAGGCCGCGAGAAAGCGGTCTTCCGCGCCCTCCACTACCTGCGCCACGTCGGCCAGGCGCAGCGGTGCGCCGTCGCGCCAGGCCACGATGAGGCGCTGGTACTCCGCCGCCGAGCGCAGCTGGTCGTTCGCATCCAGCATGGTGCTGCGCAACTGGCCGTCGAAACTGCCCTTGGGCTGGTTGTTGTTGGCCGCCGCGATCGCGGTGCGCAGTTCCTCCAGCGTGAGCCCGTTGGCAGCCAGCGCCCGGCTGTTGGCCTGCACCCGGATGGCCGGGCGCTGCCCGCCTGCCAGGCTCACCAGGCCCACGCCCGGCAGGCGCGAGAGCTGGCCCGCCATGCGCGTGTCCACCATGTCCACCACGCGCGGCAGCGGCAGCGTGTCCGAACCGATGGCCAGCGTGAGGATGGGCACGTCCGCCGGGTTCACCTTGCGGTAGATCGGCGGCGCAGGCAGGTCCGAGGGCAGCAGGCTGTTGGCGCTCTGCAGCGCGGCCTGCACGTCCTGCTCGGCCACGCCCAGGTCCACCTCCAGCGCGAATTTGAGCGTGATCACCGATGCGCCGCCCGAGCTGGTGGACGACATCTGCGACAAACCCGGAATCTGGCCAAGCCGGCGCTCCAGCGGCGCGGTGACGGTGCGCGCGGTCACGTCCGGGCTGGCGCCCGGCTGGAAGGTGAAAACCTGCATTACCGGGTAGTCCACCTGCGGCAGTGCCGACACCGGCAACTGGCGCCAGGCCAGCAAACCGGCGATCAGCACGGCCAGCATCAGCAGCGAGGTCGCCACCGGCCGCAGGATGAAGGGGCGCGAGAGGGAGAGGGGTGCGGCGGCGGCGGACATCGGCGAGCGCCCCTGTCAGCGCGCCGGGGTGGCGGGTGCCCCCGGCTGGTCGGCCTCCGGCGCCAGCGGCGAGCTGGCGGGCAGCGGCGGCGCCTGCACCACGTTCACCGCGCGGCCGTTCTCCAGGCGGTCCAGGCCTTCGAGCACCACCGGTTCGCCGCTGGCCAGCCCCTTGAGCACCACGGTGCGCCCGCCGCTGGCGGGGCCGAGCGTGAGGTCGCGCACCTGGGCCTTGTTGTCGGCGATCACATACACGTAGCTGCCGCGCGAGCCGTGCTGCACCGCGTCGGTGGGGATGGTCACCGCGCCAGGCAGCTGGCGCAAGGCCAGCCGCACATTCACGAACTGGTTGGGAAACAGCGCATCGTCCGCGTTCTCGAAGCGCGCCTTGAGCCGCAGCGTGCCCGTGGCGGCGTCGATCTGGTTGTCCAGCGTGTCCAGCCGGCCCACGGCCAGGCGGCTGCGGTTGTCGCGGTCCCAGGCCTCGGCGGTGGGCGGGTTCTTGCCGTCGTGCGCGGCGCGCACCTCCGCCACCTGGGGTTCGGGCACGCTGAACACCACCGACACCGGCTGCGTCTGCGTCAGCGTGAACAGGCCATTCGCGTCGTTGGCCGACAGCAGGTTGCCCGCGTCCACCCGGCGCAGACCGACGCGGCCGGCGATGGGCGCGACGATGCGCGTGTAAGACAGCTGCAGCCGGGCGTTTTCCACCTGCGCCTCATCGGACTTGAGCGTGCCGCGCAACTGCTGCACCAGCGCGGCCTGGCGGTCGAGCACCTGGCGGGCCACGGCGTCGCGCTTGAAGAGGCCCTCATAGCGGGCCAGTTCGCTCTCGGCGTTGCGCAGCTGGGCCAGGTTCTGCTGCTGCTGGCCCTGCGCCTGGGACAGCGCCACGCGCAAGGGCTCGGGATCGATCTCGGCCAGCAGCTGGCCGCGGGTCACCTTCTGACCTTCGCGCACCAGCACACGCGCCAGCTGGCCATCCACCCGGCTGCGCACCGTCACCGTGTTGTACGGCGCCACCGTGCCCACCGCGCGGGACTGCACCGTGAAGTCCTCGGTGCGCGCGGGCTCCACCCGCACCGCCACCGGACCGCGCCAGGCGCTCGGCGCAGCCGGCGGCTGCGGCGGCGGGCGCAGCAGGAACCACCAGGCCGCGAAGCCGACGCCCAGGAACAGCCCCAGCCACAACAGCCGGCGCGGCCAGGACAGACGGGAAGGCGGGCGCGCAGCGGCGGGAGAAGGCTCAGTTGCGGACATGAAAGCGGATGGAAGACGTAGGAGAGAGGCAGAAGGCCGGCCGGTGGCTGGTCAAGCATCAGCCTCTCTGGCAACGCCGACGCTGGCTGCGTGATCGCAGGCACGAACGCCAGATGATAGCCACCCGCAACGGCCTGTCACCGCTTCTGACCACGGCTTGCGCAGAAGGTTCACGGGCCCCGCCGGCGCCTGCCGGGCGGGGAAGCAGGCACGGCGAACCCGGCCTTCGTCAGGAGACGATGTAAGCCCCTGCCCCCACGCACAGCAGCTTCCCATCCGCCCCTTCGAACGCCATGCGCGTGTTCGCCACCCGCGAGCCCAGCCGCAACACCTCGGCGCTCAGCTTGAAGTACTCGCCCACGCAGGGCCGCAGGTAGTCGATGCGCAGGTCGATGGTGCCGAGCTTGGCAAAGCGTTGCAGGCGCTGCAGCGGCTCTTCGTTCATGTGGCGCGCACCATTGGCGGCCACGCAGGCCAGGCCGCCCATGGCGTCGAGGGCGGCACTGACCACCCCGCCGTGCACGCGGCCGTGCTGGTAGTGGCCGATCAGATCGGGCTTCATGTCGATGCGCGCAGTCACGCGGTCGGGGCGGATGTCCTCGATCTTCAGGCCCAGCACCCGGTTGAAGACGATCTTGTTTTCGAACAGGTCCTTGAGTTCGGCGATGAATTCGGGTTCGAACTCGACCGGTGCGCATGCGGCGGAGGCGGTGTGTTGGCTCATAGGCCCCATTGTCGTGCGGCGAGCTCCTTCATGATTTCCTCGGCGCCGCCACCGATCATCATCACCTTCACTTCGCGGTACACGCGCTCGCTCACCGTGCCGCGCATGTAGCCCATGCCGCCGAGGATCTGCACCGCGGCATCGGCGCAGAACTGCATGGCCTGGGTGGCGTGGTTCTTGAGCAGGCAGACGCTGGCCACCCAGTCCGCACCCGAATCGCCGGCGTCCACGCGCGCGCCCAGCGCCTCCAGCCAGGCTTCGGTGGAGCGGATGCGCATCTGCATGTCCATCAGCCTGTGGCGGATCACCTGGCGCTCGATCAGTGGCGCGCCGAAGGTGCTGCGCTGCCGGGCCCAGGCCAGCGCTTCGTCGTGGCAGGCTTCGGCAAAGCCCAGCGCCATGGCGGACATGGCCAGGCGCTCGCCGTTGAAATTGCCCATGATCATGCGGAACCCCGCCCCCTCGGCGCCCAGGCGGTAGCGCGCGGGCACGCGCACGCCGTCAAAGCGCAGGTGCGCGGTGTCGGAGCACAGCCAGCCCATCTTTTGCAGCGCGCTGCGCGAGACGCCGGGGGCATCGCAGGGCACCACGACCATGGAGATGCCGCTGGCGCCCTTGCTTTTCGCATCGGTGCGCACCGCCAGGGTGATCCAGTCGCAGCGCATGCCGGAGGTGATGAAGACCTTCTCGCCGTCGATGACGTACTCGTCGCCTTCGAGCCGCGCGGTGGTGCGAAGGGCCGCCACGTCGGAGCCGCCACCGGGTTCGGTGATGCCCAGGGCCGCGATCCTCTCGCCACGCAGCACGGGCGGAATCACCTCCTGCTGCAGCTCGGGCGTGCCATGCGCGAGCACGGGCGGCAGGCCGATGTTGTGGGTGAAGAGGCTGGCCATCACGCCGCCGCTGCCGCCGTAACGGGCGAGCGTGCGCGACATGGCGTTGCGCGCGCTCCAGGGCGCGGGCGTGCCACCCAGGGCCTCGGGGTAGCCCAGGCCGAGCAGGCCGATCCCGGCCGCCTCGCGGTGCAGCGAGCGCGGCAGTTCGCCCGCGTCTTCCCAGGCAGGCACGTTCGGGGCGATGGCTTGCGTGGCGAAGCGCCGCACGGTGTCCACGAGCGCGGCGCGGTCCTCGGTGGTGAAGGTGGCGTCGGCGGTGTTCATGCGGCGAAGGTCACCAGCAATTGCCCGGGCGCGACCTGCTGGCCCGCCGCCACCGAGAGCGCTTCCACGGTGACGTCGCGCGGCGCGGCCAGGGTGTGCTCCAGCTTCATGGATTCGATCACCAGCAGCGGCTCACCCCGGGCGAAGGCCGCCCCCGGTTGCGCGTGCACCGCGATGAGCTTGCCGTTGAACGGCGCGCGCAGTTCGCGCGCGGCAGATGCCCCGCCGGTCCGCTCGCGCGGCGCGAGGCTGAGGTCGGTGAGCGCCAGGGTGTGGGCGCCGGCCTGCACCTGCCAGCGGCCCGCCCCCAGCGGCACCGCGCTCACCAGCCAGCTGACCCCGCCGATGACCACGCGGCCCGGGACCACGCGCGCCGACAAGCGGCGCTCGCCCCAGTCCACGCTCAGGGCGCCCTGCCCTTGCTCCTGCAGCGCCAGGTCCAGCACCTGGTCGCCGTGCCGCCAGCGCAGCGGGCGGGCGAAGGGGCATGGCAGCGCGGCGGCGGGCGCCCGCGCACCGAACACCGCCGCGAGCACGCCCGCCAGCACGGCGTCCGGTGGCGGCTGCAGCATGGCGCGCACGGTGTCGCCCTCCTCGGCCAGGAAGGGAATGAGCGCGCCACCTTCGTGGAACACGGGGTGGCGCAGGCAGGCCGCGAGAAAGGCGCGGTTGGTGGACAGGCCCAGCACCACGGTCTGGTCCAGGGCGTGGGCGAGGCGGTCGATCGCCTCCCGGCGGCTCGGCGCGTGGGCAATGAGCTTGCCGAGCATGGCGTCGTAATAGGGGCTGACCTCGCTCCCGCTCTCCAGCGCGTGGTCGAAGCGCAGACCGGGCGGCAAGGGCGGGGGCGCGAAGCGATGCACGCGGCCAGTGTGCGGCGTGTGGTGTTCGTCTTCGGCGCACAGGCGCACCTCGATGGCGTGGCCGTTGAACGCGATGGCGGCCTGGGCCAGGGGCAGCGGCTCGCCGCGCGCGATGCGCAGCTGCCATTCCACCAGGTCAAGCCCGGTGAGGGCTTCGGTCACCGGGTGTTCCACCTGCAGCCGGGTGTTCATCTCCATGAGGAAGAACGCCTGCCCGTCCACCAGGAACTCCACCGTGCCCGCACCCACGTAGCCCGCGGCCTGCGCCAGCGCCACCGCGCAGCGGCCAAGCTGTTCGCGCAATTCGGCCGAAACGGCCGGGCTGGGCGCCTCCTCGATGATCTTCTGGTGCCGGCGCTGCACGGAGCAATCGCGCTCGCCCAGGTGCACGCAGTGGCCGTGCGCGTCGGCGAACACCTGCACCTCCACGTGCCTGGGGCGCAGCAGGGCGCGTTCGATCAGCAGGTCGCCATTGGCAAATCCCGACAACGCCTCGGACCGCGCACCCTGGAGCGCGGGCAGCAACTGCGCGGCCTCGTGCACCAGGCGCATGCCGCGCCCACCGCCACCGGCCACCGCCTTGAGCATCAGCGGAAAGCCCACGCGCCGGGCCTCGGCCGCAAAGGTCTCGTCGCGCTGGTCGTCGCCAAAGTACCCCGGCAGGCAAGGCACGCCGTGCTGCGCGGCCAGCGCCTTGGCGGCAGACTTGCTGCCCAGCGCGCGGATGGCCGAGGGCGGTGGACCGACCCAGGTGAGGCCGGCGTCGATCACGGCCTGCGCGAAGTCGGCGTTCTCGCTCAGGAAGCCATAGCCCGGGTGCACCGCGTCGGCCCCGGTGGCCACCGCGGCGTCCAGCAGGCGGTCCACGCGCAGGTAGGAATCGGCCGAGGCCGAACCACCCAGCGCGTAGGCGCTGCCGGCCTCGCGCACGTGCAGGGCACCGGCGTCGGGCTCGGCGAACACCGCCACGGTCTCGATGCCCATGGCATGCGCGGTGCGGATGATCCGCCGGGCGATCTCGCCACGGTTGGCAATCAGCAGCCGTTTCATGCGCCGGCCTCGGATGAGCCGGCGCCGGGCTGCCGCGCATCGCTGGAGCGTGAGGGCTCATCCACCCAGGGCGCGGGCTGCTTCTTCGCGAACGCGTTCAGGCCGCCCGCAGCCTCCGGGCCGCGCAGCGCGCTGGCGAAGGCGATGGCCGCCTCGCTGCGCAGGTCCGGCGTGGCCGCGCGCAGGCGCTGCAGCAGGCGCTTGGTGCTGGCCACGGCGCCCGGGGCGGCGCGCTTCATGGCCTGCACGCGCTCGGGCAGCGCGGCCGCGAGCGCACCGTCGGGCACCACCTCGTCCACCAGGCCCAACGCTTGCGCTTCGGCCGCCCGGTACATGCGGCCTTGCAACAGGCACTGGCGCGCGCCCGCGTCGCCCAGGCGCTGCCACACGAAGGGCGCGATCTGCGCCGGCGGCAGGCCCAGCGTGACCTCGGGCGTGGCGAAGCTGGAGCCTTCGGTGGCGATCACGTGGTCCGCGCAGCACAGCAAGCCAAAGCCGCCTCCCACGGCCGCGCCATCCACCGCGCACACCAGCCACTGCGGCAAGGCGCAAAGCGCATGCAGCACATCGCCGAAACCCCGGTTCAGCGCGACCAGGGGGTCGTCCTCCCCGGGCTGCAGCGGCTGGCCGATGGCGCTGGCAAATCGGCCCAGGCTGCCCCCCGCGCTGAAGGCGCCCGGTGCGCCCGTGAGGATGACCACCCGCAGCGTCGAATCCTGCTGGGCACGCAGGCAGGCCTCGTACAGGCCCACCACCATCGCGTCGCTCAGCGCATTGCGCGTGGCCGGGTCGTTGAGCATCCAGCGCTCCACGTCGCCCGCGCGCTCGACCAGAAAAGGCGCGCCGCTCATTTCGCCGGCCTCTTGGCGATGCCCATGATCTTGCTCAGGATGCCCATCATCACCTCATCGGCACCGCCGCCGATGGAGGCCAGGCGACCGTCGCGGTACATGCGCGAGACCTTGTTCTCCCAGGTGAAACCCATGCCGCCCCAGAACTGCAGGCAGGTGTCGGGCACGATGCGGTTGAGCCGGCCGGCCTTGAGCTTGGCCATGGTGGCCCACTCGGTCACGTCCTCCCCGGCCACGTAGTGCTCCACCGCCAGGTAGGTCAGCGCTCGCAGGCTCTCCACCTCGGTCTTGAGTTCGGCCAGCTTGAACTGCACCCATTGCTGGTCGGCCAGGCTGGCCCCGAAGAGCTTGCGGTCCTGCGCCCACTCCACCGTCCAGCCGATGCAGTTGGTGAGGCTCTGCAGCGTGCTGGCCGCGCACCACAGGCGCTCTTCCTGGAACTGCTGCATCTGGTAGAGAAAGCCAGCGCCTTCGGTCCCGATCAGGTTGCGCTGCGGCACGCGCACCTCGTCGAAATAGATCAGACCGGTGTCGCTGCTGTTCATGCCGATCTTCCTGATCTTCTGCGCGACCTCGATGCCCTTGACCAGCTCGCCGTTCTCCCGCATGCGCACCATCACCAGGCTCTTGTTCTTGTGCGCGGGGCCGTCGCTGGTGTTGACCAGCATGCACATCCAATCGGCCTGCAGGCTGTTGGTGATCCACATCTTCTGGCCGCTGATGAGGTAGTCGTCGCCGTCCTTGCGCGCCACGCTCCTGATGGCCGACACGTCGCTGCCCGCGCCGGGCTCGCTCACGCCGATGCAGCCCACCATGTCGCCCGCGATGGCCGGCGCGAGGAACTCGCGCTTGAGTGCCTCGCTGCCGAAGCGAGCGAGCGCGGGCGTGGCCATGTCGGTCTGCACGCCGATGGCCATGGGCACGCCGCCGCAATGGATGTGGCCCAGGGTCTCGGCCATGGCCATGCTGTAGCTGTAGTCCAGCCCCGCACCGCCGTAGGCCTCGGGCTTGGTCAGCCCCAGCAGGCCCAGTTTGCCCAGGCCCTTGAAGATCTCGTGCGCGGGCATCATCTCCGCCGCTTCCCATTCGTCCACATGCGGATTGATGTGCTCGTCGATGTAGCGCTTGAGGGTTTTCTGCACTTCGCGGTGTTCGTGGCTGAGCTGCATGGTCTTGTCTCCGTCTGGGGTTCCAATGGCAAGGGAAGGGGGGCTACATGCGCGCCACGCCGAACTGCATGCGCCGGGGCTCGCGCGCGGCGGCCTCGGCACAGGTGTCCAGGCAGAAGGCGAGCACGGCGCGGGTGTCGCGCGGGTCGATCACGCCGTCGTCGAGCACCAGGCCGCTGGTGTGGAAGGCGTCGGCCTGGCTTTCAAACACGTTGACGATCTGGTCGAACTGGGCCTGCATCTGCACCGGGTCGGGCGTGATGCCCTTGCGGGCCATGCCGGCCTCGGCCACGATCTGCATGGTGCGCGCAGCCTGCTCGCCGCCCATCACCGCCGTCTTCGCCTGCGGCCAGCTGAACAGGAAACGCGGGGCATAGCCGCGCCCGCACATGCCATAGTTGCCCGCGCCGAACGAGGCACCGCACTGGATGGTGATCTGCGGCACGGTGGCGTTGGTCACGGCCTGGATCATCTTGCTGCCGTGCTTGATCATGCCGCCCTGCTCGCTGTCCTTGCCCACCATGTAGCCGGTGGTGTTCTGCAGGTAGATGAGGGGGTGGCCGAGCTGGCACATCCACTGGATGAAGTGCGCAGCCTTGTTCGCGCCCGCCACGTCAATCGGGCCGTTGTTGCTGATGAGGCCCACCGCATGGCCGCCGATGCGCGCCTGCACGCACAGCGTGGCCGCACCGTAGAGCGCCTTGAATTCGAGCAGGTCGGAGCCGTCCACGATGCGCGCCATGACCTCGCGCATGTCCACCGGCTCGCGGTGGTGGGCGGGCATGAGGCCCAGCAGCTCGTCGCGCTCGAACACCGGCTCGGGCGCGGGCGTGGCCGCCCCGCCCTGCCAACCGATGCGCTGCACCAGATCGCGCGCGATGCCCAGGGCCTGCCGGTCGTCCTCGGCCAGGTACTCGCCCAGGCCCGAGACGCCGGTGTGCATCTCGGCGCCGCCCAGCTCTTCTTCGGTGGCCACCTCCCCGGTGGCCGCGAGCAGCAAGGGCGGCCCGGCGAGGAAGGCGCGCGAACGCCCCCGCACCATGACCACGATGTCGGACAGGCCCGGCATGTAGGCGCCGCCCGCCGTGCCCGAACCGTGCTGCACCGTGATGACGGGGATACCCGCCGCCGACAGCCGCGCGAGGTTGCGGAACAGCGAGCCGCCGAGCACGAAGCCTTCCACCTTGTACTTGGTGAGGTTGGCGCCCGCGCTCTCCACCAGGTGCACGAAAGGCAGCTTGTTCTCCAGCGCGATCTCCTGCACGCGCAGGATCTTCTCCAGCCCGCGCGCCTGGATCGCACCGGCATCGATGCCCGAGTCGCTGGCCACCACCATGCAGCGCACGCCGCCGATGAAGCCCATGCCCGCCACCATGCCGCCGCCCGGCACCGACTTCTCCGGGTCCTTTGTGTCCTGCAAATAGCCGGCCAGGGTGCACAGCGGCACGTAGGGTGCGCCCGGGTCCAGCAGCAAAGCCACCCGTTCGCGAGGCAGAAGCTGGCCGCGCTTGTCGAACACCGGCCTGGATTTCGCAGAGGTCATGGCGGCGCGGTCTTCGAGCGCGCGCAAGTGGGCAATGCGCGCGAGCATGGCGTCGCGCCTCTGGTGCGCCTGCGGGCTCTGGGCGTTGAAGGACGATTCAAAACTCATTGGAAGACCTTGGGAACGACGTAGCGATGAAAACCGTCGAAAGGCTTGACGGCGTCGCGGCCCTGGGCCTCGGCCGGTGCGGCCACCTGGCCCCAGCCCATGCGCACCTGCGGGCGCGCTCCGTCCACCCGCAGCACCGTGCCGCTGATGAAGCTGGCCGCAGGGCTGAGCAGGAAGACGATGGCGGCCGAGGTCTCGGCTTCGTTGCCAAAGCGGCCGGCGGGCACCGTCTCGCGCATCTCGCGCAGCATGGGACCGGCCTCGGGCGGGTAGTGATCCATGCCGCTGGAGGCGATGTAGCCCGGCGCCACGGCGTTCACGCGCACGCCGCTGCGGGCCCATTCCAGCGCGGCGGTCTCGGTGAAGTTCACCATGCCCGCGCGCGCCGCGCCGCTGTGGCCCATGCCGGGCATGGAGCCCCACATGTCGGCCACGATGTTGACGATGGCGCCGCCGTTGGCCTGCATGCTCTGCACGTAACACTCGCGCGAGAACAGGAAGCCCCCGGTGAGGTTGGTGTCGATCACCGCCTGCCAGCCTTTGGCGCTGATGTTTTCCAGCGGGGTGATGTACTGGCCGCCGGCGTTGTTCACCAGCCCATCGATGCGGCCGTGCGCCCCCACGATCGCGGTCACCACCGTGCGCACCGAATCTTCCTGGCGGATGTCGCAGGCATGAAAGCTCGCGCGGCCGCCGTCGGCCACGATCTCGCCGGCCGTGTCCTGCAGCTTGGCGAGGTTGCGGCCGATCAGCACCACGTGCGCACCCAGGCTGGCGAGTTCGTGCGCGGTGCAGCGGCCGATGCCCGAGCCGCCGCCGGTGACCACGACCACGCGAGCGCGCAGCAGGTCCGGCGCGAAGGCGGAACGGTAGTGGGAAGTGGTGCTCATGCCGGCTCCTTCAGAAAAAGTTTCAAGGCCGATTCGGTGAGCTCGTCGAGCGAGACGCGCGCACGCGCCTTGGCGCTGCGGCCCGAGGGCGGCACGTACCACTGGGCCGACCAGTTGAGCGCGCCGAAGATCATGAGACGTGCAAGCGCCGGATCGGCGCCGAGCTGGCCTTGCGCGTGCAGCGCTTCGAGCTCAGGCACCCAGTCGCCCTCATACCGGTCCTTGAGCTGATTGACCTCGCCGCGCTGCGCGGTGTTGAGCGAGCGCCATTCGTACAGCATCACCGGAATGAAATCGCTGTCCGGCCCCAGCAGCACATCGAAGTGGTTGCGCATGAGCACGCGCAGGCGCTCGCGAGGCGGGGCGCCGGGTGGCAGACCGGCCAGCGCGGCCTGCTGACGCCGCAGCGCGCCCTGCATGCCTTCGAGCATCACGGCGCCGAGCAGGGCTTCCTTGCTTTCGAAGTGATAGAAGGGCGAGCCTGAGCGCATGCCCACGGCGGCGGCAATGTCGCGCGTGCTGGTGGCGGCAAAGCCCTGCTGGCGGAACAGGCGGGCCGCACCGGCCACGAGCTCGCGGCGGCGGTTGCCGTCGTCGCGTTCATCGGCGGTCTTGCGCGGACGCCCGCGCGGGCGGCGCGGCACCTCGGCGGTGGGGGGAAGTTCGGTATCGGCCAGGCTCATGCGCGGCACGATAGCAGCATGGTTTAATTTTAGCAAGCACGTGCTTGGTAAAAATAAAGCGGCCTGTTACCTGCCCGGATATCGGCTGCGTGACCTCCAGCCGTCGATACCACCCGTGATCTCGTCGCTCCGACTTGCTCCGGCAGTTGAAGCCGATGCAGCGGTCCGTGGCCTCATCACTTAGGTCGTTGCCGTCAAACAAGCGAACGCCATCGGTGTCTCCTTTTTTCGGGTGAAGCCCAGATCCCGACTCAGGGATGCCACCGAAGGCTTCTTTCGCTTGCGAGACAAAAGCAGCCGATGCGGTTGCTCCTCCTTTTCCTGCGGTCTCACCATGAGCCTTGGCGTCTCGACCTTGAGATTTTTGACCGCATCAGCGCACGGCGCGCCGATTCACACCTTGCCGAACGCGGGCGGTTGCACCGCGGCCTGCGCCTCCTCCAGCACGCGCTCGAGAATCTGCGGGATCTCGAACAGCGCGCGGTTGTCCATGCGGCGCACACGGGCACGGTGGCCCTCCAGGTCCGCCATCAACCGCGCCACCGCCGCCTCGATGCCCCGGAAGCTGCGCAGCACGATGCCCAGGCCGTTCTCGCGCACCCAGTGCGCGTTGTAGCGCTCCTGCGGCATGGTCCAGGCGTTGTCCACCACGATGACGGGCAGGCCCTGCTGCACGGCCTCACTCAAGCTGCCCGGCCCGGGCTTGCCGATGAAGAAATCGGCCAAGCGCATGTAGCGCGGCACCTCGGTGCTGAAACCCACCACGCAGCGCGGCGCGCTGCGCGGCAGCGCCTGCAGCCGCGCAGCCAGGGCCTTGTTGTGGCCGCAGATCAGAATCAATTGCGTGCTGGCGCTCAGGCGCTCTGCGATGCCCCGCATGGCCTTGGAACCATGGCCGCCGAACATCACGATGCCGGTCGGCCGCGAAGGGTCCAGCCCGAGCTGGCGCAGCTCCTGCTCCCGGTCCAGCCGCAGGGGCTGGTAGAACTCGGGGCGGATGATCATGCCGGAGGTGGCGTGCACCCGCTCGGCCGCGCGACCCAGCGCCAACGCCTGCTCCACCGCGCGCGGCGTGCCGCAGACGAGGTGCTGGCGCGGGTCGCGCTCGATCCAGAAACTCGGCGGCACATCGGCCAGATCGGTCAGCACGGTGACGTAGGGCACGCCGGGCAAGGACGCACCCAGGCTCTCGACCATGGCGCGGTTGAAGTTGGGCACCAGCGAGACCACCAGGTCCGGCTCGGTGCGCAGCCAGTGCTGCTGCAGCTGGCGCAGCAGCATGGGGTGTGCCAGGCGGATCAGGCCTTGCAACAGCTTGAGTTCCTGCGCCATGCCGATGGTCCAGCCACGCGCCAGGCGCCGGTTGTACCAGTCCTCCGGCGCGCTCCCGGTCATCTGCTGGAACTTGCCTTTGGGGTCGAGCACCTCGAAGAGGTTGATCAGCCGCACGTTCCAGGGGATGGCCTGTTCGCGCAGCACCGCCTCCAGCGCCAGGGCCGAGGCGCGGTGGCCGCCACCGGCGTTGAAGTAGATCAGGTCGACGGTTCGCATGGTCCGATTGGACCGGCCGTGTGTGTCAGTGCTGTGGCAGCGGCGTGGGCGCGCCGAAGACAACACTGTCCATCGACAGCACACCGTGCGCGATGCCGCCATCGATCACCTCGGCGGCAGCGCCCTCGCCGGCCGCGCCGGCCGCCACCAGCAAGGGAAGGAAGTGCTCGGTGGTCGGGTGGGCGCGTTGCGCATGCGGCGCGTCGTCCAGCGTGCGGCGCACGCGCGCGCTGTCGCCCTGGCGCACGGCCTCGCGCACCCAGGCCACGAACTCGGCGGCATAAGCCGCGTCGTCGCCATGCCCGCTGCGGAATTCGTAGAGGTTGTGGGTCAGGCTGCCCGAGCCGATCACCAGCACGCCCTCGTCGCGCAGCGGCGCGAGCGCCTGCCCGAAGGCCCAGGCACCGGCCGCGTCCAGCCCGTGCGGCAGCGAGACCTGGAACACCGGCACGTCGGCGTCCGGATACAGGTAAAGCAGCGGCACCCAGGCGCCATGGTCCAGGCCCCGGTGTTCCTCGCCTTGGGCCGGCCAGCCTGCGCTCGTCAGTGCGTCCAGCGTGCGGCGGGCCAGCTCGGCGTGCCCGGTGGCCGGGTAGGTGATTTCGTAGAGCGGCTGTGGGAAGCCGCCGAAGTCGTGGATGGTGGCGGGCTGTTCGCTCAGGCCCACGCGCGCGCCGCGCGTCATCCAGTGCGGCGAGACGATGAGCACCGCCCTGGGCCGGGGCAACGCAGCGCCCAGCGCCTGAAGTTTCGGGCCGGCCAGGCCAGGTTCCAGCGCGAACGTGGGCGCGCCGTGAGAGACAAACAAGGTGGGCAGGCGGTTCATGGCGGGTCTTTCAAAACATCGATGCAAGGACTTTAAAAGTTCCACACAAAGATATAAACATGGTTCAATGAGACAGACTGTTCCAAATAAAGAGACAAATGGACCGACTTGAAGCCATGCGGGTGTTTGTGGCGGTGGTGGATGCCGGCAGCTTTGTCGCGGCCTCGGACGCGTTGCCCATGTCCAAGGCGGCGGTGTCGCGGCACGTGGCGGAGCTGGAGGCCCACCTGGGCGTGCGCCTGCTCAACCGCACGACGCGGCGCCTCTCGCTCACGCCAGAGGGCGAGGTGTTCCACGCGCGCTGCAAGGAGGTGCTGGCCTCGGTGGACGAGGCCGAGGCGGAGATCACCTCGCGCAGCGGTGAGGCCACCGGGCTGTTGCGAGTGAACGCGCCCTTCACCTTCGGCCTGCTGCACCTGGCGCCGCTGTGGATGGCCTTCATGGCCAGCCACCCCAAGCTCACGCTGGACGTGACCCTGTCCGACCGCGTCGTCGATCTGGTGGAGGAAGGTTTCGACCTGGCGGTGCGCATCGCGCGCCTGCCCGATTCCAGCCTGGTGAGCCGCCAGATCGCGAGCACGCGCCTGGTGCTGTGCGCCTCGCCCGGCTACCTGCGCCAGCATGGCACGCCCCGCCATCCTGCCGAACTGGCTCAGCACCAGGTGGCGGCCTACAGCCTGTTCTCGATGGGCGACCACTGGAGCTTCACCGGGCCCCAGGGAGCGGTCACGGTGAAAGTCTCGCCCCGGCTGCGCTGCAACAACGGCGACACCTGCCGCCTCGCGGCCCTGCGCCACCAGGGCATCGTGCTGCAGCCCTCGTTCCTCGTGGGCCCGGACCTGCAGGCCGGCACGCTGGTCGAGCTGATGCCCGAGTACCGCTCCATCGAGTTGGGCGTGTACGTGGTCTATCCCTCGCGCAAGTTCGTCTCGCCCAAGGTTCGGCTGCTGATCGACTTCCTCGTCGAGGCCTTCCGCATGCAGGCCTGGCCGACGCAGCCACAGCCGAAGGGCCGCAACGGCGGCGGGCGCTAGCGCCGCACGGGGCGCGATCGCCTCTGCTTGGGCAAGTCCAGCGCCGCCAGGTTGGCCTTCGCGCGCTCGGCCAGGCGGTCCATCAACCCGTCGAGCTGCGCGATTTCCCCAGGCTCCAGCGCCTGCAGCAGTTGCCGATTGAGCTCCACGACCACCGGCAGAAACTCGTCGTACAGCGCGCGGCCCTTGTCCGTCAGGGAGACCCTCGCCTGCCGGCGGTCGCTCGGTATCACCTCGCGCGCGGCGAGCCTGAGGTCGACCAGGGTCGTGACGATGCGCGAGGTGCGCGCGCGGTCCAGCTGCGCGAGGTCCGCCAGCTCCGACGACAGCACCGGGCCGTGCCGCGCCAGCACCACGATCAGCCGCCATTCGCGGCGCGAGACGCCATAGCGCGCCTGGCACAGCCGCCCGACCGGCGCAACAGCGACCGCCTGCAGGCGGGTCAGGCGGTAGAGAAAGAGTTCACCCATCACACATCGGCTCCACCCGTGAATACCCTGAGCATAGTTGTATTGGTCAACCAATCCGAGAGCGCATAGATTGGAAAGAGGCCATCGAACATTCCTCTGGAGACATCCCATGCCATCGCCCCGTTTCGCTTCCTGCGGCCCGCGCTCGCTGCGCGCCGCCCTGTTCACCCTCCTGGCCGGCCTGGCCGCGCCCCACGCCCTCGCCCAGGCCTGGCCGGTCAAGCCGGTGACGCTGGTCGTGGGCACGCCTGCGGGCGGCGCGGTGGACGTGTACGGGCGCGCGCTCGCCGATCAACTGGCGAAACAGACCGGCGGCACCTTCGTGGTGGAGAACAAGGGCGGGGCCAACGGCAACCTCAGCGCCGAGCAGGTGCGCAACGCGGCGGCCGATGGCCACACGCTGTGGATCAGCACCCAGGCCATGTTCACCATCAACCCCTCGGTCTACCCGGCGCTGCGCTGGAAGCAGTCGGACTTCAAGCCGATCGCCAAAGGCGTCGAGAACCCGCTGGTGCTGGTGACCCACCCCTCCGTGCCGGCCAGGACCCTGCCCGATCTGGTGAAGTGGGTGGCGGCCAACCCGGGTCAGGTCACCTACGCCTCGTTCAGCCCGGGCACGCCCTCGCATTTCCTGGGCTTCCAGCTCAACGAGCGCTTCAAGCTGGACATGGTGCACGTGCCCTACAAAGGCAGCGCGCCGCAGATCACCGACCTGCTCGGCGGCCAGGTGCGGCTGGGTTTCGCGCAGTTGCAGGGGGCGCTGCCGCATCTGCAAAGCGGCAAGCTCCACGCCATCGCGGTCACGTCGCGCGAGCGCACCCGGTTCCTGCCCCAGGTGCCCAGCCTGGCCGAGCTCGGCTACCCGGACCTGAGCGCCACCGTGTGGTTCGGCCTCATGGCTCCGTCGGCCACGCCCAAGGCGGTGATGGACCAGATCCAGGCCGCCGCCGTCAAGGCGCAGGCAGACGCGGACTACAAGGCCAAGCTCGAAGCACAGGGTTTTGACGTGCCGCAGGAAAACGGCGAGACCTTCGCGGCCACCATCGCGAGCGAGACGGCGCGCTGGGCGCGGGTCGTCCAGGCCACCGGCTTCAAGGCCAACGACTAGGACCTGGGCGTCTCGCTCGTCAGCGCATAGGCGCTGGCGCGCACCGGCTCGAAGGGCCGGATCTCGTACTGCAGGCCGCAGGCCAGGCAGGGGTTGCCAGCCGAGAGGCGCGCCGCTTCCTCCAGGCTGGCCGCGCGCACAAACCAGAAACCGCCCACCACCTCCTTGGCCTCGGCGAAGGGCCCATCCACGATGCGCTCGCGCGTGACCAGCCGGCCCTCGCGCGCCAGCCGCTGGCCTGCGCGCATCACACCCCTGGCCACCATCTCGCCGTGCCAGGCGTAGAAGCGGTCGATCGCGGCCTGGATCTCCTCGGGCGACTTGTCGGCGTCCCACTGCCCGCGCGAGATCACCAGGAATTCCTGCGGCTCGTTGTCCGCACTCATATCGCCACCCCGGCCGGCGGTTGCGGCGTGCGCTGCGCCGGGTCGTAGAAGAACTGCTCGGACACGATGCGCTCGCCCTCCCAGCGCTGCCAGGCCAGCTCTTCCATTTCGGTGACCGACTCGTCGCGCCAGACGAAGCGGAACTTCCAGCGGATCACCACATGGTCACCGTTGACGAGCACCGGGCGCACGCAGCGCGATCTGATGGACGCCGCGCGCGCCATCACCTGGCGTTCGCTGGCCAGCAGTTGGTCACGGCCCACGCGCGGGGGGGCCTGGTTTTCCTGCATGCTGGCGTGGGGCGCGTAAAACTCTTCGATGGCCTGGTCATGGGCGTTCTGCTCCACCAGGGCGATGAAACGTTCGAGCGTGTCGGGATGGGGCATGGCGTGGAGGGGTCAGTCGTGGGGTGGCAGCAGCATCAGCGATGCGAAGCCGAGGTGGTGCATGGTCTCGCGCAGGATGAGCACGTAGGCGGCGAAGTCGGGCTGCGGCGGCAGGCCCGATGAAGCGACGGGCCGCCCAAGCGAAACCGCCGCGATCTGGTTGAACACCTGCTCGATGTCGTCGATCAGCAGCAGCGCGGAGCCGGCCTCGCGCTCGTGCACCAGCCGGCGCAACTCGTGCGCGGCGGCGTCCGACGTCACCAGCTGGGAGCCCCGTGGCAACTGGCGCAACAGCGGCATCACGGCGTTTTCCACATGTTCGATCGCGGTCTCGATCTCCAGCGCCGTGGGTGGCGTGTGCTTGAAGGGGCCGCTGCCCAGCGCACGGGTGCCGATGTCCAGCATCCATTCCAGGCTGCCCCCTTCGAGCGGCTCGGTGGCCAGAAAGGTCTCGTGCTTGCCGATCTCGATGTGGGTGCGCGCCTCACGCATGCCGGCCTCCGTTCACCTGCCGCATCGAGATGCGGTCCGCCACCCCAGGCGCCTGCTGGGCGATGGTGCGCAACAGGCCGCCGGGCTGGCGCACGTCAAAGCCCACGAAATGCAGGCCCTCGAGCGCGCCCTCACCGCTGACCGGCAAAGGGATGCCGCGCTCGTCCAGCGGCAGGGCGGTGTGCGGAAAGAGCTCGCCCAGCGCCGGGTCGTAGCCGGTGGCCAGCAGCACGGTGTCGAATGGGTGTTCGCTGCCGTCGGCAAAGCGCACCCCGCCCCCCGTGAGGCGCTGGATGCCGGGGTAGACTTGGATGTCACCGGCTTTGATGCGCTTGACGGTGCCGACGTCGATCACCGGCGTCTTGCCCTCCTCGCGCAGCTGGCGCAGCGGCGAGACGCTTGCACTGCGCAGGCCATGGCGGCGCAGATCGCCCACGGTGAGATTGCGCAGCAGCACCGCCAGCGCGTCGCCCAGCGGCGCGGGCAGTCGGCTGAGCACCAGGCTGGAGAGCTGCGTGGGCCGGCCGAGCACGTCGCGCCGCACGATGTTCACCGGCGAACGCACCGAGAGCGCGGCGCGCACGCCGTGCTCCACCAGGTCCAGCGCGATCTCGGCACCCGTGTTGCCCATGCCGACCACCAGCACCCGCTGGCCCAGGAAAGGCGCGGCGTTGCGGTAGCTGCGGCTGTGCAGCAGGCGACCCTGGAACACGTCCTCGCCCGGCAGCCGGGGAGCGCGCGGCTGCCGGTTGGCGCCGGTGGCCACGACCACGTGGTTGGCCGACAGTCGCCGCCCGCCAGCCAGCACCACCTGCCAGGGCGCGCCCGGTTCCTGCCGGGGTTCGATGGCCGTCACGTTCAGCCCCAGCATGGGTTCGATCCCATGCTGCCGCGCGTAGGCAACCAGGTAATCCACCACGCCCTGGCGAGGCACGTAACGCGGCGCGTCGTCGGGAAACGGCCGCCCGGGCAGGGCCGAATGGCTCTTGACGGTATGCAGGTGCAGGCGCTCGTAGTGATGGCGCCAGGACGAGGCGATGTCCTGCGCGCGGTCGATCACCAGCGGGCTGTGCCCGCGCTGCACCAGGCAGGCCGCCACCGCCAGGCCGGCGGGGCCGGCACCGACGACGATGACGTCGGCCTCCGTCTGCGGATCAAGCGGGGCGTGGTTGGAACCGCGAAATGGCTCGGTGCGGAAATCGGGCGGATCGTGTTCCATGGCGGCAGTGTGCGGCGTTGTGAACTAGTGTCAACCCCGGCCACCGGTTGCGCCATGAGGGCTTTCACCTGACAGATTCCCGGGGTAAATGGGGCAGACTTGCTGACCACCCCATTCAACCCTTCACCCGTTCGTGGCGCGTCTCAGGGCGCCAGACACTTCATCAGCTGCTCGTCTTTCAGCAATGAATTGACCGCCTGGGACACCGCGGCGCTGACATAAGCGTTGTTGGCCTCCGGGGATTGCACCACCTGCACGCTTTCGTTGTGCTCGCCGCGATGCAGCATTTCGTACGGGCGGGCATTGCCCCGAGAGCAAATCGCCTTCAGGCCCACATCGACCCTCAACGAACCGGCCCAGAAGCCAACGGTGACACCGTAGTCAAGATTTCGAATCTCGACCCGCAGCTCACTGGCGGCATTGACGCCCGGCGCCGTCACCTTGAATTTCTGCTGGGCCAGGCCTTCGGCCAGCGCATTTCGCACAATGTTCGAAATATTTCCATCAATGGTCATTTCGGCACCGACGCCGCGTGCACCCCGCGTGCCGATGGTCTGCCGGGGCCTTTCGTCCACCACCGTCAGCGGCAGGTCTTGGTTTTTTCCAATGTTGGAGGCTGGGCCTTCCACTTTGGGCTGAATGACAACCGCCTGCGGAGTGAATGCGCAACCAGAGAACAGAATGACGATGGCCGCAGCAGAAATAAAACGTAGCACGTTGATCACCTCCCGATGAATGATTGGATCCATGTTTTGAATTCCCTGAACTCAGGGCGGACCGAATATAGGCGATAAAGCCGTGCATCCCGCTGCGGCGGTATTGAAATGGGCCGCGCAAGAGGCAATTCGAGAGAGATCAATCACGAAATGCGAAATGCAGCGGCGCGATCGAGCAGGAATTGCCTTTCGCGCTCGTTGCCGGCGAGATCGGCGGCGCGCTCGAACTCGGCGCGCGCCTCGCCGTCGCGCCCCAGCTTGGCCAGCAGGTCGCCGCGCACGCTGGGCAGCCAGTGGTACTGGCGCAGCGCTTTGTTCTTCAGCAGCGCGTCCACCAGCACCAGGCCGGCGGCCGGCCCGGCATGCATCGAAATGGCCACCGCGCGGTTGAGTTCGACCACCGGCGAAGGCGCCACGCGCGCCAATTCACCGTACAGCTCGGCGATGCGGGCCCAGTCGGTGTCGGCCGGGCGCACGGCGCGCGCATGGCAGGCCGCGATGGCCGCCTGCAGATGGTAGGGGCCTGGTTCGGCGCCAAGCAGGTCGGCGCGGTCCAACGCAGCCAGGCCACGCCGGATCAGCAGGTGGTCCCAACGGTGGCGGTCCTGGTCGGCCAGCAGCACCGGACGGCCCCTGGCATCGGTGCGCGCGGCGGTGCGCGAGGCCTGGATCTCCATCAGCGCCAGCAGGCCATGCACTTCGGGCTGCTGCGGCGCGATACCGGCCAGCATGCGGCCCAGGCGCAGCGCCTCATCGCACAGCGCCGGGCGCATCCAGTCGCCACCACTGGTGGCCGTGTAACCCTCGTTGAACACCAGGTACACCACCTCCAGCACCGACGCCAGGCGCTCGCCCAGGGCGTCGCCGCGCGGCACCTCGAACGGCACGCCAGCCTCGCTGATGGTGCGCTTGGCGCGCACGATGCGCTGCGCAATGGTGGCCTCGGGCACCAGGAAGGCGCGCGCGATCTCGTGCGTGGTGAGCCCACCCAGCAGCTTGAGCGTGAGGGCCACGCGCGCGTCGGTGGAGAGCACCGGGTGGCAGGCGGTGAAGACCAGGCGCAGCAGGTCGTCGCCGATGTCGTCCTGCCGCGCCTCATCCAGCGCGTCCACGAAATCGGGCACGTGGTTGGCGCCCAGGGCTTCGAGGTCGGCGGCGATGCCGTCGTGCTTCTCATCGGCCATCTGGCGGTGGCGCAGATGGTCCAGGGCGCGCCGCTTGGCGGTGGTCATGAGCCAGGCGGCGGGGTTGTCGGGCACGCCGTCCCTGGGCCAGTGCTCCAGCGCGGCCACCAGCGCATCCTGCGCGAGCTCCTCGGCCACGCCAATGTCGCGCACCACCCGCGCCACGCTGGCCGTGATGCGGGCGGACTCAAGGCGCCAGACGGTGGCGATGGCCTGGTGGACACTGGAATGCATGGGCCGAATTTACATCTGCGCGGGGGCCGCGCTCATGTCCATCCAGAACACCTCCCACTGATGGCCATCCAGGTCGGCGAAGCCATGCTGGTACATGAAACCGTGGTCCATCGGCGCGTTCGGCGTGGTCGCGCCGGCGGCCACCGCCTTGGCCACCACCTCGTCCACCTGGGCGCGGCTGTCGACCGAGAGCGCGATCAAGACCTCGGTGGCCTTCTTCGCGTCCGAGATCGGCAGCTTGGTGAAGCCCTGGAAGAAGGGCTCGACCAGCAGCATGGCGAAGATGTTCTCGCCCACCTCCAGGCAGGCGCCCTGCTCGTTGGTGAATTGCCGGTTGAAGTTCAGGCCCAGCGACTTGAAGAAGGCCTGCGACCGGGCCATGTCCTTGATGGGCAGGTTGACGAAGATCTGGCGAAACATGGCGGTTCCTCTGGAAGGTTGACGGGGTGGAAGAAAGCTCAGGACGCTGCCGGCTTCTCGGCCAGCGATTGGAGGTAAGACAGCCCGGCCTCGAAATCGCGGCCGATCATCTGGTCCATGTTCATGAAGACGCCGATGAGCCGCGCAACGAAGGGGCTGGGGCCGTCCATGGCCCAGGTCACCCGGGTGGCCTCGCCTTCGGGCACGAGGCTGAAGGTGACGACGTTGTGGCCCTCGAAGGGCTCGAACATGTCGAGTTGCATGGTCACGCTGGAGGGCGCGCTGGACGCGGTGATGCCGATGCGGCCCTTGCCCACCTCCTTGTTGCCCTGGAACTCGTACACCGCGCCAGGGCCGGCGGTGGGCCCGCTGTACCGGCCCTGCATGGCCGGGTCCTTGCGGGCGTAGGGGTTCCAGGTGTTGAAGCGCTGCAGATCGTTGATGAGCGGGTGCAGGCGCTCTGCGCTTGCCTGGATGGTGGCGGAGCGCTCGACGTGGAAGCGGTCGGGCCGGCTCGCGGCGTACAACAGCAGGGCGGCGATGGCCACACCGATCAGCAGGGCAAGGATCTTGAACATGGTGCGGCTCCTCAGCGCTGGGGGTGGTTCATGGCGTCGAGCTTCTTGAAGTCCTCCAGCGGCTCGCTGGGCGGGAAGTCCTCCATCTCGTAGAGCTGGCGCAGCTCGATCACGGCTTCCTTGCCCGCGCCCGCCGGGTTGGGAAAGCGGCGGCTCCACTCCATCGCCTCCTCGCGCGAGCGCACCTGGATCAGGGTGTAGCCCGCGATCAGTTCCTTGGCCTCGGCAAACGGGCCGTCGACGACGCGCTTCTTGCCGTCGGCGCTGTAATGGATGCGCCAGCCCTTGCGGCTGGGGTGCAGGCCCGAGCCGTCGAGCAGCACGCCGGCCTGGGCCAGTTCCTCGTGGTAGCGGACCATCTCGGCCATCAGCGCCTCGTCGGGCGCGGGCGAGGTCTCGGCTTCGAATTCGTCGCAGGACTTGACGATGATCATGAATCGCATGGGGGTCTCCTGGAAAAGGCTTCAGGGGTGGTCGAAGGCGTGTTGCAGGGCCGCGATGTCGAGCTTGCCCATGGCGAGCATGGCCAGCGTGACGCTCTGGCGGCGCGCCGCATCGGGGTGCTGCAGCTGGGCCATGAGCTGCTCGGGCACGATCTGCCAGGACAGCCCGTAGCGGTCCTGCAGCCAGCCGCAGCGCTCCTGCTCCGGTGCGGCCGAGAGGTGATGCCAATAGTGGTCCACCTCCTGCTGCGAGTGGCAGCGCACCACGAGGGAAATGGCGGGGGAGAACCGGAAATGCGGCCCGCCGTTGAGCGCCGTGTGCTGCTGCCCGTCGAGTTCGAAATCGATCGTGAGCACCGTGCCCTCGGGCAGCTGAGCGCCGGGGCCGTAACGGGTGATCGCCCCGATGCGCGAGTTCGGGAACACCGACACGTAGAACCGTGCGGCCTCCTCGGCCTGGCGGTCAAACCACAGGCAAGGCTGGATGCGGGCGGGCACTTTCATCGGGAACTCCTGTTGAATCGGTATCTTCAACAGGCACGACGAACCAGCCCCCGGGTTTTCGACAAGTGCCGCCTCAAAAGCCCCAGGAAAAACCCTGAGGCCGGGCCTCAGCCCTGGCTGTCGTCGTAGCACGGCCCCAGGGCACGCACCTCGACGGTGGCCCATTCGGCCGCCGGGCACTGCTGGGCAATGGCCACGGCCTCCTCCATGCTGTCGCAGTCCAGAAGAAAAAAGCCACCGATCATTTCCTTGGCCTCGGCGAACGGCCCGTCCACCACCTGCGCCTTGCCGCCGCCCGTGTGCACCCGCACCCCCTGGGACTGGGAGGCCAGCGACTCCGCCGCCAGCAGCTTGCCGCGCGCGCGCAGCGACTCGCCGAAACGCTGCATGCTGGCATACGCCTCGCGGCCCTGGGCCTCGGTGCGGGAGCTGCGCTGGCCGACCGGTTCAAGGATCAGAAGCATGTGGGACATGGAACGCCTTTCGCTGTGCACAAGCCCTCCATGCTAACGCCTCACCGCGCGCTGCGATGGCCCACAATGGCGGGCATGAGCCCTGCCAACTTCGAGGCCTTTCGCCTTCAGGCCCTGATCGAAGGTTACGACGAGGTGATTGAGCGCGAGTGGGCGCCCTTCACGGTGCTGGACATGCACACCCACCCCTTTGGCGCCAAGGCGGTGGTCACGCGCGGCGAGATGTGGCTGACGGTGGGCGACCTCACGCGCCAGCTGCGCGCGGGCGACACCTTCCAGATCGAGAGCGAAGTGCCGCATGCCGAGCGCTATGGCGCCGAGGGCGCCACCTACTGGGTGGCGCGGCGCAAGGAATGAACGGCCGCGCTCAGTCGAGGTAGGCCTCGGCCTGCCGGATCACGGGCGACCAGCGCGCGATCTCCTGGCGCAGGTGCTTGCCCAGCCCGTCGGGCGTGGCCTTGTCCTTGCTCACGGGCAGGGCGCCCAGTTTCTGCAGGCTGTCGCGGAACGCGGGGTCGGCCAGGCCGTCCTGCAGGGACTTCACCAGTTTGTCGGTGACGGGCTTGGGCAGGTTTTTCGGTGCGTACACGCCGTGCCAGACCGTCACCTCCAAGCCGTCGAGCCCCTGTTCGCTCAGCGTGGGCAGATCGGGCAGCGAGGGCAGGCGTTCGCGCGTGGTGCTGCCGTAGGGCTTGACGCGCGCGGCCTGGATCGGCCCCAGCGTGGTGGTGATCTGGTCGCACAACAGCTCCACCTGGCCCCCCTGTAGATCGGCCATGGCGGGCGCGGCGCCCTTGTAGGGCACGGTGGTCATGGGCAGGTTCAGGCGGCTCATCAGCATCAGCCCGCACAGGTGCGAGGCCGTGCCGATGCCGGCGTTGGCGAGGTTGATCTTCTTCTGGTTGAGCGTGATGTACTGGTGCAGCGCCTTAAAGCCGGTCGGTTCGAGGTCGCGCTTGCCCACCAGCGTCATGGGCACGTCCGCCACCTGGCCAATGAAGTCCAGGTCGGTTGCCGGGTTGAAGCGCAGCGAGCGCGAGAGCGCGGGCAGCGTGGACATGCCGATGTTGTGGATCAGCAGCGTGTAGCCGTTGGCCTCGGCGCGCACCACGGCCTCGGTGCCGACGATGCCACCCGAGCTGGCGCGGTTTTCCACCACCACCGGCTGGCCCAGCGATTTGCCCATGGCCTGGGCCAGGTGGCGCGCGACCACGTCGGTCGGCCCGCCGGCCGAGAACGGCACGATGAGCGTCACCGGGCGCTGGGGGAAGTCCTGGGCCAGCGCGGCGGTGCCCAGGCCCAGTGCCGTGGCCAGGGTGAATATCTGTTTCTTCATCTTTGTCTCCTTCGTTGTGGTTCGGTCGATGGGTCTCGCGGCGGTCTCAGGCCTCCGTCTTCTCGGTCAACTCGCGGGCCGCATTCAGCAAGGGGTCGCGCACCAGCACGCCATCGCGGTACAGCTGCTCGATCTCGCTGTCGTCCAGGCCGGCGAGCGATTGGAGGATCTCCTCGTTGTGCTCGCCCAGCAGGTCGGCACGCAGGCCACCCGGCACGTCCCAGGCGGAGAAGCGCGCGGGCGGGCCGGGGATGTCGAAGCGGCCGATGTAGGGGTCGTGCACCTCGCGCACCACGCCGCGCTCGCGCAGGTGCGGGTGCGCCATGGCCTCGCGCAGCGTGAGCACGGGCGCGCAGGGAATGCGGTGGCGCTCCAGCGCGGCGATGGCCTCGTCGCGCGTGGCGAAGCCGGCCAGCCAGCCTTCGAGGATGTGCTTGAGCGCCTCATTGTGGTCGCGCCGCAGCGCGGCGGTGGCGAAGCGCTCGTCCTTCAGCAGCTCGGGCTGGCCCAGCGCCTCGACGAAAGCGGCCCACTGGTGCGGCAGCGTGGCCAGGGTGAGGTAGGTGCCGTCGCCGCAGCGGAAGATGCCGGTCGGCCCGCCGTCGGGGTGCTGCGAGCCGGTGCGCACAGGGGTGTGGTTCTTGCGCAGGCTCACGCGCGGCACCGCCACCTCGTGCATGTTGAAGTAGGTGTCGAGCAGCGAGGTCTCGATGTACTGGCCCTCGCCGGTGCGCTCGCGGTGCAGCAGCGCGAAGCCCACCGCCATCGCCGCGGCCACGCCGGTGGAGGCGTCGCCAATGGCCATGGTGATCAGCGCGGGCTCGCCGTCGCGTTCGCCGATCAGGTCGGTGATGCCGGCGTAGGCCTGGGCCACGTAGTCGTAACCCGGCTTCTGCGCCAGCTCGCCGGTCTGGCCGGCCAGCGAGATGGAGCACATCACCAGTTTCGGGTTGATCGCCTTCAACTCGTCGTAGCTCAGGCCCGCGCGCGCCATCACGCCGGGCGAGAAGTTCTCCACCAGCACGTCGAACTTCGGCAGCATGGCCTTGATGAGTTCGCGCGCGCGCTCGCTCTTGAAGTCCAGCGCCAGGCTTTTCTTCGAGTGGTTGTGCTGGATGAAGTAGGTGCTCTGCGAGCAGCGCTTGTGTTCGGGCTGGTTCGACCGCAGGCCGCCCACCCGCGTTCGGTCGCCAAAGGGCGCGAGTTCGAGCTTGACCACTTCGGCGCCCATCTCGGCCAGGATGCGGGTGCAGGTCGGGCCGGCCACGATCTGCGTGATGTCGAGCACGCGGTAGCCGGTGAGCATGGGGGTCTTCTGGGTCATGGGGTCTTTTCCGAGGTGGCGAACTGGCCGGCGCCGAACAGGTTGTCCCAGCGCTCGCCGGTAGGTTTGGCGCCGGAGCGGTCGACCTTCTCTTCCAGCACGGCCAGGCCACGCTGCACCGCCGGGCGCGCGCGCACCGCCGCGTACCAGCGCTGCAGGTTCGGAAAATCGGCGAGGTCCTGGCCTTGCCACTTGTGCGCGCGCAGCCAGGGGTAGGTCGCCATGTCGGCGATGGAGTACAGGTCGCCCGCGAGGTACTCGGCCTCGGCCAGGCGCCGGTCGATCACGGTGTAGAGCCGGCGCGCCTCTTTGGTGTAGCGCTCGATCGCGTACTCGACCTTCTCGGGCGCGTACTTGCGGAAGTGGTGCGCCTGGCCCAGCATCGGGCCGACACCGCCCATCTGGAACATGAGCCACTGCACCACCTCGTAGCGCGCGCGCATGTCCTGCGGCATGAACGCCCAGCCGCTCTTCTCGGCCAGGTACATCATGATGGCCCCCGACTCGAACAGCGCGATCGGCGCGCCGCCCGGCCCGTCGGGGTCCACCAGCGCGGGGATCTTGTTGTTCGGGCTGATCTTGAGGAACTCGGGCTTGAACTGCTCGCCCTTGCCGATGTGCACGGGAATAACGCGGTACGGCAGGCCCAGCTCTTCCAGCAGGATGGAGACCTTGTAGCCGTTGGGCGTGCTCCAGAAGTAGAGATCAATCATGGACAGGGATGATGGGACGGGCCGGCGCGCCGCGCCAATACCGTGTCGGGCTTGGGGCATCGTGAAAAGATATGGAGGCCCCCAGGGGCCGATAGGACAATGGCCCGATGGAAATCCGCCAGCTCAAGTACTTCGTGCGCATCGTCGAACTGGGCAGCGTCTCGCGCGCCGCCGCCGACCTGTTCATCGCCCAGCCCGCGCTCAGCCACCAGATGGCCAACCTGGAGGAGGAGCTCAAGGTCAAGCTGCTCTCGCGCAGCGTGCGCGGCGTCTCGGCCACCGAAGCGGGCGAGGTGTTCTACCGCCACGCGCGCGCCATGCTGCGCCAGATGGAGCGCATGCGCACCGACGTGCAGCACGCGGGCGACTACCCGCAGGGCCTGGTGTCGGTGGGCCTGCCCAGCAGCGCGGCCACGCTGCTCGCGCCCTCGCTGATCGCCGAGGCCGCCGCGAAGTACCCCGACATCCAGCTGCAGATCACCGAAAGCCTGAGCGGCCACCTGGAGGAACTGGTGGTCAACGGGCGCATCGAGATGAGCCTGCTGTTCGAGCCGCTGGCGCCGGACACCGGCACGGCGCGCCAGAAGGTCTCCAGCCACCTGGACGTGCGCCCGCTGCTGATCGAGGACCTGTTCCTGATGTCGGCGCAGGGCGTGGGCGATGGCGACACGGTGTCGCTGGCCCAGGCCGCGCCTTGCCCACTCGCCCTGCCCGGCCGCTCCAACGTCACGCGCCAGATCATCGACGCGGCCTTCCAGGCCGCCGGGCACGAGATGCGCGTGCTGGCCGAGCTTGACTCGCTGGCCACCATCCGCGCGGTGGTGGCCAGCGGCGTGGGCGCCACCATCGGCTCGGCGGCGATTCCGGGCGGCACGGCCGGCCTGCGCGTGCAGCGCATCACCGAGCCGGCGCTGCAGCGGCGCCTGTCGCTCTGCACCTTCGACATCGTGCCCCTGAGCAGCGCGGCGCACCGCATCGTCGAACTCATCACCGAGGTCACGAACCGGCTGGTGGAGGCCGGCCAATGGCCTGGCGCCTCGCCCGTGCCGCCCCCATAGGACGGCGCGATACCGCCACGTCAAAGACCTATTTCCCCCCGCGTGGACCCGCTGCCTACACTGCGGCGCACATTCCAACGGTGGGCCCATGACTGCAAAGATCCTCGACGGCGTGGTCGTTCTCGACCTCACGCGTTTTTTCTCCGGCCCACAGGGCACGCTGTTCCTGGCCGGCCTGGGCGCGGAGGTCATCAAGATCGACGACCCGAAAACGGGCGACCCGACCGCCTTCGCGCCGCCCTTCGCGGGCCCGCAGGGCGTGAGCTTCCAGCGCCAGACCGATGAGGACATGGGCATTGCCTACCTCAAGCGCGCGCGGGGCAAGAAGTCGGCCACGCTCAACCTCAAGAGCGCCGAGGGGCGCGAGATCTTCCTGCGCATGGTGCGCCACGCGGACGTGGTGGTGGACAACTTCAGCGCCGGGGTGGCCGAGCGCCTGGGCGTGGGCTACGCGGCGCTGAAGGAGGCCAACCCGCGCATCGTGTACTGCTCGCTCACCGGCTACGGCGCCACCGGCCCCGACCGCCACCTCAAGGCCTACGACCTGATGGTGCAGGCCGCCGTGGGCCTGATGAGCATCACCGGCCAGCCCGGCAGCGCGCCCACCAAGGCCGGCTCGCCGGTCTCGGACGCGATCTCGGGCGTGTTCGCCGCGCTGGGCATCGTGGCCGCGCTGCTGCACCGCGACCGCACCGGCGAGGGCCAGGCCATCGATGTGTCGATGGCCGATTGCCTGTTCTCCCTGATCTTCGACGAGCCGCTGGACTGCTACCCGCAGCTCGGCCTGCAGCCCCAGCAGGGCAACCGCATCATGCGGTTCTCGCCCTTCAACGCCTACCGCACGCTCGACGGCTGGGTCACGCTCGGCGCGGCCACGCACGACGATTGGCTCGCGCTGCTGGAGGTGATGGAGCGCAACGACCTCAAGGACGACCCGGACATGATGTCGGTCGCCTGGCGGCTCGCGAACAACGCCCAGGTGGATCAGGTGGTCGCGTCGTGGGCGCAGACCATCCGCACCGAAGAGGTCGAGGCCCGCCTGGCGCGGGCCAAGTTGGCCTGCAGCCCGGTGCGCGACATCCACGATGTGCTGCGCTGGGACCAGATGGTCCAGCGCCAGATGGCGGTGCCGCTGTGGAACCCGCTGAGCCGCTCCACCATGGTGGCCGCGGGCTCGGGCTTTCCGATCAAGTTCAGCGGCGCGCCCGGCGGCTACGACCAGCCGGCGCCGCTGCCCGGCGCGCACAGCGACGAGGTGCTCACGCGCCTGGCCGGTCTGGACGCGGCGCAGATTGAAGCCTTGCGCAGCGCCCGCGTCGTCTGACCGCACAAGAACCGCCGGCTCAAGGCCGGCGGTTCTTGGGTGCGGGTGGGGTAATCAGGCGGTGGCGCGCGCCAGCTCGTCCTCCATGAAGTCGAGCCGGTCCTTGCCCCAGAACATTTCGTCGCCCACGAACATCATGGGCACCCCGAACACGCCGCGCGCCACCGCGTCGTCCGTGCTCTTCGCGAGCAGGGCACCGGTCTCGTCGCTGGCGCTGGTGGCCTCGAACCAGTCCGGGTCCACGCCGAGCCGCTCGGCGATGGGGCGCAGGCCCGCGTACTCCACGATGCCCGCGTTGCCCTGTTCCCAGTAGGCCTCCAGCGCCGCTTCGACGAAGGCCACTTCCAAGCCCTTCTGGCGCATCGCCAGCGAACCGCGCAGCACGCGGCTGGACTTGATGGGGAACTGGCGCGGGATCTGGAACGGCAGCTGGTGCTTCTCGGCCCAGCGCATCAGGTCGCGCTTGCGGTAACGCAGCTTGGCCTTGGACTCCTTCATGAGTTCGTAGTCGTTGTTGCGGAACACGTAACCCAGGTTGTAGGGGTGCAGCACGAGTTCGGCACCGTGGCGCGCCACGATGGGCTGGAGGAGCTTGAACGCGAAATAGGTGTTCGTGCTCCCGATGTCCCAGTACAGGTCGACGTGTGGCTTGGTCATGCGCTTTCCATGGTGGCTGTTGAGTGGCCCACAGTCTAGGAAGCGCGCCGCGCGCTGACCAATACGGAATGGCGATTCGGGTATAGGGCCGCGTTATGGGGCGCCGGCGGGCTCCAGCAGCACGTACAGGCCCATCACCGGTTTTTGCTGGTCTTCGCGCAGCGGTGCCTGCCAGGTCTGGCGCACATGGAAACCGTGCGCCTGGGCCAGGCGCTGCACGTAGGCCGGGGCGTGCGCGTAGCGCAGGCTGGGGCGCAGCTGCAGTTCTTCGGCACCGGTGGCGAGTTCGACCGAGAAGGCGAAACAACCCGAGGGTTTCAGGCGCTCGCGCACCGCCGCAAAAACGCCGTCGAGCGCGCCCACGTAGATGAACACATCGGCCGCGATCACCAGGTCGGCGGCTTCGTCCTGCGAGCGCAGGAAGTCAAGCAGCTCGCCCTGCACCACGCGGCGGTAGGCGCCGCTGGCGCGCGCCTGCTCGACCATGGCCTGGGCCAGGTCCACACCGTCCACCGCATCGGCGTGCGGGTGGATGAGCTGGCCGCACAGGCCGGTGCCGCAGCCAAGGTCGAGCACCAGCGGGTAGCGCCGCCCGCCCACGCGCAGCGGCGCCAGCAGGGTGTCGTGCGCCTGGTACTTCAGCTGGTGGATCAGGTGGTGCTGGAAATCGTCGGCGTACTCGTCGAACAGCGCTTCCACGTAGGCGCGCGGTGGCTGTGCAGGCGCGGCTTCACCGGCTTTCACCGAGGCCAGGTAGAAGCGGTGCAGGGTTTCGTCACCGCCGTGGGCCAGGGCCTGTTCGAAACAGCGCGCGGCCTCGGCGTGCTGGCCGGCGTCGCGCAGCACGCTGCCGCGCTGGCTCCAGGCCTCGGCCAGGGTCGGGTCCAGCGCGAGCACGCGATCCAGCGCCGCCAGCGCTTCGTCCGGCCGGTCCAGCCGCAGCAGGCACATCGCCAGCGACAGGTGGATCTGCGGTGTCGAAGCCCCCAGCCGGACGCCCTGCTGCAGCGCCTGCGCGGCGCCGGCCCAGTTCGACAGCGCTTCGTGCGAAAGGCCGAGCGCGACCCAGGCGTCGCGGTGCGTGGGGTCGGCCTTCGTGGCCTGCGACAGCGTGGCCACGGCCTCGGCCCAGTGGCCCAGGCGGCACTGCGTCACGCCCAGGTTGGCGAGGATGGACGGCCGCCCCGGCACCAGGGCCAGCGCGGCCTGGTAGCGGCTCAGCGCCTCGTCCAGCCGGTCCGCCTCGAAGAGCGCATTGCCTTCAAAGAAAAATGCCTTGGCCTGTTCGGTGGGGTCGATCGGGTTGCTCATGCGGCAACCTTACACCACCGCCCTCAGCTGTTCGGCCACGGCCGCCGCGAAGGCCGGGTCGTTGATGTGGTGCGGCAGCTTGAGCAGCCGGTGCGTGTCGCTCACCTCGAACAGGCGCTCCAGCGTGTCGAACAGCACCGCGTCGGCCGCGGGGTCGTGGAACGGCTGGCCCGGCGCATCGATCATCGACAGGCCCCCCAGCGGCAACAGCAGGCGCACCGGGCCACGGGCGCGGTTGAGCTGCTCGGCCATGCGCTGCGCCGCCGCTTCCAGCTCCTGGGCGTTGCTGCGCATCAGCGTCACCTGGGCGTTGTGCACATGAAAAGCGCGGCCCCGGTGCCGCTCTGGAATGGTGGCCGGCGCGCCCCAGTTGATCATGTCCAGCGCGCCCACCGACCCCACCCAGGGCAGGCCGTGGCGCGCGGCGGCGTCGAGCCGGTTCGGCCCGGCGTCGCACACGCCGCCGGCCAGGTGCTGGCCCACCTCGGTGGTGGTGATATCGACCACGGCGCGCAGCATGCCAGCGGCGGCCAGGGCCTCCAGCGTGCGACCGCCCGCGCCGTTGGCGTGGAACACCTGGGTGTCGAAATCGGCCTCCAGCAACCCGCGCACCGCCTGCACACAGGGCGTGGTGACACCGAACATGGTCAGGCCGATGGACGGCTTGTCGGCCCCGTGGTCCGCTGGGGCGCGATGCAGCAGCATGCCCGCCAGGGCGTGCGCCGCGTTGGCCAGGATGGTGCGCGAGAGCCGGTTCAGACCGGCGATGTCGGTGACGGGGTACATCAGCGTGAGGTCCGCCACGCCCACGTAGGCCGACACATCGCCCGCCGCCATGGTGGAGACCAGCAGCTTCGGGCTGCCAATGGGCAGCAGGCGCATCGCCGGCGCGATCATGGAGCTGCCGCCAGATCCGCCCACACCCAGCATGGCCTGAATCGCGCCGGCCGCTAGGCGCTCGCGCACCAGCTCGACCAGCGCCTCGCTCATGGCGATCACGGCCTCGCCCCGGTCGGACGGCTCGAACACGGCGCCAGCCCCCCTTGGGTGGTGCCGCGCCACGGTGGCGGCCTCGATGTCGGCCGCGCCAGGCGCGCTGCGCGTGCCGATGTCCACCGTCACCACGCGCACGCCGGCCGCGCGCAGCAGGCCGGCAAGGTAGTCCAGCTCGGCGGCCTTGGTATCGAAGGTGCCCACCACCCAGGCGGTGGGTGAGGCCCTGTTCATCGGCGCCGGTCGTGGTGCGCGTTCACGCATTCGAAGAAGGTGCGGAAGGTGCCCTTCACGCGCTCCACCGCCTCGGCTGCCTGATCGGCCGGCACGTCCCACTCGGCCCACCATTCGCCGAAGCAGCGGTGGCCCTCGGTGACAGGCAGCAGGTGCATCTCGGCGACGTAGTTCTTCCAGTCGGCGTCGATGTGCAGGATCTTGTAGCGGCAGCGGTGTTCGTCGTCGGACAGCGCGAGCAGTTGCTCTCGCAGGTAGCCGCCGCCATCGCGCACGGTGAAGCGCCGCACGCAGCCGACCTGGTCGGCCGGCTTGCCGTCTTCAATATAGGAATTCTCGAAGTACGGGTGGTAGTTGCCCAGCGCGCCGAAGTCGCGCAGGAAGGCCCACGCCTCCTCCAGCGTCGCGTTCATCACCGCGCTCACATAGACCCTGGCCATCGCTTGTCTCCTGTGTTGTTCTGGTTCAGAAAGTCACTTGCTTGTAGCGCTCCACGTGCGACTTGATCGCGATCTCCGTGGGCAGCCGCTCCATGCTGCTGGCGCCGTAGAAGCCATTGCAGTGGCGGCTGTGTCGGAGCACGTGGGCCACGTCCTCGGGGCTGGAGATCGGGCCGCCGTGCGCGATCACGATCACGTCCTTGCGCACTTTCCTCGCCGCCTCGCCCCACTCGTCGATGAGTTTGACCGATTCGTCGAGCGACTTGGCCGTGGTGGCGCCGATGGTGCCGCCGGTGGTCACGCCCATGTGGGGCACGATGAAGTCGGCGCCGGCCTCGGTCATGGCCACGGCCTCCTCGGCGGAGAACACGTAGGGCGTGGTCAGCAGGTCGATGGCGTGGGCCTGGCCGATCATCTCGACCTCGGTCGCGTAGTTGATGCCGGTCTCCTCGAGGCTCTGGCGGAACGTGCCGTCGATGATGCCCACGGTGGGAAAGTTCTGCACGCCGGAAAACCCGAGTTCCTTGAGCTTTTTCAGGAACACCGGCATGACGATGAACGGATCGGTGCCGTTGACCCCGGCGATCACCGGTGTCTTCTTCGCCACCGGCAGCACCTCGCCGGCCATCTCCAGCACGATGTCGTTCGCGTTGCCATAGGCCAGCAGGCCCGCCGACGAGGCGCGCCCGGCCATGCGGTAACGGCCCGAGTTGTAGATCACGATCAGGTCGATGCCGGCGGCCTCTTCGCATTTGGCGGAAATGCCGGTGCCGGCGCCCCCGCCGATGATGGGCTGGCGCTGGCGCACCATGTCCTGGAATTTCGCCATCAGGGCTTGGCGTTCGAAACGCGGCATGAAAATCTCCTTGAAACGGAACACACAAACAGGAAGGGGGCCGCGCGCTCAGGGCCCGGGGCGGGGACGGGTCCGCAGCGCATCGATCGCACCGGCGATGCCGCTGCGAAACGAGAGCACGCACACCA
>NZ_JAHCKK010000042.1 GCF_026125825.1 Hydrogenophaga sp. | reverse complement strand
GAACGGGCAGACCGCGCTTCACGAGCTGGCACCGCCGGTGGACAGGCTCGCGGCCGTGGGCGCCCAGTAGGCGAGGCGGTCGTGGTCGGTCAGGTCCACCTGCAGCGGCGTGATGGTGGCATAGCCCTGCAGCGAGGCGTGGAAATCCGTGCCCTCGGCGTCGTCCTTGGCCTTGCCCGCGCTGCCGATCCAGTACATGGTGTCGCCGCGCGGGTTGGTCTGCGAGATCACCTGCTCGGCCGCGTGCCGGCGGCCCAGCCGCGCCACCTTGAAGCCGCGCAGTTCGGCCAGCGGCCGGTTGGGGATGTTCACGTTGAGCAGCCAGGGCTCGGCCGGCGGCCCGTTTTCCAACGAAGGCAGCAATTGCGCCACCAGGCGCGCGGCCATCCGGCCCGCGTCGTCCAGGTGGCCCCAGCCTTTTTCGGTCTGTGAAAACGCGATGGCGGGCACGCCGAACAGGTAGCCCTCCATGGCCGCGCCCACCGTGCCGGAATAGATCGTGTCGTCGCCCATGTTGGCGCCGTTGTTGATGCCGGAGACCACCAGGTCGGGCCGGTAGCCCAGCAGACCGGTGAGCGCGATGTGCACGCAGTCGGCCGGCGTGCCGTTCACATAGCGAAAACCGTTGTAGGCCGTGTGCACGTACAGCGGCGAATGCAGCGACAGCGCGTTGGACTTGGCGCTGTTGTTGTGCTCGGGAGCCACCACCTCCACCTCGGCCAGCCCCTTGAGGGCTTCATACAGCGCCACGATGCCGGGCGCCTGGTAACCGTCGTCGTTGGAGATGAGTATTTTCATTGCCGCGATTTTAGGTGGATCGCCCTGGTCACGCCCGGGACACGCAAGGGGCTTACCCGCTGCAGGAGAAGGCCCCCGCTGCCTATCATGGAACGGTTTCATGACCATTTGAACGAGGACACACCATGCATGCCTGGCTCTGCGAAAACCCCGTCGGCGTCGACGCCCTGACCTGGAAAGAACTGCCCACGCCAGCGCCCAAGGCGGGCGAGGTGCTGATCGAGATCCAGGCCGCGAGCCTGAACTTCCCCGACCTGCTCATCGTGCAGAACAAGTACCAGATGAAGCCGCCCCTGCCCTTCGTGCCGGGCTCGGAGTACGCCGGCGTGGTGCGCGCGGTGGGTGACGGCGTCACGCACCTGAAGGTGGGGCAGAGCGTGGCCTGCCTGAGCGGCACGGGCGGCTTCGGCACCCACACCATCGCGCCGGCCGCGCTGTGCATGCCGCTGCCGCCGGGCTTCCCGGCGGTGGATGCGGCGGCCTTCATCATGATCTACGCCACCTCGTGGCACGCCCTGATGGACCGCGGCGCCCTGCGCGCGGGCGAGACCGTGCTGGTGCTGGGCGCAGCCGGCGGTGTGGGCACGGCGGCGATCCAGATCGCCAAGGCCGCCGGGGCGCGCGTGATCGCCGCGGCATCGAGCGACAAGAAGTGCGAGCTGTGCAAGCAGCTGGGCGCCGACGCCACCATCAACTACAGCGTGCACACCCCCAAGGAGGGCCTGCGCGATGCGATCAAGCAGCTCACCGACGGCAAGGGCCCGGACGTGATCTATGACCCGGTGGGCGGCGACTTCGCCGAGCCCGCTTTCCGCTCCATCGCCTGGCGCGGCCGCTATCTGGTGGTGGGTTTCGCCAGTGGCCCGATTCCAGCCCTGCCGTTGAACCTCACCTTGCTCAAGGGCGCCAGCCTGGTGGGCGTGTTCTGGGGCGATTTCGCGCGCCGCGAACCCAAGGCCAACGCCGAGATGATGCAGGTGCTAGCCGGGATGTACGCCAAGGGCCAGGTCAAGCCGGTGATCGACCAGACGCTGCCCATGAGCGAGCTGCGCAAGGCCTACGCGATCATGGGATCGCGTTCGGTCAAGGGCAAGCTGGTGATGGTGAACTGAAGAAGGCCGGGCGGCCTTCCGGGTTCAGAACGATTCCCAGTCGTCCGAGCCACCCGCCGTGGCAGGCGCGGGCGCGGCCACCGGCGCGGGCTTGGGGGCCTTCGCCACGGGGGCGGGGGCGACCGGGGCCGGCTTGGCCACCGGGGCCTTGGCCGTGGCCTTCGCAGGGGCGGGCGCCGCTTTCACCGGGGCGGAGGCAGAGGCGGAGGCGGGAGCCGCAGCGGCCACCGGTTTGGCGGCCACGGCACTGCCCCGCTTGTGCAGGTCGTTGGCGTTGATCTGAGCGATCGAGCTGACCGCGTCGGCCGCATCCACGCGGAAGATGCGCACCACCTCCGACAGGCGCATCGCCTGGTCGCTCATGCTCGATGCGGCGGCGGCGCTCTCTTCCACCAGCGCCGCGTTCTGCTGCGTCATCTGGTCCAGGTTGGACACCGATGCGTTGATCTGGTTGACGCCCTCGGCCTGCTCGCTCGACGACGAAGCGATCTCGCCGATGATGTCGCGCACGCGCACCACGTTCTCCACGATCTCGCCCATCGTCTGCCCGGCCTGGCCGACCAGCTCGGTCCCGGCGGTCACCTTGTCGACGCTGGCGCCGATGAGCACCTTGATTTCCTTGGCGGCCTGCGCGCTGCGCTGGGCGAGGTTGCGCACCTCGCCGGCCACGACCGCAAACCCCCGGCCTTGCTCACCGGCACGGGCGGCTTCGACCGCCGCGTTCAGCGCCAGGATGTTGGTCTGGAACGCGATCCCGTCGATCACGCCGATGATGTCGCTGATCTTGCGCGAAGCCTGGTTGATCTCCTCCATGGTCGAGACCACGTCGTTGACCACCTGGCCGCCCTTCTGGGCGCTTTGGCCGGCCACGTCGGCCAGCTGGTTGGCCACGCGCGCCGAATCGGCCGACTGGCGGATCGCGCCGGACATCTGCTCGATGCTGGCCGCGGTCTGCTGCAGGTTGGCGGCGGTCTGCTCGGTGCGGGCCGAGAGGTCGTTGTTGCCCGAGGCGATTTCGCGCGCCGCCACCGTGATGTTCTCCGTGCCGCGCTTGACGTCGGCCACCACGTGCACCAGGCGATCGCGCATGTCCGAGAGGGACTTCGTCATCGCGCCGAACTCGTCGCGGCGGTCGTTGCGGATGCGCGCGGTCAGGTCGCCGCCGGCCACGCGCTCGGCAAAGGCCACCACCTCGCGCAGCGGCGTGCGGATGTTGCGGATCAGGAAGAAGGCGCCCGCGATGATGCCCAGGATCAGCAGACCGATCTGCACGCTGGCCATGGTCAGGTTGCTCGCGCGCTGGGCCGCGAACTTCACCTGCGCCTCGGCCTGCATGCTCACCTGCATCTGCGCGAACTCGCGCAGGGCCGCCACGTAAGGCGGCACGGCCTGGTTGAAGCGGGTCGTGATCTCGGCCACGGCACCGGCCGCATCGCCGTTCTTTTTCAGTTCGTTGGCCTTGGCCAGGGAGCCCAGCACGGCCTGGCGAAGCCCGGCGATTTTCTCGAGCTGGGCCTTTTCGGCGTCGTTCATCGGCATGGCGTCCAGCCGCTTCTGCAGCGCGGAAATGGAAGCCACGCCCACGGGGATGACGTCTTTGTAGAGCTGCTCGATCGACGGGTCGGTGCTCAGCATCGAGGCTTGCACGCGCGTCACGTTGGTCTCGGTCAGGCCGGCCCACTCGGTCGCGATCACGGTCTTGTCCGACATCCGGCCCAGGACTTCGTCGGCCTCGCGGGTCAGGGCGCTGGAACGGGCACCGGTGAAGGACAGCATCGCGGTCAAGGCGAGGACGATGGCAAGAACGCCGGTCCAGAGCTTGGCGTTCACGGTCATGTGGCGAAAGAGGTTCATATTGAGAGGTTCAGGCAAATGATCGGATCACCTCCGGCCTATCGACAGGAACCGTCTGCACTGAAATCCAGCCGACGAACGCGCCCCCTGGAACCGTCTCGCAGGCCGCTCAGCCCCCGGCGATGCGCTGCGCCAGGCGCCAGACGGCCAGGCGATGGCCGGCCGCCAGGGCGTCGGGCGAGCCGTCGGCCAGCGGCACCTCGATGTCGGCCTGCCCCAGCATGGGCGGCACGGTGCCGCCGCGCAGGTCGGTGAGCCACCAGCGTGCCTGCAGGCGCAGGGCGCGCCGGCCGCTGTCGGCCATCAGGGCGTCGATCTCGACGCGCAGCTGACGCGCCACGTTCGCCCCCGAGGGCGCGGGCGCGCGCCAGACCAGGCCTTCCCCGCGCAGCAAGGCCAGATCGGCCACCAGGCGGCGCGGCACGCTCTCGCGCAGCGGCTCGGCCCAGCGGTGGCCCGGCAGCGGCACCAGCGACGCCGAGCCGCTGGAGACCATGAGCACATCCCGGTCCAGCGAGCCGGGCAGGCGCACCTGGCCGGAGACTTCCCACACCGCGCCATCCCCCGGGCGGGGCGCCGGCCGAGGCTCGGGGGGCTCGGCGCGCAGCTCGTACCAGCGCGTGGGTGGCGCATCGGACCCGGCGCAACCCGTGGCGAACACTACGGGCGCCAGGCCCAGGGCGGCCAGCAGGCCGCGTCGGTTCAGGGCTGGGTGGTTCATTCGTTGACCTTTCTGCCCCGCAGGAGCGCATCGGGTTGTTGTTCCAGGGCTTCGGCCAGGTCGCGCAGGGCGCGGGCGGCACGCGAGAGGTCGTCCAGCGCCCGGTCGGCCCCCACCATCAGTTGCGAATCCCCGGCGGTGGCCTCGCGCAGCGCGCCGGCGGTGCGGCTCACCTCGTTGGCCGCGCGCTGCAGGTTCTGCACCAGCGGCGCGTCCGGCGCCAGCAGCTCGGACACGCGCGCGGACGTGCGGCCGAAGCCCACCGCACTCTCGTTCACCGATTTCGCCGCCTTCTCCATGCCATCCATCGCGCTGCGGGTGGAGGCGAGCGAGCGCTGCAATTCGTTGGCCAGCGGGTCCAGGCGCTTGTCGAGCCGCTCCGAGACGCGCTTGATCGTCGAAGTGATCTCGGCCAGGTCGCTCAGGGCCTGGTTCAGCTGCGGCCCCGAGATCACCGCCCGGGCCGAGGCGGCAATGGCGGCCAGGTCGTCGGTGATCTTGCGCAGGTCAATGCCTTCGAGCTGGTCGCGGAAAGTCTGGATCGCGGTGGGCGCGGTCGGGATTTCGGTCAGGCCGCGCCGCGTGCCATGGGTGGTGGCCGCGCGCTTGGGGCGCAGGTCCAGGTCCACATAGAGCAGGCCCGTGAGCAGGCTCTGCATCGAGAGCTGCGCACTCATGCCCCGCTCCACCAGCGCGGGCAGCGCCAGCTCGGAATCGGAAGCGGCATCGCCATGCTTGCCATCGAGCCCGCGCAGGGCATCGCTGTCGAGCGAGGCCACCACCGGGATGGAGAAGGCGTCGGTCTGGGTGTTGTAAGAGACCTCGATGGACTCCACGCTGCCCACGCGCACGCCGCGGAACACCACCGGTGCACCGACCTGCAGGCCGTAGACGGAGCCGCTGAAGTACATCACGGTGCGCTCCTTGCGGGTGAAGTAGCTGCTGCCGGCCAGCGTGATGATGGCCACCGCGATCAGCGCGAGGCCAGCTACCACGAAAGTGCCGATGAGGGTGGGGTTGGCCTTGCGCTTCATGATGGGGTTTCCTCTTTGTCTGGGGCGGTGGCACCGCGGCGCAGGAAGCGCTGGACCTCCTGCGGACCGCTCTGCCGAAGTTCCTTCGGGGGGCCCAGCGCCGTCATGGTCTTGCTTTGCGCGTCCAGGAACAGCAGGCGGTCGGCCAGCGCGAAGATGCTTTCGAGTTCGTGGCTGACCATCACCACCGTGGTGCCCAGGTCATCGCGCAGGTGCGCGATGAGCTCGTCCAGGTGGGCCGAGGTGAGCGGGTCCAGGCCGGCGGAGGGCTCGTCCAGGAACAGCAACTGCGGGTTGAGCGCCAACGCGCGCGCAATCGCGGCGCGCTTGCGCATGCCGCCGCTGAGCGTGGCGGGCTCGGCATCAAAACTGCCCGCCAGCCCCACGAGCGCGAGCTTGAAGCGCGCCTCCTGCTCGCGGCATTCAGGCTCCATGTCGGTGAGCACCTGCATGGGCAGCATCACGTTTTCGCCCACGGTCATGCTGCTCCACAGCGCGCCGGCCTGGAACATCACGCCAAAGGATCGCAGCAGCGCGCCCTTCTCCTTGTCGTCGGCCGCGTACAGATCCTGCTCGCCGTACAGCACCCGCCCCTGGGCGGGCACCTGCAGGCCGATGAGGTGGCGCAGCAGGGTGCTCTTGCCGCAGCCGCTGCCGCCGGCCAGGGCCAGCACCTCGCCGCGCAGGATCTCAAAGCTCAGGTCGCGCTGGATCACGTTGCTGCCAAAGGCCATGGTCAGGTTTTCCACGCGCACCAGCGGCTCGGCACCGGGCTCGGGCGTGGCGGATGGGGTGGGCAGGTGTTCCGACATCTAGAAATCCAGGCGTTGAAACACCACCGTGAGCGCGGACGCCACCACGACGATCCACACGATCGCCTGCACCACCGCGGCCGTGGTCGCATCGCCCACGGCCTGCGCGCTGCGCCCCGCGGCCATGCCCTGCAGGCAACCGGCGAGGGCCACCAGCACCGAGTACGCGGTGCCCTTGATCAGGCCCACCACCACATGAGGCAGGGTGATGGCCTGGCCGCTCGCGTACACATACTCCAGCGGCGTGACGCCATAGATGCCCACCGCCACCATCCAGCCCACGGCCATGCCCACCAGCGCGCCGAAAGCGGTGAGCATGGGCCCGACGATGAGCAGCGCCAGCACGCGCGGCAGCACCAGGAAGTCCACCGGGTTCACGCCCATGGTGGCCAGCGCATCCACCTCTTCGTTGGCGCGCATGCTGCCGATCTGCGCCGCGAAGGCCGCGCCCACGCGACCGGCCAGCACGATGCCCACCAGCAGGGCCGCGACCTCGCGCACCACGCCCACCGTCACGAGATCGGCGATGTAGTTCTGCGCCCCGAAGCGCTGCAGCTGGGCCGCGCCCATGTAGGCCACGATGAGCCCGACCAGGAAACACACCAGTGCCACGATGGGCAGGCTGCGCGGACCCGTCTGTTCGATCTGCCATGCGAGGTCGCTGGCGCGCATGTCGCTGCGCCCGCGCAGCCAGCGCCCCAGGGACAGCAGCACCTCGCCGAAGAAGGTCAGCGTCTTGCGGCGCAGCGCCCACCAGGCCGTGACGCGAGCGCCCAGGCGGGCGACACGGCCGCGTGCTGGTGTGGTGCCCGTGGCAGCGGGTGGGGGCGTGTCGAGCGCGAGGCCCAGGATCTGTTGCAGGCCTTCGGGCAGCCCCTGCAAGTCCACGTTCGCGCCCTGGCGCGCCAGGGGCTCGACCTGGACCCACAAGGCCGAGGCCAGTGGCGCATCCCACGAGCGCAGGCCGTCGGCGTGGACGCGCACGGCACCCACGTTCCCGGTGGCCGGAAGATCGGGGAGAGGGGCGCTGTGTCCGCGCCAGGCGCCGCTGAGTTCCAACACCCAGTCGTCGCCTTGTGAGAGCCAGCGTGCATCGGGGGCAAGCGTCTCGTCATTCACCTCCATCGTGTCCGACACGGTGTTTCCGCTCGGGGCATCGCGCATGGAAGAACCCATTCAGATTCGGAATCTGGATTCTATCGAGCGACCCGCGCGCGCAAGGTGGCCGCCCTGTAGGACAAGGCCGCGTCGTCGGGCCGAAATCGAACATTGGCTGGGCTGCTGCGTTCCAATAAAGCGTGAACGCACCTCAGACCGCCCCTCCGCCCTCGAAGAGACGAGGCTCCCGAACCCTCTGGATCGCCGGCAGCCTGCTGGGCCTGCTCGCGCTGGGCGTGGCGTGGGGCGAGCTCAGCGGCTGGCCCGTGCTCAGACAGCCCATCGAGCAGGCCGCCTCGCGCGGCGCCGGTGTGCCCGTGCAAATGCAGGGCCAGGTGCGAACCCATCTCCTGTGGCGCCCGCGGCTGGAGGTGGAGCACCTGCGCATCGCCTCCGATGCGCGCTTCGGCGCGCCCCACCTGCTCGACGCGCGCCAGGTCACGCTGGCCTGGCACTGGGGCGACCTGTGGCGCTGGCGGCGCGGAGACCGCCTCCTGCTGCAGCGCTTGCAGGCGGATCAGCTCGATGCCCATCTGATGCGCATCGAAGGCGGCGATGCCAACTGGCAACTGGGCCACCCGGACGACAAGCCCCGCCATGAGGAAGATCAGGATCCACTCGGGGGCCTTCCTCGCTTCGGTTCGCTCGTGATCGGCCAGGGCCAGATTGCCTGGAAGGATGCGGTGCAGGACGTCGATCTCGCCATCGGTGTGAAGGGCCGGGAAGGCGAGGCCGTGAGCGGGTCTGCGTCTGGCTACGAAGCCACGTTCAAAGGCCGCTACCGCACCATGCCGATGGACCTGCAGGTGCGCGCGGGCAGCACCCTGCCCCTGCTGCAGGACCCCATGGCTGCACCCGACGCGCAATGGGTGCCTGTGCGCGTGGCCGGCACGGTGGCCTCGGCCAAGCTGCTGTTCGACGGCCAGGCCGCCGCCCTGTTGGGCACGCCCCGGCTCGATGGTGCGCTGTCGTTCCAGGGGCGCTCGCTGGCCGAAGTGGGCCGACCCCTGGGCATCACCCTGCCGCAGACACCGCCCTTCGACCTGCGCGGCCGGCTCTCGCAGGCCGATGGCGTGTGGCGCTTGCAGGCTTCGCGCGCCACCATCGGCAGCAGCCGCCTGGCGGGCGATCTGCGCTTTCACCAGCTCACCAGCCCACGCCGGCTCACGGGCGAGCTGACCGGCCCCAAGCTTGCGTTCGCCGATCTGGGGCCCGCGATCGGTGGCGAGGGCGGCACCGCCAAGGTGCCCGCGCAGCAGCAGGCTCAGGGCCGCGTGCTGCCGCAACGCCGCTTCGACCTGCCCTCGCTCAAGGTGATGGATGCCGACGTCGGCGTGGCCATCGATGAGGTGGATTTCGGCACCGATGCCATGGCGCCCCTGAAGGGGCTCAAGACCCGCATTCACCTGGACGCGGGCGTGCTGCGCCTGGACGATCTGCAGGCCTCGGTGTCGGGCGGCCAGTTCAAGGGCATGACCGAGCTCGACGCCAACGCACAGCCCGCGAAATGGCAGGCGCGGCTGGACGTCGCCGGTGTGGACATCGCGGGCTGGATGCGCGGGATGCGCAAGGACACAGCGCCCCCCGCACCCTCGGCCAACGCCACCAAGGCTCTGAAGAAGGAGCGCGAACAGGCCCGCCAGGGCGGTGAACAGGCCGTGCGCTCCTACGTCACCGGCGTGCTGTCGGCCAAGCTGGACGTCCGCGGCGCGGGCAACTCCACGGCCGACATCCTGGGCTCGCTGAACGGGCCGATCGATCTGACGCTGCGCGACGGCACCATCTCCCACCTCGCCACCGAGGCCATGGGCCTGGATCTGGCCCAGGCGCTGGGCGTGCTGATCCGCGGCGACCACCCGCTGCCGCTGAACTGCGCGCGCTTCGACCTGGTCGCTCGCGGCGGTGTGCTCGAACCCCGGCTCGCGGTCATCGACAACCGCGACACCACCGTGCGCATCGATGGCCAAGTCAACCTGCGCGACGAATCGATGGCCCTGCGCCTGGTCGCCAAACCCAAGGACTGGTCGCCGCTGTCGCTGCGCACGCCCATCACCGTCACCGGCACGCTGGGCCAGCCCGAGGTCGGCATCGAAGGCCGGCGCCTGGCGGGCCGCCTGCTCGGCGCCCTGGCGCTGGGTGCGGCGGCGGGCCCGGCGGCGGCCGTGATCCCGTTGATCGAACAGGGCGACAAGACCTCGGCCGACCCCTGCGTGCCGGTGGCCTCCGCACCCGCGCCGACCAAAAAACCCTGACATCCTCGGCGCGCGACAATGGCCGCATGTCGACACCGCCCACCAACGCCATCCCGCCGCGCCTGCTGAGCAGCGCCTCCAATTTCCGCGATCTCGGCGGACACGCCGGCCTGGACGGGCGGCGCGTGCGCCTGCGCCGCGTCTACCGATCCGACCACCTCGCGGGCCTCACGCCCGAAGACCTCGCCAAGCTGCAGGGCCTGGGCATCACGCACCGCATCGACTTCCGTGGCGTGGCCGAGAGCACCACCCTGTCCTCCGAGGTCGCGGGCCTGACCACGCTGGCGCTGTCCATCGAACCCACGGTGGTGCACCGCGTGCAGGCTTTGCTCGCCGCCGGACAGGTGCCCACCGAAGACGAGACCGCTGCGCTGATGTGCCAGACCTACCAGGGCTTCGCGCGCGAGGGCGCGCCGGTGTACGCGCGCTTCTTCCGCCACCTGCTCGACCAGCCCACGCCGCTGGTGTTCCACTGCACCGCCGGCAAGGACCGCACCGGCTTCGCGGCCGCGCTGCTGCTCAGCGCCCTGGGCGTCGCGCGCGACGACATCGTGCACGACTACCTGCTCACCAACCACCTCTACGTGCGCAGCCCGCTCGTGGAAGTGCGAGGTCCGGCCCACGTGATGGACGTGCTCTGGAGCGTGCAGCCGGCATTTCTCGAGGCGGCCTTCACCACCATCGAGCAGGAGTTCGGCGGCCTGAACCGCTACCTCGAAGGCCCCATGGGCCTGGACGCGCTGGCGCTCGAACGCCTGCGCGCCTCGCTGCTGGAAGCCTGACCGTTCACACCGTGGGCAGCGGGTGGCCTCGGTAGAGCTCGCGCAGCCTGGTCTTGAGCAGCTTGCCCGTGGCGGTGTGCGGCAGGCTCTCGACGAAGAGCACGTCGTCGGGCAGCCACCACTTGGCCACCCGCGTGGCCAGGTGCGCCAGCACCGCCTCGCGGTCCACCTCGGCACCGGGCCGCTTCACGACCAGCAGCAACGGCCGTTCCTGCCACTTGGGGTGTGCCACGCCGATCACCGCCGCTTCGGCCACGCCCGGGTGCGAAGCAGCAGCGTTCTCCACGTCGATCGATGAGATCCACTCACCGCCGGACTTGATCACATCTTTGGCGCGGTCCACGAGCTGAAGGTAACCATCGGCGTCGATGGTCGCCACGTCGCCGGTGGGAAAGAAACCCTCTTCGTCCAGCACCGGGCCGCCTTCGCCCCGGTAATAACCGCTGGCGATCCAGGGGCCGCGCACCATCAGATTGCCGTAGGCCACGCCGTCCCAGGGCAATGCCCGGCCGTCGGCATCGACAATTTTCAGGTCCACGCCCCACACGCCGCGGCCCTGCTTGAGCTTGACCTTCACCAACGCCTGGGGGTCCATACCTTCGTGCTTGGGCAGCAGCTTGCTGATCACACCGATCGGGCTGGTCTCCGTCATGCCCCAGCCCTGCACCACTTCGGCGCCGAACTGATTCTCGAAGCGCTCCAGCACCGCGCGCGACACCGCCGCGCCGCCGATGCCGATGCGCCTGACACCCAGCTCGCGCGGGTCGATCTGCGGGTTCTTGTCCAGGTACTGGAACAGCATCATCCAGACCGTGGGCACGCCCTGGGAGAAGGTCACCTTCTCGTCGCGCATGAGCCGGTAGACACTCTCGCCGTCCAGATGCGGCCCGGGCAGCACCAGCCGCGCGCCCACCATGGCCGCCGCGTAGGGCGCGCCCCAGGCATTGGCATGGAACATGGGCACGATCAGCATCAGCGTCTCGGCCGAGCTGATGCCGAAGGTGTCGGGCGCGAGCTCCATGAGCGTGTGCAGCAGCGTGGACCGGTGCGAATACAGCACGCCCTTGGGGTTGCCGGTGGTGCCCGAGGTATAGCAGAGCGAGGAGGCGCTCTTCTCGTCCAGCTCGGGCCAGCGGTAGTCGGTGCTCTGGGCGTCGAGCAACTCATCGAAGCACAGCAGCTGGGGCACGTCGATGGCCGGCATGTGCGCGCGGTCGGTCATGGCAACGAACGCCTGCACGCTCTTGAGGCGCGGCGCGAGTTGCTCCACCAGTGGCGCGAAGGTGATGTCGAAGAACAGCACCTTGTCTTCGGCGTGGTTGACGATGTAGTCGATCTGCTCGGGAAACAGGCGCGGATTGACAGTGTGCAGCACCGCGCCGCTGCCCGAGACGCCGTAGTACAGCGCCAGGTGGCGGTAGGAGTTCCAGGCCAGCGTGCCGACGCGATCGCCCTGCCCGACGCCCAAGGCCCGCATGGCGTTGGCCACCTGGCGCGCGCGCTGGCGCACGCCCAGCCAGTCGGTGCGGTGCACCGTGCCTTCGGGCAGGCGCGAGACGATCTCGGTGCGGGGGTGGAAGGTGGCCGCGTGCTCGATCAGCGAAGAGATCAGCAGCGGACGGTCTTGCATCAGGCCATGCATGGGGTGTCTCCAGGTTGAACAGATCGCCCGTTCGATGCGCGAAGCTGGGTCCATCTCTTTCTAGCACGGCGCTGCGGCATCGGGCGTCACCTGCGGCTCTACAATTCGCGCCCCACCCTCTTCCCCCCGAGCCCCGTCCCCATGCAGATCACCGTCAACCCGGAATTCAAAGCCTACATCGATCCCCTCACGCCCGACGAGCACGATGCGCTGGAACGAAGCATCCTCGCCGAGGGCTGCCGCGATGCGCTGGTGCTGTGGGGAGACGTGCTGGTGGACGGCCACAACCGGTATGGCATCTGCCAGAAGCACGGCCTGCCCTTCCAGACCGTGCAGAACCCGCGCTTCCAGAGCCTGGAAGACGTGCACCTGTGGATGATCGACCAGCACCTGGGCCGACGCAGCGTCTCGGACTTCCAGCGCGGCGTGCTGGCCCTGCGCAAACGCGAGATCCTGGCCGAGCGGCGCTCGCGCATCCTGGCCACCTCGCCCGCGCCCGAAGACCTGCCACCCGATGAGGAGGCACCCCCGCCTGTGGCCCCGCAGAGCCCGATCGTGGCGGCACTCGAACCCCGGCCGCTGCACAGCCGCGAAGACATCGCCAAGGCCGCGCGCCTGAGCAGCAGCCAGGTGGTGATGATCGAGAAGCTCCAGAAGCAGGCCGCACCCGAACTCGTGGATGCGCTCAAGGCCGGGGCCGTGTCGCTCAATGCTGCCGCGGCCGTGGCCAGCCTGCCGCCAGAAGAGCAGAAGGCCGCGGCATTGGCCGGCAAGGACGAACTCAGGCTTGCGGCCAAGCGCGTGCGCGAGGCCCGCCGCAAGCCGCCTGAGGCCGATGCGGCCGGCGAACCCGCCGAGGCCGCGGCCACCGATGAAGTCTCGGCCCTGCGCCAGAAGGTCGCGGCGCTGCAGGAGGAGAACGCCGCGCTGCGCGAGCAGGTGGCCGCGTTGCGCGCGCAGCTGGAAGAGGCACCGTCGGCCTGACGGCCCGGCTCAATCGATCTTGACAGCGCCCGAGCGGATCAGCCCCCGGTAGTGCTCCAGGCGGTCCTTGATGAGGCCGCGGAATTCCTCCCGGGAGTTGCCCACGGGCTCGTAGCCCATCGCGGCGATCTGCTCACGGACCTTGGGCAATTTGATCGCCGCGCGGAAGGCCTCGCTCACCCGGTCAAGAATCTCCCTGGGCACGCCGGCAGGCGCGACATAGCCCACCCATCCATCCGTGCGGAAATCGACGCCGAGTTCGGCGAAGGTCGGGACGTTGGGCAGGATGGCCACGCGCTGGCGGGACGTCACGGCGATGGGCTTGATCTTGCCGTCCTGGATGTAGGGACGCGCAGACTGGCCGGCCAGCATGAACTCGATCGAGCCACCGGCCAGATCGATCAGGGCCGGGGCCTCTCCGCGGTAGGAGACATGCGTGGCTTGAATGCCCAGCTTGTCTGTCAGCACCACGGTGTTGAAGTGAAAGCTGCTGCCGCTGCCGGGGGTGCCGTAGTTCATCTGCCCAGGGTTGGCCTTGGCCTTCGCCACGAGTTCGCGCAGGTCTCCCGTGGCCGACACACGGGGGTGCGTGACCAGCACGTTGTACGTGTCCACCGCGATCGTGATGGGCTCGAAGTCCTTCAGAGGGTCGAACTTGTAGGTCTTCTCCGTGAGGGGTTGGAAGATCATCAGGCCCGGCACGGTCGCGGCCAGGGTGTAGCCGTCCTTGGGCGCGCGCGAGAGCTGCTCCAGGCCGATGCGGCCATTGGCCCCGGGCCGGTTTTCCAGGATCAGCGGTTGGCCCAGGATGCGGCCGACCTCCTCGGAGAGCGAGCGGCTCACCGCATCGGCCAGGCCCCCTGCGGGAAAGGGAACGATCAAGGTGATGGGCCGCTCGGGCCAGGCGGCCATGGCCGAACCCGACAAAGCCACTGCCGCCACCGCCAGCCAGTTTTTCCAGAATTTCACGTCTTGTCTCCTTGGTGCATTTCAAAACATCACAACCACCGGCGGCACGGCCGTCAAGCGGTTTCCTGCGCCCGCTGACCGAAACGGCGCCAGAGCCGGGCCGCCTCCCAGTACTCGCGCTCCAGTTCGTCCACCACCGCCGCCACCGGGCTGATGCGCTTGATGGCGCCCAACCCCTGGCCCGCGGTCCAGGTATCGACCCACTTGCGCTGGGTGAACGAGCGGTTGCTGTCGTAGTTGCGGGGCGGTGTGGGCGGCAGGTCGTCCGGGTCCAGGCCCGCGGCACGAAGCGAAGGCTTGAGCCAGCTCGCCGGGGTGCCGGTGATGCCGCTGCTGATGACGAGGTCTTCCGCTGTCGAATCGATCAGCATTTGCTTGTAGGCGGGCGAGGCCATGCTTTCCTGTGTGGGAATGAAGCGCGTGCCCATGTAGACCAGATCGGCGCCGGCCATGGTGGCGCCTGCCACGCTGTAGCCGTCGGCAATGCCGCCACCGATGACGACGATGCCGTCGAAGAACTCGCGCAGCGCGCGGACGAACGCGAATGGCGACATCCAGCCGGTGTGCCCGCCCGCGCCAGCGCTGACGCAGGCCAGGCCATCGACGCCGGCGTCAGCCGCCTTCTTGGCCAGGCGCAGGTTGACGACGTCAGCGAGCACAACGCCGCCGTACCCGTGCACCACCTCCAGCGCAGGCTTGGGGCTGCCCAGCGCCGTGATGACGATCGGGGGCTGGTACTTCTCGATCAAGGCCAGGTCCTGCGACAGGCGCGCGTTGGACGAGTGCGTGACGACGTTGGCAGCCCACGGGCCCAAGGTGGCATGGGGGTGGGCTTGCCGGTGTTCCCGCAGCCCTTGCGTGATGGCGAGCAGCCACGACTCCAGCGTCTCGATCGGGCGCGCGTTCGGCGTGGGAAACGCCCCCACGATGCCAGCTTTACAGGCTTCGAGCACCAGCTCAGGGCCGGAGACCAGGAACATCGGCGCGGCCACCACAGGCAGGCGCAACGGGGTGCGGTTGAAAAAGGAAGTGACGGTGTCTGTTTTCATCATGCAATGCGGTGTTGCGTGGCGGTCGATGGCTCAGGGCCGGTCGCCTCGAGCCCGTCCAGGATGTGTTGCAAGTCCTCGCCCACCCGCGGAAAGCGGGGTGGCGTGCGGCGCCCATTCCAGGGTGCCGCGCCAGGCACTTTGACCAGGGGACACGGCCCCGCATCGGGCAGCGCCAGGGTCTCGATCAGATCGAGCCCGTCGCTGCGCTGCGCTGCCAGGAAGTGGGGAATGTCCCGCGCCTCGCAGGCCATCACCCCCTGTGGCGCGAGCAGTTGCTCCCATTGCGCTGCAGTCCGGGTTTGCAGGACGGCGGCCAGTTCGCGGCGCAGGGCCTCGGCGTTCTGCAGCCGGGAGGCCACCGTCGAGAAACGCACGTCCTGCAGCACCTGCGCCTGCCCCAGCAGCGCGAAAAGCTTTTCCACATCGGCCGGTTTCTGCACCGCCACGACCAGGGTCCCCTGGCGGGTCGGGTAGTCCCCGGTGGGCGCCGTGAATTCCGCGTTGCCCACCTTGCCGTCGCTGAGCGCGCTCGAGATGATGCGCGGCGCCAGGAACGCGGCCATGGCGCCCGCGAGCGTGACCTCCAGCTGCTGCCCCACGCCAAAGCGGAAGCGGCGGAGCAAGGCACTGGAGATGGCCTGGTAGGCATACAGACCTGTGATCTGGTCCGCCAGCACCACGTTGCGCGTGCGCTGAGGCATGCCGCGCTCGTCCGCGTTGACGTGCATCCAGCCCGAGTAGGCCTGCGCGACGTGGTCGATGACGGGCCGGTCGCGCAGCCGGCTGTTGCGTCCGAAACCCGTGACCGAGCAATAGACCAGCGTGGGCCGGTCTCCGCACAGCCGTTGGGCGCCCAGCCCCAGGCGCTCGACCACGCCAGGCCGGTAGCTCTCGACCACCACATCGCAGGTCTGGGCGATGCGTTGCGCAAGAGCGAGTTCATCTTCGTTCTTGAGATCGAGCTGGATGCTGTGTTTGCCCACATTGACGGCAATGGCCGCCGGCGCGTGCCCCCGGATCTGGTTGCGCGCGTGCCGGATCCAGTCCCCACCCGGGGGCTCGACCTTGATCACCTCGGCCCCGTGCGCCGCCATGAGCATGGTGCTGTAGGGGCCGGCGATGCCCTGGGTCAGGTCGAGCACGCGGATGCCATCCATGGCCATGGGTGTGGTGGGGCTCATGGGGTGCGAACGATCCAGGATGCCAGGGCATGGGCCACCGCCTGCGGCTGCTCCAGCGGCAGGAGGTGCCCCGCGCCCGGGATCTCCAAGTACCGGCAGTGCCCGGCCTGGGCGGCCTCCTCGGACTGCTGCTGAACCGGCACGACCGCATCGTGCGAGCCCGCGAGCCACAGCGTGGGCACGGCCCCGTCCAGCAGGTGCGAGCGGTCCTTGCGGTCCATGGTGGCACGCACGTGCGCCAGGTAGCGCTGGGCGCCGTAGGCCGATGCCAACTCGCGGCGGCGCGCCACAAGATCGGCTCGCTGGCGGTTGTCCGGGTGGAACGGGGCAACCGACGAAGACGCCGCATCGACATACGTGGCAGGGTCGAGCGACCGGATCGCCTGCTGCCGTTTGGCCTTCTGCGCTTCGGAGTCGGCACGGGCGCTGGAGCCCATGAGGCACAAGCCCCGCACGCGCTCGCGCGCTTTTTCAAGCACACCCAGGGCCACATACCCGCCGAACGAATAACCGGCCAGATAGAAACGCTCTGGCGCCACCGCCAGCACCGCATCGGCCAGGGCTTCGATGCGCTCCAGCGCTGGGAGGTCAGGGCAATGGCTGCGCAACGGGGCCGGCAGTGCGGCGCTCACGTCGCGGAAAACGTCGCCGGTGTTGTTCAGACCGGGCAGGAAGACGATGTCCATGGCCTTCCTCCTCAGGGCAGCATGCGGCTGTCGCGGTGCTCGCCGTGGATGCGATCACCCTCGACCCAGCAGGCGTGCACACCCACCGAGATCCGCTCGGGCAGGATCACCGTGGCCACGGGTCCCCTGGCGATGTCGGAGGCATCGAACACCAGGGCTTCCGAGCGGTCCTGCACCATGTCGGTGACATAGACCAGCAGGTAGCCGTCGTCTTCGCCCGTCGCACCCAGCCGGCGCGCCATCTGGGGCTCGCTGCCATAGCGGCCGGGCCCGTACTCAAAGCGCTGCGTGGCCCCGGTCTGAAGGTCGAATTTCTTCAAGCCGCAAAACAACCACTCGCCAGGCTGGTAGAGGATGTTGTAGCTGTAGCGGTACGGCCGGCCCACGTAGTCGTTGCTCACCACGGGGAACTCGGTGATCTCGTCGTCCAGGTACTGTTCCGTCGTCTGCCCCGTGCGCAGGTTGAAGCGCCAGCGGTGCATCATGGTCGGGTTGTTGTGCTTGTCCAGGCGCGCTTTCATGCGGGCATAGACGTCGCCTCCCTCGGTCTTGCCCACCGGGTGCATCACCGGCCTGGGCATGATGCAGCCGTCCATGACGATCTCGTCGCCGTCCTCGTAGCAGTTGGACAGGTGCAGGATGTGGCACGACGTGGCTTCGAACCACCTCACATCGGCCCCGCTACCCCGGCGCGGAATGACCCCGAAGCGGGCGGGCAGCTCGGGGTGGAACGCCAGCTTTCTCACCCCCTTCTTCAGCAACTCCGGATCGAAGAACTGCGGCGTGTCGTGCAGGATGGTGTAGTTCTTCGTGATGCCCAGATCGTGCGGCCACCTCGCGCCCGGCAGTTCCACGGGCACGTAGTGCACGAGTTGGTTGTCGCGGTCCACCACGCCGTAGTGCATGTAGGGCCAGACCTCCGGGTAGTTGAAGAACATCATCTCGCCGGTCTGCGGGTCCACCTTGTAGTGCGACCCGATGCCGTGCGGCATGACGTGCCGGGCCCAGTTGGCATCGGGGCCTTGCGTGTCCAGGGAGATCGGGTCCAGGCGCCAGGGCTCGCTGCCTTGCGACATCGTCGCCAGCAGCTTGCCCGCGTGGCAGATGATGTCGGTGCCCGCGTTGTCCTTCATCGACCCCATCGCACCCCAGCCGCGCCGCGCGCCCTTGTCCGGCTCGAGGATGCCGGTCCATAGAGACGCCTGGGCCGCCTGCTCCGCCAGAAAACCGGTGGTGCGCACGAAGCGGCTGCGGTAGGCCGCCTGGCCGTTCTGGAAATGAACCGAGTGCAGCATGCCGTCGCCATCGAAGGGGTGGTAGATCCCCATGGGCTCGTGCACCTGGTTGTGCGTGTTGCGAATGTAGATGCCATCCAGGTCCCTGGGAATTTCCCCGATGACTTTCAGGCTTCCCACATGCGCGACGTGCTCGTTGAAATTGGGCCGGAACGCACCGTTCAGAAACGGGTTGTCGGTGGGCTTGAGGGTGCTGTGAACGGTGTTGACGACGGTGCTCATGTCGATGCTCTCTTTCTCTGTGGGTATCAGGCGTGCGGGTCAGGCAGTTCGGACAGAAAACCCAGCAGCGCGGCGTTGAACGCGCCTGCCTGCTCCGCGAAGGCGTAGTGCGCGGCGCCGTCGATGCACACAAAACGCGAATTGGAAATGAGTGCGGTCAGCGACTGCATGCCCTCTGGCCGTCCCACCTTGTCCTGCGCACCCGCGATCAGCAGCGTCGGCACGCTCACCGCCTTGAGGTTGTCCTCGCCGTCGTAGCCGACGATGGCCTCGATGGCGGCGCAGAACGTGTCCGCCCGCATGCCGGACGCCACGTCCACCACCAGGTCCACCAAGGGACCGGAGGAGGTCGGAGCCAGCATGCCGCGAATGACCGGCAAGGCCGCCTCCTTGAACGGCAGGCCGCGCCGGATGGGGCCGATGCGCTCCTCCGCGAAGGTCGCCTTGTCCTGCGCCGACTTTCGCGAGAAGGTGGCCACCGTGGCCGAGATCACCACGCCGTGAACCCGCCCCTGCGACAGCAGCGAAGCCAGAGGCGCGACGATGCCGCCCATGCTGTGGCCCACCACCACATTGCGCCGGCTGCCTTCGCGTTCGATCAGACGCGCGGCCGCTTCGGCCAAACCTTCGATCGACAAGCCACCCTGCGGCAAGGGGCTCAGCCCGTAGCCAGGTGCGTCCCAGGCGACCACGCGGTAGCCGGCCTCGACCAGCGTCTGGATGAGCGGGCGGAAATAGGCTCGGCTGCCATACGCGCCGTGGAGCAGGAAAACCGTGGTGTCGGCATCGCCGGCCACTTCGTAGTCAGGGAATCGGTAGGTGTTCATGCGGTGCAACTCTAAGAAGCGGCCCGCAATCGGGCGATCGATATGCGCAACAGTTCCGCATGCCGGAACTCAAGGCGGTTCCATGGCCTGCGGCGGGCATTTCGCTACCATGGCTGGCGACTTCCGCCCTGGCTTCCCTCCGCACACCCACGCGCATGTCCACCCATCCGTACCCGAACGACCGGGGTTTCGTCGCCTCGCTGGCCAAGGGTTTGTCCATCCTGTCCGCCTTCGAGCAATCGGACGTGCTGGGCAACCAGGAGCTGGTCGAGATCACCGGCATGCCCAAGGCGACGGTGTCGCGCTTCACGGGCACCCTGGAAAAACTGGGCTACCTCCGGTTCGACGACCAGGTTCGCAAATACCGGGTAGGCGGCCGAACGCTGAACTTCGGCTCCATCACCATGCAGAAGCATGGCATCCAGCGCATCGCCGCCCCGCTCATGCGGCAACTGGCCCAGACGCTGGACGTCACCGTGCTGCTGGCCACTCGGGAGCATGCCCACATGCTGCTGCTGGAAGTGGTCCGCCCGCCCGTCAGCACCATCACCATCAACAAAGCCGTGGGTGACCTGCTGGCGATGGAGACCACCTCACTGGGGCTGGCCTACCTGGTCGCCGCCGCGGCCAATGAACGCACCGCCATCCTGAAGAACGTGCAACGCATGGCCTCCGTGGACTGGACCAGCTACCGTGCTGATGTGGAGCGCGTCCATGCCGAGTACAAGCGGCTGGGCTTCGTCGTGTCCCGCCGCGTGCGCGGCGGCGTGCTCAGTGCAGCAGCCGTGCCCATCGTGACAGGCTCGGAGATCTTCGTGCTCTCCTGCGCGGGCCCTTCACAGCAACTGAGCAAAACCCTGCTGGAAAAGCGCGTGGGGCCTCTGGTGGCCCAGGCCGCCCGCAGCATCAGGCAGGCCATGCGCGAAGCCTGACCCGTCGCTCGCAGCGCTACAACGTGCGGATGTAGGCCAGCAGTTCGTCGAGAAGCGCCCGTGTGGCCGGGGTCAGCGTGCCCTCGCGGCGGCGGTAGAGGGCAAATCGACGCACGGATCGAGCGTCCTCCAGATGCAGGATGCGGATCGCACCGTCACCCGTTCCGGACAGGGAGCTCACGAGCTGGCGCGGCATCCAGCCAAGGAATGAGCCCCCGGCCACCAATTGGCGCAAAGCCGCCATGGAGCGGGACTCCACGGCGGCCTGCGGCGGCGGCAGGTGATGCTCCAGGTAAAGCTGCTTGAGCTCGTCGCGCGGCTGGGTTCCTCTTGGAGCCAGGGCCCAGGCCTCGCCCAGCAGGTCCTCCAAGCGCAGATCCCGGCGTCCGCACAGGCGGTGGGTGGCCCCCGTGACCACGTGACAACCCTCCTGCCACTCGCTCTGCGAGACAGTGGTGATGTCATCGGAGGTGGGCACGGCAAACGCCAAGGCCAGGTCGATCTCGCCGCGAGCGAGTTGCTGCAGCAGATCTTCCGAGAGCCCTTCGACCAGCACCACCTGCACCCCCGGCAAGCGGGCCAGCAGGCGCTCCACCACCCCCGGCACGAAGCTGGCCAGTGCGCTGACCACCGCACCGAAGCGCACCACACCGCCGGGCCGATCGCGCATGGCATCGACTTCCTGCACAGCGCGCGAAGACTCCGAAAGCATCAACCGCGCATGAGGCTCCAGCCGCCGGCCGAATTCCGTCAGCGCCACGCCGTAGGGGTGCCGCTCGAACAAAACCACGCCGAGCTGCTCCTCCAGCCGCCGGATGATCCGGCTGAGCGCCGGTTGCGTGATGTGCAGGCTCTCCGCCGCCTTGCTCAGGGAGCCCGCATCGATCACCGCCTCAAACGCATGGAGTTCGCGCAGATTCAACAGCATGGAAGGCATGGCCGCGGCCAGGGTGGAATGGGATCGGATCTTAGTCTGCTTCGGCTTCCCCACATGCCGATTCGGTATGGCACAGGGCCCACACGGCATGCCCCGCTCGACGGGGCTGTCCCTAGACTGCGCCACACCCCAACCAGCACCACCAGGAGACACACATGGCCCCCTTCAGACCGCTCGGCGCCGCGCTCATCGCGTCGCTGGCCATCACCGCCCTGGCCGCCGACCCCTATCCCACCAAGCCCATCAAGTGGGTGGTGGGCTATGCGGCAGGCGGCGGAACCGATGCGTTGGCCCGCATGGTCGGCGCGCAACTGGCGAGCCAGTTGGAGCAACCGGTGCTGATCGAAAACCGCCCCGGGGGTGCCACGGTCATTGCCGCCGATGCCACCGCGAAGGCCGCAGGCGATGGCTACACGATGATGAGCGTTGACGGCGGCACCCTGGTCTACAACACAGCCCTGTTCAAGAAGCTCAGCTACCAGCCCTCCAGGGACTTTGCTCCCGTGGCTCTGCTGGGCCGCTTTCCGTTGTTGCTGGCTGTCAACGCCAGCTCCAGCCTCACCGATGCGCGCCAGCTCATCGAGGAAATCAGACGCAACCCCGGCAAGCTCAGCTACGGCTCGCCTGGTGTAGGAGGCCCTCACCACCTCGCCATGGAAATGCTCAAGGACCGCAACAAGCTCGACGTGATCCACACACCCTACCGCGGCGCCGCACCCGCCCTCCAGGACCTGCTGGGCGGCCAGATTCCGCTGCTGGTGGTGGACACCGTCGCCGCTATGCCCATGATCAAGGCCGGCAAGATCAAACCCCTTGCCACCTTCGGCAAGGCCCGTCTCGCCTCGCTGCCCAACGTACCTTCGCTCATCGAACTGGGCTATGCCGACATGGAAATGCTGCCCTGGCAAGGCATCGTCGTTCCTGCCGCCACGCCCAAAGACGTGATCGCCAGGCTCAGCGCGGAGCTGCAAAAGGCGGTGGCCCACCCGTCGGTCAACGGCCGCCTGCTGGAACTCGGCCTGCTGCCCACGCCCGCCGACACCGCCGCCATGGCGCTGCAATGGAAACAGGATGCGGACTACTGGCCCAAGCTGATTCAGCAAAAAGGCATCTCCGCCGAATGACCTCCAGCACGCGCAGTGCGGTACTGCGCACCGCCCACGATGAAAGACCGAAAATGCTGAACAACGACGAACTGGCTGTCTTGCTGAAGAAGCGCCAACAACTTCGCCAACAGGTACCGCCCGAGGAATGGGCGGCCCGGGTGGAACTGGCTGCCTGCTACCGGCTCATGGCCCATTTCCGCATGACCGACTGGATCTACAACCACATCTCTGCGCGGGTGCCAGGGTCGCACGAACACTACCTCATCAACCCCTTCGGCCTGCTCTACGAAGAGGTGTCGGCCTCCAACCTCGTCAGGGTGGACGTGCACGGCCACCTGGCCGAAGACGTGCAGCTCGACGTGAATCCCGCGGCCTTTGTGATTCACGGCGCCATCCACAGCGCGCGACCGGATGTGGGTTGTGTCCTGCACACACACACCGCTGCCGGCGTGGCGGTAGCGGCGCAACAGGATGGGCTGCTGCCCATCTCGCAACACGCCATGCGCGTGTATGGGCAGCTTTGCTACCACGACTTTGAAGGCATCGCCCTGAACAACTACGAGCAGCAGCGACTGGTGGCCGACGTGGGCGACCGAAACGTGCTGATCCTGCGCAACCATGGTCTGCTGACCATGGGGCGCACTGTACCGGAGGCGTTTGAGCTGATGTACTACCTGGAACGCGCCTGCCAGATCCAGATCGCCGCCACCTCGGGCACCCAGAAACTCATCTGCCCCGCTGAAGAGGTGTGCCGACACGCCATCGCGCAATTCGATGGCTCACCGTCCTACATCCAGGGACGGGACTGGCAAGCCTTGCTGCGTCTGCTCGACCGCACCGACCCTTCCTACAAGGAGTAGGGGCGCGTCCATTTCTTCTAATTGCCCTTGCGTACCTTCGCCACGCCCATGCCACGGGCAGGCCTTTTCACGGAGGGCTTGGGCGCCGTTCGCTAAGGCAATGCCCCGCAGGCGGGTGGCTGGGGCGACAGGCCAGCGGCAGCAGCGCCCGGTGCTGAACCGCCTGCAGCAGCCGCTGCGGGGAGCACTGCGCCAGTGCTGCCGAGCACGGCGCTCTGTATGGGGTCGAGGGTCAGCTTCGAGGACATGCGTTCACCCGCCAGGGCATGGAACGCGTCCACCCCGTGCGCCACCTCGCGGTGCTGCGCGATCTGGGTCGGATGCCGAAAGGCACACCCTGAAGTTTCACCGCCCTCATGGGGGATACTGAGGCGCCAGGCGTGCTGGAAAGATGGCCACCAAAAACAAAAAAAGCCCGGCGCTAGCCGGGCTTTTTCCTGGGGGAATCATCTGGGGTGGCTGATGGGACTCGAACCCACGACAACAGGAATCACAATCCTGGACTCTACCAACTGAGCTACAGCCACCGCAAGCTAAGCATTATAGCCCGAACCGGAGGCCTCTCAACGGGCAGGCGCCGGTGTAGCGGCCGGTTCAGGCACCAGGATGCGCGCCTTGAAACGTTCCTTGAGTCCTTCCACGTAGGCTTCGTTCTCCGCCGAGGCCCACCACTGGTTGTATTGCTGCACTTCCTGGGCCAGCGCTTGCGCATCGCGCACGTCGCGCGGCAGCACCTTCTCAATCTTCACGATGGCGTAGCCCTGGTCGGCCAGGTTCACGCCTGTCCACGCGAGCAGGGTCTTCGGGTCCACGCTCAGGGCCGCTGTGAGCACGGGCTGCGCGAGGCCTTGCGGGTTCTCGCGCGACACCACCACGGCGTTGCCCAGACCCTTGGCGTCGCCGCCGGCCTTCCAGGCCTGCAGCTGCTTTTCACCCTCGGCGCGGGCCAGCTCGGCGGTGCGCTCGGCAACCAGACGCGCGCGCACTTGCTCGCGCACCTCGGCCAGAGGCTGGGTGTGGGCAGGCGAATGCTTCACCACGCGGGCCGACACGAGTTGGCCCGAACCCGTGTCAATGGCTTCGGTGTTGCGCTTCTTGTCGATCGACTCGGTGTCGAACAACGCGCCGAGAAGGCGCTCACTGGCCAGCGGGCCCGTCGCACCAGGCTGGGCCTGCCGTTGTACGGTGGCCTTGCGGACTTGCAGCTTGAGGCGGTCGGCCGCGGGTTGCAGGGAATCGGCTTGCTCGTAGACGAGGTTGCTGAAGGTCTCGGCGGCTTCGGCGTACTGCTTCTGGGCCTGTTGCTTTTTCAGTTCGGCTTCGATCTCGGGGCGCATGGATTCGAAGCTGCGCACGGGCGGCGCCTTGATGTCGGTGAGCTGGATGATGTGGAACCCAAAATCGGTTTCGACCACATCGGAGATCGCGCCCTTGGCCAGCGAGAACACCACGTCCTCGAAAGGCTTGACCATGGCACCTCGGCCGAAGTAGTCGAGGTCACCCCCCTTGGCGGCCGAGCCCGGGTCTTGAGATTGGGCCTTGGCCACGTCGGCAAAGCTCGCGGGCTTCGCACGCACTTGAGCGAGCAGTTCCTCGGCGCGCTTGCGCACGGCGTCCTTGTCTGCGGCGGGTGCGCCGGCCGGCACGGTCAGCAGGATGTGGCGCGCACGGCGTTCCTCGGTTCCGGACAGGCGCGAGGCGTTCTGCTCGTAATAGGTCTTTACGTCGGCTTCATTGAAGGCCACGCTGTTCTGCAGCGCCGCCGCGTCGAGCACGAGGTATTCGATCTCTGCCTGCTCCGGTGCCTGGAACGAAGCCTGGTTCGCGCTGTAGAAGGTTTCGATGTCGGCATCGGTCGGCTTGACCTGAGAAGCGAAGTCGCTGGCGGCAAAGCGCGCCACGCGCACTTCGCGGCGTTCGAAGAAGGCGTTGAGCGAAACGTTGGCCAGCGCGGTGGGCGCGAAGCTCGAACCGAGGATGCCTTGCGAGACCTGGCGCTGCGAGAGGTCGGCACGCACACGCGCTTCGAACATCTCGGGCGTCAAGCCCTGGCGGGCGACGAGCTGGCGGTAGGCCTCGACATCGAGCGCGCCATCGGGCTTGCGCAGCGCGGCGATGGCCTCGTTCTGCTGCAGGTCGCGCGCCAGGCGGGCGTCGCTGGTGTACAGGTTGAGCTTCGTGGCGGCGGCGGCCAGAAGGCGCTGGCGCACCAGGCGCTCCAGCGTGGCGTAGCGCGCGCCATCGCTGTCGAGCAGGCGCGAGTCGAGCGAGGGCATCGCTTCGCGCAGGCGCTGGGATTCCTGCTGGTGCGCCTGATCCCATTCGGCTTTGGTGATGTCTTTTCCATCGACTACAGCCACCGGGGCGCCGCTTTCGTTGAAGCGCGTGTAGCCTTCGATGCCGAACAGCACGAACGAGGGGATGATCAGGATCATCAGGAAGCCCATGAGGTACTTCTTGTGATTGCGGATGGAATCGAACATGCCTTGAATCCTGCTACGTGGTGCTGCCGTTTCCGACAACAAAAAAGGCGAACCCTGGTTCGCCTTTTCGATGGTGGTGGGTGCTGACGGGGTCGAACCGCCGACCTACGCCTTGTAAGGGCGCCGCTCTACCGACTGAGCTAAGCACCCCACCGGAAATCCGGAGAGCGCTTCAGTTCAGCGCATCCTTGAGTGCCTTGCCCGGGCGGAACTTCGGCACTTTGGCGGCCTTGATTTTAATCTCAGCGCCGGTGCGGGGGTTGCGGCCTTTGCGAGCGGGGCGTTTGGTCACGGCGAAAGAGCCAAAACCGACGAGCGACACAGTGCCACCCTTCTTGAGCGTGGTGCGGATCGCGGTGATGGTGGAGTCCAGTGCACGCGTTGCAGCCGCCTTGGAGATGTCGGCGTGCTTGGCAATGTGTTCGACGAGTTCTGTTTTGTTCACAAATAGCCCCTCTTGAAGATGAAATGAATGTTCCGTTAGGACAGGTTTTTTCCGAAGACGGCGCGGGCCGCGGGCAAAAAACCCCAATCGCTCTAGACCGCAGGACGATGCCAACACCGTGGCAAACGCTGGGTGATTAGACCCACTGGGCACAACCCCTGTCAATACTGAGGAGCCTGGGCCCGGTCCCTGTCGGCGCAAGAGGCGAGATTCTAGACGCTTTCATCCGACGCATGTCGCGTGCAACAAACTGTCGCAACTCGGCCCCGGCACATCAGGCCTTGAGCACTTCGGCAATGGCCCGGCCCACGTCGCGGGTGCCGGCCTGGCCCCCGAGGTCGGCCGTGCGCGGGGCGCCGCTGCCGGGCTGCAGCACGGCTTCGATGGCCTGCATGATCGCGTCGTGTGCACCACGATGGCCCAGGAAGTCCAACATCATTGCACCGCACCATATCTGGCCGATCGGGTTGGCGATGCCCTTGCCGGCGATGTCGGGCGCCGACCCATGCACCGGCTCGAAGAGCGACGGGTGCTGGCGCGTAGGGTTGAGGTTGGCACTGGGCGCAATGCCGATGGTGCCGGTGCAGGCCGGCCCGAGGTCGCTCAGGATGTCTCCGAACAGGTTGCTGCCGACCACCACGTCGAAGAAGTCGGGGCGTTGCACGAAGTGCGCCGTGAGGATGTCGATGTGGAACTTGTCGACTTTGACGTCCGGGTATTCCTTGGCCATCTCGACCACGCGCTCGTCCCAGTAGGGCATGGTGATGGCAATCCCGTTGGACTTGGTGGCGCTGGTCAGGTGCTTCTTGGGTCGGGAACGCGCGACCTCGAAGGCGTGGCGCAGCACGCGATCCACACCGATGCGCGACATCACCGTCTCCTGCACCACGATCTCGCGCTCGGTCCCGGGGAACATGCGTCCGCCAATGCTGGAATATTCACCTTCGGTGTTCTCACGCACGATCACCATGTCGATCTCGCCGGGCGCGCGCGGGCTGCCGTCGCGGCGCACCACGGGTGCGGTCACGCCGGGCATGAGGCGTGCGGGGCGGATGTTGACGTACTGGTCGAACTCGCGGCGAAACATCAACAGCGAACCCCAGAGCGAGATGTGGTCGGGCACCTTGTCGGGCCATCCCACCGCACCAAAATAGATCGCGTCGTGGCCGCCGATCTGGTCCTTCCAGTTGTCGGGCAGCATCTTGCCGTGGCGCTCGTGGTAGTCGCAGCTGGAAAAATCGAAGTGGTCGAACTGCAGGTCGATGCCGAATTTCGAGGCTGCGGCCTCCAGCACGCGGATGCCTTCGGGCATGACTTCGGTGCCGATGCCGTCCCCGGCGATGACGGCGATGCGGTGTTTGCTCATGGTTGCTCCTGTAAAGGGGATTGGAAGAAGGACAGGGCTTCGGCGACGAGGCGCTCGGGCGCCTCCTCCGCGATGTAGTGGCCACACGGCAAGGCGTGGCCTGACACATAGGCCGCGCGCTCGCGCCACAGCGCCAGCACATCGAAACACCGCGCCACGGTCCCGTGCTCGCCCCAGAGCACGCGCAGCGGTTGGTCGAGGCGGTGGCCGGCGGCCACATCGGCGCGGTCGTGGTCAAGGTCGACACTGGCGCTGGCGCGGTAGTCCTCGCAGACCGATTCCGCGGTGCCGGGCAGCGCAGCGCAGCGCTCGTACTCGGCCAGCGCGGCCGGATCGAAGGGCGCCAGGCCCGCGTGGCGACTGCCCATGACGCTGCGGACATAGCGCACCGGGTCGGTGCCGATGACGGCCTCAGGCAGGGGCGGCGGCTGGATCAGGAAAAACCAGTGCCAGTAGGCGCGCGCGAAGGCCTCACCGGTCTGTTCGTACATGGCCAGGGTGGGCGCGATGTCGAGCAGCAGCAGGCGCCCCACCGCCTGGGGATGGTCAGCGGCCAGGCGGTGCGCGGCGCGCGCGCCCCGGTCGTGCGCCAGCACATCGAAACGATCGAAGCCGTGGTGCGCCATGACCGCGACGGCGTCGAGCGCCATCTCTCGCTTGCTGTGCGCGAGGTGCGCCGCGTCGGGCGTGGGCCGTGCGGAATCGCCATAGCCGCGCAGATCCATCAGCACCACCGTGAAATGGCGGGCCAGGCTGGGCGCCACGCGGTGCCACATGGCCATGCTCTGAGGGTGGCCGTGCAGCAGCAACAGGGGCGGCCCTTCCCCGCCGATGCGGGTGTGCAAGGCGATGCCCTCTCGGTGCACGGTGTGAGGCTGGAATCCGTTCAACATGGGCGCCAGCATAGCCCCCCTTGCGGCAATAATCGGGCAATTGATTCGTTCTAAAAGGGAAATAATTGGACCGCCCCGATCTGGAACTCGTGCTCGCTGTCCGTCAGCATGGCAGCCTGGTGATGGCTGCGCGCGCGATGCGCGTGGCGCCTTCGGTGGTCACCAAGCGCCTGGCTGCGCTCGAGGCGCGCCTGGGCCTGCGGCTGTTCCAGCGCACGACGCGGCGCGTGAGCCCAACGGCCGAGGGCGACACCCTCTGCGAGCGCGCGGTGCAGTTGCTGCGTGCTTTCGACGAGGTGGAGGCCGAGTTGCGCGAACGCCAGGCCGAGCCCGCGGGCCCGATCCGCCTCGCCGCCACCTTCGGCTTCGGCCGGCTTTGGCTCGGGCCGGCTCTGGCCGAGTTCCAGTCGCGGCACGCGGGCATCCAGGTGCAATTGCAGCTGACCGAGCAGTTGCCCGATCTGGCGGTGGAGGGTTTCGACGGTGCCATCTGGCTGTGGAACGCGCCCACCGAGCGCGCGGCCGAATGGGTGTCGCGACGTTTGGCGTCCAACCAGCGCGTGCTGGTGGCCTCACCCGCCTACATCGAGCGCCATGGCGCTCCCCGCAGCCTGCAGGAACTGCAGCAACACGCCTGCCTGGTGGTGCGCGAGAACGGCGGGGGCCCAGGCCAGCGCTTTGACCACTGGCGCCTTCAGCGCGGGGCGGACGCGCAGGTGCAGCACGTGCCGGTGAGCGGCCCCCTGTCGAGCAACTCGGGGGAGCTGGTGCGCGACTGGTGCCTGGCCGGCCACGGCCTCATGCTGCGCAGCCTGTGGGATATCGCGCCCCAGATTGCCAGCGGCGAGCTGGTGCGCGTGCTGCCGGGCTACGCCATGCCCGACGCCGACATCCACTGGCTGGCGCCGTACCGGCCACAGACGCCGAGGCGCATCCGCCTGCTGCTGGACTTTCTGGCGGAGAGCTTCCGCAAGGAGCCCTGGAAAACCCGCGTCAGCGCGACGGCGAGCGCACCACCAGCGCCACGCCGAAAGCGGTGAGCGCGGTGCCGGCCAGGGTGACGGCTGTGATCGGCTCGGCGAACAACAGCCAGGCGATCAGCGCCGTGCATGGCGGCACGAGGTACATCAGGCTGGTGACCGAGGCCGCCGCGCCGCGCTGGATCAACAGGTAAAGCAGCGAGCTGCCGCCCAGGGTGAGGCCGAGCACCGACCACGCCATGGCGCCGATGAGTTCGCCGTTCCAGTCCATCAGCTCGGCTTCGAGCAGCGTGAGCGGCAGTGTCACCAGCAGCGCCGCGAGCAACTGCACCGCGTTGGCGGTGCGCACGTCGCAGGCGGCCACAAAGCGCTTCTGGTACAGCGTGCCGACGGTGATGGCGATCAGGGCCATCACGGCGAAAGAGAGATTGAGCCAGTTGGCCTGATCGCCCGGCCCGCCCGAGCCGAACTTGCGCGAAACCACCAGCACCAGGCCGGCAAAGCCCAGCACGAGGCCGAGCCACTGGCGTTTGGACACCTTGGAGCCCGTGCCCGAGAGCCAGATGGCGGTGAGCACAGGTTGCAGGCCAACGATGAGCGAGGACAGCCCCGATCCCATGCCGGCCTTCACGGCCGCCCAGACACCGCCGAGGTATCCCGCGTGCATCAGCACGCCGGTGACCGCGAGGTGGAGCCATTGGGTGCGGTTGCTCGGCCACTTCACGCCTGAGAGGAAGATCCAGGGCAGGAAACACGCGATGGACAGCGCATACCGCACGGCGAGAAACTTCATCGGCGGCGCGTGCGGCATGCCGTAGCGCGCCACGATGAAGCCCGTGCTCCAGATCAGCACGAACACCCAGGGCATGGCGCGCAGCCATGCGTTGTCTTGCGCCGGGGAGTTCATCGCCAGAGCCTCAGCGCGACTTGGCGCGGATCTCGGGGATGGCTTTCTGCAGGTAATACACCATGGACCAGATGGTCAGCACGGCGGATATCCAGATCAGCCAGGTGCCCCACAGCTGCGTGTCGATCATGCCGAACAGCGTGCCATGGAACAGCAGGAAGGGAATCGCCACCATTTGCACGGTGGTCTTGACCTTGCCGATCATGTGCACGGCCACGCTCTTGGTCGCGCCGATGATGGCCATCCACTCGCGCAGCGACGAGATGGCGATCTCACGGCCAATGATGATGAGGGCGACGAACACGTCGGCGCGGTCCAGGTGCACGAGCACCAGCAGGCTGGCACAGACCAGGAACTTGTCGGCCACCGGGTCGAGGAACGCGCCGAAGGCCGAGGTCTGGTTGAGCTTGCGCGCCAGGTAGCCGTCTGCCCAGTCGGTGAGCGCGAACACGATGAACAGCACCGTGGCGATCAGGTTCTGCTGGGCCGGGCTGAGGCTCTCCATGTAGAACACCCCCACGATCAGCGGGATGGCGACGATGCGGGCCCAGGTGAGCAGGGTGGGGAGGTTGAAGAACATGGGCCGATTATGCGATGGCGGCCCGCAAACCGCAGCAGGACGGGATCTTCAGTGCAGAGCGCGGTAGATCGCGTCGGCCAGTTCGGGGGAAATGCCTTCCACCGTGCTGAGGTCTTCCACGCTGGCCGAGGCCACGCCGCGCACGCCGCCAAAGCGCTGCAGCAGGCGGGCGCGCTTCTTGGGCCCGACGCCCGGAATGTCCTCCAGCTTGCTGCCACCGGTGCGCACTTTGGCGCGCTGCGCGCGCATGCCGGTGATGGCGAAGCGGTGGGCCTCATCGCGGATCTGCGCCACGAGCATCAGCGCGGCCGAGTCGTGGCCGAGGTAGACCTTGTCGCGGCCGTCCGCGAACACGAGTTCCTCCAGGCCCACTTTGCGGCCCTCGCCCTTTTCCACGCCGACGATGAGGGACAGGTCCAGGCCGAGCTGCTCGAACACCTCGCGCGCCATGCTGACCTGGCCCTTGCCGCCGTCGACGAGCACCAGATCGGGCATGCGTGGACCGGCCACGGACTCGACCGTGGGCTCGGTGGCCAGCGCCTCGTCCGGCGCTTCGCAAGCCTCTGCAGCCTCGGTGGGCGGGAGGGTGGGCACGCCCTCTTCCGCCCGCAGGGCCTCGGCGATGCGGCCGTAGCGGCGCAGCAGCACCTGGCGCATGGCGGCGTAGTCGTCGCCCGGGGTGATGCCCTCGATCTTGTAGCGGCGGTATTGGCTGTTCTGCATCTTGTGGCCTTCGAAGACCACGCACGAGGCCTGGGTGGATTCACCGGCGGTGTGCGAGATGTCAAAGCACTCGATGCGCAGCGTGTCGAGCTGGTCGTCGGGCAGATTGAGCGCGTCGGCCAGCGCGCGCGTGCGGGCCTGCTGGCTGCCTTCTTCGGCCAACAGGCGCGCCAGCGCAATGTCGGCGTTCTTCTGCGCCATCTCCAGCCAGATGCGGCGGTGCTCGCGCGGCTGGTGCACCGCGTTCACCTTGGCGCCGATCTGATCGGTCAGCGCCGCCAGCAAGGGCTTGCCCACGGGGTGGCTGGTCACCAGCGTGTGCGGCATGGCCACGCCCAGGTAATGCTGCGCGATGAAGGCCTCCAGCACCTGCACGGCCACGCGTTCGGCCGGGTCCGCGGGCCGGGGGGCGTCGCCGCCCTCCTCGGCCAGCGCGCTGTCGATGGCGGTGGCGTCGTCCACATGGGCAGGGAAGTATGGCCGGTCGCCGAGGTGGCGGCCGCCGCGGATCATCGCGAGGTTGACGCAGGCGCGCCCGCCATGCACCTTGACCGCGAGCACATCCACGTCCTTGTCGGAGACAGTGTCCATGGCCTGCTGGTGCAACACGCGGGAGAGCGCGCTCATCTGGTTGCGGATTTCGGCGGCCTGCTCAAACTCCAGCTTCTCGGCGTGCGCGAGCATGCGCTGCTCCAGCGTGTCGAGCACCGCCTGGGTTTCGCCGCGCAGGAAGCGCTCGGCGTCGCGCACGTCCTGCGCGTAGGCCTCGTGGTCGATAAGGTCCACGCAGGGGCCGCTGCAGCGCTTGATCTGGTACAGCAGGCAGGGCCGCGTGCGGTTGGCGAACACCGTGTCCTCGCAGGTGCGCAGGCGAAAGACCTTCTGCAGCAAGGTGATGGACTCTTTCACCGCCCAGGCGCTGGGATAGGGACCGTAATAGCTGTGGCGGCGATCGACCACGCCCCGGTAGTAGGCCATGCGCGGGAACGCCATCGAGGGCGATGGCAGCCTGGCCGAAGGCTTGAACACCTCGCGCGTGCCGGTGATCTTGAGGTAGGGGTAGCTCTTGTCGTCGCGGAACAGGATGTTGAACTTGGGGTTCAACGTCTTGATGAGGTTGTTCTCCAGCAGCAGCGCCTCGGCCTCGGAGCGCACCACGGTGGTTTCCATGCGCACGATCTTGCCCACCATGTGGCCGATGCGCGTGCCGTCGTGGTTCTTCTGGAAATAGCTCGACACGCGCTTCTTGAGGTTGCGCGCCTTGCCCACGTAGAGCAGTTGGCCCTGGGCGTCGAAGTAGCGGTACACGCCGGGCAGGCCCGGCAGAGCGGCCACCTCGCTGAGCAGTTGTTCGGAATGCGTGTCGGACATGGGCGCGTATTGTGGCCCGTCCCCGCCGGTCCCGCCGGCGAGCGGGCCTCAGCGCGAGCCGAGCGTCTTGCGGAAGAAGGCCAGGATGGCCTGCGCGGCCTTGTCGCGCGCGGCCCGATCGCCCTGCACATGGGCACCCACCGCGCTGCACGACTGCCGCATGAGCGCCTGCAAGGCCTCGCCGCTCACGCGCTGGCCGGTGTTTCGGTCGTAGCTTGCCAGCGTGTCGATGTCGAGTTCCAGCGGGCAGGTCTCCAGCGTGCGCTGCGCGCCACGCACATTCAGGCGGCGCGTGTCGTCCTGGTCGAACTTGTGCATCGCGCCTTCGAGTGTGAGGAACTCCACTGGCGTGCCGGCCTTGCCGATGCGCTCGGCATAGTCGCGGCAAGCGCCGATGGTCGCGTAGTCATCCGCGTCGCCGTGCACCCACAGCATGGGCGCCCTGGTGGTGAACACGCCCGGCTTGACGATGAGGCGGAATGTCCCAACGCAGCCTCCCGAGTACACCGGCACATGAGCCGCGAAGCGCAGGTTGTCGGGCAGCTTCTGCGCCGCCGCGATCCGCTCCACCGCGGTGCGCCAGGTGGTGATGCCTCCTCGCGAGAACCCCATGATGGCAATGCGCGCGGGGTCCACGCGGGGATGGCTGGCCACCAGCCTGAGCGCGGCGAAGGCGTCTGCCGTGTCGGCGGCGAAAGGCACCTGCGACTGGTCTTCGGCCGTGCTCTTGACGCCCCGGGGGCCGAAGGAGTCCACCGCCAGCACCGCGATGCCCGCGGCGTTGAACTGCCTGGGCCAGTAGTCGAGCATGGCGTCGTAGATGCCGCCGGAACCGTGAATCAGCACGACGGCTGGACCGCGCTCCGTGCCGGGTGGAAGAAACCAATGGCCCACTGGCTGGGCCGGTTCACCCTGCCCCGGGCCCCTGAGCAGCTCAGGCAGGGTGCGCGGGGTGCTGCTGGCGAAGACGTAACGGCCGGTGGGCGGCCCGCCGCTCATGTCGGCGATGAGATCCTGAGCGGCCACCAGGGGAGACACGAGCAGCAGCGGCAGCGCGGCCAGCCAGGGGGTGAAACGTCGCAAGGCCATGGTGCGGGTCTCCGGCGCCTTCAGCGGCCCGGAGGGCCTGGCCTGGAGCGCCTGCAAACTGTAGCCCGGCCGGCCAGCGCCGCCAAGCCCCGACAATGGCGGCCATGCGCTGGGACATTTTTTGTAGGGTGATCGACAACTTCGGCGACGTCGGGGTCTGCTGGCGGCTGTCGGCCGAACTGGCGCGCCGGGGCGAACAGGTGCGCCTTTGGCTGGACGACTCGCAGGCCTTGGCCTGGATGGCGCCCGGCGCGCTGCAAGGCAGCGTGCCCAACATCGAGGTGCGGGCCTGGACTTCGCCCCTGCCTGCCGGCCAGGGCGACCCGCAGCCGCCGGCCGACGTGTGGATCGAGGCATTTGGCTGCGAACCCCCGCCCGAGTGCATCGAGGCCCTGGCCACCCGCGTGGCTGGCGGCGCACGCGCGCCGGTGTGGATCAACCTGGAATACCTCAGCGCCGAGCCGTATGTGGAGCGCTCGCACCGCCTGCCCTCGCCGATCATGAGCGGGCCGGCGCGCGGGCTCGGCAAATGGTTCTTCTACCCGGGCTTCACCGAAGGCACGGGCGGCTTGGTGCGCGAGCCCGACCTGCTGGCACGGCAGGCCGCATTCGACGACCGGGCATGGCTGGCCGGCCAGGGGCTCCCGGTGCGACCAGCGGCGCGCCGGGTCAGCCTGTTCTGCTACGAACCCGTCGCCCTGCCTGGCGTGCTGCAACAGGCGGGCCAGGACCCCGCGCCCAGCGACTGGCTGGTCACCCCCGGGCGGGCCTGGCAGGCCGTCCAGCAGGTGGCCTCGCCCGGCCCAGGCTGTCGGCTGCATGCCCTGCCCCTGCTGAGCCAGCGCGACTTCGACCACCTGCTCTGGGCCTGCGACCTGAACTTCGTGCGTGGCGAGGATTCGCTGGCCCGCGCGCTGTGGGCCGGGCGGCCCTTCGTCTGGCACATCTACCCCCAGCACGACGACGCGCACCATGCCAAGCTGCAGGCGTTCCTGGACTGGCTGCGGGCGCCGGCCTCGCTGCGCGCCTTCCACCTGGCATGGAACGGCATCGGCCCATTGACAGCCACCTGGCCGGATGCCGACACCCTGGCGCAGTGGCACCACTGCGCCAGGGCGGCACGCGAACGCCTGCTGGCCCAGGCCGACCTGTGCAGCCAGCTGGTCGGTTTCGCACAGGAAAAGCGATAAAATTCGAGGCTTTGCGGAAAACCGGCGCGGATTCGATCCCAGTCAAGATTCCGCCTCAACCGTTGGAATCTCTATGAAAATCGCTCAAGAACTGCGCGCCGGCAACGTCATCATGCACGGCAAGGACCCGATGATCGTCCTGAAGACCGAGTACAGCCGTGGCGGCCGTGGCGCAGCCACCGTGCGCCTCAAGCTCAAGGCCCTGTTGAACAACATGGCCACCGAAGTCGTCTGCAAGGCCGACGACAAGATGGACCAGATCATCCTGGACAAGAAGGAGTGCACCTACTCCTACTTCGCCGACCCCATGTACGTCTGCATGGACGCCGAGTACAACCAGTACGAAGTCGAAGCCGAGAACATGGGCGACGCGCTGAACTACCTCGAAGACGGCATGGCCGTGGAAGTGGTGTTCTACGACGGCAAGGCCATCTCGGTGGAACTGCCGACCAGCGTCGAGCGCGAAATCACCTGGACCGAGCCGGCCGTCAAGGGCGATACCTCGGGCAAGGTGCTCAAGCCAGCCAAGATCGCGACCGGCTTCGAAGTCTCCGTGCCGCTGTTCGTGGCCCAGGGCGACCGGATCGAAATCGACACGCGCACCGGCGAATACCGCAAGCGCGTCTGAGCGGTTGTCGCCCACGGCACCCCCTTGAAGAGGCTCCTGCGGGAGCCTTTTCGCTTTCCGGCCCCGACCGACCGCCTTCCCCTTGCGCATGAACCTGATCGCCCGCATCGCCGAAGTCACCATGCTGGCGGGGGGCGCAGCGATCATCCTGGGCGGCGGCCTGCTTGCCTGGGCGCTCGACCTGGAAGGCGCGGCCCGCTCCTGCTCCTTGCCGCCCTGCCCCCCGCCGTGATGCAGTTCATGCTGGCCGACCGCTACCACCAGGAGCCCGACAAGGTCGGTGCCATGATCATGCTGGGCAATGCGCTGGCCGTGGTCTTCGTGCCGCTGGCTCTCGCGCTCGCCCTGTGAGCGGCATCATCCGAATCACACGACAACCGAAGGAATTCCAACATGGCAGCCCACCAAGACCTCAACGAACGCCGCCTGGCCGATGCCTGGGCCGAGCTACAGACCCATGCCAACGAAGGACTCCCGCTGCAGGCCGACGCCTACCGCCTGGCGTTCGCCGATCCCGAGTTCCTGCTGCGCCGCGAGACGCGGGGCATCCGACTGCAACTCGAGATGCTCAAGCCCGACCTGGCCCAGCGCGAAGCGGGCATCGAGAACACCATCGTCGTCTACGGCAGTGCGCGCTTTCGCGAAGCCAGCGAGGCGCAGGAGCAACTGGTGCGCGCCGAGCGCAGTGGCGACGCACGCGAAATCGCGCGCGCGCAGGCCATGGTGCGCAACGCGCACTACTACGACAAGGCCCGTGAGTTCGCGCGCACCGTGGCCCGCTACAGCATGAAGTGCGCGAAGGCCGAGCAGCTCTTCATCTGCACCGGCGGCGGGCCCGGCATCATGGAAGCCGCCAACCGCGGCGCGCACGATGAGGGCGCACCCACCGTGGGCCTGAACATCGCGCTGCCGCACGAGCAGGCCGCCAATCCCTATGTCTCGCCCGAGCTGAGCTTCAAGTTCCACTACTTCGCGCTGCGCAAGATGCACTTCATGATGCGCGCCAAGGCCTTGCTGGCCTTCCCCGGCGGCTTCGGCACGCTCGACGAGCTGTTCGAGGTGATCACGCTGGTGCAGTGCAAGAAGTCCAAGCCGGTGCCGATCCTGCTGTTCGGATCGGATTACTGGAAGCGGCTGATCAACCTCGACGTGCTGGTGGAGGACGGCACGA
>NZ_JAHCKK010000041.1 GCF_026125825.1 Hydrogenophaga sp. | reverse complement strand
CGTAATTCATGGGTTCCTGCTCGGGATGCGTGGCCCGCATGTGGGCCACGTAGCTGCCGTAGTCCGGCACGCCCACCATGAGTCGAAAGCTCTGCGTGAGGTAGCGGCCGGCCCGCCCGAGGTCTTCGAGCAGGCCGCCGCCGGTGGTGGCCTCAGCCACGGGCCACCGCGCCTTCGGGCAAGGCCTGGTACGGCGTTTCCGCCACCGTGGGCCGGCGCTCGGCCCGCGCCTTGAGCACGCTCTTGACGCTGTAGAACAGCACGCTGAGCACCACGAACATGAACAGCGCGCACAGCACGGCGTCCAGGCGGTTGTTGAAGACGATGCGCGACATGGCCTCGGGCGTCTTGGCCGGCGCGAGCAGCACGCCGTTTTGCAGCGCCTCGGCATAGCGGTTGGCGTTGGAGAGGAAGCCCACCTTGACGTCGGCCGAGAAGATCTTGAGCCAGCCCGCGGTGAGCGTGCAGACCAGCAGCACGATCGCCGGCACGATGGTGACCCAGGCGAAGCGGTCCTTCTTCATCTTGAACAGCACCACGGTGCCCAGCATCAGCGCCACGGCGGCGAGCATCTGGTTGGCGATGCCGAACAGCGGCCACAGGGTGTTGATGCCGCCCAGCGGATCGACCACGCCCTGGTACAGGAAGTAGCCCCAGGCCGCCACGCACAGGCCGGTGGCGATCAGGTTCGCGGGCAGCGAGTCGGTGCGCTTGAGCGCGGGCACGAAGCTGCCCATGAGGTCCTGCAGCATGAAGCGGCCTGCGCGCGTGCCGGCGTCCACCGCCGTCAGGATGAACAGCGCCTCGAACAGGATGGCGAAGTGGTACCAGAAGGCCATCATGGCCTGCCCGCCCACCACCTGGTGCAGGATGTGCGCCATGCCCACGGCCAGCGTGGGTGCGCCGCCGGCGCGCGCCAGGATGGTGTTCTCACCCACGTCCCTGGCGGTCTGCACCAGCATCTCGGGCGTGATCACGAAGCCCCAGGTGGACAGGGTCTGCGCCACCGCCTCGGGCGTGCTGCCCACCAGGGCGGCCGGGCTGTTCATGGCGAAGTAGATGCCGGGCTCGATGCACGAGGCCGCCACCAGCGCCATCACGGCGACAAAGGACTCGGCCAGCATGCCGCCGTAGCCGATGAAACGCGCGTTGACCTCGTTGTCCAGCATCTTGGGCGTGGTGCCCGAGGAAATCAGCGCGTGAAAGCCCGAGACCGCGCCGCAGGCGATGGTGATGAACAGGAACGGGAACAGGTTGCCCGACCACACCGGGCCGTTGCCGGCGGCGAACTGCGTGACGGCCGGCATCTGCAGCGGCGGCGCCACGACGACGATGCCGACGGCCAGCGCGACGATGGTGCCGATCTTCAGGAAGGTGGAGAGGTAGTCGCGCGGCGCCAGCAGCAGCCACACGGGAATCGAGGCGGCCACGAAGCCATAGCCGATCAGCATCCAGGTCAGGGCCTTGCCGTCGTAGGTGAACAGCGGCGCCCAGGCCGGGCTCTCATGAACCCACTGCCCGCCCACGATGGCCAGCATCAGCAGCACGAAGCCGATGAGAGAGACCTCGCCGATGCGCCCGGGCCGGATGAAGCGCAGGTACACGCCCATGAACAGCGCCACGGGAATCGTGGCCGCCACGGTGAAGGTGCCCCAGGGCGACTCGGCCAGGGCCTTGACCACGATCAGCGCGAGCACCGCGAGGATGATGATCATGATCATGAAGGCGCCAAACAGCGCGATCAGCCCGGGCACGGTGCCCATCTCCTGCTTGATCAGGTCGCCCAGCGAGCGGCCGTCGCGGCGCGTGGAGATGAACAGCACGATGAAGTCCTGCACCGCGCCGGCGAAGACCACCCCGGCCAGGATCCACAGCAGCCCGGGCAGGTAGCCCATCTGCGCGGCCAGCACCGGGCCCACCAGCGGGCCGGCGCCGGCGATGGCGGCGAAGTGGTGGCCGTAGAGCACGTACTTGTGGGTGGGCACGTAGTCCAGCCCGTCGTTGTGGCGCCAGGCCGGCGTCATGCGCGTGCCATCCAGGCCCAGCACCTTGGTGGCCAAGAACAGGCTGTAGTAGCGGTAGGCAATGAGGTAGACGCAGACCGAAGCGACCACCACCCAGAGGGCGCTGACGGCTTCGCCGCGTCCCAGCGCCACGGCCGCGAGCGCGAAAGCGCCCAGCACGGCCACGAAAAACCACCCCAGGTGGCGACCCAGTCCAGACATGCGTGTCTCCTCTTGTGCCGCGGCCTCGCCGATTCGGGCCGCCGTGCGACGGGCAGTATCGGCAACGGGGCGCACGCGCGCATCCGTTGCACCGCGCGCCGGGCCGCGTGGCAACACTTAGGTGGAACTACCTATCAGGGGGCTTCGCGGGCGTGCTCGACGGCGTACTTGATGAGCTCGGCCTGGCCGTCGAGGCCCAGCTTGCGCTTGATGCTCTGGCGGTGCGTCTCGACGGTGCGCACGCTCAGATCCAGCGCCTTGGCGATCTGTTTGCTGGACTCGCCGCGGCCCAGCGCACTCAAAATCTGGCTCTCGCGCGGGGTGAGCAGCGGGCGAGGCGCGCTCTGGCGGAACAGCCGGCTCGACACGCCGGGGCTCAGGAAGGTGCCGCCCGCCACCACGGCCTCGATGGCGGCCACGATCTCGCCGGCCGGTGCGTCCTTGAGCACATAGCCCCGCGCGCCGGCCTGCAGCGCGCGCTGCACGTACTCGGGGTTGTCGTACATGCTGAACATGAGCACGCGCAAGCCGGGCCAGCGCGCCAGCATGGCCTGCGCCAGGTCGATGCCGTTGCCGTCCTTCAGGCCCACGTCCTGCAGCACCACGTCCACAGGCTGGGCGTCGAGCTGGCGCAGGGCCTCGGCGGCATCTCCTGCCTCGCCCACCACGGCGAGTTGCGGCACGCTCGAGAGCCGAGCGCGCTAGCCCTCGCGGACCATGGGGTGGTCGTCGACCAGAAGGATCCTGATCACCGGCGGTACGTCGCTCACGTTGAGGGGGTCGCGCGCAGCGCGGCGGGGGTGGTTCATAGCCTGACCTCGATCTGGGTCCCGTGGCCGGGCTCCGACTGGATGTGCAGGCGCCCGCCGATCGCGGCCAGGCGCTCGCGCATGTTGCGCAGGCCGATGCCGCGCTCGGGGTGCAGGTGCACGGCCGCGCTGTCGAAGCCCTGGCCATCGTCGGTGACCGCCATGCGCACGCCCTCGGCCGGGCCGAAGGCCAGGACGATTTCCACCTGCTTGGCGCGCGCGTGCTTGGCCACGTTGGTCAGGCTCTCCTGCGCCACGCGGAAGAGCGCGGTCTTGACCTCGTCGGGCAGTTCGCGCCCGGTGCCCTCGATGCGCACCGCCACCGGCAGGCCGCTGGCGTCCTCGAACTCCTGGCCCAGGTGCTGCAGCGCGGCGGGCAGGCCCAGGGTGTCGAGCAGCGCCGGGCGCAGGCGGTGCGAGATGCGGCGCACTTCCACCAGGGTGTGGTTGAGGCCCTGCAGCGCCTTGGCCAGTGGCCCGGGGTCGCGGCTGTCCGCCCCGGCCTCCACCAGGAGCTTGGTGGACACCAGGGTCTGGCCGATGCCATCGTGCAGCTCGCGCGCCAGGCGGGCGCGCTCGTCTTCCTGCGACTGCTGCACCTGCCGCGCCAGCAGGCGCAGTTTGTTCTCGGCCACGCGGTGCTCGCTGAGGTTGAGCGCCAGGCCGCTGGCGCTGATCAGCGCGATGGCGAAGACCGCGATGCCGGCGATCCACAGCAGCGTGGTGGCGACGTTTCGGTTGGCCTCGCCTTCGATGCGCGCGAGCGTGGCCTGGATGCCATCGAGGTAGAGCCCGGTGCCCAGCATCCAGCCCCAGCGCTCGTAGGCGATCACGTAACCGAGCTTGGGCGTGTCCTTTCCGCTGGAAGGCTGGCGCCACAGATAGTCCACGAAGCCACCACCCGCGCGCGCCTGCGCGATCAAGCGCTGGATGGTGGGCCGGCCCTGCGGGTCGTGCAGCGCCCACAGGTTCTGCCCCACCAGCTCGGGCTGGCGCGAATGCATGAGCACGAGGCCCTGCAGGTCGTAGACGAAGAAATAGCCGTCGCGGCCGTAGTCCAGCGAGGCCAGCAGGCGCAGCGCCTGCTCGCGGTCGGCCGCATCGTTGCCACCGCGGTCGTACAGCGGCTGCACGGTGCTGGCGGCCAGGGCCACGTAGTTGCGCAGTTCGGCGCGGCGCGCCTCCAGGTAGGTGCGCTCCACCAGCGCGTACTCGCGCCGGGCGAGATCGCGCTCCTGGTGCTGCACCGCCAGCGCGATGAGCACGAGCGAGGCCAGCAGCGGCAGGATGGCCAGCAGGAGGATCTTGGTTCGCAGTCGCATCGGACAGAAAGTGACACCGGTGCGCCATTGTCCTCCGATGCCAAGCGCACCGTTTCTTCACGGCGCTGGAGCAGCGCCCCGCAAGGGCGTCGAGGGTCCGGCTCCGCCGGCCCAGGACGCCGTCCCCTCGAAGCGGCGCAGGGGGGTGTTCGACCTCACCCCCCGCCCTGGGGTTGCAGTTGCGGCACCCGGTTGATCGCCATGGCAGCGGCGGCCGTGCGCGTCTCCACGCCGAGCTTGGCGTGGATGCGCTCCAGGTGCTTCTTCACCGTGGCGGGGCTGGCGCCCAGGATGTCGCCAATGTCGCGGTTGATCTTGCCCTTGACCACCCAGTACAGCACCTCGGCTTCGCGCGCGGTGAGGCCGAAGGCGGCGGCCAGGCCGGACAGCACGCTGGCGTCCGAGGTTTCCTGCATGACGATGAGCCAGTCGCCGCCCTCGCCGTTGACCTCGTCGCCCACGCACTGGTGCAGGCGGAAGGTGAGGCGGCGCGGGCCGTTCTCCAGCGTGAGGCGCGGCGGCTCGCGCTGCGCCAGCGCCTCGCCGAGGTGGCGGCGCAGCCATTGCAGCACGGCCGGCGGCGTGGTGGGGGCCTCGGTGCCGCAGTGGTGGCGCAGCAGCTCGCGCGCCAGCGGCGTCTGCCACATCAGGCGGCCGTCGCGCTCGCGCACGGTGATGGTGGCGTAGCCGAAGGCGTCGAGCGCATTGCGGGCCTGGCTGCGCTCCACCGCGCCCTGGCGCACATGGCGCGCGGTGCGCAGGTGCACGCCCATGCGCGCCATCACCTCGCGCGGTTTGATGGGTTTGGTCACGTAGTCGGCGCCGCCCGCGTCGAGCGCGGCCACCAGGTGCTCGGTGTCGGTCAGGCCGGTCATGAAGATGATGGGGATGTGCGCCGTGGCCGGCTGCGCCTTGAGCCGGCGCGCGACCTCGAAGCCGTCCAGCCCGGGCATCACGGCGTCGAGCAGCACCACGTCGGGCAGGGCCTGGGTGGCGCGGCGGATGGCGCTCTCGCCGTCGAGCGCCACGAGCACGGTGTAGCCCGCTTCGTCCAGCGCGTCGTGCAGCGGCGCGACGTTGTCGGGCACGTCGTCCACGATGAGCACCACCAGCGCGTCCGTGAGGGGCCGCGCGGTCGATGGCGCCGGGGGTTCAACCAGGTGCGACATGGTGTTGCAGCAGCTGCTGTTCGATGGTTTCAAAACGGAACTCGCGCGCCAGCGTGCGCAGGCCCTGCGCGAACACGGCCTGCTCGGGACGGCGCTGCACCCACTCGTCGAGCCATTGCACGATGCCCTTGTAGTAGCCCAGGCGCACCAGCTCCAGCAGGGGTTCGAGTTCGTCGCGCGTGGCGGGTGCCGCACTGGCCATCGGGGCCACGCCGCGCGCGGGCGCCGCCTCGGTGATCCATTGCAGCGCCAGGCGCTGGCCCAGCCAGCCCAGCAGGTCCTCGCGCCGCACCGGTTTGACGAAGAAGTCCTGCGGGCGGTGTCCGAGGTCGTTGTCCAGCCCCTTGTCGAAGGCATTGGCCGAGACGATGGCCAGCGGCACCGCGCCCCAGCCGCGCGCGCGCAGCCGTCGCAGCGTCTCCCAGCCGTCGATGCCGGGCATGGCCAGGTCCATGAAAACCGCGTGCGGCGCGCCGGGCGCGCCGGGCTGCAGGCCATCGAGCAAGGCCAGCGCATCGTGGCCGCTCGTGGCGAGCATCACCTCGAAACCCAGCGGGGCAAGCCAGCGCGCCAGCAGCTCGCGGTCGGCCTCCTCGTTGTCCACCACCAGCACGCGGCGGCGCTCGCCCTGGTAGCCGGCGTGCTGGGGCACGGCGGTGGGCGCGGGCAGCTGCACGCCATGCAGCTCGGGCAGGAAGAGGCGCACGGTGAACACCGAGCCCTGTCCTGGCGTGCTGCGCACCGTCATTTCTCCGCCCATGAGGTCGGTGAGCATCTTGGCAATGGTCAGGCCCAGGCCGGTGCCAGTGGCCGTGCCGTGCATGCCGGCCTCACCCTGGCCACGCGCAAAGGGCTCGAACACGCGTTCGAGCTCCTGCGGCCCCATGCCGGGTCCGGTGTCGTGCACCTCGAACTGCGCCATTTCGCGCGCGTGCGCCACGCGCAGGCGCACCTCGCCGCTGCGCGTGAACTTCACCGCGTTGCCCAGCAGGTTGATGAGGATCTGGCGCAGGCGCTTTTCGTCGGCGCGCACGGTGTCGGGCAGGCGGCTGCCGGTGTCGAACGAGAAGCGCAGGCCCTTGGCCGCCGCCTGCAGCTCGAACATGCTCGCGACCTCGCGCATGGCATCGGCAAACGCCATCGGCCGCACCTCGAGCGCGAGCTTGCCGGACTCGATGCGCGCGATGTCCAGCGTGCCCTCGATCAGCGAGAGCAGGTGCTCCCCGCCCCGGTGGATCACCCGGATGGCCTGCGCGCGGTGCGGCGCCACGCCGGTGTCTTCCTGCAGCAACTGTGCATAGCCCAGGATGCTGTTGAGCGGCGTGCGCAACTCGTGGCTGATGGTGGAGATGTAGCGCGTCTTGGCCTGGTTGGCCTGTTCGGCGGCGCGGCGCGCCTGCTGCAATGCCTCGTCGGTGCGCTGGTGCGATTCGATCTCCTGCATCAGCAGGCGGGTCTGGCGGTTGGACTCTTCCTGCGCCACCTCGCGGCTTTTGTGCGCGAGCACCAGCCACCAGGCCACGGTGGCGGCGATCAGCAGCAGCACCGCGTACACGCGCACGAAGCCCGAGCGCAGCGCGGCGTCGAGCAGCGAGGTGTTGGCCGCCACGCCCAGGCCCTGGGCCAGCCCCTCCACCTCCTGCCGGTAGAGCAGGCCCAGCACGGCCGCCAGCACCGGCGCCACCACCAGCATGAGCAGCAGGTAGTGCGCAAGACCTGCCTCCAGGTAGGGCCACACGCCGCGCGGCATCACGCGGCGCAGCGTGGCCATCCATTGCTCGGACAGGCGCGCGTGCGGCTTGCACAGGTCGCCGCAGCGCGCGTCGAGCGTGCAACACAGCGAGCAGATGCTGCCCTGGTAAGCCGGGCAATGCGCCATGTCCGGCCCTTCGTACGCCCGCTCGCAGATCACGCAGATCTGGGTGACACCGCCCGCGCCGCCTGCGGCGTCACCCCCCTCCGGCGAGGCCGAACTGGCGACCTGGCGAAGCCAGATCCGCGCCGCGCCACCGCTTCTGGCGATGTAGTAGCGCCCTTTCGTGATCCACGCAATCGCCGGTGCCGCGATCAACGCTGTCACCATCGCGATCACCGCCGAGAACGCCTGGGCCGTCGGCCCCAGCAGGCCCATGTGGGCCACGATGGACAGCGCCGAGGCCAGGCCCATGGCGCCCACGCCCACCGGGTTGATGTCGTACAGGTAGGCGCGCTTGAACTCGATGCCCTTGGGCGACCAGCCCAGGGGCTTGTTGATGACGAGGTCGGCCACCACGGCCATGATCCAGGCAATGGCGATGTTGGAGTACAGACCCAGCACCTCGCCCAGCGCCTGGAACACGTTCATCTCCATCAGCATGAAGGCGATCAGGGTGTTGAACACCACCCACACCACGCGACCAGGGTGGCTGTGCGTGATGCGCGAGAAGAAATTGCTCCAGGCTAGCGAGCCCGCGTAGGCGTTGGTGACGTTGATCTTGAGCTGCGAAACCACCACGAACAGCGCCGTGGCCGCCACCGCCCAGCCGTAGTCGGGGAACACGAATTCGTAGGCCGCGAGGTACATCTGGTTGGGGTCGACCGCGCGCTCGGGCGGCACCATGTGGCTGATGGCCAGGTAGGCCAGCAGCGCGCCGCCCAGCATCTTGACCACGCCCAGCACCACCCAGCCCGGCCCGCCGGCGAGCACACCGAGCCACCAGCGCAGGGCGTGGCCCGGCTCCTTGGCGGGCATGAAGCGCAGGTAGTCGGCCTGCTCGCCCATCTGCGTGATGAGCGCGATGCCCACGGTGAGCGCCGCACCAAACAAGTGCCAGTCGAAGACCGCGCCCGCACCAGTTTCGCCCCCGTACCGCACCACGTTGGTGAAGGTCTCCGGCGCCATCCAGGCGACCGCCCCAAAAGGCACCACCATCATCACGACCCACAGTGGCTGGGTCCAGACCTGGAAGCGGCTGATGACCGAGACGCCGTGCGTCACCAGGGGAATGACCACCAGCGCGCAGATGAGGTAGCCCCAGGCGGGCGGGATGTCGAGCGCGAGTTCGAGCGCGTAGGCCATGACCGCCGCTTCGAGGGCGAAGAAGATGAAGGTGAAGGAGGCGTAGATCAGCGAGGTGATGGTCGAGCCGATGTAGCCGAAGCCCGCGCCGCGCGTGAGCAGGTCCATGTCCACCCCGTGGCGGGCGGCGTAGACGCTGATGGGCAGGCCGCCCAGGAAGATGATGAGGCCGGTGCACAGGATGGCCAGCGCGGCGTTGACGAAGCCGTACTGCACCAGCAGCGTGGCGCCCACCGCCTCCAGGATCAGGAAGGAGGCGGCGCCGAACGCGGTGTTGGCCACCCGCCATTCGCTCCACTTGCGGAAACGCTGCGGCGTGTAGCGCAGCGCGTAGTCTTCCATGGTCTCGCTGCCGACCCAGCTGTTGTAGTCGCGGCGCACCTTGATGATGCGCTGCGGCGCGTCCTGCCCGGCCGGCTGGGCGCTGGCGGGTGGGATGGGCGGTGGGGCGGCGGCGGGGTTCACACCGGGATTTCGCAGCTTTCATGCCACGCCGGCGCCGGGGCACGGGAATTGCTGATTCCATGGCAACTTGTATGCTCAGGCTCCCCTGACGATCGCGCACCACCATGGAACTCACGCCCCGAGAAAAAGACAAGCTGCTGATCTTCACCGCCGCCTTGCTGGCTGAGCGACGCAAGGCACGCGGCCTCAAGCTGAATTACCCCGAATCGGTGGCGCTGATCAGCGCGGCCGTGATGGAGGGCGCGCGCGACGGCAAGACCGTGGCGCAGCTGATGAGCGAAGGCCGCAGCGTGCTCACCCGCGCCGACGTGATGGACGGGATCGCCGAGATGATCCCGGACATCCAGGTGGAAGCCACCTTCCCCGACGGCACGAAACTCGTCACCGTGCACCAGCCGATCACATGAAACATGCCCGCCGCGCTGCGCGCGTCCCCCTCAAGGGGCAGCGCCTGCGGCCCGGCAAGGCCAGGTCCGCCGCACGCCTGAACCAGACACTTCACGCCAGACAATTTTTCGAAGGAATGAACATGAAGCTCAAACACCTGCTCACGCTCTCGCTGGCCGCCCTGTCGCTCCCGGCCCTCGCCCACGTGGGCGGTGCGCACGACCACGGCGGCCTCCTCACCGGCTTCCTGCACCCCATCACCGGGCTGGACCACCTGGCCGCCATGCTGGCCGTGGGCGTGTGGAGCGCCCTGACCACGAAGCGCCTCTGGGTGGCCCCGCTGTCGTTCGCCGCCCTGCTGCTGGCCGGCGCGCTGATGGCGCAGGCGGGTGCGGCCTTCCCGGCCGTCGAGCCGATGATCGCGGCCTCCATGCTGGTGGTGGGCCTGCTGCTGGCCGCTCAGGTGAAGCTGCCCGAGGCGCTGGGCGCGGTGCTGGTGGGGGCCTTCGCGCTCTTCCACGGCGCGGCCCACGGGCAGGAACTGGCCGGCGGCGCTGCCCTGGCCGGCATGGTGCTGGGCACGGCCGTGCTGCACGCGCTGGGCATCGCCCTGGGCCTGGGTCTGAAGCGCGCCCACCACTGGCTGCCGCGCGCGGCCGGCGGCGCGGTGGCGCTGATGGGCCTGAACATGGGCTGGTCCCTGCTGGCGGGCTGACACCATGATCCCCGGCGAACTCTTCACCGACGCGGGCGAGCACCCGCTCAACCCCGGCCGGCGCACGATCACCCTGGTGGTGAAGAACGGCGCGGATCGACCGATCCAGGTCGGCTCGCACTACCACTTCGCGGAGACCAACGGCGCGCTCGACTTCGACCGCGCCGCCGCGCGCGGCATGCGGCTGAACATCGCCAGCGGCACCGCCGTGCGTTTCGAGCCGGGCCAGCAACGCACCGTCGAGCTGGTGGACTACGCGGGCGACCGCATCGTGTACGGCTTTCGTGGCCTGACCCAAAGCGCCCTCTGAAAGACAGCCCATGGCAAGCATTCCCCGCAGCGCCTATGCCGACATGTTCGGCCCCACCGTCGGCGACCGCCTGCGCCTGGCCGACACCGGCCTGGTGATCGAGATCGAGAAGGACTTCACCCTGGCCGCTGGCGGCTATGGCGAGGAAGTGAAGTTCGGCGGCGGCAAGACGATCCGCGATGGCATGGCACAAAGCCAGCGCACCCGCGCCGAAGGCGCGGTCGACACGGTGATGACCAACGCAGTGATCATCGACCACTGGGGCATCGTCAAGGCCGACATCGGATTGAAGGGTGGGCGCGTCGTCGCCATCGGCAAGGCCGGCAACCCCGACACCCAGCCTGGCGTGGACATCGTCATCGGCCCGGGCACCGAAGTCATCAGCTGCGAGGGCCACATCGTCACGGCCGGCGGCATCGACAGCCACATCCACTTCATCTGCCCCCAGCAGGTGGACGAGGCGCTGACCTCGGGCGTGACCACCATGCTCGGCGGCGGCACCGGCCCGGCCACCGGCACCTTCGCCACCACCTGCACACCCGGTCCCTGGCACATCGAGCGCATGCTGCAGGCCGCCGACGGCCTGCCAATGAACCTGGGTTTCCTGGGCAAGGGCAACGCCAGCCTGCCCGCTGCGCTGCACGAGCAGATCGACGCCGGCGTGATCGGCCTGAAGCTGCACGAGGACTGGGGCACCACGCCCGCGGCCATCGACAACTGCCTCAGCGTCGCCGAAGAGGCCGATGTGCAGGTCGCCATCCACAGCGACACGCTCAACGAATCGGGCTTCGTGGAGAACACCATCGCGGCCACCAAGGGCCGCAGCCTGTGCGCGTTCCACACCGAAGGCGCCGGCGGTGGCCACGCACCCGACATCCTGCGCGTCGTGGGCGAGGCGAACTTCCTGCCCTCGTCCACCAACCCGACCATGCCCTACACCGTCAACACGCTGGACGAGCACGTGGACATGCTCATGGTCTGCCACCACCTAGACGCGGGCATCGCCGAGGACCTGGCCTTCGCCGAGAGCCGCATCCGCCGCGAGACCATCGCGGCCGAGGACATCCTGCACGACATGGGCGCCATCAGCATGATGAGCAGCGACAGCCAGGCCATGGGCCGCGTCGGTGAGGTCATCATCCGGACCTGGCAGACGGCCGACAAGATGAAAAGCCAGCGCGGCACGCTGCCCGAAGACAGCTCGCGCAACGACAACTTCCGCGTCAAGCGCTACATCGCCAAGTACACGATCAACCCGGCCATCGCGCACGGCATCGCCCACATCGTCGGTTCGTTGGAAGTGGGCAAGTGGGCCGACCTGGTGCTGTGGAAGCCCGCCTTCTTTGGCGTGAAGCCGGCGCTGGTGCTCAAGGGCGGCAGCATTGCGCTGGCCGCCATGGGCGACCCCAACGCCTCCATTCCCACACCGCAGCCGGTGCACTACCGCCCCATGTTCGGCAGCTTGGGCGGCGCCACCGCCAGGGGCAGCCTCACCTTCGTCTCGCAGGCCGGCCTGAAAGCGGGCGTGGGCGAGCGCTTCGGCCTGCAGAAGACCCTGTCGGCCGTGCAGGGCATCCGGGGCGTGACCAAGTCCCACATGGTGCACAACGCGCTGCTGCCGAAGATGGAAATCGATCCGCAGACCTACGCGGTGCGCGCCGACGGCGTGCTGCTCACCTGCGAACCCGCCACACGCCTGCCGATGGCGCAGCGGTACTTCCTCTTCTGAACACCTCGATGCTTCAAGTCTCCAAGCTCATCCCTCAGGGCCAAGGCCTGGCCAAGCCGCTGGTGCAGCGCGCGGCGCAGCTGGTGCTGGACTGGGACGTCCGCCAGAAAAGCCGCTTCGACGCCACCGCGTCCGACGAGCGCCACGTCGGCGTGTTCCTGCCGCGCGGGACCGTGGTGCGTGGCGGCGACGTGCTGCTCACGCAGGACGGCTCGCTGCTGCGCGTGGTCGCTGCGCCCCAGCCGGTGCTGCGCATCACCGCCTGCCCCGACCATCCCGCGCAGGACCAGGCCTTTGACCTCATGCGCGCGGCCTACCACCTGGGCAACCGGCACGTGCCGATCGAGCTGCAGCCCGACCACCTCAAGATCGAACCCGACCATGTGCTGGCCGATATGCTGCGCGCCATGCACCTGAACGTGGTGGAAGTGCGCGAGCCCTTCGAGCCCGAGGGTGGCGCCTATGGCGCCCAGGGCGCGGGCCATGGCGCCCATGCACACGGGCACAGCCATCACCACGGCCACGGCCACGATCACCACCACGGACATGACCACGGTTGAAGCCGACGGCGCGCCCGCGCGCTCGGCCGCCAGCCTGCTGCAGATCCTGTGGCTGGCCTCGCCCGCGCTGCCGGTGGGTGGGTTTTCCTATTCCGAGGGCCTGGAGGCCGCCGTGGATGCAGGCCTGGTGCGCGACGAGGCCAGCGCTGGCGCCTGGCTCACCGACCAATTGCACCTGGGCCTGGCGCGCAGCGACCTGGCGGTGGCGGCCCAAGCCATTCCTGCCTGGCGCCACCGCGACCTGCCCCGGGTTCGCGCGCTGAATCAGTGGGTGCTTCACACCCGCGAGACGCTGGAGTTCCGGCTGCAGAGCGAGCAGATGGGCCGCTCGCTGCTGGAATGGGCGCGACAGCTCGGCGAGCTGGGCGCGGGCGTGTTCGAGCAACTGCAGGCAGCCGACCTGGACCCGCCCACCTACCCGGTCGCCTGCGCCTGCGCCGCCGCGAGCGCACAGGCCAGCGTGCGCGACAGTCTGGTGGGTTATGCCTTCGGCTGGGCAGAGAATCTCGTGCAGGCCGCCATCAAATCGGTGCCGCTGGGCCAGAGTTCGGGCCAACGCATGCTCGCGCGGCTGGCACAACAGATCCCCGGTGCGGTGGACCACGCCCTGGGCTTGGGCGACGACGCCCGCCAGGCGTTCAGCCCCATGCTGGCGATACTTTCCGCGCGCCACGAAACGCAATACTCTCGCCTGTTCCGCTCCTGAGCACGCGCCCCCACACAAGGAGATCGCCATGACCACCGCCCTGCACCACATCCCCGGCCGCACCAAGACCCTGCCCCCGCTGCGCGTGGGCATCGGTGGCCCCGTCGGCTCGGGCAAGACCACGCTGCTGGAAATGCTCTGCAAGGCCATGCGCGAGCGCTACGACCTGATCGCCATCACCAACGACATCTACACCAAGGAAGATCAGCGCCTGCTCACCGTGAGCGGCGCGCTGCCGGCCGAGCGCATCATGGGCGTGGAGACCGGGGGGTGCCCGCACACCGCGATCCGCGAGGACGCCTCGATCAACCTGGAAGCCATTGACCGCATGCTGGACCAGTTCCCGAACGCCGACGTGGTCTTCATCGAAAGCGGCGGCGACAACCTGGCGGCGACCTTCAGTCCCGAACTCAGCGACCTCACGATCTACGTGATCGACGTGGCTGCGGGCGAGAAGATTCCGCGCAAAGGCGGCCCCGGCATCACCAAGAGCGATCTTTTCGTCATCAACAAGACCGATCTGGCGCCACACGTGGGCGCCGACCTGGAGGTGATGAAGGCAGACACCGCGCGCATGCGCCCCGATGCCGCACGCCGCCCCTGGGTGATGACCAACCTCAAGACGCTGGCGGGCGTGGACGAGGTGGTGAGCTTCATCGAGACCCGGGGCATGCTGCGCAGCGAAGGGCGGGAGCCTGTGCCGGCCTGAAGTCGCTGCGCAGGCTAAAATCCCCTCCTCGACATCGCTCCCGGAGACTTGGGTGAGCGGTTTAAACCAGCAGTCTTGAAAACTGCCGACCCGCAAGGGTCCGTGAGTTCGAATCTCACAGTCTCCGCCAGAACCAGAAACAGCAACGGGCCCATCGGGCCCGTTGCTGTTTCTGGTTCGGACAACGCGATTCGCATCGGCATCACTCCTGTGGCGTTGGGGAAGACAACCCTGGCAAGGCGCTCCGGAAGGTCAGTTGGGGCAGCCGGATCACCTTGCCATGCGGGCTGCCTTCACTGGCCCAGGCTGACGGTGGTGCCGGCGACGGCGCGCAGACCGGCCTGGCGCACTTGCTCAGCCTGTTGCGCGGTGGCGATCACGGGATACGCGGCGTCGTGCTCATTCACCAGGCCCAGGCGCTGGGCTTCCTGCAGCTCGGCCACCACTTGGGCGCGGGTTTTCTCGAAACCGGCGGGCACCTCGAACTTCACGATATCCGTGTCGGCCAGGCGACCGGCGTCGCGGGCGGCGATGGCCTGCGCGCGAACTTCGCTGCGGCTCAGGCTGGAGCCCGTGGCGACCTCGAATTTCACGATGTCGGTGTCAGGCAGCTGGCCGGCGTCGCGGGCAGCGATGGCCTGGGCTTGCACTTCAGCGCGGGTCAGCGGTGCGCCCTGGGCCATGGCGGCACCGGCAACAGCCGTCAGCATGAGGGGGATAAGGACACGGGTGGAGAGTTTCATGATGCTTCCTTGAGCGGTAGGTTGGATGGAGGGATGGAAATTTGGATGGAGGTTTGTGCCGCCTTGGATTCGGCACAGGAGAGACTTTAGAAAGCGGGTCTGTCATTTTCAGAACGCGAGAATTACGGATTCGTAATGCAGCAAAACGGGCAATTCCGGGACAATCCGGTGTCGTGCAAGGCCTTTTGCGGGTCTTGTTGTCCCTCCACCCGGTCACAGAGCCCCTTCCATGCGCGTGCTGGTCATTGAAGACGAATCCAAGCTGGCGGACTACGTCAAGCGGGGTCTCTCCGAGGCCGGCTACACCGTGGACGTCGCCCGCGACGGCATCGAGGGGCGCTACCTCGCGCTCGAAGGCGACTACCAGCTGCTGGTGCTGGACATCATGCTGCCTGGCATCGATGGCTTCGGCGTGCTCGCGGCTTTGCGCGAGAAGCGCAACACGCCGGTGCTGATGCTCACCGCACGCGACCGGGTGGAAGACCGGGTGCAAGGCCTGCAGGCCGGTGCGGACGACTACCTCGTCAAACCCTTCGCCTTCTCCGAGCTGCTGGCCCGCGTGGCCGCCCTGCTGCGCCGGGGCCCGGCTGCGGTCGCCGAGGCCGCCAACACCCGCATGGCCGTGTGCGACCTGGAGATGGATCTGATCAGCCGCAAGGCCTGGCGCGCCGGACAGCGGCTGGACCTCACGGCCAAGGAGTTCTCTCTGCTGGCGCTGCTGGCGCGCCGCAAGGGGCAGATTCTCTCGCGCACCACCATCGCCGAGCAGGTGTGGGACATGAATTTCGACTCCGACACCAACGTCGTCGAAGTGGCGGTGCGCCGCCTGCGCTCCAAAATGGACGACCCCTTCAAACCCAAGCTGCTGCACAACGTGCGCGGCATGGGCTACGTGCTGGAGGAACGCACATGAACACCTCGACGACCCTGTTGGATGCAGCCCCGGTGCTTGTGGGCGACAAGCCCGCCGCGACGCCCTGCACCTACTCCATCGGCCGGCGCCTCTCGCTGCTGCTGGCCGTGCAGACCGTGATCGGGCTGGGCGTGTTGCTGGCCTTCATCTACGGCGCCACCTCCATGCTCTTCATCGCCAAGCACGAGGAAGAGTTGCGCAACTACAGTGCCGTGCTGGTGGACGTGTCGCGCGAGGCGTACGCCCAGGGTGGCGAGGCCGAGGTCAAGGCGAAGATGGCCTGGCTGGCCGAGCGCCGCCCCGGCACCTTCGTGCAGATGAAGCGTGCCGATGGAAGCGAGTTCTACCGGGATGTGGCGCCCACCTTTGACGTGAACCAATCGACCGCCCGCGGCATGGATTTCGCCGTACCGACGGCATCCGGCGGCCTGCTGCAGGGCAAGGTGGTGCTGGATTGTTCGCAGGACGCCAAGACCGCCCGCCGCATGGCCCTGTTGCTGGTCGGCGCCGTGCTGGCCGGTGGCGCCCTGGTGGGTTGGGGCACCTTCTGGCGCGTGCGCTGCAGCCTGCGCCCGCTGCTGGACCTGGCCGCCCAGACCAAGGCCATCGACGCGCGGCGTCTGGGTCAGAGGATCTCGCTGCCCGAACCGGCCGAAGAACTGCAGCCGGTGATCGAGCAGTTCAACGGCCTCATGCACCGCGTCGAGCGCACCTACGTGCAGCTCGAAGGCTTCAACGCCGACGTGGCGCACGAGCTGCGCACCCCGCTGGCCAACCTGATCGGCCAGACCGAGGTGGCGCTCAGCCGTGAGCGCAGCGTGGCCGAGCTGGAGGAAACGCTGCACTCCAACCTGGAGGAACTGCAGCGCATGGCGGCCATCGTCAACGACATGCTGTTCCTGGCCCAGGCCGACCGTGGCGTGAAGGCCCGCCGCAGCGCGCCGGTGAGCCTGGCCGAGCTGGTGCAGCAGGTGGTGGAGTTCCACGAAGCCCCGATGGACGAACGGGGGCTGCGCGTGACCATCGAGGGCGATGCCCACCTGTCGGTGGATGCGCCCTTGATCAAGCGCGCGATCTCCAACCTGCTGGGCAACGCGATCCGCTATGCCGATCAGGGCTCCGCGCTGTGCGTGCGCATCGCGCCCGAGGCCCAGGGTGGTGCGCGCCTGTGGGTGGAAAACACCGGGCCGTCGATCGAGGCCTCTCACCTGCCGCGCCTTTTTGACCGCTTCTTCCGCGCCGACGCCGCGCGCTGCGAACTGGAGAAGCCGCACCATGGACTGGGCCTGTCCATCGTGGCGGCCATCGCCCGCATGCACGACGGTTTCCCGGCGGCCGAATCCAGTGGCGGCGTCACGCGCGTGGGCTTCAGCCTGCAGACCAGCGCGGCCAGCGCCTGAGCAAATCCGGCGCTTCAGTCCGCCAGAAACAGTTCCTGCAGGTCGCTCAGGAAGTCGAAGCCGCGCTCGGTCGGCCACACCCGGGTCGCGTCGCGCGCGATCAGCCCCTTGTGCTGCGCCTGCGCCAGGGCTGGTTCGATGCTGGAGAGCGGCAGGCCCGTGCGCTCCATGAACTGCAGCAGCGTGAAGCCGTCCTTGAGCCGCAGGGCGTTGAGCATGAATTCGAAGGGCAAGGCCTTGCGCGAGACCTCGTCCGCACTCACCACGGCGTTGCCCGCCAGCGCGCGCTCCATGTACAGGCGAGGCTCGCGCACACGCACTGGCCGTGAGACGCGGTGCGCGAAGCTGAGCTTGCTGTGCGCGCCAGCGCCGATGCCCAGGTAGTCCCCGAACTGCCAGTAGTTGAGGTTGTGCCAGCAGCGATGCCCATGGCGCGCGTAGGCCGAGACCTCGTAGCGCTGCATGCCCGCTTCGGCGGTGAGCTCGGTGATGCGGTCCAGCATGTCCCAGGCCTCGTCCTCCGGCGGCAGGGCAGGCGGGTACTTGGCGAAGTAGGTGTTGGGTTCGAGCGTGAGGTGGTAAATGGAGATGTGTGGCGGCGCGAACGACAGCGCGGTGCGCACGTCGGCCTCGCAGTCGGCCAGGGTCTGCCCCGGCAGCGCGTACATGAGGTCCAGGTTGAAGGTGTCGAAGGCCTGTGCGGCCTCCTCCACCGCCGCCAGGGCCTGCTCGCGGTCGTGCACCCGGCCCAGGGCCTTGAGGTGGGCGTCGTTGAAGCTCTGCACGCCGATCGACAGGCGCGTGACACCCGCGTCCCGGAAGGCGCGGAAGCGGTCTTTCTCGAAGGTGCCCGGGTTGGCCTCCAGCGTGATCTCGGCGTCGGCCTCCAGCCGCAGCATGGCGCGCACGTCGCCCAGCAGGCGGTCGATGGCGGCAGGCGAGAACAGGCTGGGCGTGCCGCCGCCGATGAACACGCTGTGCACGGTGCGACCCCAGATCAGCGGCAGCGAGGCGGCAAGATCGGCGCGCAGGGCCTCGAGGTAGGCGGTCTCCGGCAGGGCCTCGCCGGGCGCGGCGGTGGCACTCCATTCGTGCGAGTTGAAGTCGCAGTAGGGGCACTTCTTCAGACACCAGGGCAGGTGGATGTACAGCGACAGCGGGGGCAGGCTCTGCAGCTGCAGCGTGCCCGGGCGCATCCAGTGGCGCACGTCGTTCCAGATCGGGTCGCCCTGCCCTGCGGCGGCCGGCTGGCCGCCGGGCCAGGACATCGGCACGCCGGTGGGTTCGCTCATGGTGTTTCCGAGGGCGCGGGCGAGAACCAGCGCTCGCGCATGAGTTCAAGCATCTGCCGCGCCGCGCGGCCCCGGTGGCTGTTCGCGTTCTTCACCTCGGTGGGCAACTGCGCGAAGGTCCGGCCGAATTCGGGCAGGTACATCACTGGATCGAAGCCGAAACCCTTGTCGCCAATGGGCTCCTGGGTGATCAGCCCGGGCGCGCGACCCGTGGCCACGAGCGGTTCGGGATCGTCGGCGCTGCGCAGGGCCACCAGGGTGCTCACGAGCGCGGCGCGGCGGTCGGTCACGTGGGCCATCTGCTCCAGCAGCGCCCGCACGTTGTTGTCGTCGCCCTTGGCGTAGCCGAATTGCGTGGCGTAGTACGCCGTGTCCACCCCAGGCAGGCCACCGAATGCCTCGACGCACAAACCGGCGTCATCGGCAAGCGCGGGCAGGCCGCTTGCGCGCGCCGCATGGCGCGCCTTGGCCAGTGCGTTCTCGATGAAGGTGCGGTGGGGCTCGGGCGCTTCGGGGATGTTCAGATCGGCCTGGCGCACCAACTCCACACCCAGCGGCGCGAACAGGGCCTGCAGTTCGGCAAGCTTGCCAGGGTTGTTGGACGCCAGCACCAGCTTCATGCCAGCCCCAGGGCCTCGCGCTGTGCCGCCACGAGGTCGCCGATGCCCTTTTCGGCCAACGCCAGCAGCTCGTTCATTTCACTGCGGGTGAAGGCCGCGCCCTCGGCCGTGCCCTGCACTTCCACGAAATGCCCGGCACCGGTCATGACGACGTTCATGTCGGTGTCGCAGGCCGCGTCTTCCACGTACTCCAGGTCGAGCAGCGCCTTGCCGCGAAGGATGCCGACCGAGATCGCGGCCACCTGGTCGCGGATCGGCGAGACAGGGAGCTTGCCCTGCGCCATCAGCTTGGCCACCGCGTCGTGCGCGGCCACGTAGGCGCCGGTGATGCTGGCGGTGCGCGTGCCGCCGTCGGCCTGGATCACGTCGCAGTCCAGCGAGATCGTGCGCTCGCCCAGGGCCTTGAGGTCGAACACGGCGCGCAGAGAACGGCCAATGAGGCGCTGGATTTCCTGCGTGCGCCCGCTCTGCTTGCCCTTGGCGGCTTCGCGGTCGCTGCGGGTATGGGTGGCGCGCGGCAACATGCCGTATTCGGCCGTCAGCCAGCCCTCGCCGCTTCCCCGCTTGTGCGAGGGCACTTTTTCCTCGACCGAGGCCGTACAGAGCACCTTGGTGTTGCCGAACTCGATCAGCACCGAGCCCTCGGCGTGGATGGTGTAGTGGCGGGTGATGCGCACCGGGCGCAAAGCATCTGCGGCCCGTTGGCCGGGTCGGGTCATGTCGCTCATGGGGAAACCTCGGGAGTTCAGGAATTGCGCTCCGCCGTGCGGCGGATCGCGGCATTGATCTCGGCGATCGAGCGTTCGATCGCCGCGTCGTCCATGTCTTCGATGGAAGGGTCGGGGATGCCCGACTGGATGGTGGAAGCAAACACCCCGTCGTCGATGTCTTCGGTGGAGACGCGGGTGGACTGGAATTCGTCGGCCGTCTCCCACTCCATGGCCAGCACGGTCACGTTGTCGCAGCGCGGGCCGCCGCGCTTGAGCGCCATTTCCACCAGCTCGGGCACGGCCTGCTCCAGCGGCCGCTTGGACAGTTCGGAGGTGATCTCCTCGTCGCTGACCGTGCCCCACAGGCCGTCGGAGCACAACAGCACGCGGTCGCCCTGCATCAGGTGGACCGGGCCGGAGAGGTCGAACACCGGCTTGGCGGGTGAGCCCAGGCAGGTGAAAAGGATGTTGCGGTTGATGTGGTCGGTGGCGCGGCCCAGGTGCTGCTGCTGCTCCATGTAGGAGTGGTCGCGTGTGCGCGTGAGCATCTCGCCGTGGCGCACGACGTAAAGGCGCGAATCGCCGCAGTGCACCCAGTGCACGTGGTTGCGCTCCATCACGGCAGCCACCAGCGTGGTGCGCGGGGTGTCGAGCATGCCCTTTTCAGCGGCGTAGCGGATGATCTGGTGGTGCGCCGCCATCAGGGCGCTGGAGAGGAACTCCGGGACCTCCCGCACCGTGGGGTTGGCGGCTTTCTGGAAGTAGGCCGAGAAGGTCTGCAGCGCAAGCTGCGCCGCCATCGCGCCTTCGGGGTGGCCGCCCATGCCGTCGGCCAGCACGAACAGCCCCGACTCCCGGGTGTAGGCATAGCCCATGCGGTCTTCGTTGCGCTCCCGGCCCCCCTGGCGACTGATCTGGTAGACCGAGAACTTCATCGAAACTTGGTCGCGGCGTTGGTGGACTTGCGCAGGGACTTCTTGTTGTCCGACACGATGTTGTCGAACTGCAGCCGCATCTTCTCAGCCACGGTGAGCTTGGTGTAGCTGCGCTCGGTTTCGCGGCTCAGCTCTTTTTGCAGTGCGAACACCGATTGCGGGCGAGACAGCGGGTCCAGCGACATGCACCACTCGACCACCTCGATGAGGTTGTCGGAGTACACCCCGCGCAGGCGCGAGAGCGCCAGCGAGAGGCGGTCTTTCTCCAGGCGCTGGGGCGCGTCGTTGGGCGGGTAGCCCTGCATGCTGGCGTAGATGCAGGCGCCGATGGCGTAGATGTCGGTCCACGGGCCCATGGACGAGTCGCGCCGGTACATCTCAGGCGCGGCGAAGCCGGGCGTGTACATCGGGCGAATGAAGTTGCCTTCCTTGCTCAGCACCTCTCGCGCCGCGCCGAAGTCGATCAGCACCGAACGGTTGTCGTCGGTCACGAAGATGTTGGCCGGCTTGATGTCCAGGTGCAGCATCTTGTGCTGGTGCACGATGCGCAGTCCGCGCAGCACCTCGTCGTACAGCGAGCGGATGGTCGATTCGCGGAACACCTTCTGCTTCTTGAGCTCTCGCGCCGTGATGATGAATTCCTGCAGGGACGCGCCCTCCAGGAAGTTCATGACCATGTAGACCGTCTCGTTTTCGCGGAAGAAGTTGAGCACGCTCACCACCGACTGGTGGGAGATCTGGGCCAGGGCGCGGCCTTCTTCGAAGAAGCTCTTGAGGCCCAGCCGGTAGAGCGAAAGCTTCTCCGGCTGCACCTGCGGCAGGAGCTCGCCGGGGCCCCGAGAAGCCAGGGAAGAAGGCAGGTACTCCTTGACGGCGACCTGCTGCCCTTCCGTGTCCACGGCCAGGTACACCACGCCAAAACCGCCGGCCGCCAGCTTGCGGACAATGCGGTAACCGCCGATCACGGTGTCCGGCGGCAGCGGTGCGGGTTTGACCTTTGACATAATTCGGATGGTTTCCGGAACGCCTCGTTTTGGACCATTCACCCTGATGGGCAAAGTTCAATGGCAGTTTACAGCATGACCGGCTACGCCTCGGCCCACTCGGGCGGGTCCGCGGCCCCGGCCAGCACCGAGTCCGGCCGCGAGTCCCAGGCCGGTGTGGGCGTCGAAATCCGCTCCGTCAACAGCCGCTTTCTCGACCTCACTTTCAAGCTGCCGGACGACCTGCGCGCCACCGAACCCGCGCTGCGCGACCTGCTGGGCGCGCGCCTCAAACGCGGCAAGGTGGAGGTGCGGGCCTGGATCGAAGGCCGCTCGGACACGGTGCCGCGCACGCCCAGCCCGCTCGACCTGCAAAAGCTCGTGGGACTCCAGGACAACGTTCGCGCCTGGCTGCCCACGGCCTCGCCCCTGTCGGTGGCCGAGGTGCTGCAACTCACCTCGCGCCAGCAGGGCAACCCCGGCGAATTGAACGAGGCCCTGGTCACTCTGGCGCAAACCGCGCTGGACGGGCTCACCAGCGCCCGCGAACGCGAAGGCAAGCGCCTGGCCGCCATGTTGCTCGACCGGCTGGCCCAGCTGCGCCAGCTTGCCAAGGACGCGCAACCGCTGATCCCGCTGCTGGTCGCACAGCAGCGCCAGCGATTCATCGACCGCTGGAACGAGGCCCTTGGCGCGGCCGCCCCGGCGCAGGGGGGCACCATCACCTCCGACATGGCGCAGGACCGGGCCTTGACCGAAGCCACCGCGTTTGCCATCCGCATCGACGTGGCCGAGGAACTCACCCGGCTTGATTCCCACTTGACCGAGATCGAGCGCCTGTTGAAGAAGGGCGCCGAGGTCGGCAAGCGGCTCGATTTCCTGATCCAGGAATTGCACCGCGAAGCCAATACCCTGGGGTCGAAGTCCTCCAACCTCGAACTCACCCGCATCTCGGTGGAAATGAAAGTGCTCATCGAACAAATGCGCGAGCAGGTCCAGAACATTGAGTAAGCATGGAATATCCCGGAAACCTGTTTGTCGTCGCAGCCCCCAGCGGGGCCGGTAAATCCAGCCTGGTCAAGGCCTTGATGGAGCTCGATTCGCGGGTCGTGCCCTCGGTCTCGCACACCACGCGCCCGCCCAGGGGGCAAGAGCTGCATGGCCGCGAGTACTACTTTGTCAGCAAGGAGACCTTCGACCAGATGGTCATCCAGGGGGCCTTTCTGGAGTGGGCCATGGTGCACGGCAACCGCTACGGCACCTCGAAAATGGCCATCGAGCAGCGCATCAACCAGGGCGCCGACGTGGTGCTGGAGATCGATTTCCAGGGTGCGATCCAGGTCAAACGCATCTTCCCCAACGCCGTGTTGATCTTCATCCTGCCGCCGAGCTGGGAGGAATTGCGCTCGCGCCTGGAGCGCCGGGCGGAAGACACCGCCGAGGTGATCGAGTTGCGGCTGCAGAACGCAGCCACCGAGATGGCCCACGCCAAAGAGTTCGACTTCGTTATAATCAACGAGTTGTTCGAGCGGGCCCTGTTTGACCTCAAGGCCATCGTCCATGCCCAGCGGCTCAAGTTTTCCGCTCAGCGTATCGCCCGCGGCGATACCTTCCAAGCGCTCAACATCCTCTGATTCACCGCCCATTCTCTGGAGCCCGCCCATGGCACGCATCACCGTCGAAGACTGTCTGGAAAAGATCCCCAACCGCTTTCAGCTCGTGCTGGCCGCAACCTACCGCGCCCGCATGCTGAGCCAGGGCCATGCGCCCAAGATCGAGAGCAAGAACAAGCCCGGCGTGACCGCCCTGCGCGAAATCGCCGACGGCAAGGTCGGCCTGGAAATGCTCAAGAAAGTGCCGCTCTGAGGCCGCTTGGGTCCTTTGAAAAGAAACACCGCACCGCGGTGTTTTTTTTCGCCCGTTCCCTGCCGTGCGCATGCTCCCTGCACAGACTCTGTGCATGGACTCAGCGGGATCCATCGTCTCGCGCTAAAGTATGCGGATGATCACCGAGGCCGACAACGGCACCCTTCAGCCCCCCGCAGAGCAGGCGCACCCGGCCGCGAGCGCCGCCGCGGCCAGCTTTGCCGCGCTGCTGGGCAAGCTGGATTACCTCGGTCCGGCGGACATCGAGAGCATTCGCCAGGCCTACCGCTTCGCCGATGAGGCCCACCTGGGTCAGCTGCGCAAGAACGGAGATCCGTACATCACCCACCCGATCGCGGTGGCCGCCCAGTGCGCGGAGTGGAAACTGGACGCCCAGGCGCTGATGGCGGCGCTGATGCACGACGCCATCGAAGACTGTGGCGTGACCAAGGAAGAACTGGTGGAGCGCTTCGGCGCGCCGGTGGCCGAGCTGGTGGACGGCCTCACCAAGCTGGAAAAGCTGGAATTCGACACGCGCGAGCAGAACCAGGCCGAGTCGTTCCGCAAGATGCTGCTGGCCATGGCCAAGGACGTGCGGGTCATTCTGATCAAGCTCGCCGATCGCACCCACAACATGCGCACCATGGGCGACATGCCGCGTTCGAAGTGGCAGCGCATCAGCAGCGAAACCCTGGAAATCTACGCGCCCATCGCGCACCGCCTCGGCCTGAACTTCACCTACCGCGAGCTGCAGGACCTGGCTTTCCGCTTCCTGCACCCCTGGCGCTACGAGGTGCTTTCCAAGGCGCTCAACAAGTCTCGGAACCGCCGCCGCGACCTGATCGCGCGGGTCCAGCGCGAGGTGGAAGCGGACTTCGTGCGGCACGGCATGAGCGTGCGCATCATGGGACGGGAGAAGACGCTGTATTCGGTCTACCGCAAGATGGACAACAAGCACCTGTCCTTCTCTCAGGTCACCGACATCTACGGCTTTCGCATCATCGTCCCCGAGTTGAACGACTGTTACACCGGGCTGGGCGTGCTGCACCAGCTCTACAAGCCGCTGCCAGGCAAGTTCCGCGACTACGTGGCCATCCCCAAGGTCAATGGCTACCAATCGCTGCACACCACGCTGATCGGCCCCTTCGGCACCAACATCGAGTTCCAGCTGCGCACCCATGCCATGGACGTGGTGGCGGAATCGGGGGTGGCGGCGCACTGGCTCTACAAGGCCAGCGAACCCAACAGCGACACTTCGCAGCGGCTGGGCACGCAATGGCTGCAGTCCCTGCTGGACATCCAGCAGGAAACGCGCGATGCGGCGGAGTTCTGGGACCACATCAAGATCGACCTCTTCCCCGATGCGGTCTATGTGTTCACACCCAAGAGCAAGATCATGGCCTTGCCGCGCGGTGCCACCGTGATGGACTTTGCCTACGCCATCCACAGCGATGTGGGCAACCACACGGTTTCGGCCCGCATCAACGGCGAGCAGCGCCCTCTTCGCACCGAGCTGGCGAATGGCGACGTCGTCGAGATCGTCACCGCGGAGAAGGCCGAGCCCAATCCGACCTGGCTGTCCTTCGTCAAGACCGGCCGGGCGCGCTCCAAGATCCGGCACCACCTCAAGACCGTGGCACAGGAGAAGTCGCACGAACTGGGCGAGCGCATGCTCGGCCAGGCCCTGCGCACCGAAGGCATTGCCACGCTGCCGTCCGAGGTGGGGCCGCACCACGCCACATGGGAAAAGCTGCTGCGCTTCACCGGCAACAAGTCGCGCGCAGAGCTGCTGTCGGACATCGGCATGGGCAAGCGGATCGCCAGCATGGTCGGCAAGAAGCTGGCCGTGCTGCTGGCCGAAACCGGCCTCAAGCCCGACGCCCTGCTGATCAGCACCGAGCGCTACGCCAGCGGACGGGACGAGTCGGTGTCGCAGGGCGTGGTCACGCTCGATGGCAGCGAAGGCCTGTCGGTGCAGTACGCCCCCTGCTGCAAGCCGATTCCGGGCGACCGCATCGTCGGGTATCTGGGGCGCGGTGAAGGCCTGGTGGTGCATGCGGACGATTGCCCCACCGGCAAACGCCTGCTGTTGCGCGATGGGGAACGCTTCCTGGAAGTCGAGTGGGCCGACGAACCGGTGCGCTCGTTCGATACCACGGTGATCGTGACCGTCACCAATGGCAAAGGCGTGCTGGCGCGCGTCGCCTCCAGCATTGCAGCGGCCGAAGCCGACATCACCCACGTGGACATGGGCGACGAACCCGCCCAGACCGCGACAGACATCCGCTTCTCGGTGGCCGTGCGGGACCGCCAGCACCTGGCCGATGTGCTGCGCAGCCTCAAGCGCACCACCTCGGTCATCAAGGCACAGCGCTACAAGCCCTGACTCAGGCGGCCTCGCCCGGTGCGGGATACCGCACGCTCAGCACTTCAAGCTCCTGCACACCGCCTGGCACCACCAGCTTCACCACATCGCCGACGCGGGCCTTCAGCAGGGCACGCGCCACCGGGGAGATCCAGCTGACCTGGGCCTGGGAACTGTCGGCTTCGTCCACCCCCCGGATGGTCACGGTGGTTTCCTCTCCGCTGTCGTCGGCATAGGTGACGGTGGCACCAAAGAACACCTGATCACCGCCATGGTGCAGCGATGGGTCGACGACTTCGGCAATTTCGAGCCGGCGCGTCAGAAAGCGGATGCGCCGGTCGATCTCGCGCAATCGCTTCTTGCCGTACAGGTAGTCGCCATTTTCAGAACGGTCGCCGTTGCTGGCCGCCCAGTGAACGATGTCCACGATCTTGGGACGCTCGTCGTCGATCAGCGAAAACAGCTCGGCGCGCAACCGGTCATAGCCGGCGCGCGTGATGTAGTTCTTGCCACCGGGCACGGGCGCTGCGGCCGGCAGATCGTCTTCATCGTCCGAATCGGTCTCGCGGGTGAACGCCTTGCTCATGGGGCACGCCTCCGAGGGAAAAAGAAAAAACCCGCAGCCAAAGCTGCGGGCCTTTGCGGGTGCGGCTGGCAGGCATGAAACCACGACCCCTGGGTTCGTCGTCAGCTGCGCGCTCGCACATGGTTGGTTGACAAAGATTCAATCTCAAAACGCAAGGACGAACTTGCCCGACCAGCAGCAATTCCGTGCGCGCGCACCTGGGCCGAATCCGATCCGTCGAACTGTACAGCACGCCGGGCAAGCGAATCAGACGCTCCAACAGCTTGTCTTCCGATGCTCTCGGGCGAGGCTGGCCCGCTCAGATCAAGCCCCAGGAGGCGCCCCCGTCCAACTGCAGGTTCTGCCCGGTCATGAAACCCGATCGGGCACCGCAGAGAAAAGCGCAGGCGGCGCCGAACTCCGCCGGTTCGCCCAGGCGCTTTGCGGGCAGTGTGTCGGCGAGCTGGCGCCGAGCCTGTTCAAGAGAGATGCCTTGTTCCTGCATCAGGCGTTGCGCCATGAACATCTGCCGTGGTGTGTCGAAGCGTTCAGGCAGCAGGTTGTTCAGGGTCACGTTGTCCACGATGGCCTCGCGCGACAGGGCTTTGCACAGGGCCGTCAGGCCAGCGCGTGCGGCGGTGGACAAGCCCATGGCGGCATGCGGTGATTTGACCATCGCCGAGGTGATGTTCACGATGCGGCCGAAGCGCCGCTCGCGCATGCCCGGCAAGGTGGCCTGAATCAGAAAGGCCGCCGCCAGCAGGTTGTTCTCCAGAGCGCCGATCCACGCTCCGTGATCCCAGTCTGCAAGCTTCCCAGGCGCTGGCCCGGCGTTGTTGTTGATCAGGATATCGGGGGCCGGGCAGGCCCGCAGCAGTGTGGCGCGTCCCGCTTCGGTCGAGATGTCGGCCGCCACCGGCGTCACACTCGCGCCGGTCTCGGCCCGCAAAGCCTGTGCCGCGAACTCCAGTTTTTCCGCATGCCGACCGTTGATGAAGACCTCGCAACCTTCCTGCGCCAGCGCGAGGGCGCAGGCGTAACCCAGGCCTTGAGAAGACGCACACACGAGGGCTTTGCGGCCGTCTATACCGAGGTCCACCTTAGCGCTCCGGCTGCAGATCGGCAAAACACCGGCCGTCGCGGACCAGTTGCTCCAGCAGCGGCGCGGGCTGCCACCAGTGGCCGTACTGAGCGTGCAGACGCCGGATGTCGGCCAGCACCTGCGGCAGGCCGATGCGGTCGGCGAGGTACATGGGGCCGCCGTGGTGGGCTGGGAAGCCGTAGCCGGTCAGGTAGGTGATGTCGATGTCGCTGGGGCGCAGCGCGATGCCGTGTTCGAGCAGGCGCGCGCCTTCGTTCACCATGCCGTAGAGGCAGCGCTTGATGAGCTCTTCCTCGTCTATGGCCTGGCGCGGCAGGCCCATACGCGCCGATTCTTCGACGATGAAGCGCTCGAGCTCAGGATCGCGGCGCGGCGTGCGGTCGCCAGCCTCGTAGCGGTACCAGCCCTTGCCGCTCTTCTGGCCCAGGCGGCCCTGGTCGCAGAGCTTGAGGATCAGGTCGTTCCAGCGCCGGTCGGTCGCTCGCGTGGCCATTTGTGCCTTGCGGGTCTGGTAACCCACGTCGTTGCCGGCCATGTCGTGCACCGCGAAGATGCCCATGGCGTAGCCAAATTTCTTCAGCGCCTCGTCCACCTCGTGCGGCAGCGCGCCGTCTTCCACCAGGAAGTGCGCCTCGCGCGTGTAGTTCCGGAACAGCGCGTTGCCGATGAAGCCCGGGTAGATGCGCGCGAGCACGGCGATCTTGCCCATGCGCCGGCCCAGGTTCATCAGCGTGGCGATCACGTCGGGCGCGGTCTGCGCCCCGCGCACCACTTCCAGCAGCTTCATGACGTGGGCCGGGCTGAAGAAGTGCGCGCCCACGACGTCCTGCGGGCGCCGGGTCACGGCGGCGATCGCGTCCACATCCAGCCCGGAGGTGTTGGTGGCCAGGATCGCGCCAGGGCGGGCGTGCGCATCGAGCTGGCGGAAGATGTCCTGCTTGAGGCCCATGTCCTCGAACACAGCCTCGATCACAAGGTCGGCGTCGCTCACGTCGGCGATCAACAGCGAGCCCGTGATGAGCGCCAGGCGCTGGTCCATCTCGGCCTGGGCGAGCTTGCCGCGCTGCACGCTGGTGGCGCACAGGTCTTTCACGCGCGCCAGGCCGCGCTCCAGGCCGGCCGCGCTGCTGTCGATCAGCGTGACGGGAATCCCGATGCTGGCCAATGAGAGCGCGATGCCCCCGCCCATGGTGCCCGCGCCAATCACGGCCACGCGGTTCACCGGGCGCAGCGGCGTGTCCGCCGGGATGTCGGGGATCAGGGCAGCCTCGGAGGCGGCCATCCGGGCATGCGCGGCGGCGCGCGCGCGTTCGTCGTCGCTGACGTGGAAAAAGTCAAAAGAAGTCATGGGGTGCCTCAGGCCTGGTTGTCCTGCAGTTTTTTTGCCTTGCCGTCGACGAATTCGCGCAGGCGCGCCTCGGCTTCGGGCGGGCGCGCGCGCGCCGAGTTGAGCTGCTCGACGAAGAGGCCGTCGTCGTGCGACAGGTCCTGCACGCGCGGCAGCACGTTGATGATCATCCAATTGGTGTCCACGCTGTTCTTGCCGATGCGCAGCGCGAGCTCGCGCGCCTTGGCCAGCGCCTGGCCGGCAGGCGTGACGTAGCGCACCACATGCTCCTGCAGGCCTTCGGCGGGCGAGAGCAGGCGGCCGGTGAGCATCATGTCCATCATCACCGTGGTGCCGACCACGCGCTGAATGCGCACCGTGCCGCCGCCACCCACGAAGATGCCGCGCTGGCCTTCGGGCAGGCCAAAGAGCGCGCTGTCGTCGCACACGCGCACGTGGGCCGCCATGGCCAGCTCCAGGCCGCCGCCCACCACGGCGCCGTGCAGCGCCGCGACAAAGGGGATCGGGCCGCGCGCAATGAGGTCGAAGACCTCGTGCCAGTTGTGGCGGCGGCGCTTGCGCGGCGGCTTGATCTGGCCGGTGGCGCGCGCCAGCGCCTCGGCCAGGTCCAGGCCGGCGCAGAAGTTGCTGCCGTGGCCAAACAGCACGGCCACGTCGGCCTCGTCGTGCGCGCGCAGAACGGCCACGCGCAGTTCGTCGATCAGGCTGTCGTTGATGGCATTGCGCTTGTCGGGCCGGTTCAGGCCGATCAGCGCGATCGCGCCGTCCAGTTCGTAGGTGATCAGGGGTTCGCCCATGGTGAAAGTTCTCGGGTTGAAACAGGAGGGCCGGCGCTCAGAGGTCAAGCACCAGCATGGGGCTCCGGGCGCCGGAACAGCAGACCATCATCCGGTCGTTGGCGGCGCGCTCGGCATCGGAGAGGACGAGGTCGCGGTGGTCGGGCGTGCCGTCGAGCACGCGCACCTCGCAGGTGCCGCACACGCCTTCGCGGCAGGAAAACGGCGGCTCGATCTGCATCTCGATCAGGCAGTCCAGCAGGGACTTGCCTTCGGGCACGGCCAGCGTGCGGCGGCTGCGCGCCAGCGCTACGGAGTAGCCGCCGCCCGTGGCGGGCGATCCCTTGGCCGCGAAGTACTCGCGGTGCACGCGCCCGGGTGGCAGGCCGGCCGTGGCCTGTTCAAAGGCCTCCAGCATCGGCCGCGGGCCGCAGCAGTACACGTGTGCACCGTCGGGCAGAGCGGCCACGAGGCGCCGCAGGTCCAGCATCTTCCCGCCCGGTTCGCAATCGAAGTTCAACAGCACCTGTCCCCCGCCCTGGCGGTCCCAGGCGGCCAGGCGATCGAGGAAGGCCGCGTGCGGCCGGGTCCGCGCGCTGTAGTGCAGGCGCCAGGGGATGCCCAGTGCGCGCGAGCGCTCGATCATGCCCAGCAGGGGCGTGATGCCGATGCCGCCGGCGATGAAGACGTTGAAGGGCGCGCGCTCGTCCAGCGGGAAGTGGTTGCGCGGCGCGCTCAGGGTCAGCACCTGGCCCGGCCGGAGGACCTCGTGCACGTGGCGAGAGCCGCCGCGCGAACGCGGGTCGCGGTGGACGCCGATGCAGTAGCGGTGCGTTTCACCCGGGTCGTTGAGCAGCGAGTAGCTGCGCACCAGCGGGCCGTCGGGGGTGGTCAGGTGCCGGTCGATGTGGGCGCCCGCCGCGAACGCCGGCAGCGCGCGCGCCGGCGGCAGCGGCACCAGCTCCAGACCGAGCACGCCTGCGGCTTCGAAGGTCGTGGCCCGGATGCGGGCCTGGAGTGTGGGCGCGGTGGTCACGGTGCGCGCGGCTTACTCGGCCTTGAAGCCGGACGCCTTGATGAGCGGCTCCCAGTGCGCGAGCTCGGCGCGCTGCAGGGCTTCGAGCTGGGCGCCGGTGCGGAAGTGGGGGTTGGCCCACAGGCGCTGGCTGAGCTGCTCTTTCACCTCGGGCATCTGCAGCGCCTGCTGCACCGCCTTCTGCATGCGCTCGACCTCGGCCGCCGGGGTGCCGGCCTTGGCCCACATGCCGGTCCAGGCCTCGCCCGAGGTCACGTCGATGCCCTGCTCCGCGAAGGTCGGGATGTCGGGCATCAGCGGCGACCGCTCCTTGGTGAAGACGCCGATCACGCGGATCTTGCCGGCGCGGTGGTGCGCCATCATGCCGTCGAGCAGGCTCACGGCCGCTGGCACGTGCCCGCCCAGCAGGTCGTTGACCATCGGCGGCGAGCCCTTGTATGGCGTGACCGGCAGGTCGATGCCGGCGGTCTTGGCGAACTGCTCGCCCAGGTAGGCGTTCTGGCCGCCCAGGCCGGGCGTGCCGAAGCTGGCCTTGTCGGGATTCTTCTTCACCCACTCGACGAACTCGCGCGCGTTGGTGGCCTTGGTGTTGAGGGCCACGCCCATGCCCAGCGGGTAGGACGCGATGCCCGCCACCGAGGTGAAGTCCTTGAGGATGTTCCAGCGGATCTGGTGGCCAAACACCAGCATCTGGAAAGTGGGCGTGGCGTTGGGCGCGATCATGAAGGTCAGGCCATCCGCTGGCGCGGCGAGCACCGTGTCGGCGGCCATGCGCCCGCCCACGCCGGGCTTGTTCTCCACGATCACCGGCTGGCCCAGCAAGGCAGGCAGGCGGTCGGCCACGGCGCGCGCAATGGCGTCGGTGGCACCCCCCGGCGGGAAGCCCACCAGGATACGGATCGGGGGGCGGGACTGGGCCCAGGCGGCCGGGGCCAGGAGGGCCCCGCTGGACACGATCAGCTGTCGGCGGTTCAAGCTCATGTTGTCTCCATGAAGGAAAGGGTCGGATCGGTCGATCCGATCGCCCCCGGGGTGTCTGCGCACCTTGTCGGGGACTGTGGGGGAACGCTCAGGCGTCGGCCAGGGCGCGCCAGTCCTGGCCGGTGGGCAGCACGCCGCCCACCGACTGGATCTTTCGGTAGTCCAGCTCAGGGTGGTGGGCCATGGTGGGCGGCTGGCCGGCCATGAACTCGCGCGCGGCCTTCAGCAGCATCTGGCGCACCCGCACGACGGCACCGTCGGCGGAGCAGAGCTGCTCGTCGGTTCGGTCGGCAATCGGCCCCTGGCTCAGGAACATGGCGAAGTCCTCGGTGCCCAGGTGCTGCGGAAAGCCGGTCTTGTGGCCGCGCTTCATGAGGTCGCGGTTCTGGCCCCAGTTGTCCCTGGGGTCTCCCGGCGGCAGCGGCGGGAAGTTCCAGACGTCGGGCGAGGCCGACATGATGGTCATGCCCAGCGGGCGGTGGGGGTTGTAGTGCACGAACCAGGCGCGGTGCGTGACATCGTCCACCGGGGTGGAAAAAAACACCGTGGTCGGGCCCTGGGCGTCGGGCGGGCAGATGATGCCGTACCAGGGCATGACGAAATTGTTGACGCGCGCGTAGGTGTTGCCGTCGGGCAGCGGGCGCAGGGCCGCGTAACGGTAGCCATAAGGCCGTTCCTCGAACTCCAGCTTGGGCGCGAGCGACTGCGCCATCAGCATGCGCTGGTTGCCGCCGCCGGCCGTGATCTGGGTGGTGGATTCGTGCAGCACACCGACGTGCGAGGAGTCCATCGAGGCCTCCACACCCTGCACCCAATTGGTGGGCACCTCGGTGCTGGTCACCGAGCGCTGGGACGCCGGCAGGTCCATGAATGGCAGGTCGGGGAACGGCGGCGCGGTCTCGCCCTGCCCCAGCCACACCCAGACGATGCCGCCGCGATCCACCGCCGTGTAGCGGTTGACCCGCACATGCTTGCAGAACTGCTCCTGGTTGCCGGCGTGGTTGGGCGCGTCCACCACCTCGCCTTTGACGTTGAACTTCCAGCCGTGGTAGATGCAGCGCACGCCGTTGTCCTCATTGCGCGCCAGTGCGAGCGAGGCCTTGCGGTGCGGGCACTGCTCGTCGAGCACACCCACCTCGCCGTTGGTGGCGCGAAAAGCGATGTAGTTCTTGCCAAGCAGGCGGATGCGCACGGGCGCGCCGTCGGCTTCGAGCTTGCTCGCCGGCACCGCCGGCAGCCAGTAGTGCTGGCGGATCATCTCGCCCATGGGTGCGCCGTTCTCCACGCGCGTCAGCAGATCGTTGTCTTCCTTGCTCAGTGGCATGGTGCGCTCCTTAGCAGTCTTCGTCTTTGCGAAACGCGCGCGGGTAGACGCGCTTGCAGTTGCACTCGAAGATGTCGAGCTTCTGCGCCTCGGTCAGCCAGCCGATGTTTTCAATCACGGGCTTCATGTCGTCGTAATCGCGCCCGCTGACGGGGTCGCGCGAGCTTCCGGTGCCCGGCTTCTCGGTGCCGAACAGCACGTTGTCGGTGCCGGCCACGCGCAGCAGCAGCTCAATCGCGTCCTGGCTGTAGTTGCAGGTGTCGAAGTACAGCTTGCGCAACTGCTCGTCGAAGGTCTGCTTGTCGCCCTTGCGCACGCTCCACGAGCGGAAGCGCCCCATCTGGTAGGGAATGGCGCCGCCGCCGTGCGCCACCACGATCTTCAGGTCGGGGAAGGTGTCGAAGATGTTGGCGTGCAGCAGCGAGATGATGGCGATGCTCTCCTCGTTGATGAACTTGAGCGTGTACGACTCGCGCGCGCTGCAGCTGCCGGCCGAGTGGATCAGCGCAGGCACGTCCAGCTCGGTCATCACTTGGTACAGCGGGTGCCAGAACGGATCGCCCAGTCCCGGGGGATCGCCCAGGCCTTCGGTGGGATCGGGGTTGATCAGGCAGCCGACGAAACCGAGTTCGTTGACACAGCGGCGCAACTCCGGGATGGCGCGCAGCTCCAGCGCCTCGTCCATGTACTGCGGCAGGCCGGCCACGCCCCGGAAGCGGTCCGGGAACATCTGCACGAGGCGCGCGATCAGGTCGTTGCAGTGAATGGTCCAGAGCTCGGTCACGCGCCCGGGCTTGACCGAGTGCATCTGCAGGTAGGGCCGCGGCGAGATGAACTGCACGTCGGTGCCCACGTTGTCCATGCTCTTGACCAGCTCCTCGGCCACCTTGCGCACCGAGGCGTCGGGGATCTTGGGCAGGGTGTTGGGGTTGGCCCGGCCGCCAACGAGTTCGGCCATGAAGCGAAAGCTCTCGGGCGGCATGACGATGTGGGCGTGGGAATCGATGACCATGAAACGGCGTCTCCAGTTGTTGAATGTCGGCGGGTGTTACGAAACGAAGGCCATGGCCTCGATCTGCAGCCACATGCCGTGCTGCAGGTCCTGCAAAACGATGTGGCGGGCCGGGCGGTCGTGCGGATCGGGAAAGCAGGCCAGCCACTCGGCGTTGAGCGGATCGCGCACGGCGTTGTCCTTGATGGACACGCTGAGCTTCACGACGTCCTGCAGCGAGGCGCCGCCCGCCTCCAGCACCGCCTTCAGGTTGGCGAAGGCGTGGCGCACCTGGTCGGCCATGTGGGCCGGCAGCGCGCCCGTGGCCGCGTCTTTGCCCGAGACGGCCGAGGTGCACAGCAGCGGCCCCACGCGCGCGGCGGCGGGGATGGGGGCGTTGTGTGAGGCGCCGGGCACATGAATGGAGCGGGGTGGGCGGGACATAGGACAGGGGTTTTCGTCACGGGAGACGCCGGCGCGCGTCAGCTCTCGCCGGCCTCGGTGTCGAACAGGCTCATGGGCATGCGGGCCAGGAATTCGGAGAAGCCGGTCGAGCCCGAGGGCACGTGCAACATCATTTGTTGCGTGGCCGCGAGTTCGTCGCCGTCCTGAATCGCGCGCGCCACCTTGAGGTGGTCCTGCATCGACTTGTTGATCTGGGCCTTGGTGACGAAGTCGCGCAGGCGGTAGCGGTAGATCTGGCGCCGCGCCGTGCGGATCAGGTCGGCCAGGTAGGGGTTGCGGCTGCCCACGTAGATCACTTCGTGGAACTGGGCATTGGCCTGGGCGTATTCCTCGGTGCCGCCCTGGATCGCGGCGTCCTGGCAGTGCTGCAGCGCCGCGTCGAGCTGGGCACGCAGGTCGTCGTCCACGCGGCGGGCCGCGAGCTTGGCGCACATGCCCTCGAGCTCACCGATGGTTTCCATGATGGCGCGCACCTGGCTGATGGACAGGCGCGCCACGCTCATGCCCTGCCGCGGCGCGATGCGGACCAGGTCGCGCGCGGCCAGCTGCTGCAGCGCCTCGCGCACCGGGGTGCGGGAGACCTGGAAACGCGCGGCCAGCGCGCGCTCGTCCAGCGGACTGCCCGGCGGCAACTTGCCGGTCTCGATCTCTTCCTGCAAGGCGGTGCGAATCTCCGTCGCCCGGCCGCCACGCGGGCGCGCCTCTTCGCTGACAACCCCGGTGTCGAGGTCGCTGTGGGGGTCGGGAGCGGTGTTGTGTTCCATAGGCATGGCAAATATACCTCCAAGTCAATCTGGTGTGCAATAGGATTTTATAAAAATGCCACAAAAGGCATTTCGCGTTGGCAACCTACATCCTACCCAAGCAGGCCGAGGCTTTTCGCAAGGCCATGTTTTCCTTGGTAAATCGGCCCAATTTGCCATCGGGGCCGCTGCATGAAGACCTGACCATCCGCCTCACGACCCGCATCGGTACAAACCCTATGAATGCTGAATATCGGCTTGTGGTGTATTGAACAAGGTGTTTTTGTATGCCAGAATCCATCACGAATACCGCCATGAGGTGCGCCCACACGGCCTCAGCGACATACCAGAAAGGCCCTTTTGCATGTCCAAGCCCGTTTTCACGCCGCCCGCCGGGGTCCTGCCGATGGACCGCATCGTGCGGCCCCGCTCCATCGCGATCGTGGGAGCCTCTGCCGACCCGCGCTCTTTTGGCGGCTTCGTGCAAGGCAACCTGGACCGCTTCGGCTATGCCGGGGCCCTGCACCTGGTGAGCCGCAGCAGCGATGAGATCCAGGGCCGGCCTTGCGTGAAAACCATCGACGCGCTGCCCGAGGGCATCGACCTGGCGGTGCTGGCCATTCCGCAAGCCGGCGTGCTCGACGCGGTCAAGGCGCTCGCGGCGCGCCGCTGCCACGCGGCCGTGCTGTTCGCGTCGGGCTATGCCGAGGCCGGCGAAGAAGGCCAGGCGCGGCAGCAGGCCCTGGCCGATGCAGCGCGCGCCGCCGGCGTCCTGCTGGTGGGGCCCAACTGCATGGGCTTCACCAACCTGGCCGCGGGCGTGCCGGTGACCTTCGAGCCGCTGGCGGCGCGGCCCCACGAACAGCGACCCGGCGTGGGCGTGGTCGCGCAAAGCGGCTTCATGGCCGCCAACCTGCGCGACGCTTTCCTGGGCCGCGGCGTGGCCGTGACCTCGGTGTTCTCCACCGGCAACGAGGTTTCGGTCTCGGTCGAAGACGTGCTGGCCCACTACATCGGCGACGCGCAGACGCGCGTGATCACGGTCTACGCCGAACAGATCCGCCGACCCGCGCTGTTCCTGCAGCTCGCGGCGCACGCGCGCGCCGCCGGCAAACCGCTGGTGCTGCTGATGCCCGGGCGCAGCGCCCGGGCGCGCGAGGCCGCGCAGTCGCACACTGGCGCGCTGGCCGGCGACCACGCCACGGCCACCGCGCTGCTCAAGAGCGAAGCGGTGGTGGTGGTCGAGTCGCTGGACGAACTGCTCGACACCAGCGCCATCCTGCTGCGATACCCACAACCGCCGGCCGGCGGCACGGCCTTCATGACCGGCTCGGGTGCCATGAAGAACATCGCGCTGGATTTCGCCGATGACCTTGGCCTGGCCCTACCCGAGCTCACCGCGCCCACGGTGGACAAGCTCACCGCGCTGCTGCCCGCCTACGCCGTGGCCGAGAACCCGCTGGACTACACCACCATCGGCGTGCGCCAGCCTGGCCTGATCGGGGAACTGCTGCTCACGCTGCTGGACGACGAGCGCATCGGCAACCTCGTCCTTGCGATTCCCGTGGGGCCCGAGATGGCGCAGCGCGACAAGGCCGAGCACATCGTGCCGGCCATCGCGCGCGCCACCAAGCCTGCCGTGCTGGTGCTCACCGGCGACGGCAGCGCGGTCGAGCCCTTCTTCACCGAAGCCATCGTGGCCAGCGGCGTGCCGCTGTTCCGCTCCGCCGACCGCGCGCTGCGCGCGATGCGCCGCGTGGCCGCCTACGGCGAGGCCCTGCAGCGCTGCGCGCGCGCCACGCGCGAGCTGGCGCCGACCCTGCCGCT